>NZ_JBVHJO010000015.1:0-154746 GCF_055559995.1 Streptomyces sp. NPDC023541
CCGGCCCCGCCGGCGTTTGAGGCGCGGCCACCGGCCCGCAGCCGGAGGGGATCAGCGGCAGTGCCCGGCGAGGGCAGCGGCGGGCACCGGCCCGCCGCCGGAGGCGATCCGCGGGGCACGCCCAGCGGCTACGCGCCCGGCCAGGGGCCCGGGATCGGGGTCTCTTCCTTCTCTTCCGTCTCCGTCCTGAAGACCTTGAAGCCGCGCCTCTGGTAGTTCGCCATCGCCGTCGGGCCGTCCTGGCTGCAGGTGTGGACCCACACCCGGCGGGTCGGCTCGCGCTGCGGCCAGCGCGACGCGAGGTCCCACGCCCGTTCCACGCCCACGGACAGCAGGTGCCCCCCGATGCGGCGGCCGCGGAAGTCGGGGAGCAGGCCGAAGTACATGATCTCCACCACGCCGTCGTCCTGCGGGTCGAGCTCCACGTACCCGGCCGGCGTGCCGCGGTCGTACGCCACCCACGTCTCCACCCCCGGCCGGCCGAGCTGTTCCACCCACTGCGCGCGGGTCAGGGACAGCCGGTCCGTCCAGTGGATGTCGCCGCCCACCGAGGCGTAGAGGAAGCGGCTGAACTCGGGGGAGGGCACCTCCGACCGCACGATGGATATTTCCGGGCCCGCCGGAGCCGCCGGGATGAGATCCGCCGGAGAGGTCATCTCCAACGACCAGGTGGTGAGTGTGATAGTGCTCATGCAGCTCAGGGAATCATGCCGGGTCCCGTCCGGCCCAGGCGGGCCCGGACCACCGCCGGGGCGGTGGAGTGCGGGAGCAGCGCGGCCGGGTCCTCGGGGCGGAGCAGCTCCACCTCGACGTCCTCCGCGAAGCGGTACGGCCGGTGGGCCAGGACGCCCGCGAGGTGGCGGCGTACGCGCGACAGCTCCGCCCGCACCGTCACCGTACGGGCCGGGTCACCGAAGACCTCCGCCGACAGCTCCGCCGCCGAGCGCCCCCGCGGGCTCTCCGCCAGCAGGAACAGCAGCTCCGCGTGGCGCGGGCTCAGCTCCTGCGACCAGCTCCCGGACGACCCGTACACCGTCGCCGACCAGGAACCCGACCGGCTGAGGTCCAGTACGACCCGGGTCGCGGCCGTGCCCGTACGGTCCGGCGCGACCCGCAGCAGCCAGCCGCCGGGCAGCGGCTCTGCCACACAGTCGCCGAGCTGCGGCAGCCACACCCGGCCCGGCGCGAAGTCCTTCGGCAGGGGGATCCGGTCCGCCGGGGCCAGCCCCGTCACCGCGGCCGTCCAGCCGTGCGGGTCCACGGCCAGCGCCCGTCCGGGCAGCCGGGCCAGCAGCGGGGCCGCCACCGCCCGCAGCCGCTCCAGCGACTCCAGGTGCCGGATCCGCAGCTCCCGTTCCGCGAGCCGGGCCACCGAGCTCACCCAGGCCAGCGTCGCCGGATGCATGGTGGCCAGCGGCCCGCTGACGTCGACCACGCCCAGCAGCCGGCCGTCCCGCGGGTCGCGCACGGGCGCCCCGGCGCAGGTCCAGTCGTGGTGGCTGGAGACGAAGTGCTCCGCCGAGAACACCTGGACCGGCCGCCGGGCCACCAGGGCGGTCCCCACACCGTTCGTGCCGACGACGGCCTCGTCCCAGTCGGCCCCGACCGCGAAGCCGAGCCGGTCCGCCTTGCGCAGGATGGACGTGTGGCCCTCCCGCCACAGCAGCCTCCCGTCCGCGTCCGCGACGACCATGATGTGGAGCGCCCCGTCGAGCGCGGGCAGCAGGCCCTCCCGCAGCACGGGAAGGACCTCCCGCAGCGGGGAGACGTGGCGCCGCTCCTCCGTCTCGGCGGCCGACAGCATCCGCGAGCGCGCGTCCCGGTCCGGGTGCACCCCGCCGGCCAGCATGCGGCGCCAGGACTCCGCGATCTCCGGCCGGGGCGCGGCCGGCGGGCGGTCGCCCGCCAGCGCGGCCGCGCGCACCCCCTTGAGCAGGCGCGTGGCCTCCCGAGGGTGCATGGCCGAGATGCGTGCCACATCGACCGTGATGCCTGTGGTGTCGGCCACCGGAACCTCCCCGTGCGAACAGGACGTACGACGCCGGCCGCCCGGCGGTTCCCCAGGTGCCGGTCCGCGGCGCCTCGAACCGCTTCCCCCCGGCGCCCCCGACGGGCGGCTGCCGACTCACAGGTTGCAACGGTATGCAACCCTCGCCAAGTTCCGTCCGCCCGACCGAAAATGTCCGCACGCCGCCCGAGCGGCGTGACAGCTCCTCCTCGGGGCTTCGGATCAGAGGTGGTGCCGAGTCGGCGCGGCGCCACCTCTGGGCCGGTCGACGGGCCCGGATCCCGGCTCGGAGCGGTTTGGGGACCGCAGGGGAGCCCGACGGGGGCTCCTCCCTAGCGCGCGATCCGCGCCCGTTCCACGACCGCGCGCAGATCCAGGCTGTGCGGCAGCGTGCCGAAGGCCGTACCCCAGTCACCGCCCAGCCGCGAGGCGCAGAAGGCGTCCGCGACCTCCGGCGGAGCCCATCGGACCAGCAGCGATCCCTGCAGCACCAGAGCCATGCGCTCCACGACCCGGCGGGCCCGCGCCTCGATGCCCTCCAGATCGGCGAGATCCGTCAGCAGGTCCTTGATCGCCGAATCCAGCCGGTGGTCGGCGCCCCGGGCCAGGCCCACCTCCTGGAGGAAGGCGTTCAGCGCCTGCGGCTCCCGCTGGAGGGCGCGCAGCACGTCCAGGGCCTGGACGTTGCCCGAGCCCTCCCAGATGGAGTTGAGCGGGGATTCGCGCAGCAGTCTCGGCAGCCCGGACTCCTCGACGTAGCCGTTGCCACCCAGACACTCCAGGGCTTCGGCCACCATCGGCGTACACCGCTTCGTCACCCAGTACTTCGCGGCGGGCACGGCCAGGCGCAGGAAGGCCTTCTCCTGCTCGGTCCCGGCGTCGTAGGCGGCGGCCAGGCGCAGCGTCAGGGTGGTGGCGGCCTCCGACTCCAGGGCGAGGTCCGCGAGCACGTTGCGCATCAGCGGCTGGTCGATGAGCGGTGCTCCGAAAGCAGAGCGGTGCTCCGCATGGTGCACCGCCTGCGTCAGCGACTGCCGCATCAGCGCGGCCGAGCCGATGACGCAGTCCAGCCGGGTCGCCGCGACCATCTCGATGATGGTCCGCACCCCGCGGCCCTCCTCGCCGACCCGTCGCGCCCACGTCCCGTCGAACTCGACCTCGCTCGACGCGTTCGACTTGTTGCCCAGCTTGTCCTTCAGCCGCTGGATCGCGAAGACGTTGCGCGTGCCGTCCTCCAGCACCCGCGGCACCAGGAAGCAGGTCAGCCCGCCCGGAGCCTGTGCCAGCACCAGGAAGCCGTCGCACATCGGCGCCGAACAGAACCATTTGTGCCCGGTCAGCAGGTACTCGCCGGACGCGCCCAGCGGCACGGCGGCCGTCGTGTTGGCCCGTACGTCGCTGCCGCCCTGCTTCTCGGTCATCCCCATGCCGAAGAGCACGCCGGCCTTCCGCGCCGCCGGCCGCAGGCCCTCCTCGTACACGTGCGAGGTCAGCCGCGGCTCCCACTCGGCTGCGATCGACGGATCGGCCCGCAGGGCCGGCACGGCCGCGTGCGTCATCGAGACGGGGCAACCGTGGCCGGCCTCCGCCTGCGACCACAGGAAGAACCCGGCGGCGCGGCGCAGGTGCCCGGCCGGCCGGCCCCAGGCGTCGGTCAGCCCGGAGGACACCGCGTGCCCGAGCAGCCGGTGCCAGGCCGGGTGGAACTCCACCTCGTCGATACGGTTCCCGTACCGGTCGTGCGTGCGCAGTTTCGGAGGGTTCTCGTTCGCCTGCGCGCCCCATTCCTGGGCCTGCGCGGAACCGGCCGCGCGCCCGAGGTCCGCGAGCTCCGCCCGTACCTCGCCGAGGAGTTCGGGATCCGCGGACGCCAGGTGACGCTCGACGCCCTCGGTGAGGGCCCGATCGCCGCCGTAGACGTCGTAGCCCACCAGGGGCGGGGCCTGGTTGCTGACTGTGTGGGTGGTGGCTGCCATGCGGATACCGTAAGGACGTGCAGCCAGCAAAAGAAACACCCGAGCGGATCCCAGGACGGCTCCACCGGGCCCGCGCCCTCTACCGCAACGTCTCGAAGCGGAAGATGGGCTGGCTGCTGTTGAAGGACACCGTCAACTCGTGCATCGAGTACCGGATCCTCGGGCTCGCGGCCGAGGCGGCGTTCTTCACCCTGCTCTCGCTGCCCCCGCTCTTCCTGGGCCTGCTGGGCCTGCTCGGCTACGTCGACGGGTGGACGGACACCCGTACCGTCGAGAGCATCGAGGAGAACATCCTGCGCGCGGTCGGCACGGTCCTGTCCGACCGCGGCGTCAACGACATCGCCAGACCCCTCCTGGACGACGTCACCCGCAGTGGCCGGCCCGACCTGATCTCCCTCGGATTCGCCTTCGCCCTGTGGTCGGGATCCCGCGCCGTCAACGTCTTCATCGACACCATCACCGTGATGTACGGGCTCGACGGCCACCGCGGCATCGTCAAGACCCGGCTGCTGGCCTTCCTGCTCTACGTCATCGCCCTGCTGATCGGCGCCATCGTGCTGCCGCTGATGGTGGTCGGCCCGGACGCCGTCGTCCGGCTCGTGCCGTGGGGCACCGAGGTGATCGCCGTCCTGTACTGGCCGACCGTGACCCTGCTGTCCATCGCCTTCCTGACGACGCTCTACCACGTGTCCGTGCCCGTGCGCTCGCCGTGGATCGAGGACGTGCCGGGCGCGCTGGTGGCACTGGCCATGTGGGTGCTGGGCTCGTTCCTGCTGCGGATCTACCTCACCAACACCGTGGAGGGGCCGACCATCTACGGCTCCCTGGCCGCGCCCGTCGCCGTCCTCCTCTGGATCGGCATCTCGGCCTTCGCGGTGCTCGTCGGCGCGGCCGTGAACGCCGCCATCGACCGCGTCTGGCCGTCGGTGGCCACGGCGGCGGCGCGCGAGGCGAACGAGCGGATCCGGGAGGCGGAGGCCGCGCAGCTCATCGCGCGGGCCGCCGCCTGGCGGGCGATGGCGGAGGGCGAGTCGGAGGACGACGAGGACGACGCCATGCCGTCGGAGTTCCCGGAACGCTGGTCGAAGTTCCTGCCGCCGGAGGACTACCACTCGCGCCTGCGCAAGCACTGACAGCCCGAGCGGGGGGCGGCCGGGGCGGCGGGGCGGGGCGGGCCAGGGCGCACGGCGGCCCGGCCGGGCCGATCGCACGGGAGGGGCGGGCGTAGCCTGGAGCCGTGTACGAGGAGACAGCGTCGGCCGGCGTGCCGGGAGCCGTGCTGTGGCAGGTCGAGGGCGGCGCCGGCGTGGTGCTGCCCGACGGGTGCATGGACCTGCTCTGGGCCGGCGGACGGCTCCTCGTGGCCGGGCCCGACACAGGACCCCATCCCGCCGGGGAAGTGCACGCGGGGGCCGTCGCCGGGATCCGGCTCGCGCCCGGCACCGCGCCCGCGCTGCTCGGCGTACCGGCGCACGTCCTGCGGGACCGGCGGGTCGCGCTCGCCGACCTGTGGCCCGCCCGGGAGGTACGCCGCCTCACCGGACTGGTGGCGGCGTACGGGGACCCGCGCGCAGGCCTCGAAGCAGTGGCCCGGGCCCGCGCGGCCGACACCGGGCCGGCCGACCCCTTGGCCGCCGAGGTCGTAGCCCGGCTGCGGGCCGGGCAGCCGGTGGCCGCGATCGCGGCCGCGGCGGGCCTGGGGGAGCGGCGGCTGCACCGGCGCTCCCTGGACGCCTTCGGGTACGGACCGCGCAAGCTCGGCCGCATCCTGCGCCTGCGCCGGGCCCTGGCCCTGGCCCTGGCGGACGGGGGCCTGCCGTACGCCGAGGTGGCGCACGCGGCCGGCTACGCCGACCAGGCCCACCTCGCGCGCGAGGTGCGCGCGCTGGCCGGGACCACGCTGACCGCCTACTCGGGGGGCGCCGCCGGGGCGAAGAGGGAGACGCCGCAGCCGTCCGGGTCGAGGACCACGGCGTAGCGCTGCCCCCAGAAGGCGTCCCAGGGCTTCAGATGGCCTCGGTAGCCGGCCCGGGTCAGGTCGTCGTACAGGGCGTCCACCTCGGCGGGGGAGTCGCACAGGAAGGCCAGGTCCCGGCGGCCCTCGCCGGTGGGCGGGGTCCAGGACGGGTCGAAGGACCGGACGGTCTCCTCGGTGTCCCAGCCGATGCGCAGCCCTCCCGGGAGCGTGGCCTCGACGTGGGGGAGGCCGTCGGCCTCGGCCGGCACGTCCAGGCCGAGGCGGCGGTAGAAGGCGAGCGAGGCGGCCATGTCGGAGACGACCATGCCGATCATGTCGAGTCGTGGAGTCATGCCGGCAGGCTAGGCATCCCGGGCTCCGCGGTCTTGAACGAAACGGACACCGTCCACCCGGTCCTGCCCGCCAGCAGCACCGGCTGCCCCGCGTCCCGGACCGGGCAGCGCACGAGGATTGACGGTGCGTCAGATGTGCGCGCTTGCTGTGTCGGGAAGCCGGACGAGTGCGGGGGCGGCGCCGCCCCTGCCGCGTTCCGGCCCGTCGACGCCCGCCGCCGGGCGGACGGCGCACACCCGGCGCGGCGGCTCCCGGGCCGCCCCGCCCCGGCCGTGCGGGCCCGACATGCGCCGTACGCCCAAGAGCACCTCGCCCTCGGTGGGGGAACGCACTTCTGCCCGGGCGCGGGCCTGGCCCGCACCCGGATCAAGGCGCTGACCCGGGAACTCCCGCGCCACCACACCGACTTCGAGCTCACCGGCGAAGTCCGGCGGCTGCGCTCGGACTTCGCCAACGGCGTCAAGCACCTGCCGGTCCGCTTCCGCGCATAGGCTTCCGGAAATGAACGACAGCGCACACACGATACGGATCCGACCGGGCGGCCCGGCGGACGCACCGGCCCTGCTGGACATGCTCGACTCCGCCGTGGCCTGGATGAACGCCCGCGGGAACACCGAGCAGTGGGGCACGGTCCCGTACTCGCGGCGGCCCGGCGGCACGGAGCGGGTGGAGCGCTACACCACAGAGAACACCCCGTACGTCGCGGAGCTGGACGGGGTGCCCGTCGGAGCCCTGGTGCTGGACTCCGGGCCCAGCCCGCAGCTGCCGATCGCACCGGCCGGGGAGCCCGAGCGGTACGTGCGGCTGCTGGTCTCCGACCGGCGGCACGCCGGCCGGGGCATCGGCGCCGCACTGCTGGCGCACGCCGCCGAGGAGACCCTGGGGGCCGGCATCACCCTCCTGCGGGTCGACTGCTGGGCGGGCGGCGGGGGCGAACTGGTCGCGTTCTACGAACGCAGCGGCTTCACGCCCACCGACCGCTTCCTGTCCGGGGACTGGCCGGGACAGGTGCTGGCCCGGCGCCTCGGCGGGGCACTCGGCTGACGAGGCGGAAAACGGCGCGGAGAACCTCCCGGGAAACGTCTCGGGGAAAAGGAGTGGCCCCGACGCGAGCGTGCTTGTTACGGTGGGGACGTTCCCGCCGAGCGGTGAGGGACCACGGCAACGTGTATGACCCGGAGGTGAGTTCATTGATGACTGTCATTGCGCAGGGCGCTGCCCGCACTCAGAAGACCATCGATGTGACCTCCGTGGTCTCCGGCTGACCTCACACCTCTCTTCGCGTGCCGCCGCAGGGCGGGCGCGTGCGGCCGGGGCCACCCTGTGAAGGGTTCCCCTTGTCTTTCTCCGCTTTCCCGCAGGCCTCGCTCTCGCACACCCTCACCCCCCTCGGCTGGGACGACGCGTGGGCGGCCGAGTTCATCCCGTACGCCGAGCAGGGCCTCGTACCCGGCCGTGTCGTACGCGTCGACCGCGGTCAGTGCGACGTACTGACCGCCGACGGCATCGTCCGCGCCGACACCGCCTTCGTCACCCCCCACGACCCGCTGCGCGTCATCTGCACGGGGGACTGGGCCGCAGTCGAGACCGCGGGCAACCCGCGGTACGTGAAGGCATACCTGCCGCGCCGGACCGCCTTCGTGCGCTCCACCTCGTCGCAGCGGTCCGAGGGGCAGATCCTCGCCGCGAACGTCGACCACGTGATCATCGCGGTATCCCTCGCCGTGGAGCTCGACCTGGGGCGCATCGAGCGCTTCCTGGCCCTGGCCTGGGAGTCGGGGGCGCAGCCGCTGATCGTCCTCACCAAGGCGGACCTCGTCCCGGACCCGGTCACCCTCGGCCACCTGGTCCAGGACGTGGAGACCACCGCCCCGGGCGTCCAGGTCCTCACCGTCTCCTCCCACACCGGGGAGGGCACCGACGTCCTGGGTGCGATCGTCGCCGACGGCACCAGCGTCCTGCTGGGCGTCTCCGGCGCGGGCAAGTCCACCCTGGCGAACGCGCTGCTCGGCACGGAGGCCATGGAGGTCCAGGCCACCCGTGACGTCGACGGCAAGGGCCGTCACACCACGACCACCCGCAACCTCCTCGTCCTGCCGGGCGGAGGGGTCCTCATCGACACCCCGGGCCTGCGCGGCGTCGGGCTGTTCGACGCGGAGGCGGGCGTCGGGCAGGTCTTCTCCGAGATCGAGGACTACGCCGCGCAGTGCCGCTTCCACGACTGCGCCCACGAGGCGGAGCCGGGATGCGCGGTGCTCGCCGCGTTGGAATCGGGGGCCCTGCCGGAACGGCGCCTGGAGAGCTACCGCAAGCTCCTGCGGGAGAACCAGCGGATCGTGGCGAAGACGGACGCCCGGCTGCGGTCGGAGATCCGCCGCGACTGGCGGCTGAAGTCGGCGGAGGGCCGGGCCAACTACTCCGCCAAGCGCGGCAACCGGGTCTGACCCGACCGCCCCGCCGCCGGGCTGCCCGGCCCGACGGCGGGGCGGCCCGGGGTGGCCGCTCAGAGCCCCCACGCGTGGAAGGGGAAGAACCCCACCGGGTTCACCCGCGGTTGCCCGGCCGCGTCCACCGTGGCCGGACGCCCCGGGCGCCGGGAGCGGAGGCAGCCGAGTTCGGCCTCGCTGGGCGGGACCTGGACCGGGACCTGGGCCGGGATCTGGGCCGGGATCTGGGCCGGGATCTGGGCCGGGATCTGGGCCGGTCGTTCCCGCGCCGATATTGGGTGATCAACCGGCCCGTTCCCTGTGTACTCTGGGCGAGCTTTCGAACCCGTTCAAGCATCAACAGAAAATGGGGGGCCGGTGCGCAATCGCCGACTCATAGTTTCCGCCGCCGTCATCGCGGCCGGCGTAGGTCTCGTCCCTGGCATGGCCCAGGCCGACGGCCCGGCCAAGCCCGACGCGCACGGGCTGAGCGCTCCGGACGCGGACCTCGGCAAGGCCGCGGCGTCGAACTTCAGCACCTTCACGAGCGCCGCCGAGCGTACCGTCCGGCCCGCCGGCAAGGGCGACGCCCAGGCGCAGGGGAGCGCCGCCTCGGAGCCGACGGTCGGGCTGTCCGCCAAGGGCACCAGCGCCCGCGGGATCAGCCTGAGCCTCGCCGTCAGCATCGACCCGGACGCCCAGATCTCGGCGTTCATCGAGTGGGGCGACGGCAGCTACGACGTGTTCGACACCTACGGTCCCACCAACCAGACCGTGGCCCACTCCTATTCGGAGATCGGCGCCTACACGATCAAGGTCACCTTGAAGGACGGTACGGGCGAGCGGGGCAGCAACTCGCTCGCCGTCGTCACGCCGGGTTCCGACTTCACGCCGTACAAGCCGACCCGTCTCCTGGACACCCGCAACGGCACGGGCGGGCCGAAGGCCAAGATCCCCGCGTACGGCACCACCCGGGTGAGGATCTCCGGCAACGGCGACATCCCCACGGGGGTCACGGCCGTGGTGCTCAACGTCACCGCCACCAACACCAACAGCGCCGGCCACGTGACGGTCTGGCCCGAGGGCAGTGAGCGTCCGAACACGTCGAACGTCAACTTCGCCAAGGGGCAGACCGTCCCGAACCTGGTCATCGTGCCGGTCGACAGGAACGGCTACGTCGACCTGTACAACGGCGGCTGGGAGTCGGTCGACCTGATCGCCGACGTCACCGGCTACTTCACCCGGACCACGTCCAGCGGCTACACGCCGATCAACCCGTCGCGCTTCGTCGACACCCGCAACGGCACGGGCACCGCGCAGGGCCAGGTCCGCGGGCAGGCCACTTTCGGCACCAAGTTCGCCGGCCGGGACGGCATCCCGGACGACGCCACGGCGGTCGCGCTGAACGTGACGGTCACGAACCCGCGCGAGGCCGGCCACCTGACGGTGTTCCCCAGCGGGGGCAGTGTCCCGATCACGTCCAACGTCAACTTCCGCGCCGGCCAGACGGTCGCGAACTCCGTGATCGTGCCGGTCGGCCCCGACGGCTCGGTCAACTTCCGCAACGGCGCCTGGAGCGGAACCGACGTGATCGTCGACGTCGTCGGCTACTACCGCGTCGGCAGCCGGGGCGCCTACCTGCCCTTCGTCCCGGAGCGTCTGCTCGACACCCGTGACAGCTCGGACTGGGAGTGGGGCCCGCTGGAGGGCCAGGGCTACATCTACATGCCGCTGTCCACCCAGCGCCCCGCCAACACGGCCTACGTGCTGAACGCGACGGTCACCAACACCCGGGGCGAGGGGTACCTCACGGTCTCCCCGGACCCGAACACGCTGAGCGCCTACCAGGGCGGCTGGGCCGGCTGGCCCACCCCGCCCAACTCCTCCAACCTGAACTGGAAGCGGTCCGAGACCGTCCCGAACCTGGTCCAGGCCGGCATGGGGGACAACGGCATCGTCGACTTCTGGAACCGGGGCTGGGACGACATCGACCTCGTGGTCGACATCTTCGGCGTCTACCAGACGAACTGAACCACCGGCGCGGCCCGTACGACACGGCGCCCCGGGAGCGGCCCCCAGCGGTCCGCTTCCCGGGGCGCCGCCCGTTGCCCGCGGGCATCGACCGGCGGCCCCGACGACCTGGAGGAAGCGGTCTGAAGGAAACGGTCTAGTGGTCGAAGGGGGCGCTGCACCGGGGGCAGTCGGGGGTGGCGCGGCCGGGGTCGAGGCATCCGCATGCGTCGCAGACGAGGTGCAGCAGGCAGGCCGGCTCGCCGGCGTCGTCCACCGGCTCGGCGGGTGTGTTCGGTGCGGGTGCGTTCGGTGCGGGCGTGTCCATGGCGGCTCCCCGGCGGGACGGTGACAGCGGCAGGCCTCAGGGCCTTCGAGCGTAGCCCTGTTCGCCGGGACCGCCCCCGGCTCGCCGTGCCCGGTGCCGGGCCGGCGGCGGCCGGCACCGGGCGGCGGTGTCAGGCCCCGGCCGGGGTGCGTGGTGCGCGGCGCATCGCCCACAGGGCCGGGCCGCCTCCGGGGAGCCGCGCTCGCCCGAGCACGGTGAAGCCGAAGTGCTCGTAGAAGGGCAGGTTGTCGGGCTTGGAGGACTCCAGGTACACCGGCAGGCCCGCCGCGTCGGCCTGCGCCAGACCCGAGCGCAGCAGGGCCGCCCCGTGCCCCTGGCCGCGGGCGGCGGGGTCGGCGCCGATCACCGCCAGGTACCAGTGCGGCTCGGTCGGGGCGTGCTGCACGGCCTCCTCGACGGCCTCGCGGAACAACGCGGCCCGGTCGCCGAGGATGTCCTGGAGCTCCTGGACGGTCTCCGCGTCGGGTACGGCCTTCGCCCGGCCCTCGGGCGCCACCCAGAAGGAGGCCGCGGCGTCGGTGCGCTCGCACACGCCGTGATGGACGTACTGCCGGGTGAACAGCGTGGTGAAGTAGCGGCTCATTCCCGCCTCGCGAGAGGCGTCTTCGGGGAAGAACCAGCGCATCATCGGGTCGTCCTCGAAGGCGGCGGCCAGCGTGCGGCCGACCATGCGGGCATCGTCGATCGTTGCCGTCTTCGGAGCGTTCGTCATGGGCATACGGGTCATTCTGCACCCTTGATGATCTTGACTGGGGGGCGGGCCCCCTCGCCGGCGCCCGCCAGCAGGAAGTACCGCGGCGGCAGGGCCAGTTCGACGACGAGGAGGCCCACCTGGAACCCTTGCGGCCATCCGTGCACTGCCAGCGACAGCAGCCGCCCGGCGTGTTCGTCCGGGTGCTGCGCCTCGACCGGCTCACCACCGAGACCTGTACGCGCGCCGAGCTGCGCGACACCTGCGCCGGCGCGCTCCTCGGAGCCCTGCGCCCGTTCCCGCGCGAGGAGATCCCCTGATCGGGCCCGGAGCTACGCCGCGGACACCGCGCCCACCCATGCCCCCACCACCAGCAGGCACGCGAACAGTTCCACCAGCACGCTCGTGCCCACCGCACGCATCACCGCACGCGTCGACGTCCAGGCCTCGCCGTGCCCGCCCAGGCGGAGCCGCTCGCAGAGGTAGACGCCGCCCACGAAGCCCGGAACCGCCCCCAACACCGGGACCAGGACGAAGCCCAGGACCGCACCGCGCCCGCGAAGACCGCCGTCCGGGGGGTGACCGGGAGTCCGCGGGGCCGCCGCGGCGGCAGCTGCCACTTCACCGCCTGGACCACGAGCAGCAGGGCCGTCGCCGCGAAGCAGCGACCACGCCGGCGCCGGCCGCTCGTGCAGCGCCCACCGCAGCAGTCCGGCCCACACCAGCCAGGTCCCGGGCACACCCGGAACCAGTACCCCGACCAGCCCGAGCAGCAGCACCAGACCCACCAGGAGCAGCTGCGGCACGTCCACCCGCCCAGCGTGCCCGACCAGTGGCTACCGGGCCACCCAGCCACGTTCGTACGCGTGCCAGCCCAGCTGCAGCCGGGTCGTCACCCCCGACAGCTCCATCAGGCCCTTGACCCGCCGCTGCACCGTCCGCAGACCCAGCTCCAGGTGCTTGGCCACGCTCGCGTCCGTCATCCCTGCCAGCAGCAGCGAGAGGATCTCCAGATCCGTGGCGTCGGGGACGCCCCCGGCCTCCTCCGCCGAACCTGCCGCCCCCAGCCGCAACGGCAGCGACTCCCGCCACACCGCCTCGAACAGCCCCGTCAGGGACTCCAGCAGCCCGGACGCGTGCACCACCAGCGCCGCGGGCTCCGCTCCTCGCGCCGTCAGCGGGACCATGGCGAGGGTCCGGTCCGCGATCACCAGCCTCGTCGGGACCTCCGCCGTCACCCGGACCTGCTCGCCCCGGGCCAGCGCCGTCGACGCCTCCCGGATCCCGCTCGGCAGGGTCAGCACCTCCCGCTCGATCACCACCCGGTGGTCGACCCCGCGCACCGATGCCCGGTCCTCCGCCTCGTTGTCCGTACCCCTCACCACCTGGGGGCGACGGCCGCTGACCAGCGCGCACACCTCCTTCTCGGCGCCCAGTCGGAGCTGGTGGAAGCGGTGCGCCACCGCGCTCGCGCCCTGCACCACCTCCACGAGGTCGTGCACCGCCCGTTCGGCCGCCTCCGCCCGGTACTCCTCCGCCAGCAGCGCCGCCGCCCGCTCCGCCTGTTCCAGCTCGTGCCGCTGGTGGGTCAGCAGGGCCCCGAGCGCCACCCCCGGCGGGGCCGCCACCCAGCGCCCCGGCCGCGCCGAGGACTGCGCCGCCAGCCCGTGCCGCTCCAAGTGGCGCAAGGCCCGTTCGGTCTGCGGCACCGGCAGGGTCAGCCGGTGCGCGAGGTCGGGGACCTCGGCCGCGCCCAGCGCCACCAGCGCGCGGTACGCGGACTCCTGGCCCTCGTCCAGGCCTATGGCACCCAGCAACCCGTCCACCACCTTTCGACACGACGCCCGGCGGGAAGCGGCCACGGCGCAATCCCGCCGCCGACATCATCGCCGCACCCCCCGCCCCTGTGCCAAGGTTGCGCCACCGCAGCACCAACATCCGTAGGTCAGAAGCCATTTGCGCGGCAGCTTTGCCGTGCAATGCAGCAGTTGGCCGGAATTCAACCGGGGAGAGCGATGCGCCCCTTATCCGCGCACGGCGATCGGGGCGGCCACAGCGGCCGTCCTCGCCGTCACCGTCGTCGGCCCGTCGACGGCGCAGCAGTGGGCCGACGGAGCGCCCGGAGCGGGGAAGGGACTCCTCGTCGGCAGCCGGGCGGCCGGAAAGCAGCCCACCGCCCCCGTCACCGTGCCCCTCGTCACCGGTGACCGGGCCCTGGTGTCCACCGACGCGTCCGGCCGCACCCCCGCCATCGCGATGCCGCGCGCGGACGGCTCCCAGCCGCTCGCACCCCGAAGTCGCGGCGCTCGCCGCCGGCCGAACTCTTCGACGTCACTGGCTCGTCCGGCAGGGCGACGACGACGCCCACACCCAGAAGGTGCCGCTCATCGCGGTCCACGACGCAGCCGTGAACGTGGCGCGCAGCACCCCGCCCCCGCCCCGCGGCGCCGACCGCTCCCCCGCCCCCGGCTCCCTCGGGCCGTCGCCCAGGTCTCGCCGAGGGTCGAAGCGACCGACGCGAAGGGCCCCACGGCCATCCAGACGGTCGTGCGGGCGTACGACGTCCGCTGATCCGTACGGGCGGGACGGAAGGGGTCCACCGGGCGGCGGCCGGTGGACCCTTTTCGCGCATTCGGCGTTTTCGGCCCCCACCGGGGGCCGAGAATGAGGGCATGAGTCAGCAGGGCGCGGACGACTGGTGGCAGAAGCTCTACGAGGACCCGGACGCGGGGCCGGCACCCGACCCGGGGGACACCCTCGACAACCGGTTCCGGTCGGCGGCGGGCGTGACGGCGGAACCGGCCGAGGCGCCGCCCCCCGTGCCGCAGGAGCCGGTACGGGAGGCGGAGTTCGGGCCCGGGCCGGGGCGCGGGCCGTTGCCGGCCCCGCGACCGGAGCCGGACGCCGTGCTGCCCGCACGGCCACCGCTGCCCGACGCGGCCCGCCGGGAGCCCCCGCGACGACCGGCGGCGGGGCCGGTGCCCGCGCCGCGCCCGGCCCCCGACGGCCTGCCCGCGGCCCCGGCCGCGCAGGTGCCGCCCCCGCCCCCGCCGCCTGCCGCGCCGCCTGCCGCGCCGCCTGCCGCGCCGCCTGCCGCGCCGCCTGCCGCGCCGCCTGCCGCGCCGCCTGCCGGGCGGAGCGCCCCGGCGCAGCCCCCGCACCGTGCGCTCGACCAGCCGGCGGTGCAGGTGCCGTTGCCCGGCGAGACGCACGGCCCGCCGCCTCCGGCCGCGGCTCCCGACGCGCCGGCCGGGCCACCGCGGGTCCCGCCGCCCACCGCGGAGGCCGCGGCACCACCCGGCGCGGAAGGGGCTACGCCCGGCCCGGGGTTCGGGCCGTTTGCACCGCCGCCCGCCCGCGGAGTCGCTTCCGGCGCGCCCGCCGCGCCGCCGGCCGGGCCACCGCCGGTCGCGCCGCCCACCGCGGAGGCCGCTGCACCGCCCGGCGAGCGGTACGGCCCGCCACCGCCTGCGGCGCCGCCCTGGCACGGGGCCCAGCCGCGCGATCCCCGTACCGGCGGCGCCACCGGCTACGCCCTCGGGGGCGTCGAGGTGCCGCCGGCGCCCGGCCCTGAGCTGCCCACCCGGCGCGCCCGGGCGCCGCGCCCGGAAGACCGGACCGAGGAGGTCCCGCAGCCCGCGCCCCGCCCCGGCCCGGCGCCCGCACCCGTACGCGCACCCGGGCCGGACGCCCAGGACGCCCCGGACGTCACCGCGCCGCGGCAGCGGCCCGAGGTGCGGCACCTCGGCGACCGCGCACCCACCTACGCCGCCGAACCGGGCGGGCTCCCGCCCGCGGACCCGGCCGCCCTCGACGGCCTGGTCCCGGACACCGTCCTGGAGGGAGCCCGCTACGGCGGCTACACCCTCCGCGCCGCCTCCCTGCGCGGTGACTCCGCCCGCTACCGCGGCGAGATGCGCCGGGACTTCCTCCTCACCGCCCGCTTCGGCAGCGGCGACGACGCCCTGGTCCTGGTGGCCCTCGCCGGCGGGGACCGGGCCGCGCCCGGCGCCGCCGAGGCCGCCGCCGACCTGTGCCGCACGGTCGCCGCGGCCGTCGGCCGCAGCCAGGGCCGGCTGGCCGACGACATCCGGGCCGGCCGCCGAGACGCCCTGCGCTCGGGCCTGCAGCGGCTCACCGACCGGGGCTACGGGCGCCTGCGGGCCCGCGCCGCAGAGCTGGGGCTCGCGGAGGAGGAGTACACGGCGGGACTGCGCGGACTGCTGCTGCCGGTGGACCCCGAGTGCCGTACCCGGGTGTGCTTCGGCTCCGGCGCGGGCGGACTCTTCCGGCTCCGCTCGGGCCAATGGCAGGACCTGGAACCGGCCGTTCCCGCCGCTCCGGCCGCACCCGCGCCGACCCCCGCCCCCGCCCCCGCCGACGGAGCCGACGAGGCGCCCGGGGAGCCCGGCCGCCCCTTCCGCTTCCGGGCCTCCGTGGCCAGGCCCGGGGACACCCTGCTCCTGTGCTCCGGCGGCCTGGCGGAGCCGATGCGGGAGGAGGCCGCCCTCCAGGCGGAGCTCGCCGCCCGCTGGGGCGAGCCGGAGCCGCCCGGCCTCGCCGCGTTCCTCGCGGACACCCAGCTCCGCCTCAAGGGCTACGCCGACGACCGCACGGCCGCCGCAGTCTGGGAGGCGTAACCGGCGCGGACATGGCTGTATGGGAGGCATGGCGAAGCAGAACGTGGCGGAACAGTTCGTCGACATCCTCGTGCGCGCCGGCGTGCGCCGTATGTACGGAGTGGTCGGCGACAGCCTCAACCCCGTGGTGGACGCGATCCGCCGGGCCGGTGACATCGAGTGGATCCAGGTCCGCCACGAGGAGACGGCCGCCTTCGCGGCGGGCGCCGAGGCCCAGATCACCGGCCGCCTCGCCGCCTGCGCCGGCTCCTGCGGCCCGGGGAACCTGCACCTGATCAACGGGCTGTACGACGCCCAGCGCTCGATGGCACCGGTCCTCGCGCTGGCCTCGCACATCCCCTCCAGTGAAATCGGCCTGGGCTACTTCCAGGAGACCCACCCCGACCAGCTCTTCCGCGAGTGCAGCCACTACAGCGAGCTGATCTCCAACCCGCAGCAGATGCCCCGGCTGCTGCAGACCGCCGTGCAGCACGCCATCGGCCGCAGCGGGGTCAGCGTGGTCGCGCTGCCCGGGGACATCGCCTCCCAGCCCGCCCCGGAGAAGGCGGTGGAGCACGCCCTCGTCACCGCCCGGCCGACGGTGCGCCCCGGCGACGGCGAGATCGAGAAGCTGGTCCGCCTCGTCGACGAGGCCGACCGGGTCACGCTCTTCTGCGGCAGCGGCACGGCCGGGGCGCACGCCGAGGTGATGGAGTTCGCCGAACGGGTCAAGGCCCCGGTCGGGCACGCCCTGCGCGGCAAGGAGTGGATCCAGTACGACAACCCCTACGACGTCGGCATGAGCGGCCTGCTCGGCTACGGCGCGGCCTACGAGGCCACCCACGAGTGCGACCTGCTGATCCTGCTCGGCACGGACTTCCCGTACAACGCCTTCCTGCCCGACGACGTGAAGATCGTCCAGGTGGACATCCGCCCCGAACACCTCGGACGGCGCTCCCAGCTGGACCTCGCCGTGTGGGGAGACGTACGGCAGACCCTGCGCGCCCTGAACGCGCGGGTGAGGACCAAGACGGACCGCCGCTTCCTGGACCGGATGCTGAAGAAGCACGCGGACGCCCTGGAGGGGGTGGTGAAGGCCTACACCCGCAAGGTCGAGAAGCACACGCCGATCCACCCCGAGTACGTGGCCTCCGTCCTCGACGAACTGGCCGACGAGGAGGCGGTGTTCACGGTCGACACGGGCATGTGCAATGTCTGGGCGGCACGCTATCTTTCCCCGAACGGCAAGCGGCGCATCATCGGGTCGTTCAGCCACGGCTCGATGGCCAACGCCCTCCCCCAGGCGATCGGCGCACAGTTCACCGACCGCGGCCGTCAAGTGGTGTCGATGTCGGGTGACGGCGGTTTCTCCATGCTGATGGGAGATTTCCTCACCCTGGTGCAGTACGACCTGCCCGTCAAAGTGGTCCTCTTCAACAACTCATCGCTCGGCATGGTCGAGTTGGAGATGCTGGTTTCCGGCCTTCCCTCCTACGGGACGGAGAACAAGAACCCGGACTTCGCCGCGATCGCCCGCGCGGCGGGCGCCTACGGGGTCCGCGTGGAGAAGCCCAAGCAGCTCACCGGTGCTTTGAAGGACGCTTTCCGGTATCGCGGACCCGCTCTGGTGGACGTGGTGACCGACCCCAACGCCCTGTCGATCCCACCGAGGATCAGCGCCGAAATGGTGACCGGATTCGCACTGTCCGCCAGCAAGATCGTGCTCGACGGCGGGGTGGGACGGATGATCCAGATGGCTCGATCCAACCTCCGCAACGTGCCCCGCCCGTAAGCCCGCAGGAGTGCGGATCCGCCCGGAGGGCATGCATCCCGTAGGCCTGTTCGAGAGCAACGGACACGGGAGGGACACCGCCGTGCGGGTGGGGGCGAAGACGGGGAAGCTGTGGAGGAGAGGGGCGCCGGTACCGCGCGAACCCTCCACGGCCGAGGACGGGGAAGCGGTGGACACCCTGCGCATCAGCCGGAGCGTGCGCCGCGCCGACCTGAAGGCGGTGGGCGAAGTCCGGCGGGCCCTCAGGGAGCTGATGCGCCACCGGTGCCGGACCGAGGCCACGGACGTGGCCGAACTACTGATCACGGAAATCGTCACGAACGCGCTCGTCCACACCGACCGCGGCGCCGAGGTGTCCGCGAGCCTCACCGCCGCACGGTTACGGGTGGAGGTCCGCGACCACGCCGCACGCCGGCCCCGGCCGTACGTACCGACCGCCGACGACGGTACGCACGGCCGGGGCCTGGTGCTGGTGGAGGCGCTGGCCGACGACTGGGGCGTGGACGCGCTCGCCCTGGGTGCCGGCAAGGTGGTGTGGTTCGAACTCGACGGGCGCCGGGAAGCCCCGTACGCCGCAGGGCCCGCCTGAACCGGCGGGCCCTGCGGGGGTGTCCTCTTCACGTCGGGACCGGTCAGCCGAACTGCTGCTCCAGGTCCTTCAGTTTGCGCTCCAGCGAGTCCAGCCGGGGAATGGTCTGGGTGTCGTCCTCGGCGGTGAGGTCCACCGTCCGGGCGCCGGTCACGTCAGTGGATTCGGTGTGGTTGACGGCCTGCAGTGAGGGCCGGCGGCGTAGCGGCAGCTGTCCCGGATCCGGTATGGCCGGCTCCGCGCCGACCGGCGCGGAGCCCCCTCCCTGCGTCAGTTCCGGAAGCTCGACCTGGCGGCCGCGGGACCGCCCGAACGCCCGGTTCTGCCGGCCCAGCGCCTTGATGCGCGCCCGGTCGAGCCGGTTCTGGTCGCGCCTGCGGTGCCGGTCCTGCTCCCGCTCCTTCTTGTCCTCGCGCACCTCGTCCACGGCCTCGTCGAGGGTGCGCACCCCCTCCAGCAGCATGAGGGACCACGCGCCGAAGGTCTCCCGGGGGGCCCGCAGCCAGCGGACCATCCGGATCTGCGGCAACGGCCGCGGAATCAGGCCCTGTTCGCGCAGCGCCGCCCGGCGGGTCTGCTTGAGGGCGCGGTCGAACAGGACGGCCGCCGAGAGGGACATCCCCGCGAAGAACTGCGGAGCGCCGTCGTGACCCAGACCGCGCGGAGCGTGCACCCAGTTGAACCAGGCGGCCGCGCCCGCGAACAGCCAGACCAGCATGCGCGAACCGAGGGCCGCGTCGCCGTGGCTGGCCTCGCGGACGGCGAGCACCGAACAGAACATGGCGGCGCCGTCGAGGCCGAAGGGCACCAGGTACTCCCAGCCCCCGGAGAGGTTGAGGTTCTGCCGGCCGAAGCCGACCAGTCCGTGGAAGGAGAGCGCGGCGGCCACCGCCGCGCAGCAGAAGAGCAGGACGTACGAGGCCGTCCCGTAGACGGCCTCCTTGCGCCGCCGCCGCTCCTCGCTGCGCTCCCAGCTGTCGTCGGCCGCGGCCTTCTCGCTCTCGCGCTTGCCCCGTGCCAATACCGCAACCGCCGCAAGTACGCCCAGGATCAGCAGGCTGCCGGGCAGCAGCCAGTCCAGCGATATGTCGGTCAGTCTCATGCGGATGTCCCTTGCCTCGCGTATGCGGCTGTGCGGCTTTCCGGGCGCCATAGTGGCGTAGCCGGTGCGCGGTGCACGCGGGTTTCGGGGCAAGTGGACGCCATCGGGGGGCGCGGCCCGCCGGATAGGGTGTTGTATCTCGAACTGGCGCCCGTAAGGGCCGAGTTGTGTTCGATTACGGCCACCGCTACGGGTGGGTTAGGCGGCGTCCGCCGTCAGGCGGGTGATGCGGTCGGCGTCGCAGGTGCGGGGGCAGGTGACACAGGTGTCCCCCGGCCGGATCGTGTAGAAGAAGCAGCAGCTGGCCCGGTCCCGGGTGGGCAGCTCCCGGCCGTCGGGGCCCGAGAGCGTGCGGAAGCCGGCGCCCCCGGTGTACGGAGCCGTCGAGCCGGGGAGCAGTGCCTCCAGTTCGGCCATCGCCCGCCGCTCCTCGCCGAGCAGGTGGCCGACGTACCAGAGGCTCTCGACGACCTCGTCGGTCACCATGCCCCACAGGGCGCGGCGGCCGCGCCGCATGCGCGGGCCGAAACCTTCCAGCACGGGTGCGAGGTGCTGGGCCACCGCAGCCCGCACCTCTTCGCGCAGCGCCTCCTCGTCGGGCACGACCCGGGCCCCGGGGAGGGCGGCCGCCGGGTCGTCCGGCAGGCAGGCGAAGCTTTCGACGTGCACGGCCATCCGGCCCAGGGTCCGGTGGAAGGCGACCTCGGAGACCGGGAGCCGGGGGACCCGCCGGTCGAGGAACCACGGCAGCGTGATCAGCAGGCAGGCGGGCCACGCGTACCGGTGCAGCCCGAAGCTCGCGACCACATCGGGCCGCGCCCGGGTGCCGTAGTCCCTCAGGACCTGGGCGTCGTCCGAGGCGAGGAAGGCGTCCAGGGCGGCCCCGCCGGCCGCCAGCTCGTCCGCGCCGACCCACCCCGCACCGCGAGGGGAGGGTTCGTGCGCGGCCCGCTCGACGACCCGCAGGCCGCCGTACGCTTCCGCCAGCCGGGCGTACGCGTCCGCCGCCGCAGAGCCGGGCGGGGCAGGGGCGACAGGCGGGAGGGCCGAGACGGTCATGACGGGCCACCGATCACACGATCGTTAACAGGTAAGCCTTACCTTACCTGATCGTGGTCGGTCCGCGCCCACCCGTTGCGTGGCGCTTCACCTATTCTCTGGACAGGTCGAAACCCGGAGGAGGACCGAGTGCACGAAACGGCCCACGCCCGGGTACCGGCACAAAAGCGGAAGGTGTTGCGCCATTCGGTGCGCGGGCAGGTCTTGGACGCGCTGCGCGCCGCCCTGGTCGACGGCGAGCTGGTGCCGGGGGAGATCTACTCGGGCCCGGCGCTGGGGGAGCGCTTCGGGGTCTCCGCCACCCCTGTGCGCGAGGCGATGCAGCAGCTGGCCGTCGAGGGAGCGGTGGAATGCCTGCCGAACCGTGGCTTCCGCGTGCTGTCGCGCACCGCGCGGGAACTCGCCGACCTGGCGGAGGTCCGGGCCCTGCTCGAAGTGCCCGTCATGCTGCGGCTGGCCCGGACCGTGCCGGAAGCCGACTGGCAGGCCCTGCGCCCGGCCGCGGCCGCCACGGCCGAGGCGGCCGCGGCGGGCGACCTGCCGGGGTACGCGGAGGCGGACCGGGCCTTCCACCGGGCGGTGCTGCGGCTGGCGGGCAACGACCAGCTGGTGCACGTGGCGGAGGAACTCCACCGCCGGTCCCAGTGGCCCCTGCCGGGCGCTCCGCGGGTCCGGCGGGCCGATCTCGTCGCCGACGCGGCCGAGCACTCTGCGCTGCTGGAGGCGCTGATCGCGCGGGACCTCCCGGTGGTCGAAGCCCTGGTCCGAGAGCACTTCGCCGGCGCCTGACGCCTGCGGGGCTCAGCGACTCCAGGACCGGGCCCGCCCGGACCCGGTCCTCGAACGCGTTGCGCCCGGCTACGCTCCTGGCCCCCGGGCCCGGGCCCCGAACGCCGGCAGGGCCGGTTGTGCGGGGGTCCGCACCTGAAACGCCGGACAGTCGTCGAGGCGCGGGAGCGGAGTGGGCCGGGCTACGCCGCAGGCGACGGGGCAGGCGACGGGGCGGGGTGGAGCTGGTCCGCCAGCCAGGTCGGGATGCCGCCCAGGAGGTGGAACAGGCGGCGGGCCTCCGCGCGCAGGCGGGTGGCCTCCGGTTCCGGCTCGGCCTCGGCCAGTGCCGCCAGCGCCGGGGCGGTACCGATCAGGAAGCCCAGGTCCTCCCGGATCCGCAGTGACTCCGCAAAGCCCTTGCGGGCCTCGGCGACCTCGCCGTCCCGCAGGGCCAGCGCCGCCAGGTGCCGCCAGGTGAAGGACAACAGCAGGGTGTCGCCGTGGGCCTCGGCCCCCGCGTGGGCGCGGTGGTACGCCGGCCGCGCCGACTGCGGCGCGTCCGCCAGGTGCTCGGCGACCAGGCCGCGGCGGAAGTCCAGCAGCGGACGGGTCCGGGAGCCCGGTGACAGCAGGGCCGCGGCCCGGCCCAGCGCGGAACGGGCCTCGTCGGCCCGGTCGCGTACGCCGAGCACGGTCGCGGCGTAGGCCAGGTGGCCCCGCTCGCACGCCGCCGCGCCCCGGTCGTCGTCGTCCTGGGCGACCGCCTCGGCGACCCGCAGCGCGTCCTCGGCCTCGGCCCAGCCCTGGCCGGTGAACAGGCACCGTTCGACCAGCAGCGCGGTGCGCTGCACGGCGGCGGCCGCCTGGCCGGCCTTGCCGACGTGAGGCGTCAGCAGGGCCGCCGCGTCGGTCCAACAGCCGCGCGAGCGCAGCCGCCATATCGCCCGCTGGAGGGGGTCGTCTCCCCCGGTAGACCCGGCACCCGACATGGCGGTATCCGCCACATTGCCCTCCCCGAAGCAATCAAGCAGCACATGGTTGAGCCCTGGGGCGAAATGAGAGCACGGATCGCAGGCTCCGGCCAAGGGGTCGGGTGAACTCTTTCACAAAGTCCGGACGGATCATCAGCGCCGCCGGCCATCCCGCGGCCGGTGGCGGAGAGGATCTCCTCAGCTCATGCGCAGTGCCAGGAAGAAGTCGAGCTTGTCCTCCAGCCGGGAAAGGTCCCGCGCCGTCAACTGCTCGATTCGCCCGACACGGTAGCGCAGCGTGTTGACGTGCAGGTGCAACCGGGTCGCGCAGCGGGTCCAGGAGCCGTCACAGTCCAGGAAGGCCTCCAGGGTCGGGATGAGCTCCGCCCGGTGGCGCCGGTCGTAGTCCCGCAGCGGGTCCAGCAGCCGGGCCGTGAACGCGCGGCGCACGTCGTCCGGGACGAACGGCAGCAGCAGCACGTGCGAGGCCAGTTCGTGGTGGCCCGCCGCGCAGACCCGGCCCGGACGGGCCGCCGCGACCCTGCGGGCGTGCCGGGCCTCCTCCAGCGCCCCGCGCAGCCCCTCGGCGGAGTGCACGGCCGCGCTGACGCCCAGGGTGAGCCGGCCGTCGTCGGCCAGGCCGGCCGCCAGGGGTTCGCGCACCACCGCGAGCAGCTCGTCGGCGTGCAGGGCCGTGGCAGGGCCCTTGTCCTCGCCGGCGTCCCCGGCGAGCGAGGGCAGCGGCACGAGCGCGATGGCCTCGTCACCCGCGTGGGCCACCGCGATCCGGTCGGACGGCTCCGGTCCCGAGACCGACGGGTCGACGAGGATCTCCTCCAGCAGCGACTGGGCCACCGGGCCGCCGGGGATGTCCCCGTTCTCCCAGTCCACCCGTGCCACGACGACCTGCCAGTGCGGGGCGGCGCCCAGCCCGGGCAGCAGCACCGGGGCCGCCACCCGCAGGCGGGCGGCGATCTCGGCCGGCGCGGCACCCGTCTGGACCAGTTCCAGGACCTCTTGTGCGAGGCGGCGGCGCACGGTTCGGGCGGCGTCGCGCCGGTCGCGCTCCACGGCGATCAGCTGGGTGACGCCCTGGAGCAGGTCCAGGCGCTCGGCCGGCCAGTCGCCGGCGTCCGCCTCGACGGCCAGCAGCCAGTCGGAGAGCACCGTTTCGCGCACGTCACGGGCGGTCGGACCGGCCGCCCCGCGACTGTGTCCCCTGATCGGGAACAGCGAGTAGGTAATACCCTGGATGGAGATCCGGTGCGGTCCTCTGCGGCCCGTCCGGACCGCCGCGAGGTGCTCGCCCGCCAGGGCCGCACAGATACCCGGCGCCAGCGGCTCGCCCGCCCCGGCGATCTGCCGGCCGGTGGGGGACAGCACCCAGGCCCGGAGGTCGAGGTCGGTGGTGAGGAGATCCAGCACCACGTCGGGGCCGCCACCCGCCGGACCCGACGTCATCAGGCGGCGGTGCCGGTCCACGACGGCCGCCAGGTCCCCGGCGCGCTCGCCCGAGACCTGCCGGACGACGTACTCGGTGATCGTGGCGAATGCAACGTCCTCGTTCACGGCGAACAGCGGCAGCCGGTTGCGCACGCAGGCCGATACGAGGTCGTCCGGGATGGCACCCAGCTCCGCCTCGCCCGCGGCGAGGCCCGCGACACCGGCGCTCGCGAGGATTCGTACGAACGGCTCGGAGTCGGCTGAATTTCGCCTCCAGGCCAGGCCGGTGAGGACGAGCTCGCCCCCGGACAGGTACCGGCTGGGATCGCGCAGGTCGGTCGTCATGACCCCGCGGACCGTACGGTCGAGTTCGTCCTCGCCGCCGAGCAGCCGCAGCCCCAGCGCCTCGGTCTCCAGCAGTGCGCGCAGCCGCATGATGTCGCCGCCGATCTGTCTCGAATGTTGCCGTTGGAAATCGGGCAGGTCGTCGCATCCTGCCTTTCATACGAATCTACAAGACGAGGGAGGCCGTCAGCCAACTCCTTCATGGTTTCGGTGACTGCACCCGGGGGACGGGCGGCTTGTGTACTGAGTCCACACCGCGTTAACAGCACGTGAACGACCAGTCGAGGGCCCTCAGGCCTCCTGGCTTGAAGTGAACGACCCGATTAAGAAGAAGAGAGCCGACATGGACTTCCTTCGCCCCGCCAGCTGGGAGGAGGCGCTCGCCGCTAAGGCCGAGTTCCCCACAGCTGTGCCGATTGCGGGTGGCACCGACATCATGGTCGAGATCAACTTCGACCACCGCCGTCCGGAGTACCTCCTTGACCTCAACCGCATCGAGCTGCTGCGGGAGTGGGAGGTAGGCGAGGAGGTCACCGAGCTCGGCGCCTCCGTCCCGTACACCCAGATCATGGAGAACCTGCGGACCACGCTGCCGGGTCTCGCGTTCGCCTCGCACACGGTCGCGTCCCCGCAGATCCGCAACCGCGGCGGTGTCGGCGGCAACCTCGGTTGCGCCTCGCCCGCCGGCGACTCCCACCCCGCCCTCCTGGCCGCGGGCTGCGAGGTCGAGGTCGAGTCCGTACGCGGCTCGCGCATGATCCCGATCGACGAGTTCTACACCGGCGTCAAGCGCAACGCGCTGGCCGCCGACGAGCTCATCAAGTCGGTCCACATCAAGAACGCCACGGGCCCCCAGCAGTACTCGAAGGTCGGCACCCGCAACGCGATGGTCATCGCGGTGTGCGGCTTCGGCCTCGCCCTGCACCCCGACACCCGCACCGTGCGTACGGGCATCGGTTCGGCCGCCCCGACCCCGGTCCGGGCCAAGGCCGCCGAGGAGTTCCTCAACGCCGCGCTCGAAGAGGGCGGCTTCTGGGACAACGGCAAGGTCATCACCCCGTCGATCGCCAAGCAGTTCGGTGAGCTCGCCTCCGCCGCG
Source organism: Streptomyces sp. NPDC023541 (assembly GCF_055559995.1). Lineage (NCBI taxonomy): Bacteria > Bacillati > Actinomycetota > Actinomycetes > Kitasatosporales > Streptomycetaceae > Streptomyces > Streptomyces sp. NPDC023541. The sequence continues at coordinate 25,562 of NZ_JBVHJO010000015.1, forward strand.
TGCAACCCGATCGACGACGTCCGTGGCACGGCGAAGTACCGCCGTCACGCGGTTGGCATCCTCGCTCGCCGCCAGCTCGTCTGGACCTGGGAGCAGTACCGCGGCACGAACGGCCGCTCGCTTGAAGGGGCTGCGTAATCATGCGCGTCAATTTCACCGTCAACGGTCGTCAGCAGGAAGCCGACGACGTCTGGGAGGGCGAGTCCCTCCTCTACGTGCTGCGCGAGCGCCTGGGTCTGCCCGGCTCGAAGAACGCGTGCGAGCAGGGCGAGTGCGGTTCCTGCACCGTCCGCCTCGACGGCGTGCCGGTCTGTTCCTGTCTGGTGGCCGCCGGCCAGGTCGAGGGTCGCGACGTCGTGACCGTCGAGGGCCTGGCCGACTTCGCCAAGCAGCGCGAGGAGCACGGCCACGGCTGCGGCACCGGCGCGTGCGGCGGCGGCAAGGGCGTGTCCACCGACGAGGCCAGGCAGTGGTCCGCCAAGGGCACCGACTCGCAGACCGGCGAGGGCGCCGTGCTCTCCAACATCCAGCAGGCGTTCATCGACGCCGGCGCCGTCCAGTGCGGTTTCTGCACCCCGGGTTTGCTCGTGCAGGCTGACGCGCTCCTGGAGCAGAACTCCGACCCGTCCGACCAGGACATCCGTGAGGCCCTGTCCGGCAACCTCTGCCGCTGCACGGGCTACGAGAAGATCCTCGACGCGGTCCGCCTCGCGGCCGCCCGTCAGGGAGAGGCTGTCTGATCATGGCCAACACTCGCACCGTGCCCTCCGGTACGCCGACGAACGTCACCCAGAAGCACAACAAGGGGGGCATCGGCGAGTCCACGCTCCGCCCGGACGGCACCCTCAAGGTCACCGGTGAGTTCGCGTACTCCTCGGACATGTGGCACGAGGACATGCTGTGGGGCCAGACCCTGCGCAGCACCGTCGCCCACGCCGAGATCGTCTCCATCGACATCTCCGAGGCGCTTGCCGTGCCGGGCGTCTACTCGGTCCTCACCTACGACGACCTGCCGGCCGAGATGAAGAACTACGGCCTGGAGATCCAGGACACCCCGGTCCTCGCCAACGGCCGGGTACGCCACCACGGTGAGCCGGTGGCCCTCGTGGCCGCCGACCACCCGGAGACCGCCCGCCGCGCGGCCGCCAAGATCAAGATCGACTACCGGGAGCTGCCGCTCGTCACGGACGAGGCCTCGGCCCTGGCCGCCGACGCGCCGCTGATCCACGAGGGCCGCGACGACCACCACTCCGGTCACGTCCCGCACCCCAACATCGTGCACCGCCAGCCGATCATCCGCGGCAACGTGGAGGAGGCCCGCAAGCGCGCCGACGTCATCGTCGAGGGCGAGTACACCTTCGGCATGCAGGACCAGGCCTTCCTCGGCCCGGAGTCCGGTCTGGCCGTGCCGTCCGAGGACGGCGGTGTCGACCTCTACGTCGCCACGCAGTGGCTGCACTCGGACCTCCAGCAGATCGCCCCGGTCCTGGGCCTGCCGCCGGAGAAGGTACGCATGACGCTCTCCGGCGTCGGCGGTGCCTTCGGTGGCCGCGAGGACATCTCGATGCAGATCCACGCCTGCCTGCTGGCCCTCGCGACCAACAAGCCGGTCAAGATCGTCTACAACCGCTTCGAGTCCTTCTTCGGTCACGTGCACCGCCACCCGGCGAAGCTCTGGTACGAGCACGGCGCCACCAAGGACGGCAAGATCACGCACATGAAGTGCAGGATCGTGCTCGACGGCGGTGCCTATGCCTCGGCCTCCCCGGCCGTCGTCGGCAACGCGTCCTCCCTGTCCGTCGGCCCGTACGTCGTCGACGACGTCGACATCGAGGCGATCGCGCTCTACACCAACAACCCGCCCTGCGGCGCGATGCGCGGCTTCGGCGCCGTCCAGGCCTGCTTCGCGTACGAGGCCCAGATGGACAAGCTCGCGGCGAAGCTGGGCATGGACCCGGTCGAGTTCCGCCAGCTGAACGCCATGGAGATGGGCACGATCATGCCCACCGGCCAGGTCGTGGACTCCCCGGCGCCGGTGGCGGAGCTGCTGCGCCGGGTCAAGGCCCGCCCGCTGCCGCCGGAGCGGCAGTGGGAGACCGCCGGCGAGGGCGCGGACGTCCGCGCGCTGCCGGGCGGCCTGTCGAACACCACCCACGGCGAGGGCGTCGTCCGCGGCGTCGGCTACGCGGTCGGCATCAAGAACGTCGGTTTCTCCGAGGGCTTCGACGACTACTCCACCGCCCGCGTGCGCCTGGAGGTCATCAACGGCGAGCCCGTCGCGATGGTCCACACGGCCATGGCGGAGGTCGGCCAGGGCGGTGTCACCGTCCACGCGCAGATCGCCCGTACGGAGCTGGGCGTCACGCAGGTGACCATCCACCCGGCCGACACGCAGGTCGGCTCCGCCGGTTCCACGTCCGCCTCGCGGCAGACGTACATGACCGGTGGCGCCGTGAAGAACACCTGCGAGCACGTCCGCGAGGCGCTGCTGGAGATGGGCCGCCGCAAGAACGGCTCCTACCACCCGGCCTGGGCCCACGCGGAGCTGCTCCTGGAGGGCGGCAAGGTCGTCACCGACGGCGGTGAGGTCCTCGCGGACATCGCCGACATCCTGGAGGGCGAGGCGATCGACCTCGAGCTGGAGTTCCGCCACCGTCCGACGGTCGCCTTCGACCTGAAGACCGGCCAGGGCGACGGCCACGTCCAGTACACCTTCGCCGCGCACCGCGCGGTCGTCGAGGTGGACACCGAGCTCGGCCTGGTCAAGGTCGTCGAGCTGGCGACCGCCCAGGACGTGGGCAAGGCCCTCAACATGCTCTCCGTGGTCGGCCAGATCCAGGGTGGTACCACCCAGGGCCTCGGCGTGGCGGTCATGGAGGAGATCATCGTGGACCCGAAGACCGCGAAGGTGCGCAACCCCTCCTTCACGGACTACCTGATCCCGACCATCCTCGACACCCCGACCATCCCGGTCGACGTCCTGGAGCTCGCCGACCCGAACGCGCCGTACGGCCTTCGCGGTCTGGGCGAGGCCCCGACCCTGTCGTCCACCCCGGCCGTCCTCGCGGCGATCCGGCAGGCGACCGGGCTGGAGCTCAACAAGACCCCGATCCGTCCGGAAGCCCTTACCGGGACCCTCTAGGACGGACTCCGGTCCGGGGGCCGCGAGGCCCCCGGACCCCTCGGACCCTCCGGGCGGTGTGACTCGGGAACGTCACACTTCACCGCCGCACCGCCCGGAGTACACGAAGCACCGCACCGCTCGCGGTCACCTTCGGCCGGCAGTACCCCTGCGAAAACCCCCATGTAGTACAAGCGGTCACCCCGCACTACCCGCAGTACACGCAGTGAACATTCGCGTCGCCTCGGGCCGTCACCCCGGGTCGTGCAGCCAAACGCAGCATCCCAAATCCCGCATCTCCAATCCCCAAGCGGGTGCCCCTTTGAACCTTGGGAGTTAGGCACCATGACCCAGTCGTCTGTGGAGCCCAAGACCACCGCGGAGGAAGCCGGCGACGGCTCTCTGAACCCCGCCGGCAAGTCTTGGCTCGACCGCTACTTTCATATAACCCACAGAGGATCCAACGTCGGCAACGAGGTTCGTGGCGGTATCACGACCTTCATGGCCATGGCGTACATCCTCCTGCTCAACCCCCTGCTCCTGTCGGGCAAGGACGTCGCCGGAACCACCATGGACGGTTCGGCGATCATCACGGCGACGGCCTTCGCCGCCGCCGTGACCACGCTCCTCATGGGCTTCGTCGGCAAGGTCCCGCTGGCGCTCGCCGCCGGACTCTCCGTGTCCGGTGTGCTCGCCTCGCAGGTGGCCCCCCAGATGACCTGGCCGCAGGCCATGGGCATGTGCGTGGTCTACGGCGTCGTGATCTGTCTCCTGGTCGTCACCGGCCTCCGAGAGATGATCATGAATGCGATCCCCCTCGCGCTCAAGCACGCCATCACCATGGGCATCGGCCTCTTCGTCGCCCTGATCGGCTTCGTGAAGGCCGGCTTCGTCGGCAACGGCGCGGAGTTCATGCCGCCCGTCCAGCTCGGCGCCACAGGTGAGCTGTCCGGCTGGCCCGTCCTGCTCTTCGCCATCACCCTGATCGCCATCTTCATGCTCCAGGCCCGCAAGGTGCCCGGCGCCATCCTGATCGGCATCGTGGGCGGCACCGTCCTGGCCGCGATCCTCAACGCCGTCGTGGACATCGACCCCAAGGCATGGAAGAACGGCCCGCCGGAGCTGGACGGCTCCGCGATCTCGATGCCGGACTTCTCGCTCTTCGGCGAGGTCTCCTTCGGCGGCTGGGGCGACGTCGGCTACATGACGGTCGGCATGATCGTCTTCACCCTGGTGCTCGCCGGCTTCTTCGACGCGATGGCCACCATCATCGGTGTCGGCACCGAGGCCAAGCTGGCCGACGACAAGGGCCGGATGCCGGGTCTGTCCAAGGCCCTGTTCATCGACGGCGCCGGTGGCGCCATCGGTGGCGTCACGGGTGGCTCCGGCCAGACCGTCTTCGTCGAGTCCGCCACGGGCGTCGGTGAGGGTGCCCGTACGGGTCTCGCCTCCGTCGTCACCGGCCTGTTCTTCGCCGCCTGCCTCTTCTTCACCCCGATCACGCAGATCGTCCCGGGTGAGGTCGCCTCCGCGGCCCTGGTCGTCATCGGCGCGATGATGATGCAGAACGCCCGCCACGTGGACTGGGCGGACGCCTCCACCGCGATCCCCGTCTTCCTGACGGTTGTGATCATGCCGTTCACCTACTCGATCACCGCAGGTGTCGCCGCGGGCGTCATCTCCTACGTCGCCATCAAGATCGCTCAGGGCAAGGCCCGGGAGATCGGCGGCTTCATGTGGGCGCTGACGGGAATCTTCCTGATCTTCTTCGCGCTCCACCCGATCGAGAGCTGGCTCGGGGTCGGCTGACCCCCCGTAGTACCGCCCGTACGCCCCGGCCCCGCCGGTCGTGCACGGCAGCACCCGCACCCTCCACGTATCCCATACTGGAACCGAATCCTCCGAGGAGGCCGCACATGCTGGACATCGCCGAAGAGCTGAACCGGTGGGTCGAGCAGGGACGTGACTTCGCCGTCGCCACGGTCGTGGCGGTGGGCGGCAGCGCACCCCGGCAGCCCGGGGCCGCTCTCGCCGTCGACAGCGAGGGCACGGCCATCGGCTCGGTCTCCGGCGGATGCGTGGAGGGTGCGGTGTACGAGCTGTGCCGGCAGTCGCTTCAGGACGGCGAGACCGTCCGCGAGCGCTTCGGCTACAGCGACGACGATGCTTTCGCCGTGGGTCTGACCTGCGGCGGGATCATCGACATCCTCGTCACCCCGGTCCCCGTGGGCTCTCCCTCACGCGCGGTCTTCGAGGCCGCGCTGGCCGCCGCCTCCCGCGGTGAGGCCGCCGCGCTGGCCCGGATCGCCGAGGGGCCGGCCGAGCTGATGGGCCGCGCCGTGCTCGTCCGCACGGAGGGCCCCTTCGGGGGCGGCCTCGGCGGACACCCGGAGGTGGACCGCACCATCGCCGAGGAGGCCCGCGCCATGCTCGACGCCGGCCGGACCGGCGTGCTGGAGATCGGCGCCGACGGCAGGCTCTGCGGAGAGCCGCTGAAGGTGCTGGTCGAGTCCAGCGTCCCGCCGCCGCGGATGATCGTCTTCGGCGCCATCGACTTCGCCTCCGCGCTCGTGCGGATCGGCAAGTTCCTCGGCTACCGGGTGACCGTCTGCGACGCGCGGCCCGTCTTCGCGACGAAGAACCGTTTCCCCGAGGCCGACGAGATCGTCGTGGACTGGCCGCACCGCTACCTGGAGAGCACCGGGGTGGACGGCCGGACCGTCCTGTGCGTGCTCACCCACGACGCCAAGTTCGACGTCCCGCTCCTGGAACTGGCCCTCAAGCTGCCCGTCGCCTACGTCGGCGCCATGGGCTCCCGCCGCACCCACGAGGACCGCAACAAGCGGCTGCGCGACGTCGGTGTCACCGAGATCGAGCTGGCCCGGCTGCGCTCCCCGATCGGCCTGGACCTCGGCGCCCGCTCCCCGGAGGAGACCGCGCTGTCCATCGCCGCCGAGATCGTCGCGAACCGCCGCGGCGGCAGTGGCGTGGCCCTCACGGGCGCGCACATCCCGATCCACCCGGACGTCGCGACCACGGTGATCGACAGGATCGGCTCCGTCGCTTGAAGGGGTGACGGCGGAAGGTGAGAAAAGGGCGCTCCCCGTGAGGGTTGCGCCCTTTCGGCGTTCCCCCTATTTTACCCGCCGGTAATCGGAGGGCGTGCTCTCCGTCCTTTCCTGACACCGGAGTTGAGCGGATGTTGCGTACCGTGCGAACAATGGGCGTGCTGGCGGCGGCCGCCCTCCTGACCGCCTTCACGCCCGCCCCGGCCGCTCCGCCGGCCCCGCCCGCCGCGGCCGGCGGCCTGCGCGAGGTGCTGTTCGTGGGCAACAACTGGGAGGGGACGGCAGACGTCCTCGCCTCCACCGGCGATCTCGCCAAGGTCGGCCGGATCAACGTGATCCCCGACAAGAGCGAGCGCCTCCACGAGATCTACCTCAACCCGGTCAGGCTCGCCTTCTTCCTCGGCATCCGGGAGAGCGCCGGCGAGGGCCACGACCAGTTCGTCGACGACATGTTCACCACCCCGGACGGCTCGGCGGTCGTCGTCTCCCGCCCCAGCTTCGCCGACGTCGTCTCCATCGACCTGGCCTCCGGGCGGATCAACTGGCGCTTCCCGGTCTCCGGTTTCCGCTCCGACCACATGGCGGTCTCCCCGGACGGGACCCGCATCGCCGTCTCCGCCTCCACCTCCAACACCGTTCACGTCCTGGACATCGCCACCGGGCGGCAGGCCGGCTCCTTCCGTACCGGCGACAAGCCGCACGAGAACACCTTCACCCGTGACGGCCGCTACCTGTGGAACAGCTCCATCGGCGAGGTGAACACGGCCCTCGACGCGCCCTGGCTCGACTGGACGAAGGGCGACCGGAAGATCACCGTGGTCGACGCGCAGACCTTCCGCACGGTCCGGGTGATCGACATGCGGGAGCGGCTGGACGCCTTCGGCCGCAAGGACCTGTCCGACTCCGTGCGCCCCGTGTCCTTCAGCCCCGACGAGTCGAAGCTCTACTTCCAGGTGTCCTTCTTCGGCGGCTTCCTGGAGTACGACGTGGCCTCGGACCGGATCACCCGCCTCAAGGACCTCCCCGCCGCCCCGGCCACCAGCACCGACCGCACCACCTGGGTCAACGACTCCCGGCACCACGGCATGTCGATGAGCCCCGACGGGGCGAAGCTGTGCATCGCGGGCACCATGGACGACTACGCGACGGTCGTGGACCGCGCCACCCTCGCCGAGGGGCCGCTCGTTCCCGCTTCCAAGCCCTACTGGGCCACGGTCAGCGGTGACGGGACGGCCTGCGTGATCTCCGAGAGCGGCACCGACCAGGTGACGGCCATCGACTTCGCCACCGGCGCCAAGCGGGTGTCCGTACCCGTCGGGGACCACCCCCAGCGCGTCCGGCTCGGCCGCGTCCCGGCCTCCTGGGCCGGTCCGGCCGCCCGGTAGCCCGGCCACCGGGCGGCCGTTGGCCAGGCGCCCGGCCGGCCGCTGATTCCTCGGACCAAGGCGCGGAAACCGGCCGAACCCGCAGATCAAGCCAATATGGGATGACTGGTCCTCGATGACCGATTAGTCTCCCGATCATGGTGGACATCCGTGAGGTACCCGAGGCCGACATCGACCGCGCCCTGGAACTCGCCTACCTGGTCTTCCACGACCGGCCCGAGAAGGAGGCCCGCGAGCGGCACCACGCGCTGCTCGCGCGCTGCGACCGGATCGGCGCCTACGACGGGGACGCCCTGGTCGGCTTCATGGCCGCGCACGACTTCCGGCTCTCCGTGCCCGGGGCGGACCTGCCCTGCCCCGGGCTCACCTTCGTCTGCGTCGCGCCCACCCACCGGCGCCGCGGCGTGCTGACCGGGCTGATGACGCAGATGATGCGGCGCGCCACCGACACCGGCCGCCCGATCGCCGCCCTCTGGGCCTCCGAGGCCGCCATCTACGGCCGCTTCGGCTACGGCGGAGCCACCACCGGCGCCACCATCGAGATCGACTCCACTCGGCCGCTGGCCCTGCGCATCGACCCGGACCCGCGCCCGCTGCGGCTCGTCGACCCGGACGAGGCCGTCGACGTGATCGGCCCCCACCACGAGGCGGCCCGCGCCGGACGCGCCGGCCGGCCCAGCCGCAGTCCCGAGCGCTGGCGCGAGGAGTGGCTGGCCGAACAGGACGAGGAGGACGAGGAGTTGAGTCCGCCCCGGATCATCGTCCTGGGGGAACCGGGCGAACCCGTCGCCGGGTACGTCCTCTACCGCACGAAGCCCGAGTCCGCCGGCGACGCCGCGGGGACCGCCGCCCGCACCACCGGCCTGGTCCGGGTCGACGAGCTGGAGGCGGACACCCCGGCGGTCGCCGCCGCCCTGTGGGAGTGCGTGGCCGCCGTCGACCTCACGGGGAAGGTCTCCGCGTGGGGCCGCCCGGCCGACGACCCGCTGCTGCACTTCGCCGCCGACCGGGACCAGGTGCGGGTCACCGCCCAGTTCCCGGCGCTGTGGCTGCGCCTGGTCGACGTACGCGCGGCGCTGACCGCGCGGTCCTGGGCCGCGCCGGTGGAACTGGTGCTGGAGGTGCACGACGTACGGCTGCCCGACAACGCCGGGCGGTTCCGGCTCAAGGCGGGGCCGGACGGGGCGACGTACGGACACGCGGACGGCGCCGCCGATCTGGCCCTCGACGTGCGCGAACTGGCCGCCTGCTACCTGGGCGGGACCAGGGTCACCGACCTCGTCGCGGCCGGTCTGGTGCAGGAGCACACGCCCGGGGCGGCGGCGGCCCTGGACGACGCCCTGCGCACGCCCGTACTGCCGCACACAGCCGACGAGTTCTAGGCGGTGCGCGGCGGGCGGGGCGCGGCTCGGCGGTGGGGGCGGGCCGGTCCGCCCCCACCGCCCGGCTCACGCGGGCAGGGAGAGCCTGGCGGCCGCCATGCCGAAGCCGGCGCCGAGGACCGCCGCGGACAGGCCGCCGTCGGGCCGGCGCAGGTCCTCCGGCCGGTAACGGCGGCACTCCGCGTGCCAGTTGAGGATGCCGGCGTGCCAGTCCCGCAGCTCCTGCACGTACGTGTCCAGGGCGGTCCGGGCCTCGGCGCCGAGCTTCCAGTCGTCGTAGAGCAGCGGCAGCTGGTTCGCCGCGATGTGCTCGAACTCCTCCGTGCGCTGGGTCATCAGCGCGTGGCAGATGTGCAGGGCCTCCGGGTAGCCGATGTCGAAGAAGTTCCGCGTGACCAGGATGTGGTTGTGGACCTCACCCTCGAACTCCACCTCCTTCTGATAGGAGTAGATGTCGTTGATCAGGCAGGCCGCGTCGGCGACCGCGTTCTCCAGTGAGCAGATGGTCCCCGAGGCGTAGATCTCCTCGGGAACGCCCCGGCCCTGGTGGCCGATCCGGCACAGGTACATGGTGAGGCGGCTGCCGAAGGTGCGCCGTCGCATCTCCGCGTAGTCCACGGGGTCCGGGATGCGGTGGTGGACCGCGTTGTCCACCTCCCAGAGCCAGCTCTCCAGCATCTCCACCAGCGTCGCCCGGAACTCGGTGCGCTGCTCCACCGGCATGGCGGCGCTGGTGCGCACCCACAGGTCGGCCAGCCCGCGCTCCATCGCGGTGGCCGGCCGCGGCTGCGCGGCGTGGTCGACGGGGATCATGGCGATCAGCCGGGCCGTGGCCGCCTTGGCCGCCGCCAGGTCCTTGGTTCCCGCGAAGACCACCGGGTAGTAGTCGTCGCCGTAAGTGCCCCAGGTCAGCCAGCAGGCGCTGAGAGTGAGTTCGGCGGGCGTGGCGTCCGGGTCGAGCCCGGCCGAGCAGAGCGCGAAGTCGTAGCCGCGCAGCTTCTCCTCGGTCCAGATCGTGGAACCGGGATCGCCCGGCTGCGGCTCCAGCAGGCCCGTGCGCCGGGCCCAGGCCACCGACTCCTCGCGCGCGTGCGCCAGATGAGGGCTCAAGGAGAGCCGGTGGGGCATGTAGATCTCCGGGATCACGGAGGGCCCGGTGCGTTCGAAGGGGACGTGGGTGAAGGAGCGTCGGCGCAGCTCCATCGAGCGCCGCGTGAACACGGACCGCAGGTCGAGGGCGCTGGTGCCCGGCCCGGACGGCATGAAGGGCAGGGTGAGCGGGGCGGTCGCCCTGGCCTCCTTGTTCATGTAGCGGCTGGAGACCATGTGCCATTCGTGGCCGCCGGACTGCCAGTCCTGGAGGCCCTTGGTGTAGGCGAGGACGGCCGCGACCTCGGCGGGTTCCAGGGCGAAGTCCGAGAACAGCTGCGGCAGTTCGCACAGGGCGGTCTGCTCGAACTGCTGGAGGCGGGAGGTCAGCAGGTCGTTGGAGACCTCCGCGGCCTCCTGGGTGGTGCAGCCGAGGAAGGTCTCAAGGACCAGGACGGCGTTGGAGAGTTCGCCCTCGTCGGTGACCTCCCGCTCGTAGGAGAACAGGTCGTTGCGGATGTGGACCGCGTCCGAGAAGGCGTCCCGCAGCACGCCGAGGGGGCGCGAGTGCGCGACGCGCGCGGGGACCTCGCCGGCGACGTACTCGACGAGGCCGGCCGACCAGGGGGCGCCGCCCACCTTGCGGCGCATCTCGATGTATTCGAGGGGGTTGGCCACCCGTCCGATGCCGATGTTGGCGAGCTCCCACATCGACTCGTCGAGGAGGTTCTTCGTGGACAGGGAGAACCGTTCCCGCCAGTCGGCGGACATCGAGGGAACGGTTCGCCGCCACAGGTCGGCGAGGCCGGCCTCCACGGGGTTGGCGGGCTCGGGGAAGCCGCAGGCGAGGTCCATCGGCATGAAGGCGGCCAGCCGGTCGAGGTAGGCCTTGGCGCCGTCGCGGTCCTGGGAGCGCTTGAAGGCCTCCAGGAAGTGGTCGTCGAAGAAGAACACCCACACGTACCAGTCGGTGACCAGCGACAACACCTCGGCGTCGCAGTCGGGGTGGGTGTATGAGCAGAGCAGCGCATAGTCGTGCGAGTCGAGGTCGCTCTCCTCCCAGACGCCGGAACCCTCCAGCATCGCGAAATCGCGCGCCCACTGCTTGGTGTGGGTCCGCGCCTCCTCCAGGTGGGGGTTCAGCCGCGCCGGGTACGGCACGTAGAAGTCCGGCAGTTGGAACGGCTGCGTCACGGCGGGGCAGGCCCTTCGTCAAAGGTGCGGGGGCCGGTGGCCCGGCCCCCGCAAGAGATCAGCAGGGCCCTACCCGTGGTGTCACCGGGATAAGGAGGAGTTCACCGCATCAGGTGACGGAAGTGTCGGTCGGCGACGCGCCGGTCTGCCGGGGGATGGGGGAGGAGCCGGACCGCCGGGACCGGGGGTCGGGCTGGGCGAACTGTTCGGCCTGCATCCGGAACATCGACGCGTACCGGCCGCCGAGCGCCAGCAGTTCCTCGTGGCCGCCCTGTTCGACGAGCCGCCCCTCGTGCAGCACGTAGATGACGTCGGCGTACCGTACGCCGGACATCCGGTGCGTGACGAGGACGACGGCGCGCTGCGGCCCGGCGAGCCCCCGGATGCTGTCGAAGGCGGCGATCTCCGCCTCCGGGTCCAGCGCGGAGGTGGGCTCGTCGACGACGATGACGCGGGCGTCCCGGTAGCGCGTCCGGGCCAGTCCGAACTTCTGCCACTGCCCCCCGGAGAGCTCCGAGGCGCCCCTGAACACCCGCGCCAGCAGGGTCTCGTAGCCGTTCGGGAGCTTCTCGACCACGCGGTCGGCCCCCGCGTACCGGGCCGCGGCGACCACATCCGCCGCCCGCTCCACCGCCTCCTCGGCCCCGCCCTCCCCGGGCCGGCCGATGGCGATGTTGGTGCGGGCGGTCACCGGCCACCGTTCGAAGTCCTGGGTGAGGAGCGCGACCCGGTCGAAGACCTGCTCCCGGTCGGCGCCCCGCACCTCGACCCCGTCCCAGGTCAGCGAACCGGAGTCGGGCAGGTGCAGGCCCGCGAGCAGTTTGACCAGGGTGCTCTTGCCGGAGCCGTTCTCGCCGACGAGCGCGACGACGGTGCCCGCCTCGATGGTGAGGGAGACACCGTCGAGCGCGGGTTCGTCCCGGTCGGGGTAGCTGAAGCGGACGTCCTCCAGCCGCACCGTCCCCAGCCGTTCCGGCAGGGGCAGCCCGCCGTCGGGGATGGCCCGCCGCCCGGCCTCGGCGACGAACCGTTCCAGGTCCCGTACGTAGAGGGACTCCTCGTGCAGGGTGTTGGTGGTGGCCACCAGCGCGCCGAGACTCGCCGACCCGGTGCGCACCGCGATCACGGCGGTGCCGGCGACGGCGAGGTCCATCCGCCCGGTGACGATGAGGGCGATCATCGCCCCGTACGTGATCAGTGCCGCGGCGCCGGAGAGCGCGGCGGCGAGCAGCTCGGTGGCGGCCTTGTCCTTGGCCAGGCGGGTGGCCTCGCTCTCGGCGACCTCGGCCATGTTGCGGTAGTGGCCGAGCAGGTAGCGGCCGGCGCCGTGCACCCGCACCTCGGGGGCCGATGTACGGGAGATCAGCAGCTGGCCGATGAGCCGGGCGGCCCGTACGTGCTCGACCCAGGTGATGACGGACAGGTAGCGGCGCTGTGCCACGCGCATCGCGCCCCAGCCGCGCGGGGCGGCGATCAGCAGCAGCATGGGCAGCAGCAGCGGGTGCAGCACGGTCAGGACACCGGCGGTGGCGACGAGGGAGATGATGCCGCCGAGGGTGGCCACGCAGGCGCCGACGGTACGGCGGGCCGAGGGCGGCCCCCACTGGGCGCTGTCCAGCAGCCGGCGGAACTCCCCGTCCTCGATGGCTTCGAGTTCCACCTCGACGGCGGCCTTCAAGTACTGCTCGTGAGCGGCCCGCTCGATCTTCGGCTCCAGCCGTCCGGCGGCGGCCGTGGACCGGGAGGCCAGTACGGCGCCCAGTACGGCGACCAGCACCCCCGCGGCCAGGGCGGGCATCGCGGCGTGCAGCCGCTCGGCGGGGCTGCCCGAGTCGAGCAGCGTACGGAGCACCTCGCTCAGGACGAGCAGCCCGACGGCGGAGGTGACCCCCTGCCCGGCCTCGGAGGCGGCGACGGTGAGCAGGGCCGGCCGGTCGGTGTCCCAGGCCAGGCGCAGGGTACCGGCGACCATGCGGGGCATCGAGCGCAGGGTGGACAGCAGCCGCCCTTCGAGGCGGGCGTAGTCGTGGTTGGACCAGCCGGCGTCGTAGCGCAGGGGCCCGCCGAAGAGCCGCCGCTCGCTGGCCGAGACGGCGGGCTGGAGGGGCATGGGCCGCTTGAGGAGCCTCATGCGCGGCCACCTCCGCCCGGTGCCGGGTCGAACACCACATGAACGTGCACGGATCGCAAGATTCCTCCCGAGGTGCTGCGGCTGCGAACTGACGCCGGAAGAACGTGGCTGCTCAGAGCGGCGTCACGGCCCGCGGGGAACGAACGCCCGCACACAGTTGCGGCCCCCGTCCGGAGCCCAAGGGCGGCGCGGTCACCCGACGTTCGAACCACCCGCAGGTGTCGACACCCCCCTTCGAGGGATTGCGCCCGAGCTCCCGCGACCGGGCGGCCAGGAAGGCGGCGGAGGCCGCCTCCCGGGTGGGGGAGACGGCCTCCGTGCGGTGGTGCGGGTGTTACGGGACGGGGACGGGGAGCGGTGCCGTGCCGAGGATGGGAACACTCCAGCGCTGCGCTGCGGAACCGCTGCAGTCCCACAGCCAGAGCTGTCGGCCCGGCGTGGTGTCGGCGTTGCCGAGGTCGAGGCAGCGGCCCGAGACGGGGTTGTGGATGGTGCCGTCGGCGCGGGGCAGGAACTTCTGGCTCGGCGCGCTGCCGTCACAGGCGCGCAGTTCGACGGGCGTGGTGTTGGCGGTACCGGCGGCCGTGGCGTTGAGGCATGCTCCGTGGGTCCGGATGGTGCCGTCGTCGCGGATCTGGAGCTTCTGGGCCTCGGTGCCGTTGCAGCCGGCGATCTGGATCCTGTTGCCGTCGTCGGCGCTGTTCCCGTCGTTGTCGACGCAATGTCCCGCTGCTGCGGTCAGGCTGATGGGGCCGGCGGCCCCGGTGGCGGTGACGGAGGCGGCGTAGGGATAGACCGCCGGATTGCTGACGCCGCCGGTGAGGCCTGAGGGGGTGTCGGCGTCCTCGAACCGGCCCAGGGTGAGCGGGCCTGCGGGGGCCGGACCGGCGGAGGAGTTGTGGTGGCCGGTTCCGGCGAGGGTGCCGTTGACGTACAGGCGCATCTGCCCGGTGGTGTGGTCGTAGGCGGCGGTGAGCCGGGTCCAGGTGCCGAAGGCGATACGGGCGGCGCTGTTGGTCTGTGCGGTGGTGTCGTAGGGCCAACCGGGGGTGGCCGGGTTGCCCAGGGCGAACTCCCACGTGTTGGTGTAGTGGTTGGGGAAGAGCAGCAGGGAGGTGTTGCCCTTCGGGCCCTGGCCGAGGACGACGCCTCCGGCCTTGGTGGCCATGACCGATGTGCTGATCGTGAAGCTCTTGCGGGTGTCGATCACCGGGCCGGACGCGCTGATGGAGGAGGAGGGGCCGTCGAAGGCGGCGTAGGTGGTGCTGCGGCCGTCGATGGTGGCGTTTGGCCAGGTGACCCCGGTCGCGGTGGCGGGGAACTTCCCGACCGTGCTGGGGGTGGTGCCGCCCTTCTCCCCGGTGAGGGGCCATTGGGCCTTGGGCATGTTGAGGTTGCCCAGGGTGACCGGGGTGGACTCGAAGCCGGTGACGGTGGGGTGCGGGACGCCTCCGCCGTCGGGGCGGGTGCCGATGCCGTTGAAGGCGACGAGTTGCCGGTTGGCGTCGACGGCCCACAGGTCGGGAATGCCGTCGCCGGTGAGATCACCGTCGGAGCCGATCCGGGGGTGGGCGGTGGGGTCGATCTTCCCGATGACGGTGCCGGCGGCGGGATCGGCGAAGCCGGTGAGGTCGGGTGCCTGGGCTGTGCCCTTGACCGTGAAGGCGCGGACGCTTCCGTCGGTCTTGGAACGGGCCCACAGGGTGGGGAAGTCGGTGCCCTGTGCCCGGCCGGGGGTGATCAGTTCGTACGAGTCCCACCGGGTGTCGTTGGCGGAGAGGAGGACGGCTCCCGTCTCGAGTTGGTCCGGTTCGCCCGCCGTCGCCAGCCACAGCCGGCCCTTCTCGACGAACAGGAGTGAGGTACGGGGTACCGAGTTGGGCTTGGGGCTGCTGTCGCCCGTGTGGTTGCCGAAGGCCGCGATCTGGGTGACGTTCGACCAGTCGGGTCCGAAACCGGATTCACCGCAGGGGATGGGGACGCGGGCGGGTGTGAGGCAACCGGTCGGCTTGAGCACCGTTCCGGCGGCCCGGCTGTCGAACCGGCCCACGATGCCGTCGTTGCGGTAGAGGGAGAGGTCCCGGCCGGAGGGCGCGTGAGCGAACAGATCGTCGACGGTCTTGTGGCCCAGGCTGCCGCGGTGGCTGATCTGGACGCCGTTCCAGCCGTTGTCTCCGGGAGCGGAGCTGATGCCCGCCTTGGGCGCCGCGACCGGGTCGGAACCTCCGCCGATCACCCGCAGGGCCCCGGCGGTGTCGGGCAGTAGGATGTCGGCCTTCATGTCACCGGTGAGGTCGCCGAACATCGGGGCGGTACCGCTCGGGTCGGACGGCGCGTAGTAGCTGTAGACGAACGGCTGGGACATGTTGCCCGCGTTGTCCTGGGTCTGCAGGTAGACGAAGTTGGTGCCCCACCGCGGCGGCTTGATCGTGATGGTGGCCTTGCCCTCGGTCAGCTTGGTGATGCCGGGCCCGGGGTCGGTGCACTTCCAGCCGGTGGCGGCCGCTTCCACCGGGTCGGTGGTCCACCGGGCGCAGGCCAGACCGGAGGTCCGCGCTTGCACGGCCGGCGCCGGATCGGTGCCGGTGAGGGTGAAGGTGCCCTCCTCGCCGACGTTCTTGGGGTGGGCGTCGATGGTTCCGGAGGCGGGGAAGTCGGTGGAGGTGACGGCGGCGGTCGGCGGGGTGCGGTCGACGCGGAAGAAGCACATGTCGGTGCTGGCGCTGGTGAGCGTGCCGTCCGAGGTGCGGGCCACCCAGCCGTACTGGTGCCCGTCGGTCAGCGACCCGATGTCGACCGTGACGGCGCCGTAGCTGCTCTGCCATCCGGTGTCGGCGTACTTGCTCTCGCCTCCCTGGTCGTCGTCCCAGTACTGGAACCCGGTCCAGAGCTGTTGGCCGGTGGCCGAGTAGGTGGACGTGGTGAGGGTGATGTTGTTGTTGGCGCCGATCCAGCCGGGGTTGTCCCACGGGTTGGCGGTGCCGGGTGTGCGGCAGTCGGCGTAGGAGCCGGTGTCGGCGAAGCCGGGAGTGGGAGCCGCGCGGGGCCACCATACGGTGGGCTGGATGTCGTACTCGACGACGACGTGCGGGGTGTTGCTGAACCGCTGGCGGTAGCGCTTCTCGTACTCGTCGTCGGGGGCGAGGCCGAGGGTGATGGTGGGCCACTTGTGCGCGACAGCGGTCTTCATCAGATCCTTGACGTCGAACTGGATGTCGCCCGAGCCGGACATGTCGACGTGCCCGACCTTGCTGCAGCCGCCCATGCGCGAAGTCTCGTTGCACGGCTGGTGGTCCCAGCTGGTCGGGTTGCTGATGTACCCGGTGGAGTACAGCCCCATCGGTGTGCGGGTGTCCGGGCTGGAGGAGGACACGACGTCCGCGTAGAACGTCGCGTTGATGATCTCGGCGCCGTGGAGCCGGGAGTCCACACCGATCTGGAAGTAGGCGCGGGTACGGCCGACGCCGGTGCAGGGCGGGTTTCCGTATCGGTAGCCGCAGTAGCCGGTGGCGGGCCTGTCCTGCCCGTCCTGGGTCCCGTTGTACTCGTTCGTGCCGCGGTACGCCTCTTGGACCTGGGCCCAGGCCTGGTTGGCGTTGTCGAGCGTCGGGTTCCAGCCCGGGTCGATGTACCACGGGCCGGTGCCCTGGCCGAGGAGGGCGGCGTCGGGGACGAGCTGGATGCCTTTCGCATCCACGGTCGTGGCGACCTTCTGGACCGTGGCACCGGTACCGGGGCCGTCGGCGCTCGATGGAGTCGTACCGTCCTCGGCGGCCCGGGCGGAGTCGGACCGGCCGGTCGGAGCCTGCGCCGACTTCGCGGGAGGGGCCAAGGCGGCGGTCGAGGAGCCCGCCGAGTCCCACATGAGCGGAGTGGGCGCGGAGAAGCGGGTCTTGCCCTGGCCGTCGGCGGCCTTGAGGTTGCCGGCGCCGTCCGCGCTGACGGTGAGGCCTTCGGCCTCGACCGCGAGGTGCAGCTTCTTGACGGCCGGGTTGGCGGCGGCTTCCGCGGTGCGCACGATCAGGACCTGGCGCCAGCCGCCGGGGGTGGTGGCGCTGAGTTCGAGGTCCACACCGGGTAGGACGGACGCGTAGAGGGCGCTGTTGCCGTTGAGTGACGGCTTCGGCAGCGGGAAGGGCGCCTTGAGGGCAAGCTTCTTGCCGTCCGCCGTGGTCATGGTGGCCATCGGCCCCGTGCCGCCGCCGGAGAGCCTGAGCTTGGACGGGACGGCTGCCGGGGACACGGTGCCGTCCGCGTCGGCCCGGAGCGTGGCGTCCACGGCCTGCCATGTCCCCGACTCGTTCTTGACGCGCTGCGGAACGGGAGCGGTGTCCGTGGTGAGAGTGCCGTTCGGCGTGGCGAACGTCTGGGAACTCGCCGTCGTCAGGTGCTCAATGAGAACCGGCTTGCCGCTGCTCTTGGCTCGGGCCTTGGCGGCATCGACCGCTCCCGCTTCCGGGTTGGGAGGCCTGGTCGTGGGGCTGGGCCAGGAACTGTCCGAGGGGCCGTGGCCGCGCGCAGCCTCAGCAGCCGCGGGTGGTGCGGCGATCAGGCCAGCGCCGAGTGCGAGGACGACGGCTCCGGCCACGGGGAGAACCGTCGTGCGAAAGGCCCGTCTGCGCGGGCCTGCTGGTCTCGGCGGTGGCGGAGGAAGTAATGACGGCCTCACGTTCATGGCCCCCCAAGCTGTGAGACGGACAGAAGTCAGCCGCACATTTCCTTCACGCTTGCAATCTGTCAACAGATTACTCCGTCGAGCTGTCCGATTTGTGCGATGAACGCCCGGGTCGAGTCGCGGGTGACGTGAGTCACGCCAGGGGAATGCGGGACTCCGCTGATGAATCGAACGCGCGCTGCGTAGGGTGCGCTTCACCCGGGTTCGGCCGGCCCGGCGTTCTCGTTCCATGTGTCCCGTGGGGGGATCCGGTTGAGTCATCGGGGTCAGGTCTTCATGCGCTCACGCGCCGCTCGCTCGCGCGTCGTGCTCGCGTCGGTATTTGCGCTTCTCGTGTCCGGCCTGGGAATTCCCCTGGCCGAGGCGGCTGGGAAGCCTCCCGAAGTGTGGGCGCCGCCGCAGACGCCGTTACCGGGCGTCAAGCCGGTCAAGGGGTCGGACGCCAAGCCTTCGGGTGGGCAGGAGTCGCCTGGCCGGAAGTGGACCCCTGAATCGAACAAGAAGATTCCCTCCGGCGCGGAGACTGTCGCGCTGGCCGGCGAGGGTGCTGCGAGAGCCGCGCCCGAAGGCGGATCGACCCAGGCAGGGAAGCTCCCTGTCTGGATCGCATCTGTGAATGGCGCAAAGTCGCTGCCTGTGGATGTGGGGATCCGCAGTCTCAAGGTCGAGGTGAAGGACGCGGCCAAGGCCAAGGCGGCCGGCGTGAACGGCGCGATGATCGCCCTCACGAACCCGGTGGGAGCGGCCGCGACGGACAAGGTCGAAGTCGGCCTCGACATCTCCGCCTGGGCGAAGAACGGTGGCGCCAACTGGGCGAGCCGCGCCAGGCTGGTGCAGCTCCCCCCGTGTGCGCTGACGACACCGGGCGCTGACGGCTGCACGACCCGTACCCCTGTGGACTTCCGCCGTGACGCTTCCGGCCGCTTGATCGCGGAGGTCGATGTCCGTAGCAGGGGCGCGGCCCATGCCTCCGTGCTCGCGCCGCAGTCCGGCGCGAAGTCCGCCGCGACGCCGCGGATGCTGGCCCCCCAGGATGTCGTCCTGGGCGTGGAGCCGGGTCCGTCGAGCAACCTCGGTGACTACTCCGCGACGCCGCTGCTGCCGTCGGCTTCGTGGCAGGCGGGGGCGAACGCGGGCAACTTCACGTACGGCTACACGGCCGAGATCCCGTCGGCGATCGCGGGTGCGGCGCCGAGTGTCGTGCTCGGCTACGACTCCGCCTCGGTCGACGGCCGCACGGCGTCGACGAACGCGCAGGCCGGTCTGGTCGGTGAGGGCTGGGACTGGCACCCGGGGTCGATCTCGCGCTCGTACCGGGGTTGCAAGGACGCGGGTATCAAGGACTCGGGTGACGAGTGCTGGTCCGGCGACATCCTCTCGCTGTCGATGGCCGGCCATGCCGGGCAGATCGTCCGTGACGACACCACCTGCGAATACCGCCTGCAGGGTGACGACGGCACGAAGATCGAGCGCCTGACCGACCAGCGGAACTCGGCCTGGAAGGGCGAGGCCTTCAAGGTCACCACCACCGACGGCACCCAGTACTACTTCGGCTCCAACCGCCTGCCCGGCGGTGACGGTACGGACCCGCAGGCCGACTCCGTCTCCACCGTCCCGGTCTACTTCAACAGCGGCCAGGACAAGTGCCTGGGCGCGACCACCCCCGCCAACGGCACGTGGCAGCAGCTGGGCTGGCAGTGGAACCTCGACTACGTCGTCGACCCGCACCAGAACCTGACCTCCTACCGCTACGGCCAGGAAACCAACCACTACGCGCGCGGCGGCGGCCAGAACAACGGCACCGGCACCCCCACCGCCTACCAGCGCGCCTCCTACCCGACCTGGATCGGCTACGGCCAGCGCCTACCCGACCAGATCGCCGCCAAGGGCAAGGCCGACACCGCCGCCCAGATCAAGCTGGGCATCGAAGACCGCTGCTTCGAAGGTGCCGCCGTATGCGACCCGGCCAAGCGCAAGACCAGCCCCGCAGCGTGGGGTGACACCCCGGTCGACCAGGAATGCGCGGCATCGGGCCAGTGCCTGAGCCTGTCGCCGACCTACTTCTCCACCAAGCGCCTGGCGAAGATCGAAACCGAGGTCCTCGGGACCGGCGGCTACCGCAACATCGACACCTACCTGCTCACGCAGCGCTTCGAGCCCTCCGGTGACGGCTCCGCGCCGACGCTGTGGCTGGAATCGATCCAGCGCAGCGCGACCAACGCCCGCCCGAAGCTGGACGTGCCGCCCGTGACTTTCGGGCTGCCGAAGCAGATCCCCAACCGGGTCGACGGCCCCGTCAAGCGCCCGAACGGCACCGAGGCCACCACCTCCCCCTTCCACCGCCCGCGCATCCAGGAGATCACCACCGAGACCGGCGGCCGGATCAACGTCGTCTACAAGGCCCCCGAGTGCTCGCGAGTGAAGGGCACGATGCCCGCCGCCGCGGACACCAACGCGATGGCCTGCATGCCGGTCAAGTGGTACCTGCCCGACCAGTCCTTCCCCGACCCGGTCGACGACTGGTTCCACAAGGTCGTCGTCCAGTCCGTCACCCAGCAGGACATGGTCGCCGGCCAGACCACCGTCGTCACCGACTACGAGTACGGCGGCGGCATCGCCTGGCACCGCAACGACTCCGAGTTCACCGACGCCAAGACCCGCACCTGGGACCAGTTCCGCGGCTACGCCACCGTCACCACCCGCACCGGCAACGGCAACAGCGCCGAAGCCCCGCGCACCAAATCCGTCGCCACCTTCCTGCGCGGCATGGACGGCGACGTCCTCGCCAACGGCACCAAGCGCAGCGTGAACGTCCCCGACGCCCACGGCGGCACCATCAAGGACGAGAACCACCTTTCCGGATTCGTCCGCCAGACCGAGACCTACGACCGCGACGGCGGCACCGTCATCGCCGACGAGGTCTCCACCCCCTGGGTCCGCACCAAGCCCACCGCCACCCGCGCCCAGTCCGGCGGCATGCCCGCCATCGAAGCGCGAGTGATGAACACCGGCAAGGTCACCAGCCGCGCCAAGCTCGCCGACGGCACCACCTGGCGCGTCAGCGAACGCGCCTCCACCTACGACGACACCGCCTTCTCGCGGCCGGTCCAGGTCGACGACAAGAGCGACCTGTCCCGCCCCGATCAGCGGCTGTGCACCACCTTCACCTACGCCGCCGGTCCCGCCGGCGCGCTCACCCAGCTCGCCTCCCGCACCCTGATCCTCAAGGGCACCGGCGGCTGCACGGGACCCGCCACGGCTGCGAACACGGTCGGTGACACCCGCGCCTACTTCGACGACAAGCCCCTCGGCCAGACGGGCACGACCGCCAACCAGACCGGCACCGAGGTCCTGGAGAAGTACGACGCCGCCGGCCAGCCGGTTTACCGGCTGAACATCACCTCCACCTACGACGTCTACGGCCGCCTGGCGACCAGCACCAACAAGCTCCGCAAGGACGCCACCCACCCCGACGGCGCCGTCACCAAGACCGAGTACAAGTCCCTGCCCAACGCTCTGCCGTACGAGGTCACCCATACCAACCCCCTCGGTTGGAAGACCACCACGACCCTCGACACCGGCCGCGCACTGCCGATGAAGACCACCGACGAGAACGGTCACGTCGCCGAACGCGGCTACGACTCCCTCGGCCGGGTCACCGCCGTCTGGCAGCCGGGCCAGGACCGGACGACCGATCCGCCGGTCCGCAAGTTCTCCTACGCCATGAACGGCACGAAGGCGCCGACCACCGTTCTGAGCCAGACGCTCATGGCGAACAAGCAGACGTACGTCAACAGCTACACCGTCTACGACGGCCTCGGCCGCGTCCGCCAGACCCAGGCCCACACCCCGTCCGGGGCGAAGGGCCGGTTGATCACCGACGCCCTCTTCGACTCCCATGGCCGGCAGGTCAAGACGAGCGCCCCCTACTACAACGACGAGAAGGAACCGTCGGGCGCGCTCTTCCTGCCCAACGGCGGGGTGAACCCCGACAGCCAGATCCCGGCGCAGACCGTCTCGGTCTTCGACGGCCTCGGCCGCCCCACGGCCTCCGTCTTCCAGTCCTACGGCATCGAGCAGTGGCGCTCGAAGACCGAGTACCCGGGAGCCGACGAGGTCCGTTCGATCCCGCCGGCAGGTGGCTACGCCACGGCACGCATCAGCAACGGCACCACCTCGCTCCTGCGCCAATACAAGAGCAACAACCCCACCGGCCCTTACGACGAGACCCTTTACGAGGTCAACACCCAGGGCCAGGAACTGCGGCGCAAGGACTCCGCGGGCAACGAGTGGACCTTCGCCTACGACCTCCTCGGGCGGACGATGAAGACCACCGACCCGGACTCGGGGACCGCCACCACTGCCTACGACGACGCCAACAACCTCGTCACCGTCACCGACGCGCGCGGCAAGAGCGCGACCACCGTCAGCGACCTCCTCGGCCGCACCGTCGCCACGTACGAGGGCAAGACGGTCGACCCGGCCAAGCAGGTCGGCGCCTTCACCTATGACACCAAGCCCAAGGCCCTCGGCAAGCCCGCCACCACCACCCGCTATGTGGGCGGTAAGTCCGGCACCCCGTACATCACCGAGATCACCGGCTATGACAGTGGTTACCGGCCCCTTGGCACCAAGGTCACCGTCCCCGCGGCGGAGAAGCAGCTGGCGGGCACTTACGAAACCAAGAACACCTACGACAAGCACGGTCAGCTCCGGGCCACGGACCTGCCCGCCATCACGGCCGCAGGCCTGGAGACGGAGAGGCTCGCCTTCGGCATCGACGACGTCGGCAAGCTGTCGTCCATCGCCGGCACCATCGGAGACGTCCGCACCCCCTACGTCGTGGACGTCTTCAACGACCCGTACGGCCGTGCCATCCGCACCACGCTCGGCGAAACGGGCATGCAGGTGGTCTCGACCGTCGACTACGACCAGGCAACCGGCCGGCCCGTCCGGTCCACCCTGGACAAGCAGACCGGGACGAGGGCCAGCGTCGACGTCCTCGACTACACCTACAACCGGGTCGGGCAGCTGACCTCGATCAGCAACACGCAGGACGGGGCGGCCCGCGACCTGCAGTGCTTCACCCATGACTACCTGGGCCGCCTGACCCAGGCGTGGACCGACACCGGTACCACCACGAACGCGCCCCAGCCCAACGTCCGCGGTATCGGCGGCTGCACCAACAGCGCAGCGCCCGCGGTCGACGGCACCGGCAAGCCGAGCGTGGGCGGGCCGGCCCCGTACTGGCAGCAGTACGAGTACGACCGGATCGGCAACCGCACCAAGCTGGTGAAGAAGGACGTCAGCGGAAACGCGGCCAAGGACACGACGGTCACCCAGACCTTCGGCACCGGCCCCAACACCCCGTCTTCGGACCCGAAGACCGGCGGCGGCACGGGCGGCCCGCACGCCCTGATGAAGTCCACCGAGACCGGCACGGCCGGCACGAAGGTCGCCTCGTACACCTACGACGCCGGCGGCAACACCGCCTCGATCACCAGCACGCCGGGCACCAAGACCCTGACCTGGAACGACCAGGGCAAGCTCGACAAGATCACCGGTACCGGCGAGAGCGCCGGCACCAGCTACCTGTACGACACCGGCGGCAACCAGCTCATCCGCCGCGACCCGGGCAAGACCACTCTCAACCTCGGTACGGACCAGATCACCCTGGACACCGCCACCGGCAAGGTCTCCAACGTCCGCACCTACGGCGCCCCCGGAGGCCTGTCCGTCACCCGCACGACGAGCGCGGGGAAGTCGTCCCTCTCCTACCAGTCGTCTGACCACCACGGCACGAACGGCGTTCAGTTCGACGCCACCGACCTGAACCACGTGCGCCGCCCCGCGGACCCCTTCGGTAACGAAGGCGGCACCCAGCCGGCGCCGCGCTCCTGGGCGGGCGACAAGGGCTTCGTCGGCGGCACCAAGGAAGAGGCAACCGGCCTCACCCTCCTCGGCGCCCGCGAATACGACCCCGCCACCGGCCGCTTCATCAGTCCCGACCCGATCATCGACCCGGGCGACCCGCAGCAGTGGAACGCGTACGCCTACTCCAACAACGACCCGATCAACAAGTCGGACTCGACCGGGCTGAAGGTCTTCTGCGACAACTTCTCCTCCTGCGCCCAGAACACCAAGACCGGAACGACCAGCAACGTCAACGCCTCCCAGTCCGCCAACGGGGGCGGAAGCGGCGGTTCGGACGAGGCCACGAAGGAACTGAACAGGTCCAACGATGAGCTGAACAAGGCCAAGAAGCGCCGCGATGCCCTCAAGCACGCCGTCGTCGACCTGGTCATGGACCTCATCGGCTACAACGACGCCCGCAACTGCTTCACCAAGGGCGACGTCATGGCCTGCATCAACACCGCCCTCAACGCCGTCCCCTGGGGCAAGGTGGCCAAGGCCATCAAGATCGGCATCCAGGCCTTCAAGATCTACAAGGAACTGAACAAGGCCTACTCGGCCGTCGACGCCGCGGAGAGCAAGGTGTCCCGGGCGATGGCGGCGGTGACCAAGGCCAAGAAGGCCGACGACGAAGCAGCCGCGGCAGCAGCCCAAGCACGCAAGTCGGCGGACGAGAAGGCAACGACCGAGTCGGCCAGCGACAGCCCGGGCACGCAGTCCAAGGCAGACAGAGGCGACACCGACGGCGAGGCGAGCGGCGGAGGGGCTGAGGCGCGCTCCGGCGAGTCGGCAGCGCCGTCGTGCACCAAGCAGAACAGCTTCCCCACTGGCACGCGCGTGCAGATGGCCGACGGAACGAGCAAGGCCATCGAGGACGTCGAGGTGGGCGACAGGGTCCTCGCCACGGACCCCCAGACAGGCGAAACCGCGCCCAAGACGGTCACGGCGACCATCATCACCCCCGACGACAAGGAATTCACCGACCTCACCCTCACCGACGACGCCAACCCCCGCGGCCCGCCGGCCACCCTCACCTCCACCGCCCACCACCCGCACTGGAGCGAAACCCGCCGCCAGTGGCTCGACGCCGGCGAATTCGCCCCGGGCGAGCAACTCCGCAAGCCCGACGGCACGGCCCTCACGGTCCAAACCACCCGCAACTACCCGTACGCCGTCACCACTTACAACCTCACGGTCGACGACTTCCACACGTACTATGTGCTCGCAGGCGCCACTCCAGTACTCGTTCACAACTGCGGGGATAAGGTATGGGAGCCGTTTCGTGAGGGCGTCGACCACACCGATCAGGGATCTCTTCCGGCAGGTGCAGGGATTTCGTCGGGGTCGCCCCTCGCGGCGGGCGAGTATCACTTTATTGTTCGCCAGGACGGTTCCCTGCGCGCCATGCAAAACGAATCGATGTGGGATCTGAATCCGGGGGCCGGACACACCTCCCTGGGCGACCGTCGAGGTGTGCTTATGGCAGGCACGTTCGATGTCGATGCAAGTGGCGCGATCTCCAGGATCGACAACTTCTCTGGTCATTACCGTCCGACAGATACCCCGGGGTTCACTCCTCTGCTGGACGTCACGCGCGGAGCCTTCCGGCGGCATGGTTGGGGCTTCGCAGATAGCGCCTGGGACTACTATGCTGGGCCAGGTCTCTAAGCTGGCTCATGTTCGCTGGGGGCAGTCTCATGGAGGCTGC
Organism: Streptomyces sp. NPDC023541; assembly: GCF_055559995.1. NCBI lineage: Bacteria > Bacillati > Actinomycetota > Actinomycetes > Kitasatosporales > Streptomycetaceae > Streptomyces > Streptomyces sp. NPDC023541. The sequence continues at coordinate 51,228 of NZ_JBVHJO010000015.1, forward strand.
CCCCAGCGGGGTTGCAAAGATCCGACTGAATACCTCTCCCGATGCGGCGGTAGCGATGGAATTTTCGAAATATCCCGGCTCCGACGTTCTCCTAGCCCGTCTCACGCAAGGCCAAGACATCGGGCACCCCGTGGAAGAGACGCCCCCCACCTTCATAGGACAGACCCCGGCCGAGGAATCCCTCCGTCTGCTCGCGGAGCGACTCGGCATGCAGAGCCAGGACCTCTTCCTCGTCGCGGGCCTGGCGATTCCCGACGACGAGCTCCTCTTCGATCAGGAAGCCAGCCGTGAACTGCCTCAGCTAGTGAGACGTGCGCTCTTCTTGCCAGCGCCTGATCGGCAGCGGCTGCGTGACTGCGCCCGCTCTCTGGCCGAGGTACCCGAAACGCTCTCCCAAGGAAATCGGAGCCTTTATGGGCAGTACCCTCCAGGGCTCGGGTCACTCCTTGTGCAGATGCTTGCGCTCCGGAATCTTGGATGGTCTTCGGCGGCTAAGGTGATGTACCTGATGTCGGGTGTTTACCTGTCGGCTGCGACGATTGGCGCATTGGGTCGTGGCGTCAAGGAAATCGATGCCGAGCTTCTCGACGGTCTTTCCGTCGTGCTAGGAGTTCCGGTCGCTACCTTGGCACGCTTGACAGGTGTTCGTCCAGCGGTAGAGATCCGTAGACACTCGTCAGGGACTGCCGATACGGCTGCCTTGCTTTGGGGCGTGCGGCATTTGACTGCGGAACAGGTCAGGGAAGTTTCCCGCTTGGCAGATGCGCTGGGCCAGGAATGACGTGAAGCGGGTGACTCGTCCAGGACTGGATATGATATCCAAGTGTGGCGAGACGCGCTGCGTGAATGGATTGCATGGGGAAATTCTAGACTCTTTGAATTTCGGCAACGCGAATCTTTTCTAATGGTACGCCTCCTGCATCTTTTGAGCCCCTCCGGGAAATGCCGGAGGGGCTCAATCGGTTTTGACGGCAGTAGTTGACGGCAACGTCAGTGGACGTGGGGTGCGCGATGCGGCGGGTTGTCGCTGGCGTCGGGCTGGTTGGCGATCTCGGCAGAGTCGTAGAGAGCGCGGCCGAGGAGGTCGATGGCGTCGCGTTGGAGGCGGAGTCTGACGTGGGCGTAGACGGTGGCGGTGACGCCGATGTGGGCGTGGCCTAGGAGTTCTTTGATCACGACGAGTTCGACGCCTTGCTCCAGGAGGAGAGTGGCGGTGGAGTGCCGTAGGTCGTGGAAGCGGATGCGGCGGAGCCCTGCCCGGTCGAGGAGGGCGCGGAAGTGGCGATTCAGGTTCGCGGGATCGATTGGCCCCCCTGCCGGCGTGCTGAAGACGATGCTGCTGTCTTTCCAGCCCTCCGCTGCCGCCTCACGTTCTTCTTCCCGTGCTTCACGGCGTTCCTTCAATGAGCGGATGCACTCGGCAGGAAGGGCGATGCGGCGTTCGGATGCCCGGGTCTTTGTGGGGAGGGCGGTTAGCCCGCCGGTCTGGGTACGCTGGAGGGTACGGCGGATGCTGGCTGTGCCCTTGTCGAGGTCAACGTCTTCCCATTGGAGGCCGAGAAGTTCGCCCTTGCGGAGGCCGGTGCGGAGGGCGAGTTCGTACAGCGCGAACAGGCGGTCATTGCGGGCGGCAGCGAGCAACTGGCGGGCTTCATCGGCGTTGAGGGGTTCGAAGCGGCGGGGTCGGGGCGTGCCGGTGCGGACGTTGCGGGCGACGTTGCGCGTGATCTCCTCTTCACGCACGGCGTGCTCCAGGGCGGACTTGAGGACGGAGTGGATGTACGCCAGCGTCAGCGGGGAGAGCCTCTTGGAGCAGCACGTTCCGGCGGCGCAGCAGCGGGGCTGGTCGCGTCGGGCGTCGATGCTGCGGGCACAGCACTGGCAGGTGGTGCGGAGCTGGTTGAGCCAGGTACGGACGTCCTTGGCGGTGAGCTTGGTGAGCTTCTTCTTGCCCAGACCGGGGACGAGGTAGTGGTTGACGCAGGCGGTGTAGCGGGTGTGGGTGTTCTCGCGGAGGTGGTCAAGGCGGCCCGCTGGCGCGGCCCGCGCGCGCTCCGGCCCTGCGGGGCCGCCGCCCGCTCCTGTCTCCGCCCCGCTTGCCGGCGGCCCCGCCGGTCCGGAGCGCGCAACAGCCAGCAGCGGGGAATGTTCTGGGGCTCTGCCCCAGGCCCCGGCCCTCTCTCCGAGGGGCGGGAGGTCGACTTACGAGTGCGGGTTCGTCGTGGTGAGTGGTCGCGGGGCGCGGGAGGGGTCCCTCGTCGCCCGGTCACCGGAGGCGTACCAGGAACCCCCGGGGGCCGCCAAGGCCAAGCGCAAGCGTCACCCGGTGAGCCTTGGCGGCCCCCGGAGAACCCTGGTACGGCGAAGCTGCCCGACCGACGAGGGACCCCTCCCGCTCAGGCCCGTTCTTGCCGGAGCTCCGGCCCTGTGCCGTGGTGGGTTACCGCCCCGGGCGGGTATCTGCTGGATAGCCCCCGGTTCACACGCTCTACCGGCGTACCGTGGCGCTGGAGGTAGTGCAGATGACTACGGAACTGGCTGACAACGTCCGCAAGTACCGGCGTCGTGCCGGGTTGAGCCAGGAGGAACTGGCCCACGCCGCAGGCGTGTCACCGGGCACGGTGCGCAAAGTGGAACAGGGCGGAACGGTCCGCATGGAGACGCTCCACGCGCTGGCCCGCGCGCTGGGCGTGACCACGGCAACGTTACTGGCCCCTGACGCCCCCGAACCCGTGGGCCGCGGGGAAGACCCGAACCGCGTCAACCTGATCCAGCTTCGCGCCGCGCTCACGCCACCAGTGGGACTCACCGACCTGGACGGCGAGGCCGCCGAGGAGGAGCCGAACCTGCGTCGGTTCCGAAGGACGGTTCAAGACGGGGCGGTGTTGTATCACTCCGACAGCTACAAGAGCGTCGCGTCCCAACTGCCAGGTCTCTTGCGGGACGCCAACAGCGCGGTCGCCTACTACGACAGCGGCGAGGAGCACCAGCAGGCGGTCTTGGCCAGGGCCGAGGCGTTGCAGTTGGCCGGCCGCTACCTGACGCAGGTACGGCAGTACGACCTCGCCTACACCGCCCTGGCCGGTGCGATCACGGACGCACGCCGCGCCGACGACAAGCTCACTGGGGCATCCGGCGTGATCGGGATGTGCTGGCTGCTACTCCGGCAGGGCCTGCTGGACGAGGCCGAGCAACTTGCCTCCCAGACGGCCGACGTGATCGAGCCTCGTCTGTCGCGGGCGACGCCGGACGAGTGCGCGGCATGGGGATGGCTGGCACTTCGGGCAGCTGCTGCTGCGGGCCGCAACAACCGCCCCGACGAGGCCCAGCACTACCACCGCGTCGCGAGCACCGCGGCGTCCGCTGTGGGCCGGGAACACACTGGATCGTTCTTCCGGCACTGGACCACCTTCGGGCCCCTGACGGTCGGTATGAAGGGCGTGGAGGACGCCATGGTCGTCGGGGACGCACGCGCCGTCGTCCGCAAGGCTGGCGAGGACGCCATGTCACCCAAGGCGTGGAAGAGCGCCGGGCGGCCGAGCGATGAGAACTGGAACCGTCATCGGCTGGACGTGGCACGCGCCCATGCCCGGACCAACGACCTCTCCGCGGCGATGGACGAGCTGACGGGCATCCGCCGTGCGTCCCCGGAGTGGCTGAGGCATCAGCGGATGGCGGCCGAGACCATGCAGGAGATCCTGAAGAAGCGCAAGCGCACCCTCACGGCCGAGATGCGCGACATGGCCGCCCACCTGACCGTCGTCGGATAGGTGCCACGCAGCGCGATACTTCGCGCACCCTCAGTCGCCAACTGGCATGTTCCATGGATGGAGTGACAGACCGCCGGCCTCTACGGTCGCCGTGTTCCCAATCGGCGACCCAGGCGGGGGTGCACAGTGAGCACATCCAGGAGCGACGCGGACCGCATGCGTCGCAGGGATCTGTACGACGCCGCAGCCGGGGTGACAGGACCCCGCTTGCTGCCCTGGACCACCCCGGACGGGAACCCCTGCTACCTCAGCACCGACGGCAGGGGCTATCTCTCCTCCCTCGCCGACAGCATCGAAGAAGTCCAACTCGACATGGGCGAAGAACTCCTGGAGTACGCCCGCGGAGTTGTGGCCCCCGGGGCCAAGATGCTCTCGGCCGTCGAGTACAGGTGGCTCGCCTGCCGGCTGACCGAAGCACTGACCGACGCGCTCAGGGTCGCCGAGTCGCGCGGTGACCGTATCCCCACCCCGCCCGAGAACTCCGACTCCTGACGGCAGTAGCGACGGCAACAACCACGGAGCCAGGCGCACAACCACGGACTTCGACGGACGGCCGAACCCCTCCTCACCTGCATAAAGACAGCTAGAGGAGGGGCTGCCAGCACACGTACTATGTGCTGGCGGGGGCCACTCCGGTCCTCGTCCACAATTGCGGCAACGGCTCGATCTCTAATAACAGGCCCGACGATCTGGGGCTTGAAATGATGGAGGCTGACTTCGCGGGTATTTCCCCAATGGCCGCCGGATCCTCTGATTTCTCGCGCGCCGCATCTGAGGGTGGGGACTTCCTCTGGACAGTTGGAGAGGCAGGGAACCTGAACATGGTTCGAGCTGCACCCGGGATTCATCACACGGTAGCCAATGGTGGTGCGCCAGTAATTGCCGCAGGGCAAGTCTCATTCCGCAATGGTGGCGCGGTGTCCTCATTCGATAACATGACGGGCCACTACACGCCACCCTGTGCTCAGTGTGCCGCCGCGTTCATCGAGCGAGGGGTCGACGCCTTCGCTGGGGCCGGAATCAGGGTTCCATTGGCAGTAATTAGGGACTATGGCGGGAGGGCTCCGTAAATGGGAGTGGAGTCTGATCTACGGGAGATCCGGAGCGTCCCAGTCGATGGGATCTCCGACTGGATCCACAGGCGCTTTCCTGACGGGAGCTATCCGCAATGGTGGTTGGCGGTTTTCGAATCGCTGGAGACCAGCGTAAGTCCCCTACGGGATGTGGCTTCGAGTCAGCGTAGACGCGACTTTGAAGTCAGCGTGGAGGTCGTCAGGCTGGCGGTAGCTGTTGGGGGCATCAGGTCCCCCATGGGGGCGTACTGGATCCTGCGACTCGCAGCCATCGCGCTCCGATTCACCCCGCCAGTCGCTGGCCTGCCTGAAATCCTGACGCCGGACGGGGCTGCCGAATGGGCGGTCAATCGAATTCCTCTCTCACGTGAACAGGCGCTAGCGGAGTCCGAAACCAGGAAAGCGGAGTACTTGGCCGCCGGCGAAGACTTCTTTGCGCCCGTGGGGCAGGCGATCCCCCTGAGCGGCGAGGTGGGTGTCAGATTCTCCGAATTGCATGACGTTGAACTAATCTTGTCTGCTCTTCCGTGGGTCTCTTCCGCGGTGGTGAGTGGAGAGGTCAGTCGCGACGTTGATGCCTGGCTAGAAATTCGGGATCAGTTGTAGTAGCACACCTTTCTGCACGAGAACTGCCCTGTTTCTTCGGACTACTTGGAAACCCTCGGGGCAGAAAGCCGTACCGCCATCGACATGTTGTCGGTGGCGGTACGGCTGTGTTTGACGGCAACGCTGACGGCAACGTCAGCGGACGACCACTGCGGCGGGCGGGTCCCCAGGGCCGTCGTTGTCCGTGCCGAGTGCGTCGTTGAGCGTGTCGATCGCTTGGCGTTGGAGGCGGAGTCTGACGTGGGCGTAGACGCCGGCGGTGACTCCGATGTGGGCGTGGCCGAGCAGTTCTTTGACGACCACGAGGTCGATGCCTTGCTCCAGGAGCAGGGTGGCGGTGGAGTGTCGTAGGTCGTGGAAGCGGATTCGGCGCAGCCCTGCACGGTCGAGGAGGCCGCGGAAGCGACGGGTGAGGTTGGCGGGGTCAAGCGGTCCGCCGGTTGGGGTGGTGAAGACCAGACCTCTGTCCTTCCAGCCCGGTCCGGAGACCGTGCGTTCCTTCCCTTGGCGTTCACGGTGGCTCTTCAATGACTGGACGCACCCCGTGGGCAGGGCTATGCGGCGCTCAGAGGCACGCGTCTTGGTAGGCAGCGCGGTGAGGCCGCCCGTACGGGTGCGTTGGAGAGAATGTCGGATGCCGGCGGTGCCAAACGTCGAGGTCGAGGTCTTCCCAGTGAAGGCCGAGGAGTTCGCCTTTGCGGAGTCCGGTGCGTAGGGCGAGTTCGTACAGTGCGTGCAGCCGGGCGGTCTTGGCCGCTTGGAGGAGCTGCCGGGCCTCGGCCGCTGTGAGTGGCGTGAAGCGTCTGGGGCGCGGCGCGGCGGTCTTGACGTTCCGGGCGACGTTGCGGCAGTTGGCCGGCCGGTATCTGAAGCAGGTGCGGCAGTACGACCTCGCTTATACCGCCTTGGCCGGTGCGATCACGGATGCCCGCCGCGCAGACGACGAGCTCACCGGGGCATCGGGCGTGATCGGGATGTACTGGCTGCTGCTGCGACAGGGGCGGCTGGACGAGGCGGAGCAGCTCGCCTCCCAGACGGCCGACGTGATCGAGCCGCGTCTGTCGCGGGCGACGCCGGACGAGTGTGCGGCGTGGGGATGGCTGGCGCTTCGGGCAGCGGCTGCTGCGGGCCGCAACAACCGCCCCGACGAGGCCCGGCACTACCACCGCGTCGCGAGCACCGCGGCGTCGGCTGTGGGCCGGGAAACGGAGGTGTTGTTCGAGACGGTCGATCCGGTGCTCGTCAGGGTCGATTGGGGGAAGTTGATCGGTGTACGTCAGGGTTCGGGGTGAGTGAAGTCGGGGCAGGGGCGTCTCGTAGGGTTCGGGGGTGAATCGAGACAACTCATCTGAATCCAGTGCCGGTCACGGCGGCGAGAGCGTCGAGGAGTTGCTGCGCGGGGTGCACGCGCGGCTGCTGCCCGTCGGGTTGATCACGCCGGAGGTCGCCGGTGGCATGCGGTACGCCCGGGTGATCGCCGACGAGCTGGTCTTCGTCTACGCCTTCGACGGGCCCACCAGCGTGCGCTCCCTCACCGACGACGACGTGGAGCGCGTCGGGATCGAGGAGTTGGGGCAGGCGGCGTACGCCAACCTGATGCGGGTGCCCGTCACGCACGAGGAGATCTCCCTGGAGGGGCATGCCACGCTGCAGTCCGTCTTCGGCGACTCGCACTTCGTGGCCTCCAAGGCGCTGTACCTCGGGGAACTCGCGCGGCAGGTCACCCATGCGGCCCTGCCGTCCGCCGGCGCCCTCGTCGTCGTCCCCACCCGGCACCTGCTGGCCTTCCACCCGATAGCCGACGGCTCGGTCGTGGACGCCCTCAACGACCTGGCCATGTACGCCCTTGGCGCCTACGAGGACGGCCCCGGGCGCCTGTCGCCGCGGGTCTACTGGTGGCACCGGGGCGGTCTGACCTCCCTCACGGTCGTCGACGAGGACACGCGCACGCTGTCGCTCAAGCCGCCGCAGGAGCTGCTCGCTTTGATGAAGGGCCTGGTCCGCCTCGATCGCGCCGGCCGGATCGCCACCCCCGCGGACGGAGCCGCCCCGGATCCGGTCGCACTGGCGCGTGCGACCGTCGAGTCCGTGGCGCGGCTCGCGGAGGATCCGTCGGGGCTGGGTGACGCCTTCGCCTCGGCCTTGGCGTTGGCCCATGTCCGCTGCACCGCCGATCCCGTCGTGTCCGAGCTCGACACGTGGGACGCCTGGGCGACGGCCGTGCGGCTCGGCTCCGCGCTGTTCACCGGATCCGAGTCGGAGCAGTGGTACCTGGGCGAGGAGAACACCCTCCGGTTGCCCGCCGCGGCCGCCGTCCCGCCCGCCGATGCCCGCGCCTGGCTCGACGCCGTCTACCTCGCGCTCACCTGCCGCGCGCACGACCGGGTGGCCCGGCTGTGCCGGGTCCCGCTGGAGACGCTGCGGGAGGACGACACCGTCGACGCCTACGTCCTGCACTGGGTCGACACCCTGCAGACCTACCTCTCCGGCGGCACCGGCGACGCGGTCGTGGAGAAGCTGCTCGCCACCATGCAGGCGTCCCTGCCCGAGACGCTGACCCACTCCCCGGACGAGTTCGTGAACCGCGTCGACTACCAGCCGGTCGCGCTCTTCCACCGCCTCTTCACCCGGGACCACGAGGGCTTCGGCGAGGCGCTCGCCGAAGCCCTCGCGGAACACGGCGGCTACTGGGCTGAGTCGGCGGCGCCGCGCGCCCGGGTGGCGCTCGGCCCGCTCGCCATGGCCTGCCTCGCCCACGACCAGGGATTCCCGATCGATCCGGAACGGCTGCCGCACCTGCCCAGGTACCTCGTCGACGGCAAGAGGGTCGAGCACATCTCCTGACGTATCGGCGGCGTGCCGCAGCGCGGGGATATTGTCCGATTGCGTTAGGTTTGCCCGCGTATGAGGTGCTGATGTTCCTGGAAGGACACTCATGGCGATCGAACTGGACAAGGTGCTCGACAAGGCGTGGGCCGACAAGTCGCTGGCCGATGTGCTGGCCGCGCCCGTGGCCGCGCTCAAGGGCGTCAGCGAGAAGGACGGCGAACTGCTCCACGAGGCGTTCGGAGTCAAGACCGTCGCCGATTTCGGGCAGCTGAAGTACGTGCGCTGGGCGCAGGCCCTCGTCGCGCTGAACCAGACCGTCAAGGTGTAGCCGGCCGGCGGTGCGCGTACTCGGGGTACGCGGTTCCGACGGTGAGAAGGCCGTCCTGCCCACCCGCTGAAGGGGTGGGGAGGACGGCCTTCGTCGTGCGGCCTGCGAGCGGCGGACCTACTCCGCCTCACCCTCCAGATTGCCCTCGGTGTCCAGGTACACCTGGCGCAGCGCTTCGAGGATCTGCGCGTCCGGCTTCTCCCACATGCCGCGCGACTCGGCTTCGAGGAGGCGCTCCGCGATGCCGTGCAGGGCCCACGGGTTGGCCTCTTCCAGGAAGGCGCGGTTGACCGGGTCCAGGACGTACGTCTCGGTCAGCTTGTCGTACATCCAGTCCGCGACCACGCCCGTCGTGGCGTCGTAGCCGAAGAGGTAGTCCACCGTGGCCGCGAGCTCGAAGGCGCCCTTGTAGCCGTGGCGTCGCATCGCCTCGATCCACTTCGGGTTCACGACGCGGGCGCGGAAGACGCGCGAGGTCTCCTCGACCAGGGTGCGGGTCTTGACCGTCTCCGGGCGGGTGGAGTCGCCGATGTACGCCTCGGGGGCCGTGCCGCGCAGCGCGCGGACCGTGGCCACCATGCCGCCGTGGTACTGGAAGTAGTCGTCCGAGTCCGCGATGTCGTGCTCGCGGGTGTCGGTGTTCTTCGCCGCTACCGTGATCCGCTTGTAGGCCGTCTCCATCTCGTCCCGGGCCGGGCGTCCTTCGAGGCCGCGGCCGTAGGCGTAGCCGCCCCACACCGTGTAGACCTCCGCGAGGTCGGCGTCCGTACGCCAGTCGCGGGAGTCGATCAGCTGGAGGATGCCCGCCCCGTACGTCCCCGGGCGCGAGCCGAAGATACGGGTCGTCGCGCGGCGCTCGTCACCGTGCAGGGCCAGGTCCGCCTGGGCGTGCGCGCGGACGTAGTTGTCGGACTCCGGCTCGTCCAGCGAGGCCGCGAGCCGCACCGCGTCGTCGAGCAGGCCGATCACGTGCGGGAACGCGTCGCGGAAGAAGCCCGAGATGCGCAGTGTCACGTCGATGCGCGGCCGGCCCAGCTCCTGGAGCCCGATCGGCTCCAGCCCGGTCACGCGGCGCGAGGCCTCGTCCCAGACCGGGCGGACGCCGAGCAGCGCGAAGACCTCGGCGACGTCGTCGCCCGCCGTGCGCATCGCGCTCGTGCCCCACAGGGACAGCCCGACCGAGGCCGGCCACTCGCCGTTGTCGGTGCGGTAGCGCGTGAGCAGGGAGTCGGCCAGGGCCTGGCCCGTCTCCCACGCGAGGCGGGACGGAACGGCCTTGGGGTCGACGGAGTAGAAGTTGCGGCCCGTCGGCAGGACGTTGACCAGGCCGCGCAGCGGCGAGCCCGAGGGGCCCGCCGGGACGAACCGGCCGTCCAGGGCCGCGACCACGTGGGCGATCTCGTCCGTGGTGCCCGCCAGGCGCGGCACCACCTCGTTCGCGGCGAAGGTCAGGACCGCCGCCACCTCCGCGGAGTGCCCGGCCGCGACGGCGGAGACCGCCGACGGGTCCCAGTTCGCGTCCTCCATCGCCTGCACCAGTGCGCGGGCCGTCTCCTCGACGGCGTCCGCCGAAGTACGGGTGGCCGCGGACTCGTCCAGGCCGAGCGCCTCGCGCAGACCCGGAAGGGCCGCGGTGCCGCCCCAGATCTGCCGGGCGCGCAGGATGGCGAGGACCAGGTTGACCCGGGCCTCACCCGTCGGCGCGCCGCCCAGGACGTGCAGACCGTCGCGGATCTGGGCGTCCTTGACCTCGCACAGCCAGCCGTCGACGTGCAGCAGGAAGTCGTCGAAGCCGTCGTCGTCCGGGCGCTCCTGCAGACCCAGGTCGTGGTCGAGCTTCGCCGCTTGGATCAGCGTCCAGATCTGCGCGCGGATGGCCGGCAGCTTCGCCGGGTCCATCGCCGAGATCTGGGCGTACTCGTCCAGGTGCTGCTCCAGCCGCGCGATGTCGCCGTACGACTCCGCGCGTGCCATCGGCGGCACCAGGTGGTCGACCAGGGTGGCGTGTACGCGGCGCTTGGCCTGGGTGCCCTCGCCCGGGTCGTTGACCAGGAAGGGGTAGACCAGCGGCAGGTCACCGAGGGCGGCGTCCGGGGCGCAGGCCGCGGACAGGCCCGCGTTCTTGCCGGGCAGCCACTCCAGGTTGCCGTGCTTGCCCAGGTGGATCATCGCGTCGGCGCCGAAGCCGCCGTCCTCCGCACGGGCCTGGATCCACCGGTACGCGGCCAGGTAGTGGTGCGACGGCGGCAGATCGGGGTCGTGGTAGATCGCGATCGGGTTCTCGCCGAAGCCGCGCGGCGGCTGGATGAGGATGAGGAGGTTCCCGCGGCGCAGGGCGGCGAGGACGATGTCGCCCTCCGGGTTCGCGGAACGGTCCACGAACATGTTGCCCGGGGCCTCGCCCCAGTGCTCCTCGACGCTGCCCCGCAGCTCGGCCGGGAGCTCGGCGAACCAGCGCTTGTAGTCGGCGGCGGGGATGCGGACGGGGTTGCGGGCCAGCTGCTCCTCGGTGAGCCAGTCCTGGTCGTGGCCGCCGGCCTCGATCAGGGCGCGGATCAGCTCGTCGCCGTCGCCCGAGACCAGACCGGGGATCTCGGTGACCGGGCCGAAGTCGTAGCCCTCGGCGATCAGGGTGCGCAGCAGCTCCACCGCGCTGGCCGGGGTGTCCAGGCCGACCGCGTTGCCGATGCGGGAGTGCTTGGTCGGGTACGCCGAGAGGACGAGGGCGATCTTCTTGTCGCGGCGCTCGATGTGACGCAGCCGGGCGTGGCGTACGGCGATGCCCGCGACCCGGGCGGCCCGCTCGGGGTCGGCCACGTAGGCGGGCAGGCCGTCCTCGTCGAGCTCCTTGAAGGAGAACGGGACGGTGATCAGACGGCCGTCGAATTCGGGCACGGCCACCTGGGTCGCGGCGTCCAGTGGCGAGAGGCCCTCGTCGTTCTCCTCCCAGGCGGAGCGGGAGCCGGTCAGGCACAGGGCCTGGAGGATCGGCACACCGAGCGCGGCGAGCGCGCCCGCGTCCCAGGACTCGTCGTCGCCGCCCGCGGAGGCTGTGGCGGGCTTGGTGCCGCCGGCCGCGAGGACGGTGGTGACGACCGCGTCCGCGGACCCCAGGGCCTCGACGAGCTCGGGCTCCGGGCTGCGCAGGGAGGAGACGTAGAGGGGGACCGGCCGGGCCCCGTGGGCCTCGATGGCCTCGCAGAGGGCGTGCACGAAACCGGTGTTGCCGCTCATCTGGTGCGCGCGGTAGTACAGAACGGCGACCTCGGGGCCGTCGGTCCGCCGCGCGGTGCGCTCCAGGGGGCCCCAGGTGGGGGCGGCGGCGGGCGGCTCGAAGCCGTGGCCGGTGAGCAGGACGGTGTCGGAGAGGAACCGGGCCAGCTGTTCGAGGTTGGCCGGACCGCCGTGCGCGAGGTAGGCGTGCGCCTCGGCCGCGATGCCGATCGGGACCGTGGAGGCCTCCATCAGCTGGGCGTCCGGGGCCTGTTCGCCGGTCAGGACCACGACCGGGCGGGTCTGGCCGGGGGCCAGCAGCAGGTCCAGGCCGTCCTGCCAGGCGCGCAGGCCGCCGAGGAGGCGTACGACGACCAGGTCGGCCCCGTCGAGGAGGCCGGGGAGGTCGTCGAGGGGAAGGCGGGAGGGGTTCGCGAACCGGTACGGGACGGGGGCGTCCGCCGTGTTCGCTGCGCGAGCGCTGAGCAGATCGGTGTCGGACGTCGACAGCAGCAGGATCATGCGGCGGCAGGCCTTCCTCGGGGTTTCCGCGCCCCGGGCAGTGAGGACAGCGGGAGTTCCTGACTCACCCGGCCGTGTGGCTCTGCCGGGTTCACAGTGGCGGGACCGCGCCGGATTCGCACCGGGCTTCCTCCCATGTCGCCGTCCTCGGCGACGGCGGACCGTGCGGGCCGCCGGTGGTCATCCTAGGTGGCGTTTGCGGTGGTCGGGAGTGGGGGTGGCCGGTGGCTCCGCCGGCCGGGGCGGGGTGGCGCGTCGGGTGCGGCTCGGCCAGGGGGCTCCGCCGGTGTGGCTCCGCCGGTTCGGGCGGGGTGGTCGCGTCGGGTGCGGCTCGGTTGCGGGGGCTCTGCCCCCGGACCCCCGCGCCTCAAACGCGGGCGGGGGTGGGATCTGCGCGGCGGGCTGGATCCGCGCGGTTGTGGCGCCGGCCGTCGGGCGGGGGTGGCGGTGGACACAGTTCCGGGGAGGGGAATCGTGGGTATGCTCGCCGCCATGCCCCAGCCCCCCTCCGCCGTATCGCGGGACGAACCCGTCATACGGGACCGCGGTGACGCCTGCCCCGGCGCGCTCCGGCTGCACGCGGCGGACGACGGGTACCTCGCACGCGTCCGGATCCCCGGCGGCGCGCTGACCGCGCATCAGGCCTCGCTCCTCGCGTCGGCCGCCGACCGGTTCGGCGACGGGCACCTGGAACTCACCTCCCGCGGCAACCTCCAGCTGCGCGGCCTCGCCGACGGCTGCGGCAACGGCCTCGCGGAGCTGCTCGACGCCGCCGGACTGCTGCCCGCGCCCGGCCACGAACGCGTACGCAACATCGTGGCCACCCCGGCCTCGCAGGACGTACTGCCCTGGGTGCGCGAGTTGGACCGGCTCCTGTGCGCGAACGCCCGCGTCACCGCGCTGTCCGGCCGCTTCCTCTTCGCGCTCGACGACGGCCGGGGGGACGTGGCCGCCCTGGAACCCGACGTCACCGTGCTCGGGCGGCCCGGCGAACGGGCCCTGGTGCGCCTCGGGGCCGCCGCCGGGGCGGTGGCCGTCGCCGCGCGGGAAGCGCCGCGGGCCGCGCTGCTCGCCGCCGAGTACTTCCTCGACGCCATGGACGCGGCCTGCACCCGGGCCTGGCGGGTCGCCGAACTTCCCGCCGGACACGCCCTGGACGACGGGGAGTTCGCGGCGCGGCTGGCCGCCGCCGGCATCGACGCGGTCCGCGTGCCCGCCGTGGACTGGCCGTACTGCGCCCCGCCCCTGCCCGGCCCGCACGATCCCCTGTGCGTGCTGCCTCCGTTCGGCCGGCTGAGCACCGACCAGTGGAGGGTCCTCGTACAGGTGGCCGAGCGCGGCGACGGGATGCGCATCACCCCGTGGCGCACCGTCGTGCTCCCGGGCGCCTCGGACCCGGCCCTGCCGGCCGGCGCGGGGCTGGTCGTCTCACCGGACAGCCCCTGGCTGTCCGTCACCGCCTGTACGGGGCGCCCCGGTTGTGCGAAGTCCCTCGCGGACGTACGCGCCGACGCGCGCGCCGTGGTGGACCGGGCGCGGGGGCCGCTGCCCGTGCACTGGTCCGGCTGCGAGCGCCGGTGCGGCCACCCGCGGGGCACGCAGTGGGTGGACGCGCTCGCCACCGCCGACGGATACCGGCTCTCCGTGCACGGGCGCACCCTGCCGAACCGGCCAGACCTGGCGGCCGCCCTGACGGCCGCACGCGAGAACACCTCATCACCCCAGAGTCCGAAGACGCAGTGAAGAAATGAGCGAGTACACCGTGTTTGAGTACGAGAAGGACGGCGCCGCGATCTACCGCCAGTCCTTTGCCACGATCCGCGCCGAGGCGGACCTCTCCGGGCTGCCCGCCTCGGTCGCCCAGGTCGCGGTGCGCATGATTCACGCCTGCGGGATGACCGACCTCCCGCAGGACCTGGGGTACACCCCCGAGGTGGTGCTGCGGGCCCGTGCCGCGCTGGAGGCGGGCGCGCCGATCCTGTGCGACGTCCAGATGGTCGCCAGCGGCGTCACCCGCAAGCGGCTGCCCGCCGACAACGACGTGATCTGCACGCTCTCCGACCCGGCGGTCCCGGACCTCGCCGCGAAGATGGGCACCACGCGCAGCGCCGCCGCCCTCGAAGTGTGGCGCGACCGCGGCCTGTTGGAGGGTTCGGTGGTCGCCGTCGGCAACGCGCCGACCGCGCTGTTCCGGCTGCTGGAGATGATCGAGGAGGGTGCCCCGCGCCCGGCCGCCGTCATCGGCGTGCCCGTCGGCTTCATCGGCGCCGCCGAGTCCAAGGACGCCCTCGCCGCCCACTCCTCCGGCCTCGACCACCTCGTCGTACGCGGCCGCCGCGGCGGCAGCGCCATCGCCGCCGCCGCCCTCAACGCCATCGCGAGCGTGGCCGAATGAGCGACGACGCGCAGCCCAAGGGCCGCCTCTACGGGGTCGGGCTCGGCCCCGGCGACCCGAACCTGATGACGCTGCGGGCCGTCGAGGTGATCGGCGAAGCGGACGTGGTCGCCTACCACAGCGCCCGCCACGGCCGTTCCATCGCCCGCTCGATCGCCGCGAAGCACCTGCGCGACACCCACATCGAGGAGCCGCTGGTCTACCCGGTCACCACCGAGACCACCGACCACCCCGGCGGCTACCAGGGCGCCATGGAGGAGTTCTACGAGGAGGCCGCCGCCCGGCTGGCCTCCCACCTGGACGCCGGCCGGACCGTCGCCGTGCTCGCGGAGGGCGACCCGCTCTTCTACAGCTCGTACATGCACATGCACAAGCGGCTCGCGGACCGGTACGACACCGAGGTCATCCCCGGAGTCACCTCGGTCAGCGCCGCCGCCGCCCGGCTCGGCACCCCGCTCGTGGAGGGCGAGGAGGTCCTGACCATCCTCCCCGGCACGCTGCCGGAGGAGGAGTTGACCGCCCGCCTCGCGGCCACCGACTCGGCAGTCGTGATGAAGCTCGGCCGGACCTTCCCCGCCGTGCGCGGCGCGATGGAGAACAGCGGCCGGCTCGCCGAGGCCCGCTACGTCGAGCGCGCCACCATGGAGGGCGAGCGAACGGGCGTCCTCGCCGACACCGACCCCGACAGCGTGCCGTACTTCGCCGTCGCCGTGGTGCCCAGCCGGATCGGCAACCCGGGCAGCGTGCCGTCCGGCCCCGGCGAGGTCGTCGTCGTCGGCACCGGACCGGCGGGCCCGCTGTGGCTCACCCCGCAGACCCGGCGCGCCCTCGCGGACGCCGAGGTGCTGGTCGGGTACACGACGTACCTGGACCGGGTGCCCGTCAAGCCGGGCCAGGTCCGGCACGGCTCCGACAACAAGGTGGAGTCGGAGCGCGCCGAGTTCGCCCTCGACCTCGCCCGCCGCGGCAAGCGGGTGGCCGTGGTCTCCGGCGGCGACCCGGGCGTCTTCGCCATGGCCACGGCGGTCCTGGAGGTCGCCGGGCAGGCGGAGTACAAGGACGTGCCCGTACGGGTCCTGCCGGGCGTGACCGCGGCCAACGCGGCGGCCGCCGCGGCCGGCGCCCCGCTCGGCCACGACTACGCGACGATCTCGCTGTCCGACCGGCTCAAGCCGTGGGAGGTCATCGCGGAGCGGCTGCGCGCGGCCGCCGCGGCCGACCTGGTGCTCGCCCTCTACAACCCCGGCTCCCGCAGCCGGACCTGGCAGGTGGCGCAGGCCCGCGAGCTGCTGCTGGAGCTGCGCGCGCCGCAGACCCCGGTGGTCGTCGCACGCGACGTGGGCGGCCCGGAGCAGTCGGTGCGGATCGTCACGCTCGCCGAACTGGAGCCGTCCGAGGTCGACATGCGCACGATCCTGCTGATCGGCTCCTCGCAGACACAGATCACCGAGCGGGCCGACGGCTCGCGGATCACGTGGACGCCGCGCCGCTACCCGTGACGGGGTCGCCCTGACCGGAAGTCGGTCCCGGGGTGCTCGTCCCACCCCGGGACCGATGTGTTCACACCTGCTGCCGCAGCCAGTCGAGCACCGCGGCCACCGATTCCGCCTCCGCCACGCCCTGCGGGACCGCCGGGCGGCGCACCACGAGGACCGGTACGCCGGCCTCGCGGGCGGCCGTCAGCTTGGGTGCGGTGGCCGAACCGCCGCTGTCCTTCGTCACCAGGACGTCGATGCGGTGCCTGGCGATCAGCTCCCGCTCGTCGGCCAGGGTGAACGGGCCCCGGGCGAGCAGGACTTCCAGGTGAGGCGGGACCGGCGCCTCGGGAGGGTCCACCGAACGCACCAGGAACCAGGTGTCGGTGAGGCGCGCGAAGGCGTGCAGGCCCATCCGGCCGGTGGTCAGGAACGCGCGGGAGCCGAGGCCGGGCAGCCGGTCGGCAGCCCCGTCGAGCGAGTCCACGAAGGTCCAGTCGTCGCCCGGCTCCGGCGTCCAGCCTGGGCGCCGCAGCGCCACCAGCGGGACCCCCGTGAGCGCCTCCGCCTCGGCGGCGTGGAAGCTCATCCGCTCCGCGAACGGGTGGGTGGCGTCGACGACACGGGTGACGTCGTGGGCGACGATCCAGGCCGCGAGGCCCGCGATACCGCCGAAACCGCCGATCCGGTTGTCGCCCGGCGGAAGCACGGGCGAGGCGACCCTGCCCGCGAGCGACGTGGTCACGCGGCAGGAGGCGTCGGTGGCCAGCGCCTCCGCGAGGCGGCGGGCCTCGGTGGTGCCGCCCAGGATCAGGACGTGGCCGCCCGTACCCGCCGGGTCCGGTTCAGCAAGCATGCCGGTCGCGCTCGGGGGAGTACAGGTGGCTGTCGCGGAACTGCTCCGCGCCCAGGGTGCGGCCCACCACGATTACAGCGGTGCGGACCAGGCCCGCCTCCTTCACCTGGCCGGCGATGTCGGCCAGGGTGCCGCGCAGGATCAGCTCGTCGGGGCGGCTGGCCATCGCCACCACCGCCACCGGGCACTCGGCCCCGTAGTGCGGCAGCAGCTCGTCGACCACCCGGTCCACGTAGCGGGTGGCCAGGTGCAGGACGAGCAGCGCGCCGCTGCGGCCCAGGGTGGCCAGGTCCTCGCCGGGCGGCATCGGGGTCGCCTGCTGGGCGATCCGGGTGAGGATGACGGTCTGCCCGACGGTGGGCACCGTCAGCTCCCGCTTGAGGGCGGCGGCCGCGGCGGCGAAGGCCGGCACGCCCGGGACGACCTCGTAGGAGATGCCGGCCGCGTCCAGCCGCCGCATCTGTTCGGCGACGGCGCTGAAGATCGACGGGTCGCCCGAGTGCAGCCGCGCCACGTCCTGGCCCGCCTCGTGGGCCCGTACGCACTCGGCGACGATCTCGTCCAGGTTCAGCTGCGAGGTGTCCACGAGGCGGGCGTCCGCCGGGCACTCGGCGAGCAGCTCGCGCGGCACGAGGCTGCCCGCGTACAGGCAGACCGGGGCGGCGGCGAGGGTCCGGGCACCGCGCACCGTGATCAGGTCGGCGGCGCCGGGGCCCGCACCGATGAAGTACACGGTCATGTCTGATCCTTCTCCTTGGTGTGCGTGTCCTGGGCGTCCGCCTGCGGGGCGTCCGGCTGCTTCGTCACCGACCACTGGGTGACCGGCATGGCTTGCCGCCAGCCCGTGAAACCGCCGACCGGCACGGCGTGCGCGACGGCCAGTTTCACCAGGTCGCCGCCGTGGCGCCGGTAGCGGTCGGTGAGGACCGCCTCCGACTCCAGGGTGACCGTGTTGACCACCAGCCGGCCGCCGGGAGCCAGCGCCGCCCAGGCCGCGTCCAGCAGGCCCGGCGCGGTCAGCCCGCCGCCGATGAAGACCGCGTCGGGGGCCGGGAGCCCGGCAAGAGCGTCCGGGGCGGCTCCGACGACCACGCGCAGGCCGGGCACGCCTAGCGCCGCCGCGTTACGGGTGATCCGCGCGGCCCGCTCCGGGACGCGCTCCACGGCCACCGCCCGGCACGAGGGGTGCATGCGCATCCACTCGATGCCGATGGAGCCGGAGCCGCCGCCGATGTCCCACAGCAGCTCGCCGGGGGCCGGGGCGAGCGCGCACAGGGTCGCGGCGCGGACGTGGCGCTTGGTGAGCTGACCGTCGTGCTCGTAGGCGGCGTCCGGCAGGCCGGGGGTCGCGCCGAGGCGCGGTGCGCCGTGCGCCGGGTCCCGGCGGCAGTCGACGGCCACCACGTTCAGGGGGTCGCCGGGCGCGTGGTCCCAGGTGTCGGCCGTGCCCTCGTACGCGTCCTCGCGCTCGGAGCCGAGCTGTTCCAGGACCCGCATCCGGCTGGGGCCGAAGCCCCGTTCGCGGAGCAGAGCGGCGATTTCGGCCGGGGACGAGGCGCCGGCGCTGAGCACGAGCACCCGGCGCCCTTCGAACAGCGCGGCGGCGAGCCGGGCGACCGGGCGGCCCACCACGGTGACCACCTCGGTGTCCTCCACCGGCCAGCCCAGACGGGCGCAGGCGTAGGAGACGGACGAGGGGTGCGGGCGGACCAGCAGGGAGCGCGGCCCGAGCTCTTCGGCGAGGGCGCGGCCGATCCCGTAGAACATCGGATCACCGCTGGCCAGCACCGCGATCCGCCGCCCGGCGTGCTCGGCCATCAGCTTCGGTACGGCGGGCCGCAGCGGGCTCGGCCACGCCACCCGCCGCCCGGGGCACTCGGCGGCGGGCAGCAGGTCCAGCTGGCGCGGCCCGCCGATGAGGACCTCCGCCGAGGACAGGGACGACCGCGCGGCGGCGGTGAGCCCGGCCCACCCGTCGGCGCCGAGGCCGACGACCGTCACGGGTATGGGGGGCGGTGCGGAGCTCACTGCGCTGTACCTCGGGGCGGGAAGGGGAAAGAGGGTGGACCCGCAGCCTACTGGCCGGCGGCGGCGACGCCCCGCCCACCCTCGCGAACCCGGGAGGGGGCCGCCGGGTCTACCCTCGGTGACCCACCGCGATCGAGGGAGCTGCCATGCCCGGCTGGAACGCCACGCACATTCCCGACCAGAGCGGCCGGACCGCCGTCGTGACCGGCGCCAACAGCGGCATCGGCTACGTCACGGCCCGCGAGCTCGCCCGGCGCGGCGCCTCGGTGGTCCTGGCCTGCCGCAGCGCGGCCCGCGGGCGGGCAGCCCTGGTCCGGCTGCGGGCGGAAGCCCCTGCGGCAAAGGCGGAGTTCATACCGCTCGACCTCGCCGACCTGCGCTCCGTGAGGGAGTTCGCCGCCGCCTGCGGAGAGCGGCACCCCGCGCTGGACCTGCTGGTCAACAACGCCGGTGTGATGGCGCTTCCGTACGGGCGGACCGCCGACGGGTTCGAGACCCAGTTCGGGGTCAACCACCTCGGGCACTTCGCCCTGACCGGGCTGCTCCTGCCGAGGCTGCGGGCCGCCGCTGCCGGGGCCCGCATCGTCAACGTCTCCAGCGGTTTCCACGTCCTGGGGCAGATCGGCTCCGGTGCGGACGGCCCCGCGGAGACGGGCGGCTTCGGCGGCTCCGGCAGCGAGCACGGCTACCGCCGCTGGGTCGCCTACGGCCGTTCCAAGACCGCCAACCTGCTCTTCACCCACGAGCTGGGCCGCCGCTTCGCCGCCGCCGGCTCCCCGATCACCGCTGCCGCGGCCCACCCGGGCTACGCCGCCAGCAACCTCCACGCCGGAGCGGCCACACTGGAGGGCCCCACCCCGATCTCGCGTGCGGCGGCCCTCGGCAACGCGGTCATCGCGCAACCGACCGCCTCGGGTGCGCTGCCCACCCTGTACGCGGCCACCGCGCCCGGGATCGGGCAGGACGCGTTCATCGGCCCGCGGTTCGGCTGGCGCGGCGCGCCGGCGCCGTCCTGGCGGGCGGGGTGGACCCTCGACGACACCGCGGGCGAACGGCTCTGGGCCGCCTCCGAGAAGCTGACGGGCGTCTCCTACGCGTCCCTGCCGCGCTGATCCGGCGCTCCGGCCGGGACCGGGTGCGTCAGACCGGCGGCATCAGGTCGCTCTCGCTGACGGTGTACGCCAGCGGGGGGTAGCTGAAGTCCGTCTCCCTGTTCTCCCGGCGCCGTAGCCGGTAGAACTCGCGCTCCTGCTCTTCGTCCGCCGCCGTGAGGCGCGCACCCTGAGGGAGATACGCCTGACCGCCGTGAAACCGGACGAACGTCTTCGACGTTCGAAACGTCACGCCCAGCCATTGGTTGTCCGCCACCCCGGCGGAGGTGTCCAGAACGATCCTGTGCCGCAGCCGCCGGTTCGATGCGACGGAGAAGGCGACGACGCCGTGGTGGGCGAGAGGGATCTCGGCCTTCTCGCCACCCGACCCCTTCGATTCGAAGACCAGCTTCCTCGGCGGGCCCGCTCCGGGGTTCTGGTAGCAGGAGAAGACGGCGATGAATGACTCGTCGGCCAGATCCAGGGCTTGGTCGCAATGGCCGCCCATGGTGGTGTAAGCGTTCGTGTAGCGCTCGATGAGGGCGTTGTTGAAGCCGACCGGAAGAGCCGCACGTTCCTGTACACGCCGCGCCAGCCGTTCGTGCACCGCCCGGAAACGCTGCGCAGGGCTGCCGTATCGAGTGGTGGTGCGTACGAGAGGCACACCACCCGCCTCGTCGATCTTGACAAGGGTGGCGCCTCGCCGGCCCTTGCCCACGTCTTCCCACCGAACCGACGCGGACAGCTCCGCGAAGAGGTCCTCGTCGGTCGGCACATCGCACGAGAGGATCTCATCCGAGATCCTCCACTGCGGGGGCAAGCCTGGGGGCAAGATAGTCTCCCGTGTTCATGCTGAAGCGGAATTGATCACCGTAATCGATGAAGGACGAGGTCCGGTTCTCCTCGGCGTACAGCCTGCGCAGCTCGTCCATGCCTTCCGGCGTGGGTTGCTCCAACGGCGCCAGGTCGCCGGCCACGTCGAGGAACGTGCGGCCGTCCTTGTGCACGGCTTCCGCTTTCGAGCAGCGCACCACGTATCCCAGGCGGGTCGGCAGCAACTCGGCGTCCAGCGACGAGGGCCGGATCGCGTGCGTGTACAGGCGGTTGGTGGACAGCGGCATGAGGAAGACGGAGCCGGGGTGGAGGGTCAGGGTGAACTGCGCCGGCAGCACGACCCCGTCGTGCTGTGCGGTGGGCTCCTTGAGGCGGAAGTGGAGCCTGGTCAGCCCGCTGGCACCCTTCACACCGAAGTCGAAGGCGTCTTCGGCCAGGGGCTGCAGCTCGTCGAGCCCGTCGTAGAAGGTGCAGAAGGCCATGATGCCGTTGGCGGGCATGTCCTTGGTCTTGTCGGCATGGGCCGAGATCCTGGCCTTGGACTGTTTGCGCTCGGCCGTCGCACGGGTGTTGTGGTAGATCTGCGCCAGTACGTGATTGAGCGGTGCATGGTCGCGGAAGACGGTGGCGGCCTCAAGGTTCAGGGCCTCGACGATGCGGGTGTCGGTGGGGCGGAAGCCCTCGGTCGGCCCCGAGAGGTTCGTCGAGCACCGGAGCAGGCGGAAATGCAGTGCGTCACCGCGTCGCGTGACGGGCGTCAGATAGATTCCGCTGCGGTGGGCCGTTCCCGGCTTGTCGGACTCCGTCAGGGACTGGAACGCGTGCTCGGCACTGATCCGTCCGAAGTGATCGGCGTCGAGTTCGAAGAAGCGGCGGTAGTACACGCCGACGCCGTGTACGCGCAGCGGGACTCGGCCGAGGCCGATGAGGGCCCACCGTCCGTCGACGTCCTCGCCGTAGCCGTGTGACAGCTCCCGGACGACGAACACCCGGGCAGCCGCATCCAGCAGGCGGCCGCTGATCCCGGACATGTCGCCGCACAGGTAGACGGTCTTCTGCGCGAGGTCGGCCGCCCCGGAGGCCAAGTCCTCCGGCGTGATCACGGACCCGAAGAATTCCCTGACCACGTCGTGGTCCCGCAACGCCGAAGGCGCGACCAGGATGTTGCCCGCGTCCTCGATACGGGCTTCTGTCGGCTCTGCCGTGCACATCAAGCGGTACCTGTCGTTCGCGCGCCCCGGTGGATCGATCAGAACAGTAGCCGGTCCCTCTCCGGAACAGGCCGGGTCAGGAGTGGGTGGAGCGCTCGTACAGGGCCCGCACGCCATCGCCGAAGTGGACGCTGTACGAGGTCTCGTCGTCGCCGCCCCCGTCGCGGCCGCCGATCACGCCGATCAGCGTGTGCCCGTCGGTGAGCACCGGGCCGCCGCTGGTGCCGTTGGGCACGTCCGCGCAGTCCAGCCGCAGCTGCGTCGGGCCGGCCGGGCGGGCCGTGGTCCGGCAGTCCAGGGGCTGCTCGGCGAAGTTCGGGTAGCCCACGAGCCGCGCGGGCACGGGGAGTTCGCGTCCGAAGGCGATGGTCTGCGCACCCGTGACGTCCTCCAGGCGCTGGCCGGGGTATCCGGGCCGACGCAGCCGGAGGAACGCGATGTCGTGGTCGGGGTCCTGGTCCGCAGTCCAGCGCGGGTCCACGTCGATCCGGGTGGGCACCCAGACGCCGTACGGTGCGATCCCGTCCCGGTAGCCGGGCGCGAAGGCGAGGTTGGTGCGGAAGCCGCCGGCGTACACGCAGTGGGCGGCCGTGGCGACGAGGTCGCCGGCGGGGGAATGGACCACGACGCCCGAGCAGTGGTGGTCGGGGTCGCCGTCGTTGCCGGGGGAGAAGAGCGCGCCGATCGCCGGTTCGGCGGGGGCGGGTCCGGCCACCAGAGGATCGGAGGGCTCCCACCCGCCGGATCGCCAGTTCACCGCGCCGCCGCCGGCGAAGGCCCTGCCGTCGGTCGGCGGCTCCGGGTCCTCGCGGACGATGCCGTCGAGCACGGCCGACGCCGTCCGGTCGGCACGCTCGGGATCCTGCTGGTAGAGGCCATGGACCGGATCGCCGTCCGCGCGGTTGGCGGCGATGCCGCTCAGCTCCCAGGCGACGTACCCGGCCCCCACGAGGACCAGGCTGCACAGCAGGCCGACGGCCACGGAGCCCCGCACCGCGGTCCGTCCCCGCTCCCGCCCCTGAACCCTGCTGGACATGTGGCCCCTCCCGCCCGCGTACGCGTCCGACTCTCGGTTCGATGGAGGGGAGGGCGACCCGGGTTCCGAGGTCGGGACGTGTCCGTTCTCACAGCCGATCCCAGCGCTGTGTGCATGCCATGGATTTGCCTCGCGGTCGCCGCACCGCGCGAAACCCAACCGGCCCGTGCGCGACCCGCATCGAGCCGCACGGGAAGCGGCGGGCGACCGGACCCACCGCGAAACCGGATGCGGGAGGTGCGTCCGGTTGAAAGGGTGACGCAATGCACCACCTCGACGGCCGCGCCCTGTACGGGGAGGCCGGCTTCGCCGAGTTCCCGCTGCCCGACGACCTCCATCCGGACGCCGCCGGCCACCGCCGCATCGGCCGGCGCTTCGCCGAGCACGCCTTCGGCTCCGCATGGGCCCGGTGACCCACCGGGGGTGTCCGGCGGATCACGGCCGGGCCCAAACTGTCCGACCTTGATCCGCCGGCCACCCCCAAACCGGGAGTTCCCTACCCCCTGCCGAGCGGTCGGCGCTACTTTGACGACACGACCTACGGGCGGCACGAGGGGGGCGGGGCGGCGATGCGTTTTCTCTTTGTCCACGGCACGGGAGTACGGCGCGAGCGGCACGACCGGCTCTTCGCCCTGGTCCGCGAGCGGCTGACGGCCAGGTTCCCCGAAGCCTTCGTCGACTCCTGCTACTGGGGCGACCGGTTCGGTGCGACCCTCGGCGCCGGCGGCCGGTCCGTACCCGGGCTGCGGCCCGCCGCCGGAGCCGCACCCGACGCCGTCGACGCGGAGACGGCCGAGTGGGCCCTGCTGCTCGCCGACCCGCTGTGCGAACTCCGGGTCCTCGCCGAGGCCGGCTGGGCGGACGCCGGCCAAGACACGAACGCACCCGGGGGCGGGGACGACGACGCCTTCGCGATGCCCGGCGTACAGCCCGCCGGGGTCCGGGTGCTCGCGCTGCTGGACGGCTTACCGCCCGCGCCGCCCCGCTCCGGGGACGAACTCGGCGCCCTCCTGCACGGCACCGGGCTCGCCGCCGGCTTCCCCGCCGCCCTGACCGCCGCCGCGGACTCCGCCGAAGCGGGCCGCGCCGCGGACCGGGCCACCGGCGAACCGCGGGCACGGGAGCTGGCCACCACCCTCGCCCGGGCCGTGACCGCCGGCGCGCTCGCCGCCGCCGGAGCCGACGCCGACTGCACCGGCGCCGAACGGGACCGCCTCGTCGAACTGCTCACCAACCGCCTCGGCGGCGACGCCCGCGTCCCCGGCGCCCGCGCGGCCGCCGTCCTCGGCCGGCTCGCGATGCGGGTCACCACCCAGCCCCTGCTCAACGCCTGGCGCGGATCCCTCACCGCCGGCGCCACCCCCGCGCTCGGCGACATCCTGCGCTACCAGGCACGCGGCCACGACCTGAGGGAATTCCTGCACGCGCGGATCGCCGCCGCCCCGGGGCCGACCGTACTCATCGGCCACAGCCTCGGCGGGATCGCCCTCGTGGACCTCCTCGCCCTCGCCGCCGCCCGCGGCGAGGCCGTCCCCGGCACGGAACTGCTCGTCACCGTCGGCTCCCAGGCACCCTTCCTCTACGAGCTCGGCGCACTGACCGCGCTCGAGCCGGGCGCGAAGCTCCCGTACGGCTTCCCGCGCTGGCTCAACGTCTACGACCGCCAGGACGTGTTGTCCTACCTCGCCGGGCCCGTCTTTCCCGGCGACCCGCGCGTCACCGACCACGAGATCGGCAGCCGCCAGCCCTTCCCCGCCTGTCACAGCGCCTACTGGAAACAGGACTCCCTCTACGAACGGATCGAACAGGCGGTGGCCGAAGCGGAGATCGGGTGATCCCCACCGGCTTCCTGCCCCCGGCCCTCGGCCCGCAGCGCACCTTCGCGCTCGTCGCCGGCGTCGAGCGCTACGACATCAGCCACCGCTGGAACCTGCGCGGCCCGGCCCGCGACGCCCTGCGCTTCGCGCACTGGCTGACCGGCCCCGCCCAGGTGCCGCCCGGGAACCTCCGGCTCCTGCTGTCCCCGCTCGACGAACCCGAAGCCCTCGACTGGCCGGACTCCCCGGCCATGGCGGCCCTGCGGACGGCGTACCGGCCGGCGACCGAGGAGAACGTGAAGGCGGCGCTGCTCGACGAACTCCCGCAGTGCGACGGCGACCTGTTGTGGATCTTCTGGGCCGGCCACGGCTACCTCGGGCCCCGCCAGGAGCTCATGCTGCCCTGTGCCGACGCCCGCCCCAGCCAGATCCGCCACCTCAACCTCGATTCGGCGCTCCGCTGGTGGCGCACCGACCTGGTCAAACACCGCAGCTTCCCGCTCCAGGCCGCACTCGTCGACTCCTGCCGCGTCGACGCGCCACGCGACGCCCGCTGGAACTTCGGCAGCACCGACTACGGCGGCGGCAGCTCGGTGCCGGGACGCCGCCAGTTCCGCCTCTACGCATCCCGCGAGGGCGAGGCCGCGCAGAACGACGCCGAGCGCGGCGCCGGCCGCTTCACCGAAGCCCTCCTCGCGGAACTCGGCGGACGCTCCGTACGCGAGAGCGTCAGCGGGCTCCCCGTCGCCGCCCGCAGCATCCACCGCACCTTCCGCGAACTGCGCGACCGCGGCGAGGGCTGGCAGCTTCCGCAGTTCCTCGTGGACCGGGACTGGGACGCCTGCTCCTTCCTCGACGACGACCTGGCCGCGGTCGCGCTGCCCCGGGCCGCCCGCCTCGACCAGCAGGCCTGGGACGGACTCGGCGCGCTCTTCGAGGGCCGCGAACTTCCGCGCTGCGCCTACGAGGCCTACGCCTGGGCGTTCAAGGCCGCAGGCTGCACCACCCCGGTCGGCGGCGGCCTGCCGGGCGACGGCCTCCTGGACGTGGTCCAGGACCTGGACGAACGCCAGGGCGGACACGGCGGGATGCCGCTGGCCGTGCCCTTCGTACGGTTCCTCGCGGACCGGGCCGGGACGGCGGGCGACGCGGCGTGGGCGGGGCGGCTGAAGGACTGGGTGGACACCACCCGCGAGCGGCTCGCCCTGCCGGTGCTGCCCCCGCCGCCGCCCCCCGCGCGCACGACCGTCGTACACGTGGGGCTGGAGCCGCCGCCGGACGGCGGGCCGGGCTTCCGCGCCCGGATGTGGCTGCGCGGCGAACGCACCGAGCACATATGGGAGTCGCAGGGCGCACCCGTACGGCTGGACACCGTACGGGAGGAACTCCTGCGGCAGCTCGCCCTCATCGGCGCGGCGCCGACGGACGGCGGCGGGGTCGGACCGCGGGCCCCGGGCGGCGTCGACCGCATCGAGTTCCACGTGCCGTACGAACTGCTCGACACCGACTTCGACCAGTGGCCGGTGCCCCGCGGCCCGGCCGGCCGGCACCGCGCCCTCGGCCTGCTCCACCAGGTCGTGGTGCGCTGCCCGCAGGAGCGCGCTGACACCCGCGCCGAGTGGCACACCAGCTGGCGGTGGCTGTGCACCCGGGGCGGCCGGCACCCCGAGGCCGTCCGGGTGGTGGAGGAGGCCGAGGTGACAGACGCGCTGGGGATGGAACTGGCCGAGCGGCCGGCACCCGCGTGCGTCCTGGCGCACACCACCTCCGCCCCGCACGCCGGGCTGCTGGAAGCCGTACTCGAAGGCGGTGTCCCGGTCGCGGTGTGGCGGCGCGGGGGCGGCGCGCCGCCGCCCCCGCTCCTCGACCTGCTCGCACCGGCCGGGCCCGACGGCCGCCCGGACCCCGGCGCACTGGACGTACTGGCCCTGCCCGCGCGTGTGCGGGAGGTGCGCCGGGCGGCCGCCGGCGCAGCCGCCGCAGGCGCGCGCGCCGCCGCGGGCGACGGCCAACCTCCGGCAGGGGAAGACCAGTTGGTCCTCCTGTGGGACGATCCCGACGACATACCCGACTCCCGGTCCCTGGCCTGACCCCCGACCACTGACAGACGGCGACACGACGATGGAGGCAGAGGCAGTGGTGAAGGACTGGTGGCTGTACCAAGGGGCCGGTGAGGGCGCGGAACGGCGCGCCCGCCTGGAAACCGCATCCCCGCCGCCCTGGCGGGACTTCACCGGCAGCCCCGACCCGGGCTACGCGCCCCCCGGGTGCGAGGGGTCCGCCTGGGAGCGCACCCGCCGGCGCGGCGAGGGCTACGTCCCCGACGAGCAGGAGAAGGACGTCGTCAACACGGCCCTGCACCTGCGCAGGCCGCTGCTGATCACCGGGAAGCCCGGCGTCGGGAAGTCCACGCTGGCCTACAGCATCGCCTCGGACCTGGGTCTGGGGCCCGTACTGCACTGGCCCATCACCAGCCGGACGGTGCTGCGCGACGGGCTGTACCTCTACGACGCCATCGGCCGCCTCCAGGAGGCCGGCCTGGAGCAACTGCGCAGGCCGACGGGTCCGGTGGGTCCGGTGGGCCCCGCGGCACCGGCCACCGTGACCGCCGGCGCGGCAGAACCCGCGGCCGAACCCGGCACCGAACCCGCCCACGCGCCCTCGATCTCCCGCTACCTGCGCCTCGGGCCGCTCGGCACCGCCCTGCTGCCGCAGGACCGGCCCCGCGTCCTGCTCGTGGACGAGATCGACAAGAGCGACATCGACCTCCCCGGCGACCTCCTCACCGTCTTCGAGGACGGCGGCTTCGTCGTCCCCGAACTCGCCCGTCTCGCCAAGGAGGACCCGACCGTCGCCATCGGCACCGACGACGACCCCGACGCCTCCGTGCACATCTCCCAGGGCCTCGTGCAGTGCCGTTACTTCCCCGTCGTCGTCCTCACCAGCAACGGCGAACGCGACTTCCCGCCCGCCTTCCTGCGCCGCTGCGTCCGCCTGCACCTGGAGCCGCCCGGCCCGGAGAAGCTCGCCCGCATCGTGCGCCGCCGGCTCGGCGTCGACGTCGAGGAGGGCGGCGAGTACCAGGAGCTCGTCCAGGACTTCATCGACCGGTCCGGGGACGGTGACCTCGCCACCGACCAGCTCCTCAACGCCATCCAGCTCCGCCTCGCCGGCGCCTGGTCCGCCCCCGCCGACCGCGACCGCTTCCTCAAGACCGTCATGCAGCACCTGACCGGGCCCACGGCGTGATCGAGGAACTGCTCGCGGCCCTCGCCGACGGCGCCGAGGACGCGGGCCCGCGTCCGGGCATCGGGGCGGAGGAGATCGCCGACATCCTGTGGCTGGCCGCCCGCGTGGACCCCGCCGGGCCCCGCCCGCCGCCGGTCGCGCCAGGCGACGACGTGGAAGCCGAGCGGCCACCGGGGGCCGACCCGCCGGCACCCGAGGCCGCCGCGGTCTCCGGCGGCCCGGCGGACGGGCAGCCTGCCGTCAAGCTCTTCCCCGCCTCCGTACCCGACCCCGCCGGGAAACCGGCCGACGAGGGCGCCGGCCGCCGCGGCTCACCCGTGCGGCTGCCCCGGGCCGCCTCCCTCGACGACCCGCTGGCCCTGATGCGGGCCCTGCGCCCCGTCGGGCGGCGCTCCATCGGCGGCCCCGGGGAGGAACTGGACGAGCAGCTCACCGTCGAGCGCAGCATCGAGCGGATGGTGCCGACGCCCGTCCTGCGGCCGGCCGAGAGCCGCTGGCTCGACCTGGCGCTGGTCGTCGACACGCACCACTCGATGCTGCTCTGGGCGGACCTCGTGGACGAACTGCGCCGCGTGCTGACCCGCAGCGGCGTCTTCCGCGACGTACGCACCTGGCAGCTGACGGGCACCGGCTCCGGCGCCACCCCGATGCTCACCCGCGGCCGTTCCGGCGCGCCCCGCAACCCGACGGAACTGGCCGACCCCGCCGGCCGCAGGCTGATCCTCGTAGTCTCCGACACCGTGGCGGGAGGCTGGTGCGAGGCCTCCGTACAGGGCGTGCTCCGGCACTGGTGCACGCACAACGCCGTGGCCGTGCTGAACGTCCTGCCCGAACGGCTCTGGACGCGCGGCGCCGTCCGACCCGTCCCCTTCGCCGTCCGCGCCGACCGTCCGGCCGCCGCCACCCGCTCCTGGCAGCGGGCGGCGACCGCCCGCCGCTCCCGCTCCCGCGCCGGCCGCCGGCGCGCCGCCGACGTCGTCCCCGTCGTCGGTGTCGCCCCGGGCAGCCTGGCCCGGCTGGTGCGGGTGGTCTCCGGGGACGGCCGCTGGCGGCGCCTGGCCTGTCTGCGGCTGGACGCGGAGCCCGGGAGCACCGGCGCCCGCGAAGCCCCGGCCGGCGGTGTCCGCAGCGCGCTGGAGGTGGTGGAGCGCTTCCGTGCGAGTGCCTCCCCGACCGCCCAGCAGCTCGCCGCCCACCTGGCCGCCGTACCGCTGACCCTGCCGGTCATGAACCTGGTCCGGCGCTCCCTGCTGCGGGACTCCGAGCACGGACACCTCGCGGAGGTCGCCCTCGGCGGGCTGTTCGCGCCCTGGGAGCACGAACGGAACGCCGATGAGGTGGAGTTCGAGTTCCTGCCCGGCGTCCGGGAGGCGCTGCTCGGCTCGCAACTGCGCGGTGAGGTGGCCGCCGTACGGGAGCTGGTCCGCCGGCGCGTGTGGGAGTACATGTCCCGCAACCGCGGCACCGGACCGGACTTCTCCGCGACCAGGGTCACCGACGGGCGGGAGGGCCGCCGGCGGGTGGCCGAGGGGTCCCTGCCGTTCGCGACACAGCCGCCGCAGGACCCGGGCCTCGCGGACCGTGTCGTACGCGTCCGCTACCACGGGCTGCCGGAGCCGCTGGAGGTCGGCACGCTCCTGACGCCCCGGCTCGTCCTCACGGTCGGGGACGCGGCCCCGGGGGCTGTCGGCTGGGTGCGCGCCGGCGACCGGGAGGTCTCCTGCCGGGCGGTGTGGTCGGACGACGCGATGCCCCGGGTGTTCCTGCTCCTGGCCGAGGAGGACCTGACCGGCCCGGAACCCCCGCCCGATCCGCTGCCGTGGCTGACGGCGGACCAGCCGCCGGGCCGCGTCAGGATCGACGGCCGCACCGACCAGGGCGACGCCGTCGCGCTGACGGGCGAGGTGGTGCCGTACGAGGGCGCCCGCAACGGCGAGCTGGTACGGCTCTCCGCGGAGCCGGAGGCCTGGACCCACTACCGCGGCGCCCCGGTCTCCCGCGACGGCGCGTTGATCGGCGTCGTCCACGGCGTCTGGCCGGACCGCATGGTGTTCCTCTCGGGCAGCGCGTTGCTGGAACAGCCGGACTTCCGAGCGGTGATGGCCGAGCACGGACAGGTCCGTTCCACGGAGGGCACCGTGTGCCTGGCTGTGCGGCTCGGTGACGACTGCGTCTATCCGGCAGGAAGTTCGCCGAGCGCGGAGGCCGTCAATCTCTTGATGCGGCTCGTGGAGGACACGGACGTCGCCGTGAGGCTGGCCGGGGGCGTGCAGGACCAGCCCGTGCAGGTGCTGCTGGTGGAGGCACCGGGGGCCCTCGGCAAGGCGGGTCTGCTGCTGTCCGCACTCCCGCGTACGGCTGCACTGTTCGCGGACCAGAGGACGGGAGGCGGACCCTTCTCGCTCGACATCGCCGTGGCAGCGGGGCCCGTGGAATCGCTGCCGGAAAGACGCGGCGTCACCGGGCAGGCCGCGTCCGAGGCCGGCCGGCTCCTCGGGCATTCCGGGATGGTGAACCGGAGCCGCTCGTCGCCGGGCTCGCTGGCCGTGGCCCTGGCCCGACCCGTGTACGAGGAGCTCGGCGCGATGGTCGGTCCCACGGCGCTGCGCACGCTCGTTCCGCTCGGCGGTGACACGGAAGGCTGGTTGTGCACCGGGGACTGCGCCGAGCTGGGCCTGGCCCTGACGGAGGCCGCCGAGCTCCGCGGGGCAGCCGTCGACTGGCTGACCTGCGGTCATCGTTCCGCGCAGCCGCCGCGCGCCCCGTGCACGGGGGTCCGGCTGCCCGGCCGCGACGTGTGCCTCGCCCATCTCGACCCCGATGAGGAGCACGCGTACCTGGGGGACCTCGGGCCCGCATCCCCGGTGGACCTCAGGGGAACCACCTTCGAGGGGGGGCTGCTGCAGCGGCTCCTGAACGCCTTGCGGGAATCGCGCTCGCAGCCCGTCACGCTGGGCGAGGCGGTCTTCGACCGCGCAACCTTCGTGGACGACTGGAACGAGGGCGGCATCGAGTTCTTGGCCGGTGCCTCCTTCAGCCGGGCCGTTTTCGCGGGACGGGCCAGGCTCGGGAACTCCACCTTCGCCGGACGGGCCTCCTTCGACGGCGCGGTGTTCCTGGGCGTCGGCGACTTCGACCACAGCCGGTTCCAGGCGGGAGCCGATTTCCGCCGTGCGCAGTTCCGCGGACTGGCGGGCTTCTCGGAGAGCGCCTTCCTGGAGGAGGTGTCCTTCGCCCGGGCGGTGCTGGAGGCCTCGGCGGACCTGAACGGGATGCAGGTGGCCGCCGAGGCCGACTTCTCGCGCGCGGTGTTCTGCGGTCTGACCGGGCTGAGCGGGGCTTCCTTCGCCGGACCGGTCTCCTTCGCCTCCACGACGTGGGAACTGGGACTGGTGTCCACCGGCGCCGTGTTCGAAGGGCCGGTGGACTTCGGCGGAGCCACGTTCCAGGGCCGGGTCCGTCTGGAGCAGCTGCGCCTCCAGGAGGCGCCCGGGTCCGCATTCGGGGACCGGCCCGGGCGCTGGGCCGTCCACCAGCGCCCGGACGGCACCTGGGACATCCGTCTGCTGGGCTCCGGGGATCAGTGAACGGGCGAGGTCCCGCCGGTCAGGAACCGCTGCGGGAGGTCTCCAGGTGGCGTGAGGGGCGGCCGTCCGGGGTGGGGAGGCTCGCCTCGATCTCGTCCAGGGCGCGGCGGGCCGTCGCGATGCGGTCGCGGACGTCGGTGTCGGGGCCCGCGGCCGGCGGCGGGCCCGGCTGCTTGCGGTCGCGGTCGGCCGCGTCCTCGATCTCGCGCGCCTCGTCGAGGGAGTTGAGCACCACCCCGATGAGGACGTTGACCAGGACGAAGGAGGCGAGCAGCGCGTAGGAGGCGTAGTAGACGATGCTGAGGCGGGAGATCTGCAGCCCCGCGCGGACGGCGTCGGTCAGCCCGTCCAAAGTGGTCAGCAGGAACAGCGTGAGCATCGCGCGGCCCACGGAGCCGTAGTGCCCCGGGTCCGACTCGGCGAAGCAGACCCAGCCGACCATCGCGTACACGTACAGCACCAGGCCGCCGACGAACAGGAAGCTGGCGGTACCGGGCAGGCTGCGGCCGACGGCGATCAGCAGGATGCGCAGGTGCGGGAGGAAACGGGCCGTGCGCAGCACCCGGGCCAGCCGCAGCAGCCGCAGCAAGGTGGTGTTCTCGCGGACGAAGGGGACGAAGGCGGAGGCGACGACCGCCAGGTCGAAGAGGTTCCACGGGTCGCGGAAGAATGCTTTCGGCCGGTCCGCGAAGGCGCCGACGCGCAGCAGCATCTCCACGCTGAACAGGGCCAGGCAGCACTGCTCGGCGGTCCGCAGCAGCCGCTGGTACTCCGCCGCGAGCCCACTGTACGTCTCGACACCCATCAGCGCGGCGTTGAACAGGATCACGCAGAAGACGACCATGCCGAAGGCGGGCGCCTCGGTGGCCACCCGGCACCGGGCCGCCAGCTTCATCCGGGCGCGTCCGGCGGGCCTGGGGTTGGTCATCGTGCTCCTCGTACTCTCGCGTGCACCACGGGCGAACGGCGGCCCACCCTCCCTAACGCCCCACAGCCGATCGGGTTTCACCCCTGCGCGCGCCCCAACGCGCCGAGGCGTGCGCCCCCACCGTCCGAACGGCGGTGGGGACGGACGGCCCTACGACAGTTGTCGTCGCACCAGGTCGTTGACCTCAGCGGCGTGCTCGTTGAGGTAGAAGTGGCCGCCGGTGAAGCGGTGGAGGACGAACGGGCCCTCGGTGTGGTCGGCCCAGCCCGCGGCCTCCTCCGCCGTCACCGCCGGGTCGGCGTCCCCGGTGAGGACCGTGATCGGGCAGGCCAGGGCGGGCCCCGGCCGGTAGCGGTAGGTCTCGGCGGCCTTGTAGTCGCCACGGATCGCGGGGAGCACCGACCGCAGCAGCTCGTCGTCGGCCAGGACGGCCGGGGCCGTGCCGCTGAGCCCCTTGATCTCGGCGAGCAGCTGCTCGTCCGGGGCGAGATGGACCAGCTGGTTCTCGCGGTGGTGCGACGGCGCCCGGCGGCCCGAGGCGAACAGGGCCACGGGAGCCGGTTCGCCGGCCTCCTGCAGCCGCAGCGCCACCTCGAAGGCCAGGGACGCGCCCAGGCTGTGGCCGAACAGCGCCACCGGCCGGTCGCACCAGGGCAGCAGCTCGCGGGTGACCCGGTCCGCGAGTTCCATCAGGTCGTCGACGCACCTCTCGCCCCGGCGGTCCTGGCGGCCCGGGTACTGCACGGGCACCACGTCGGCGTACGGGGACAGGGCCCGGGACATCGGGAAGTAGTAGCTGGCCGCGCCGCCCGCGTGCGGGAAGCAGAACAGCCGTACGGGGGCGTCGTCGGCGGGGTGGAAACGGCGCAGCCAGTCGCCGGTCGCCGGCGGGGCGACTGCGGAGGCGCGGTTCGTACGGATCATCGTCGGTCGGTGTCCTTTCGGTGGGGGCCGGTCCCGCTCACGGGCCGGTCCCGCTCAGGGAGCGGTCCAGGAGCCCGGCGGCCGCCAGCCGTGCGCGGGACGCCAGCGGGCCCGGGGAGGCGGCGCGGCACTCTCGCCGGCGTCGTCCGGCTGCCCGGCGACGGCGAGCAGGGCGAGGAGGACGGCCGCCAGTTCCGTGCTGTCGGGGGCGCCGCGCACGATCTTCAGGGGCGGGGGAGTGGCGGGCACGGTCAGAACGGCGGGTTGCCGTGCTTGCGTTCGGGCAGCGCCACGTGCTTGGCCCGCAGCATCTCCAGCGCGTCCGCCAGCACCTGCCGGGTCCCCGCCGGGTCGATGACGTCGTCCACCAGGCCGCGCTCGGCGGCGTAGTAGGGGTGCATGAGTTCCTGGCGGTACTGCTTGACGCGCTGCGCCCGCGCCGCCCCGGGGTCGTCCGAGGCGGCGATCTCCCGGCGGAAGACCACGTTCGCCGCGCCCTCGGCGCCCATGACGGCGATCTCGTTGGTGGGCCACGCGAAGGACAGGTCCGCGCCGATCGAGCGGGAGTCCATCACGATGTAGGCGCCGCCGTACGCCTTGCGCAGGATCACCTGCACCCGGGGCACGGTGGCCGCGCAGTACGCGTACAGCAGTTTCGCGCCGTGCCGGATGACACCGTCGTGCTCCTGGCCGCTGCCCGGCAGGAAGCCCGGCACGTCCACCAGCGTCACCAGCGGGATGCTGAAGGCGTCACAGGTCTGCACGAACCGGGCCGCCTTCTCGGAGGCGTTGATGTCGAGCACCCCTGCGAGCGAGGCGGGCTGGTTCGCGACGATCCCGACGACGTGGCCGTCCAGCCGGGCCAGACCACAGATGATGTTGGTCGCCCAGTGGGCGTGGACCTCGAACAGGTCGCCGTCGTCGACGATCTCCTCGATCACGGCGCGCATGTCGTACGAGCGGGCCGGGTCGGCGGGGACGAGTTCGGACAGTGCCGCGGCGCGCCGCCCGGCCGGGTCGGAGGGGACGACCGCGGGCGGCAGCTCGCGGTTGTTGGACGGCAGGAGCGACAGCAGGTGCCGCACCTCTTCGAGGCACTCCTCCTCGGTGTCGTACAGGAAGGCGCCGGCGCCGGAGACCGAGGAGTGGACCTGCGCGCCGCCCAGGTCGTCGTGGCTGATCCGCTCGCCGGTCACCGCCTGCACCACGTCGGGGCCGGTGATGTACATCTGCGCGATGCCGCGCACCATGAAGACGTAGTCCGTCAGCGCGGGCGAGTACGCCGCCCCGCCCGCGCACGGCCCGAGCATCACGCTGATCTGCGGGATCACCCCGGACGCCGCCACGTTGCGGCGGAAGATGCCGCCGTAGCCGGCGAGCGCGGTGACCCCCTCCTGGATCCGGGCGCCCGCGCCGTCGCTGAGCGACACCAGCGGGGCGCCGGCCGCCAGCGCGAGGTCCATCACCTTGTGGATCTTCTGCGCGTGCGCCTCGCCGAGCGAACCGCCGAAGATGCGGAAGTCGTGCGCGTACACGAACACCCTGCGGCCGTCGACCTTGCCCCAGCCGGTCACCACGCCGTCCGTGTGCGGCCTGCGGTCCTCCAGGCCGAAGCCCGTGGCCCGGTGCCGGCGCAACTGCTCGATCTCCCGGAAGGTACCCGGATCGAAGAGCAGGTCCAGCCGCTCGCGCACGGTCAGCTTGCCGCGGGCGTGCTGCGCCTCGGAGGCGCCCGGCGACGGCCCCAGCTCCACGGACTCCTTGATCGCTTTCAGTTCGGCCACTCGGACACCGACATCGGCAACTTTCATGCTCCACCCGTTTCCTCGGCCGTCGGGGGGCGCCCGCGGCGGCCCTGGACAGTGC
This sequence comes from Streptomyces sp. NPDC023541, assembly GCF_055559995.1. Taxonomy (NCBI): domain Bacteria; kingdom Bacillati; phylum Actinomycetota; class Actinomycetes; order Kitasatosporales; family Streptomycetaceae; genus Streptomyces; species Streptomyces sp. NPDC023541. The sequence continues at coordinate 86,866 of NZ_JBVHJO010000015.1, forward strand.
CTGCCATTGAAGGCACCGACGGCGCGCGCCGAGAACAGCGACCGCCCCCTGACCGGGATAGGGGTCAGGGGGTCACCCGCCGGCCGTTCCGGGCGGGCGCAAGCGCCCCTTAAGCAGACGCCCGCATGATCCGGGGAATCGAGGTCCGCCACTCCACGGGCCCGCAGACCCGAGGGGACGCCGCGGATGTCAGAGCCACGCTTCGCCACCTTCACCGACCTCCTCCGGGCCAGGGCGGCCGAACTCGCCGACGAGGACGTGCACGTCTTCCTCCGCGAGACGGCGGGCGGGGTGGAGGCCGAGCACCTCACCTACGGGGCACTGGACCGCGAGGCGAGACGGATCGCCGCCCGCCTCCAGGAGTACGAGGCGGCCGGCCGGCCCGTGCTGCTGGCCTACTCCTCCACCGTCGAGTTCCTCAAGGCCTTCGCGGGCTGCCTCTACGCCGGAGCCGTCGCCGTACCCGTACCGATGCCCGGCGAGGCCGGCCGGGACAAGCGCCTCAACCGCACCACCGCGGTCCTGGCGGACACCGGCGCGAGCCTCGTGCTGACCGAGACGGCCGCCGCCCCCGAGGTCGCGCTGTGGCTCGCCCGCAACTCCCGGCCCGGCGCGGCGTGCCTGGTCACCGACGTGCCCGAGGCCGGCGACGCCGAAGCCTGGCAGCCGGTCACCGCCCGCCCTGACGACCTGGTGTTCCTCCAGTACACATCCGGCTCCGTCAGCGAACCGCGCGGCGTGAGCGTCTCGCACCGCAACCTCCTCGCCAACCAGGCCGCCCTGCAGAAGGTGCTGCGCACCACCCGCGAGGACCGCTTCGGCAGCTGGCTGCCCTACTTCCACGACATGGGACTGGTGGCCCACCTGCTGCACCCGGTCTGGCTCGGCAGCCACTGCGTGCAGGTCACCCCGCTGTCCTTCGTCAAACGCCCGCTGCGCTGGCTCCAGGCCGTCGACCGCTACGGCGTCACCGTGGGCGGCGGTCCCAACTTCAGCTACGACCTGTGCGTACGCCGCGTCAAGGACGAGCAGATCGCCGAACTGGACCTGTCCCGCTGGCGCCTGGCCCTCAACGGCGCCGAACCCGTACGCCCGGAGAGCCTCGACGAGTTCGCCCGCCGCTTCGCCCCCGCCGGGTTCCGCCCCGAGGCCCTCTACCCCTGCTACGGCCTGGCCGAGGCCACCCTGGTGGTCTCCGGCGGCGTCCCCGGCACCCCCCACGTCCGCAAGGACTTCGACCGGACCGCCCTGGAACGCGACCGGGTGCTCCACGCGGCGGCGGACGGCCGCGCACAGACCCTGGTCGGCTGCGGCACCCCTGTCGACGTGGAGGTCCGCGTCGTCGACCCGCTGACCCACCACGAACTCCCGGCCGGCGCCGTCGGCGAGATCTGGCTGCGCGGCCACAGTGTGGCCCGCGGCTACTGGCGCCGCCCCACCGAGACCGCCCACACCTTCCGTGCCAGCCTCAACGACGAGGAGAGCAACTTCCTGCGCACGGGCGACCTGGGCATGCTGGAGGACGGCGAGCTGTTCGTCACCGGCCGGCTCAAGGAAGTCGTCATCGTCAACGGCCGCAACGTCTACCCGCAGGACGTCGAGTGGGCCGCCCGCACGGTCAGCCCCGCGCTGACCTTCGGCGCGGGCGCCGCGTTCTCCGTGGACGCCGGGGGCGAGCAGCTCGTCCTCGTCCAGGAGGTCCGCGGCGCGGGCGGCGCCGAGCTGCGGACGGTCGCCCAGCGGATCCAGGCCCTGATCGGCAAGGAGTTCGAGATCCCCGCCGGCAACGTGCTGCTCGTGCGCCCCGGCACCGTACGCCGCACCAGCAGCGGCAAGGTCCAGCGCACCCTGATGCGCGGGCTGTTCCTCGACGGCGTGCTGCGCGGCGACTACGAGGTCCTGACCCCGGACGTACGGGCGCTGGCGCGGCCGCAGGACGTGCTCTTCGGCGAAGACCTGCTGCGGCCGGAGGGAGCCGACGGAGGAAGACGGTGGTGACGTCGCTCCTCGGCGAGCGGGCGGCCGGGCAGCGGCGCGAGCTCGCCGTCCGGGCCCGGGTGGCCGAGCTGGAGGCACGGTTCGGCGATCCCACCGACCCGGCCAACCCGGTCGGCTACACCGCCCTGCTGGAGGCCGACCGGGCCGCTGTGCCCTTCGCCGCCGGCGAGGCGCTGCTCGACGACTTCAACATCGCCGACGAATACGTGCCGCACGCCCTCGGCGGGCGGCTGGACGGCATGGACACCCTGGTCAGGATCATGCGCCCGGTCTTCCGCCGGGACGTGGGACTGGCCATGGGCCACGGCATGACCACCTTCATGGCGGCATCCGACGTCTGGACCGCCGGCAGCTCCCGGCAGCGCCGCTGGCTCGCCGGGCTGCTGAGGGGCGGCGGCAAGGCGGCCATCGCCCAGCACGAGACCGCCCACAGCAACGACTTCGTCCGCAGCCAGGTCACCGCCCGCCGCAGCGGCGACGGCTACCTGATCAGCGGCGGCAAGCCGATGGTCAACAACCTGGAGCGGGCCGGGGCGCTGGTCCTGTTCTGCCGCACCGATCCCGCCCCGGGCAGCGGCAGCCACTCGGTGCTGCTGCTGGAGCCGGGGCAGCTGACCGGCGCACGGGCGGCGGTGACCGCCCGCCGGACCCCCGTCGGGCTGCGCGGCTGCCGGTTCGCCGGGGTGGAGTTCGACGACTGCCCGGTGCCCGGCTCGGCCCTGCTGGGTCCGGAGGGCAGCGGGATCACGACCGCCCTGCGGTCGTTCCAGATCAGCCGGACCGTGATCGCCGCGACGGCTGTCGCGGCCCTCGACACCAGCCTGCGCACCGCCGTCCGCTTCGACCGGGAGCGCTCCGGCGGATGGCAGGCCGGCGGCCGGGACGGCGGCCGCACCGGCGCGGCGCTCACCAACGCCTTCGTCAACCTACTGCTGTACGACGCCCTCGCCGTCGTCGCCACCCGGGCCCTGCACCTGCTGCCCGCCGAGACCAGCGTGTACTCGGCGGCCCTCAAGTACCTGCTGCCCCGCGTGCTGACCGAGACCATGTACGACCTGTCCATCGTGCTGGGCTCGGGCTTCTACACCCGCGAGGGCACCCTGGGCATCTTCCAGAAACACGTCAGGGACGTGCCGGTGCTCAGCCTCGGCCACGCCGGGACGGTCGCCTGCCAGGCCACGGTCATCCCGCAGATGCCGCGCCTGGCCCGGTCCTCCTGGTTCGTCGAGGACGAGGCGCCCGCCGGCCTTTTCCGGCTGCACGGCGACCTGCCGCCGCTGCGGACCGAACGGCTCAGCCTCGCCTGCGGACGCGACTCCCTCAGCGCGACCATGCTCGCCGTCGCCGCGGGCATCGACGGCGCCGGCCCCGTCGAGCGGGCCCTGCGCACGCTCGCCGACGGACTCGTCGGGGAGCTGCGCGACGTACGCCGCCGGGTGCTCGCGCTGGAGGCGGCGGGTGCGGCGACCACCGCCCGGCCCGCGAGGTTCGCCCTCATGGACCGCTACGCGCTGCTCCTCGCCGCCGCCGCCGTGCTCGGCCTGTGGGACCAGGCCCGCTACGGCCCCGACCCGTTCCTCGCCGACCCGTCCTGGGCGGCCGCCGCACTGCACCGCATCGCCCGCCGGCTGGGCACGCGCGTCGCCGACCTGCCGGCGGAGTGCGAGACCCGGATCCGGCACGAGGTCCAGCTCCGCTTCAGCACGCAGACCAGCTACGACCTCTACTCCACTCCCATCCCCGGCTGACCGGCACCCGGCCGGCCCGCGGATGCGCCGTACGCACTGAAGGAGCCCCACGATGACCGTTCACACCGGCCGGCCCGCCGCCGACGGCGTCCTGCCGCACGAGTGGCTGTACGCCCGGCTCTCGGTGTACCTGCGGCGCGCACCCGAGACCATCGACCCCACCGTGCCGTTCGCCGAGTACGGCATGGACTCGGTGGCCGCCCTGAGCCTGTGCGGCGACCTGGAGGACGAGTTCGGCCTGGAGGTGGAACCGACGCTGCTCTGGGACCACCCCACCGTCGAGAGCCTCGTCGCCCACCTCGCCTCGGTGCTCCCGGCCGCCCCGGCCCACGCGCGGGACCGGCACTGATGGGGGACGTCGCCATCGTCGGGATCGACTGCGCGTTCCCCGGGGCGGCGGGCGTGCAGGCGTACTGGGACCTGCTCATGCGCGGCGGCGACGGTATCGCCCCGGTGCCCGCGCAGCGCTGGGAGGCCCGGGACTTCCCCGCCGTCGCAGGCAGCGGCGGCTTCATCGACGACGCCGATGTCTTCGACAGCGACTTCTTCTCGGTCACGCCCCGCGAGGCCGCCGCCATGGACCCGCACCACCGGCTCCTGCTGCCCTGCGCCTGGCGGGCCCTGGAGGACTCGGGCCGGGCCCCCGGCGACCTCGCGGGCACCGAGACCGGTGTGTTCGTCGGGGTGATGGGCGGTGAGTGGGGCCGCCTCACGATGAGCGACCTCGCCCGCGTCACCCCGCTGATCGGCTCCGGCAGCAGCGCCGGCATGGCGGCCAACCGGATCTCCTACCACTTCGACTTCACCGGACCGAGCCTCGCCGTCGACACGGCCTGCTCGTCCTCGCTCGTCGCCGTCCACCTCGCGGCGGGCTCCCTGCTGGCCGAGGAGTGCGACACCGCTCTGGCCGGCGGGGTCAACATCGTGCTCTCGCCCTCACTGGGGATGGTCTACGGACAGCTCGGCCTGGCCGCCGCCGACGGGCGCTGCAAGCCCTTCAGCGCGGACGCCGACGGGATCGGCCGCAGCGACGGCGTCGGCCTGGTGGTGCTGCGCCGGCTGGCGGACGCCCTCGCCGACGGCCAGCGGATCTACGCCGTGCTGCGCGGCAGCGCAGTCAACCAGGACGGCCGCAGCAACGGGGTGATCGCCCCCAACCGTTGGTCGCAGCAGCGCGTCCTCAGCTCCGCCTACCGGCGCGCGGGGGTCGCCCCGGACCGGGTCGCGTTCGTGGAAGCGCACGGCACCGGGACCGTACTCGGCGACGCCATCGAGTGCGCGGCGCTCGGCGCGGTCCACGCAGTGCCCCGCGACACCCCGTGCGCCATCGGCTCCGTCAAGGGCAACCTCGGCCACACCGAAGGCGCGGCGGGCATCGCCGGCCTCATCAAGACCGCGCTGGCCCTGCACCACCGCATCGTCCCCGCCAGCCTCTTCGCCGACCGGGAGAACCCGCAGCTGCGGCTCGGCGAGCGGGGACTGCGGCTGTTGAAGTCCCCGATGCGGCTGCCCCGCGGGGAGACCCTCGCCGGCGTCAGCAGCTTCGGCATGGGCGGGACGAACGCCCACGCGGTCCTCGGCTCGGCACCGCGCACCGCGCGTGGCGCGGGCCCCGACGGCGCCCGTACGCGCGCCGCGCGCGACGCCGCCGGCGTCTTCACCGTCAGCGCCGACACTCCCGAGGCCCTGCGCCGCAACCTCGCCGCACAGGCCGACGCGGTCGCCGGACGGCCGCCCGGCGCGGCGGCGGCACTGTGCCGGAGCAGCAACCTCGTCAAGACCGGCCTGCCGCACCGCTTCGCGGCCGCCGTGCGCGACACCGGCGAACTCGTCGACGCCCTGCGCCGGGCGGCGGCGCCGACGGACACGGCCGCCGAGCAGGGACGCCCGTGGGGCAGGCCCGTCGTTGCCTTCCTCTTCACCGGCCAGGGCAGCGAGTACCCCGGCATGACGGCGGGCCTGCACCGCGAGTCACCCCTCTACCGCCGCCACCTTGCCGAGGCCGACGAGGCGCTCGCCCCGCACCTCGGCGCGTCGGTGCGCGACCTCGTCCTCGGCGGCGACGAGCGGGTGCACCGGCCGCGGTTCGCCCAGCCCGCCCTGTTCGCCGTCGGGTACGCCCTGGCCCGCACGCTCACCTCGCTCGGTGTCACCCCGGCCGCCGTCCTCGGACACAGCCTCGGCGAGTTCGCCGCCGCCGTCACCGCAGGCGCCCTCGGCCTGGAGGAGGCCGCCCGGCTCGTCACCCGCCGCGGCGCGCTGACGGCCGAACTGCCCGCCGGAGGCGGCATGATCGCGGCGGGCGCCGGCCCCGGGGAACTCGCCGGTCTGCTGGCGGCCGAGCCGGGCACGGCCGTGGCGGCGCACAACGGCCCCGCGGACACCGTGGTCTCCGGGCCCCTGGACGCCCTGGAACGGATCACGGAGCAGCTCACCGGCCGCGGCGTACGGGTCGTTCGGCTGCCGGTCACCCACGCCTTCCACTCGCCCCTGATGGCCCCGGCCGCCGCGGGCCTGCGCGCCGAGACGGTGCGGTGCGCTCCGCCCGCCGTACCGCTCGCGTCGACCCGGCACGGCCGGGTGCTGCGCCACGACCTCATGGACGCCGGCTACTGGGCCGGCCAGATCGAGGAGCCGGTCCTGATGGACACCGCGCTGGCAGCGCTCGTCGCCGACGTCGCCCCCACCCATCTGGTCGAGATCGGCCCGCGCGGCGTGCTCCTGCAGATCGCCGCCCGGGGCGGGCGCGCGCCCGGCGCGGAATACCTGCACCCGGTCCCGGGACCCGCGGCCACCGGCCTGGAGCTCGCCGAGACCGTCGCGGCCCTGTACCGCGGCGGACTCGACCCGCTGTGGGAGGAGCTGTACGAGCCCGGGCACCGCGGCGTCGAGCCCCTGGCCCCGTACGTCTTCTCGTCGGCGCGGCGCTCCTGGGACCGGGAGTCCTTCGTACAGCCGGCCCGGCCGGTCACCGTGACCGTCCCCGACGCCCCGCACCCCGCCCGCGGCGCGGCGGACGGCCGTGACGCCGAAGACACGGTGCTGCACGCGGTGGTGCAGGCCGTCGCCGAGGTCGGCGGCCACCCGTCGGAGCGCGTCGTGCGCGAGGCCCGCTTCTACGAGGACCTCGGCTTCGACTCGGTGATGGTCATGCAGCTCAAGAACCAGGTGGAGGCCCGGCTGCCCCGGGTCGGAGAGGTGTCCGTGCAGCAGATGCTGCCCGCGTTGCGTTCCGTCGGCGCCCTGGCCGATTTCCTCTCGGACGTGCTCATGGCGAGGTCCTCGTGACCCGGGCACCCGACGCCGGCGACCGGCCCACGGTGTACCTCGCCTCGACCGGCACGGCGCTGCCCGGCGACCCGGTGGACAACACCGCGCTCGGCAGGCTGCTCGGCGTCAGCGAGGAGTGGATCGACATCTTCGTCGGCACGCGGACCCGGCACTTCGGCTGGGACCCCGTCACGGGCGAGGTCCGGGGCTCACTCGCCGACCTGTGCGCCGAGGCCGGGGCCCGGGCCATGGACGCCGCCGGACTCGGTCCCGCCGACGTCGAGTTCGTGGTCCTGGCGACCGCGACCCCCGACACGCTGCTGCCGACCACCGCGAACGAGGTGGCCGACCGGCTCGGCCTCGACCACCTGCCGGTCTACCAGATCCAGGCCGGCTGCTCCGGCGCCGTCCAGGCCCTCGACCTCGGCCGCACCCTGGTCCTCGGGGGCCGGCGGGCCGGACTGGTCCTCGGCGGGGACGTCACCCACCGGTTCCTGTCGCCGCGCCGGGACACCGCCCGGATGCCCACCGAGGAACTGGTCAACCACGTGCTGTTCGGGGACGGGGCCGGCGCCGCCGTCCTCACGGACGAGCCCGAGGGCGAGCGCATCGCCCTGCGCTCGGTGCTCAACTCCTGGGCAGGGCGCGGCCGTCCGCCCGGCCAGCTCCTCGACTGGTACGGCACCACCGACCGGGACTCGCAGCGGAGGATGCTGGCGGAGGACTACAAGGCGATCGAGGAGCACGTGCCCGCGATCTCGGTGGAGATCCTCTGGGAGCTGCTCGGCGGGCTCGGGTGGAGCCTGGACGACATCGCCTTCCTGCTGCCGCCGCAGCTGTCCGAGCGGATGACCGCCCGCATCGTCGAGCGGCTGCCGGCCGGACCCGCCCGGGAGATCTCCTGCGTCTCCGAGACCGGCAACACCGGCAACGCGCTGCCCTTCCTGCAAGTCGAACGGCTTCTGCCGGAGTTCGCCACCGGGGACCGGGCGCTGGCCCTGTGCGTGGAGTCCAGCAGGTGGATCAGAGCCGGGTTCGCCCTGGAGAAGGTGTGAGGGCCCGATGACGAGGGGACCGGACCGCTTGCGCGAGCTGCGCGGGCGAGGGCTGCTGGAGAAGGCCTACGACCAGGTGCCGGCACTGCTCGCCGAGGAGGACGGGCCCGGCGCCGCGGCGGCGGGCCGGCTGCTCGCCGGCCTCGACCACGCCGCCGTACTGGAGCACCACCCGCACACCCCCGTGGTGACGGTGGCGGTCACCGGCCAGTCCACCGCCGGCCACGTCGTCGAACCCCTCAGGGGCGAACTGGCCCGCCACGGGATGCTGCTGCGCCCGGTGCTCGGCGAGCACGGGACCTACCTGCGCGACCTCACCGATCCGGCCGGCGAACTGCGGACGGCCGCACCGGACCTCACCCTGTGCCTGCTGGACGCCGAGACCCTCTTCTCCCAGGTCCCCCCGGTGTGGGGACCCGAGGACGTCGAACGTGCCGGGGAGGAGGCGCTGGGCCGGTGCGCCGCCCTCGCGGCCGAGGTCCCCGGGACCCTGGTCCTCAACACCGTCCCGCTGCCCCGCTCCTGTAGCCACCAGCTCGTCGACCACCGCTCCCGGGCCCGACTGGGAGCCGTCTGGCGGGAGTTCAACGCCCGACTGCTGCGGCTGACCGAGTCCGCCACCCGGCTCGTGGTGATCGACCTGGAACCGCTGATCGGCGAGGGCGGGCCGGTCACCGACCCCCGGCTGGCCCGCCACGCCAAGGTCCACCTCGGTGCCGGACTCCTGGCCGCCTACGCCCGCGAGATCGGACACCTGGCCCGCGCCCTGCGCGGCAGGGTCCGCAAATGCCTCGTGCTCGACCTCGACGGCACCCTGTGGGACGGGGTGCTCGGCGAGGACGGGCCCGACGGCATCGCCGCGGCGGGCACCCTGCGCGGGGAGGCGTTCGGCGCCTTCCAGAAGTGCCTCAAACAGCTCGCCTCCCAGGGCGTGCTCCTCGCCGTGAGCAGCAAGAACGACGAGGGCCCCGTTCTGGAGGCGCTCGCCGCCCACCCCGACCTCGTCCTGCGCGAGCCGGACTTCGCCGCGGTCAGAGCCAACTGGGAGCCCAAGGACGGCAACCTCGCCGACATCGCCCGGGCCCTGGACCTCGCCCCCGACGCCCTCGTCTTCGCCGACGACTCCCCGGCCGAGCGCGCCCAGGTACGGCTCGGCGCGCCCGAGGTCGCCGTCGTGGCACTCGACGGGGAACCCGCGCTGCACGTGACCCGGCTCCTCGCCGACGGCTGGTTCGACACCCTGCGGCTGACCGCCGAGGACCGCGCCAGGACCGGCGAGTACCGAGGGCGGCGCGAGCGCGGGGCGCTGCGGGCGGGTTCCGGCTCGTACGAGGAGTTCCTGCGGGCCCTGCAGGTGAGCGTCGGGCTCGGCCCGCCCCGCCGTCACGAATTCGCCCGCGTGTCCCAATTGACCCTGCGGACCAACCAGTTCAACCTGAGCGGCACAGGCCTCCCGGAGGACGAACTGGCCCTGCTGGCGGCCGCTCCGGGGCGGCTCCTGCTCGTGGTGCGCAGCGCGGACCGGTTCGGTGACAACGGCCTGGTCGGCGCGGTGCTCGGGACCATCGCCGAGGGGGTGCTCCGGCTGGACGGCATGTGGCTCAGCTGCCGGGTGCTCGGCCGCGGCGTGGAGCGGACCTGCCTCGCCGTGCTGCTGGCCCGGGCGCGGGAGCTCGGGCTGACCGCGGTGAGCGCACGGTACGTTCCCACCGCCCGCAACCACCGCGCCCGGGACTTCTACCCGTCCTGCGGGTTCACCCCGGCGGAACCCGCCGGAACCGACGGCTCCGCCGACGGTCCGGTGGTGTTCCACCATGACCTGGTACGGCTGCCGGAGGTCCCCGCGCACGTGCGCGTCACCGAAACCCCGGGGGGAGGGCGGGCCGATGGGCCTCGATAGCCTCGAGGTGTTCCTGCGGACGGTCCGTGACGACCTCGGCCTGGACATCGGGTTCCCCGAAGGCGCGGACACGGCCCTGGCAGACCTGCCGGGCTGGGACTCGCTGAACCTGCTCCGACTGGTGGCGCTGTTGGAGGAGTCCGGCCACCGGGTACCGGTACACCGCCTGCTGGAGGCACGCAGTCTCCGGGAGGTCCACACCCTCGTGAAGGAGTACGGATGACTGCCCCGGGCAGCCCCTCGCTCGGCCCGCCGCTCGGTGAGCCCGTCGCCGTGGTACCGGGAGGTGACTCGTGGGACCGGGTGCGGGACGACCTGGCCACGCACGGGACCGCCCTGGTGTACGCGTGGCTGAGGGACCTGGAGCCGGTCGTGCCCTCCGGCGACGGGCTGCGCGAGCTGCTCGGCCGCGACTGGACGCGCTACCTGGACCTGACCCACGCCGACGTACGGGGCCGCTACATCGCCTCCCGGATGCTCCTCAAACACGCGGCGAGCGCGGTGCTCGGCAGCGATCCCGCCGACCTGGAGCTGGCCTACGGGCCGACCGGCCGCCCGTACCTGCGCGGCTGCGACCAGATCGACATCAGCCTCAGCCACACCGACGACCTGCTGCTGGTGGGCCTGACGACCTGCGGGCTGATCGGGGTGGACGCCGAGCGCGCCGACCGCGAGATGCACGGCAGCGGACTCGGCCGGCACATCTGCACCCCGTACGAGTCGGTGCTGCTGTCGGGGATGCCGGAACCGCAGCGCAACGACGCCCTCGTGCGGCTGTGGACGCTCAAGGAGGCCTACAGCAAGGCGATCGGGCAGGGCATGCAGTTCCGCTTCACCGAGTTCGGCTTCGGCCCCGACGGCCGGGCCGTGCGGGTCCAGCGGCCCGACGGCACCGCGGGGACCGGGGACGAGTGGATCTTCCGTACGTTTCCGGTCGCCGACGGCTACGTGGTCAGTGCCGCGGTCTACGACGCGGGCTTCGGCCGGCTCCAGGACGCCCACGTCACGACGATGCTCGACCAGGACTGCGTGGACGCCATCACCGAGGCGCTCGACGAGGACCTGGACAGCCCTTAGGTCGTGTCGTCGAAGTCCCGCCCGGCCGGCGGGGCCTGGACGGCACTCCCTCAGGGCTGTCCCGCAATCCCCGGCGGGCGCACGACGCCGGCTACGGCACCTCGCTGCGTTGTCGGAACGCCCGAATACGCCCAGTATGGGGGCGCCCCTCCGCCTTGCGATGCACCGCATCTGACGCCGTGCGCTGATCCACCGGGGATTGCGGGACAGCCCTTAGGAGGACACCGAGTCCCCGGCGAGCATCTCCTGCCGGGCGGCGTTGTAGCCGGCCTGGAAGCGGCTGGTGGCCTCCAGCTCCTCGGTGATCTCGGCGATGTGGCGGCGGCAGGTGCGCACGGACATGCCGAGCCGCCGGGCCACCATCTCGTCCTTGTAGCCCTTGGTCATCAACCGGATGATCGACCACTTCAGCTCGTCGGAGGAGGCGGGGGAGCGCTGCGAATCCACCACGTAGGGGCTGGCCCCGTCCCACAGGTACTCGAAGACCGAGCACAGGAACGCCACCAGGGTGGGCTCGCGCACGATCGCCGCGCCGGGCGTGCGGTCGCCGGCGGAGCGCTCCGGCAGGAAGGCCACCTCCCGGTCGTAGATGATCAGCCGGTCGATGACTTCGTCGGCGGTGCGGATCTCCGCGCCCTGTTCGCTCACCTCGCGCACGTAGCTGCGGGTCGGCAGGTCGTTGCGGGCGGTGTGCTGGTAGATGGTCCGGATCCGGACCCCGCGCGAGAGGGTCGTCAGCGCGGACTCCCGGGCCTGTGCCAGCGCGTAGGCGGGCCGGGCGCCGCCGGGCTGGACGGTGAGCATCTCGCTCTGGCAGCTCTGGGTGAGGTGGTTGAGCATCGACTGGATCCGGGAGACGTCGGTGATGACGTCGAAGGCCTCCAGCCGGTTGCGGACCCGGCGGCCCTCGAAGTACAGGGGAGTCAGGGACAGCAGCTTGGCCCGGACGTCCGTGACCGCCTGCTGGAGGTCGCGTATGTGCCGCTCGGCGGGTGCGACGAGGGACGCGGCGGCGACGTCGGGCGTGACGGGGGTCAGTTCGGCGGGGTTTCCCGGCATCGCCTGTAAGAGGCGGACCCCGCTCAGCACCTGTTCCACCCGGGAGATCTCCTCGGGTGTCAGCGACAGCTGTTCGGCGATCCGTTCGCGCTCGAAGCGGCCGTACTCGACGGCCAGGCCGTATGCCGCGGCACTGACGTCGTCCAGCTCGGCGAACCCCGAATCCGAGCCCTCCCCTGCAAACATGTCAGCCCCCGCTGATTGATGTATTTGCTGCCACGTAACTTTACGCCAACGTACCGCCCTTGGCGGGATTGATCGAGAGCCAGCACTCTGTTCCCATCAACCGGGCCGCTGAGCCGGAAGTGGCGAGCGGTTCGGATGAGCAGATCTCGATCTTCGACTGGGGGAAGTCGTGAGAACAGTTTCCGTTAAGGTCTTCTCGATATGCTTGACTGCGGTGGCGGGTGTGGTAGTGGCGGTGGGAGTTCAGCACATGTCCGGACCGGTCGTGTCCGGCGCGTCCGCCGAGTCGTCCGTCACCGTCCGGCTGACCGACGTCGACACCGGTGCCGGTACCGACATCGGCGCCAAGCCCGAGGACGACCAGTGGACGTGACCTGACGTCACGTCCGGCGGTTCACGAAGCGCTCCCCGCACGGCAGATGCGGGGAGCGCTTCCGCGTACCGGAGCGCCGACGACGGCGAGCCGGGCAGCCGGCACCGCTATCGCGCTCAGCAGTACGCCCCGCTCCGCGGACCAGCGACCGTCGAAGGCGGTCGGCCCGGCCGGCGAGAGGGCCTCGGGGTCCGGCAGCAGCCGGGCGTGGAAGGTGCCCCGCCCCGGGTCCACGCTCACCAGGGCGTCGGTGAAGTCGAGTTCCTGGCCGGTGAGCGGGAACCAGGTCTTGTAGACGGCCTCCTTGATGCTGAAGAGCAGCCGGTCCCACGCCACACCGGGCGCGGTCCGTTCCAGCCCGGCGACGAGATCGAGCTCGCGGGGCAGTGCGATCGAGTCGAGGACGCCTTCCGGCATGGGGGCGTTGGGTTCCGCGTCCACCCCGACCGAGGCGAACTCGGCGGAGCGGGCGAGTGCCACGCCCCGGAAGCCGGCGCAGTGGGTCATGGATCCGACGACCGAGGGCGCCCACTGCGGGGCACCGCGCCGGCCCGGCACCACGGGAGCCGGGGGCAGCCCCAGCTCTCCCATGGCGCGGCGGGCGCACCACCTGACGGTGCCGAACTCCAGCCGCCGCTTGGGTACGGCGTTGCGGATGAGGCGTTCCTCCTCGGGGTAGAGGAAGACGTCGGCGGGGTCGGTGGTGGCTTCGGCAGTCGCGACGTTCGCGGGCAGGAGCTTTGTGAGCACGGTGTTCCCTCGGGTCGCTGTTCCGGTCGGACAGCTCCCACGTTCACGCCGCCGCGCCACCCCGGCCAGCGTCGAAGGCGCAGGTCAACCGGACACACCCGGGTGCGGCCCGGTTCTCTCCCAGACCGCTGCCATCCAACGGCCGGCCGGCCCCGAGCCTGCCGGTCCTCCGGCAGCCGGCGGCCCCGGCATTGCCATCCCCCTGCCATGTGCCCGAACAAGGGTGCGTCGGCGTCAATTGAGGGGTGGTTAAGGGGTGTTGGAGCGGGCGCCGACCGGGCACACTCGCGTAATGCCGCACGGAAACCTCATGGGTATCAGCGACCTCCATGTCGGATTCCCGGAGAACCGCCGGATCGTCGAGGACCTCTATCCCGACAGTCCCGCCGACTGGCTCATCGTGGCCGGCGACGTGAGCGAGTCACTCGACGATCTCCGGTGGGTGCTCGACCTCCTCACCCGGCGCTACGCCACCGTGGTGTGGGCGCCCGGAAACCATGAACTGTGGACCGTCCGGGACGACCCCGACCCCCTGCGCGGGGAGGCCCGCTACCGGCGGCTGGTCGAGATCTGCCGGTCCTTCGGCGTGCACACTCCGGAGGACCCCTACCCCGTCTGGGCGGGGCCGGGCGGCCCGCTCGTCGTGGCCCCGCTCTTCCTGCTGTACGACTACACCTTCCGCACGCCCACCGCCGCCACCAGGGAACAGGCCCTGGAACAGGCCTACGAGGCCGGGGTGGTGTGCTCCGACGAGTTCATGCTGCACCCCGATCCCCACCCCTCCCGGCAGGACTGGTGCCGGGCCCGCGTCGCCGCCACCGAACAGCGGCTGGCCGCGTGCGGCCCCGACCTGCGCACGGTCCTCGTCAACCACTTCCCGCTGGTCCGCGCCCCGACGGACGTACTGCGCCACCCCGAGTTCGCGCAGTGGTGCGGCACCGAGCTCACCGCCGACTGGCACGTCCGCTTCCGCGCCGCCGCCGTCGTCTACGGGCACCTGCACATCCCGCGGACCACCTGGTACGACGGCGTGCGCTTCGAGGAGGTCTCCGTCGGCTATCCCCGCGAGTGGCAGCGGCCCGGCCACCCGCGGAATATCCCCCGCCGGATCTTCCCCGTCGCCCGTCGCGGGGATTGATGCCAGGCAACTTCCGGACACCACCGGGTGCCGGATCCGGCCCCTAGACTGAGCGGGAATTCTCGCTCGCTCCACGCTCGAACACCCCCGTTCGGTATTCGTGTTCACATTTCGAATGCGTCGAATACATCGAATGCTTTGAACGCCTCGCATACGCGGAACGGGGATCCTGGGGGATTTTCATGCTGCCGTTCCGCCGTGCCGAGGAAATGTCCGTGTCAGCAGCGCTGCTCGACGGCTGCGCCGAGGGAAATGCCGGACTACTGCTCGTCGAGGGGGCGGTCGGCTGCGGAAAGAGCGAATTCCTCGAAACGACCGCCGCGCACGCCGAGGACCGCGGGGCCCTCGTCCTGCGGGCCGGCGGCGACGCCGGCGGACGCGGCCGCCGGCTGGGAGTCCTGCGCCGGCTGGCCGCCGACGCACCGCCCGGGTCCCTGCCCCTGCCCTCGTCACCGGACGACGCCGAGGACCCCTTGGCCCTGCGGGACTTCGCGGTCGCCGTCCGCGAACTGAGCGCCGCCGCACCCGTGGTGATCTGCGTGGACGACCTGCACCACGTGGACGAGCCCTCGGGCCGCCACCTGCTCCACCTCGCGCGCGAGATCCGCCGCGCCCCCGTCCTGCTGGTCCTGACGGCCTCCCCGCACGAATACGACAGTGACCCGCTGCTGCGCACCGAACTGCTCCGCCTGCCCCACTTCGTCCGCCTGCGGCTCGGGCGGCTCACCCCCGACGCCGTCCACGCCCTGCTGCCCGGCCGCACCGAGGCGGAGGCGGCCCGGCTCCACGAGGCCAGCGGCGGCAATCCGCTGCTGCTGCGGGCCCTCCTGCAGGACCCGTCGGAACGGCCCGGCGACGCCTACGCCCAGGCCGTCCTCACCTGCCTGCACCGCTGCGGACCCGCCACCCCCCGACTCGGCGCGGCGCTCGCCGTACTGGACGGCCCGGCCACGCCCGCACACCTCGCCCGGCTGAGCGGCACCGACGAGAGCACCGCCCTACGCGCCCTCGCGGCCCTGGAGGACGCCGGACTGCTCGTCCCCGACGGCCCGCACGGACGGCGCGGACACCGCGGACTGCGCCACCCGGCCGCCCGGGCCGCCGTACTGGACCGGCTCGACCCCGCCGACCGGTCCGCCCTGCACACGGAGGCCGCCCTGCTGGCGCGCGCGTCGGGCGCGCCCGACACCGAGGTCGCCGGACAGCTCCTCGCCGCACACGACACCCGCCCGGAGTGGGCCCTGCCCGTCCTGCGCTCCGCCGCGGACCAGCACGTGGCGGAGGGCGACCCCGACCGTGCCGTGGCACTCCTGCGGCTCGCCCACGAGGCCTGCCCGGACGCCACGTCCCGCGCCGAGGTGGACGTCAGGCTCGGTGTCGTCCTGGGCCGCACCGACCCGGCGGCCGCGGAGCACCGCCTCGCGGCCCCGCTTGCCGCCGCCGGCGCCGGACAGCTCGGTCCGCAGGCCCTCGCCCCCCTGGCCAGGGCGCTGGCCGCGCAGGGCCGCATCGACGAGTCCGCCGACGTGCTGGAGCGGCTGACGGCCGGCGGCACCCGAGCCGGCGGCGCCCGCCACGGCGGCATCCCCGGCGGCGACCCGCTGGACGGCCTGTCGGCGTTCCCCCGGTGGGCCGCCGGCCGGCGGAGCGCCCCGGCGGGGTCCGGCACCTGCCCCGCCGTCAGCTCCGCCGGGACCACCGTCCACCCGGCGGCCCTGTGGGCGCTCCCCGTGGAGGCGGAGGAAGGCGCCGCCGCCCGGTCGGCCGAGCTGTTCCTGCGCGGCGCCACCCTCGCCGAGGGCACCGTCGAACCGGTGGCGCAGGCCCTGCGCACCCTGCTGTACCTGGACGGCGCGGCCCGGGCCCTGCCCTGGTGCGAGGAGTTCACCCACCAGGCGGCCCGGCGCGGGGCCACCGGCTGGCAGGCCGTGTTCGCCGGGCTCACCGCCGAGGCCCGGCTGCGCCTGGGCGACCTGACGGGCGCGGCGGAAACCGCCGGGGAGGCCTTGCGGGCGGCGCCGGCCCGGGGCGCCAGCGTGCTGCTCAGCGCGCTGGCGGGCACCCGGGCGCGGGCCCTGACCGCGACGGGCCGGCTGGAGGAGGCAGCGGCAGCCCTGGGCGGGCCCGCCTCCGCCGTGCACACCGGCGGCGTGCACGCCCTGGCGCACCTGCGCGCCAGGGGCCACCACGCCCTGGCGACGAGCCGCTTCCACGCGGCCCTGGGCGACTTCCTGGACATCGGCCGGCACGCGAAGCGCTGGGGCCTGGACCGGCCCCGGGTCCTCCCCTGGCGCACGGACGCCGCCGAGGCCCTGCTCCGGCTCGGCGAGGCCCACCAGGCGGAGCGCTTCCTCGCGGACCAGCTCACCACCCGCGACGCCGCCGACCCCTGGGTGCGCGGCATCTCCCTGCGGCTGCGGGCGTCCCTGCGCGAGCCCGGGGAACGCCAGGCGATGCTGGCCAAGGCCGTCGACGAACTCCAGCGCTCGGGGGACGCCTACGAACTGGCCCGCGCCATGTCGGACTTCGGGCAGGCGCTGCGCGAGGCGGGCGATCCGGCACGGGCCGCCATGGTCAACCGCAAGGCATGGCACCTCGCGAAGACCTGCGGGGCCGACGCCCTGCGCGAGCGGATCCTCCCCGGCCACACCGAGGACGACACCGGCGGGGGAGGCCGGGCCGACGCCCCGGACCCCGGACTGGTGGCGGCCCTCAGCGAGTCGGAGCGGCGGGTGGCGCTGCTCGCGGTGCACGGCCACACCAACCGGGAGATCGCCAGGAAGCTCTACATCACGGTCAGTACGGTGGAACAGCACCTCACCCGCGTCTACCGCAAACTGAACATCCCCGGTCGGCAGGCCCTGCCGGTCGACCTCGACCCGGCGGCCGCCGGGCAACCCGTCTGAGGCGGGCGGCGGGCGGCGCGTGGGCGGTCGCCATGGCAAGGCCGTGGCAAGGACATGGCAAGCCCGGCCCGGTGGGCCCTCCCGTGGCAGGCTCCTGGCACGGATCGGACCCGCCGCACCCCCCGTTACCGTCTCCGAACGCCGAACAGGTGGCTTCCGCGCGCCGCGTCCGGGAAAGTCGGTCATGAGCCGTAGCCCGCAGGGAGGGCACCATGACCACAACACACGACCAGCCGTGGCGCACCGCGTCGCCCGGAGAGGTCCGCGACGCCATGCTCGACCGGGTCGAGGAGGAGCTCGCGCGGCTCCTCGCGCAGGAGCACCGCCGCCGGCGCACCTCCGACCCGCGCAGCGCCGTCCTGGTGATGGGCGTGGCCGAGCTCGTCCAGGCTGGCGGCGAACGGGCCCGCCCCGCCATCTGCCTCACCGGCTACCTCGCCGCCGGCGGCGACCCCGACGACGGCGCAGCCCCGGCGGCCGCCGCCGCCCTCGAACTCCTTGACACCTGCTGGGTGATCCGCGCCGACGTCCGGGACAACGCCCCGCTGCGCCGCGGCATCCCGACCCTGCACATCAGCCACGCCGCCGAACACGAGCGCAACGGCTGGCGCGGCGAGCCGCGCCGGTTCGGCGAGGGCACCGCCGTGCTCGCGGGCGACCTCGCGCTCGCCTACGGCGACCGGCTCGCCGCCGGACTGCCCCAGGAGGCACGCCTGTTGTGGGACGACCTGCGGGCCGAGCGGGCGATCGGCGCACACATGGAGGCCGCCGCGGCCACCGAGTACCTCGACGACGCCTGGCCCGGCCAGTGCCTCGACGGCTGCGCCACCGGATGCGGCGCCGGCTGGTACGGGCTGCGCCACGCACTGCTGATCGGCGCCGCGCTCGCGGGCCGCGACGACCTCCGCGAGGCCTATGAGGAATACGCCCGCGTCCTGCACGCCGCATGGCGGATCCGCGGATTCCTCGGCGGCGGCCCGGGCTTCGACGGCGACGCCCAGTTCCTGCGCGACGTGTTCTTCGACGACCGGGCGCGGGACCGGGCCGAGGAGACCATCGCCGCGCTCGTGGTCCGCGCCGACAAGGCCGTGGCCGGAGCCGGGATCACCCCCGCGTGGCGCGGGGAACTCGGGGCCCTCGCCCGGGAGATCGCCGGCTGACGCTGTCCTGTCGTCCGGGACGCCCGCCGGGCCGCCGCCACCCCGCCCGACTCCCGCCCGAGCCCCGCCCCGGCCCCCGGCGAGCCCCGGCTCCCGCCCGGGGCCTGTCCCGGCCCCGGCCTCTCGCGCCCGGGGCCTGTCCCGGCTTCCGCCGAGTCCCGTCCGAGCTCGCCCCAGCCCTGCCCGAGGCCCGTCCAGGTTCCCGGCCGGTCTCAGGTGGGAGCCGGACGGGGGGTGCCCGGCCGTAGCCGGGCCAGCCAGCTCCGCAGGGCCTCCCGGCGCACCTGGCCCCGGTCGTCGCGCGGCAGCGCCCCGACGATCTCCAACCGGGTGGGCAGGAAGGCCTCCGCCACACCCAGGGAGACGAGGTGCTCGCGGAGCTCTGCCGGCCCCGGCGGCCCCTCGTCGGCGGCCGGGACCACGACGGCGCACGGCAGCTCCCCGTGTTCCGGGTCGGTGTAGGCGACCACCGCCGCCTCCCGTACCCGGGGGTGGGCCAGCAGCCGCTCCTCCACTTCGGAGACCGGCACCATGAAGATGGCGCCGGTCCGTGTGCCGGCCCGGGACAGGACCCGTATCCCGCCGTGCCGGTCGGCCGCGGCCAGGTCCCCCGTGTCCAGCCAGCCGTCCGCGTGCTCCCAGGTCGCCACCGGCGCCGGAGCACCGTGCCGCCAGGTCGCCAGGCAGACCGACGGGCCGCGCACCTCCAGCGCCGAGCCCGCGGGCCCGGCCGACACCTCCAGCCCGCCCAGCGGGCGGACCCCGTCACCACCGCCGGGCACGTCCCCGGAGAGCGCGCCCATGCCCAGCTCCGGTGCCCCCCACACCGAGAGCACCGGTACCCCGAACACCTCCCGCAGCTCCTCGGCGAGCGGCGCCGGCGTACTGGTACGGCCCCCCGACAGCACAAGCCGCAACCGCCGCTGCGCCCGAGGCCGGCGGCGCTGCGCCGTCACCAGCTCGGAGAGGTAGGCCGGTTCCGCGTACACCTGGTCGACCCCGGCCGTGGCCATCAGGTCCAGGCAGCGGCCCGGGTCCCACACGTCCTGGCACACGCCGGTCCCGCCGACGGCCAGCGGCCAGCACACGGTGTAGATCAGGGAGGCCAGGGAGGTGAGCGGCAGGGTGCTGAGGAAGACCTCGCCCGGCCGCCGTCCGGGCCCGTCGGGAGCGCTCTGCGCGGAGATGTTGGCGTACAGGGTGTTGGGGGAGTGCAGCACCGAGGTGTAGGCGTCCCGCAGCCCCATGACGCTGATCAGCAGGGCGGGCCGGTCGGCCCGCCCGCCGCGCGGCCTGCTCCGCCGGCCCGCCGCCGTGCGTTCGTGCGCGGTCCGCAGGAAGTGCGCGGTGAAGTCCACGGCTGCGGTCGCCGCCGCGTCGCCCACGACGACCCGGTGGCGCAGCCACGGCAGCCGGCCGGCCAGGTCCGCCAGGGCCTCGGCGTGGGCGAAGCCCTCCCACACGTCGGGCACCACGCAGATCCGGGCCCGGGTGGCGTCCAGGATCCGGTGCAGACCGTGGGCCCGTACGGTCGGCAGCACCGGCACCGCGACCGCGCCGACCCGCAGACAGGCCAGGGTGAGCGCCGCGGTCTCCCACCAGTTCGGCAGCTGGTAGGCGACCGGGTCGCCCGCCACGACGCCCAGGGACGACAGGGCGGCGGCGAACCGGTCGACGTACGCGGCGAGCTCGGCGTAGGTGACGGTCACCAGGCGCCGTCCGGCGGGCCGGTGGGCCCGGTCGGAGACGATCGCGGGACGCTGCGGCGCACCGGCGGCCGTCCGGTACAGGTCGTCGAGGAAGGTCTCCCCGCGCCACCAGCCGGCGGCCCGGAACCGCTCGGCGACCTCGGCGGGCGGCGTCAGGTCCGGCGGCCGGGCGGGCGGGCGCCCGGAGCGGCCCGCCGTACGGACGGCGCCCGCAGGGGACGTCGGGTGCGTCGGGCCCGTCGGGGCCGACCTCGTCAGGCCCATCTGCCCACCGCCCCCGCGACCTGCACCCGGGAGGAGCACCCCAGGCGGCGCATGACCTGCCGCACGTGGTTGACCACCGTCCACTCGGAAATGTCCAGCCTGGCTGCTATCTGGCGGTTCGTCATACCTTCGGAGACCAGCAGCGCCACCTGGACCTGGCGCGGGGTCAGCGACTGGTCCTCGGGAGCCGGTCCGCTCGACGGGCGGCGCGCCGGCGCGGGAGCCGACAGGGCCTCCGCCACCGCCTCGGACGCGGTCATCCTTACGCCCTCCGCCCAGGCCAGCGCGAAGTCCGTCCAGTCCATGCGTGCGCCCAGGTCCGTCCGGGCCCGCTCGGCCGCCGACCGCCACTCGTCCGGGACCGCGGCGCCCGTCGCGGCGCGCAGGGTGTCGGCCGCCGCCAGCAGCCGCACCGTCCGCGGCCGCTGGGCCGGTGCGGTGCGCATCAGCAGCAGCGAGAACTCCTCCAGCAGACCCGGCAGTTCCGTCCGCTCGCCAACGGCCCCGAAGAGCTGCAGGCCCTCCCGCAGCGCCCGGTCGGCCCGGGCCGGCTCGTCGCCGTCCAGGGCCAGCGCCGCCTCCTTGCGCAGGGCATGGGCGAGGCCCCGTCCGTCCCGGCTCCGCCGCAGGACCTCCACCGCCCGGTCCAGCAGCTCCTGGGCCCGGCGCCGGTCGCCCTCGGCGCGCAGGACGCCGGCCAGCGAGACGGCCGCCCCGGCGGCGCCGCCGGTGACGCCCATCGCCTCCAGCGCGCTGAGCGCCGTCACCAGCACGGCCCGCGCCCCCGGCGGGTCGCCGGCCTCCAGCAGGGCCGCGCCGAGGTGGGCGGAGACGAGCGCGTTCTGTCGGCGGTCGCCCACGCCCTTGCCCAGGGCGAGCGCGTGCCGGTGGCGGCGGACCGCCTCCTGCGGATCGCCCAGGGCGAGCGCGAAGACGCCGGACATGTCGGCGAGGCGGGCCCGCACGGCGTCCGGCAGCGCCGGACCGCCCTCCCCGTCGAGCTCGTCGCACCACTCCAGGCCCTCCCGCAGCCGCCCCTGGACCAGCCAGGGCAGGCGGCAGCCGAGCGCCATGGTGGCGGCCGCCCCGGCGTCGCCCCGTTCGCGCAGCCGCCGCAGGGCCGCCGTCACGTTCGCCCCCTCGGCGGCCAGCTCCCGCAGGAGACGGTCCTGTCCGGTGCCGCGGAGCCCGGCCCGCGCGGAGCCCACCAGCGTCCGGTAGCGCTCGGCGTGCGCGTCACGGGCCGCGTCCTCGCCGTCCGCCTCCGCCAAGGCGTCGCGCGCGGCGGAGCGCACGGGCTCGGAGACGGCCAGCCGCAACTCCCCCCGCTCCTCACCCACCACGACCAGCAGGCCGCGGTCCATCAGCGTGTCGACGGCCGGCTCGGCCGACAGCCGCGCCGCCGACAGGCCGAAGCCCGGCTCGTACACCGAGAGCCGGCCCAGCAGCGCACGGGCCGGGGCGTCCAGGCCGCGGCAGCTCCACTGCGCGAGGGCGGCGAGCGAGCGGTGCCGCTCGGGCGCGTTCGCCGGCCCGCCGGACAGGACGGTCGTACGGTCCCGCAGCCGCACCGGCAGCAGGTGCGCGGGCAGCAGCCTCATCCGCCGCGCGGCGAGTTCGACGGCGAGCGGCAGCCCGTCCAGCAGCGTGCAGATCTCCGCGACGGCCCCGGCGTTCTCCGGAGTGAGTGCGAAGGCCGGGTCGGCGGCCCGGGCCCGCCGTACGAACAGCTCCACCGACGCCACCTGCTGGAGCTCGTGCGGATCGGCGGCGGCCGCGTCGCCGCCGGCCGGGCCCGGGACAGGCAGCGGGTTCAGCGGCAGCAGCAGCTCCCCGTACACCCCCAGCGGCTCCACCGCCGTGGCCAGCACCACCACCCGCGGGTCACCGGCGAGCGCCTCCAGCGCCCCGGCGGCTCCCGGGCGGGCCTCGTGGTCGCAGCCGTCGAGCAGCAGCAGAACCCGGCCGGGCTCCTGCTGCCCGTCGCGTGCGGGCGGTGCGGACAGGGCGGGCAGCGCGGACAGGGCGGGCGGCGCGGACAGGGCCGACAGCGTGCCCGGCGCCCCGGCGTCGAGGACCTCCACCCGGCGGAACTCCGCGCCGATCTCCCGTACGACCTCCAGCGCCAGCCGGCTCTTTCCCACCCCGGCCCGCCCGGTGACCGTCACCAGCCGTACCAGCGGGTCCCGCAGCCGCTCGCGCAGCATGGCCGCCTCGAGCTCCCGGCCGACGAGCTCCGTCACCGGGCCGAGCGCTGCCGGCAGGGTGCCCATCGTGCTCATGGTGCTCCTTTCGCAGGGTTAGCGGTGACCGGCCGGGCCGGCCCGTCTCGTGGGGACACCGGCCGGGTGGATGCGCCACAGGCCGGGGCTGATCTCCACGGCGCGTGACGCCGGGCCGCAGCCGCTCTCCGGCGGCCGGCTCAGCGCCCGCAGCGAGCGCAGCGCGTACACCTCCAGCCGCCGGTCGCGCAGCGCCCCCGCCAGCTCCAGGCACTCGCCGAACCACGCCCGGGCGCTCTCCGGCCCCTCCTGCGCCAGTGCCAGCAGCGCCCGCGCGCGGCTCGCCTCGTACCGGCCGCGGGTGCGGCCCGGCGCCGACAGGGCGGTGAGGGCGGGCTCCAGCAGTGCGGCGGCCTCCGCGGACTGCCCGGCGTCCAGGCGCAGTTCGGCCAGGCCCACCAGGGCGCGGGCGGCCTCCTCCTCGTCGCCGGCCCCGCGAGCCAGTTCCAAGGCGCCCGAGAACAGCTCGTGCGCCTGCTCCACGCGCCGGTACTGCCAGGCGAGTTCACCGAGCGAGCGCCGCATCCGTGCCTGCGCCGACCGGTCGGCGCAGCGCCGCGCGGCGTCCAGCCCCAGCGCGTACACGGCCTCCCCGTCGTCCGGCACCCAGCCGGCCAGGGCGTCCGTCAGCCGTACGGCCAGTGCCCACAGCCCCGCCCCGTACGCGGTCCGGGCCAGGCGTACGAGCCCGCGCGCGCCGGAGTCGGACACCCGGCCCGGCTCCGCCGCGGCGGCGGCCGCGTACGCCCGGCACACGCGTTCCGCCGCCGCCCGGACCACCTCGGGCGGGTCCTCCAGCGCCAGCCGTTCCACCGCGAGCAGCCGCAGCAGCTCCGGAAGCCGGCAGCCGTCGTGGTCCACGGCCACCAGCCGCTCGTCGGCCAGCGACTCCAGCACCGACGAGGCCTGTGCCCCGGTCAGGTCGAGGGCGGCCGCGGCCTGCCGGGCGCCGAACCGGCCGGGCGGCAGCAGGGACAACAGCCGGAAGGCCCGCCGCTGCGGTTCGGGGCAGGCTCCGTAGGCGTCCAGGAGGCGGGCCCGGACGTCCACGTCACCCGTGCGCAGCACGTCCAGGCGTCCGGCCTCGTCCCGCAGCCGGTCCGCCAGGACGGCGGCCGTCCAGTGCGGACGGGCGGCGAGCTGCGCCGCGGCGGTCCGCACGGCGAGCGGGAGCCGGCCGCACAGCTCGGCGATCTCCGCGACCGTGTCGGGCCCGATGCCCGGCCCGAGGGCCGGCGCGGCCGCGGCGCCGAGCGCCCCGGGCCGGGTCCCGGCACGTCCGGTGAACAGCCCGCCGAGCCGCTGGGCCTCGTCGGGACGCCACGGTCCGAGGAGCACCGACCGCAACCCGGGGAGCCCCGCGGGCACCCGGCGTGCCACGAGCAGCACCACGGCGCCCCGCAGGGCGGGCAGCAGGGGCCGTACCTGGGCCTCCGAGCCCACCCCGTCCAGGACCAGCAGCAGCCGGGGGGCCTGCCGAGCGCCGTCGGCGGGGGTCGCGCCGGGCCCGGCGGAAGCGGGCGGCAGCCGCTTGAGGACGGCTCCCGCGCCCGGCGGCAGACCGGGGCCGGTGCCGTCCCGCAGGTCCAGGTAGAGCCGCCCGTCGGGGAAGGCGTCGGCGACCCGGTGCGCGGCCTCGACGGCCAGCGCGGTCTTCCCGGCGCCCGGCATGCCCGTCACGGCGACGCAGCCGCCGGCCGGGGCGCTGCGCAACATCCGCTCCAGCTGGTTCAGTTCGTCCGTGCGGCCGGTGAAGCAGGGGTCGGCGGCGGGCAGTGCGCCGGGCGCCGAGGACCAGCCGGCGGCGCCCGCGCCCGCACCGCTGTCGGCGACGGCCGCGGGCAGCCGGTCGTGACCGGGGTCCCGGGCCGCCCCGGCCTGCCTGCCCGCCGTCACCGCGGTCGTGCCCGCGGTCGTCCCCACGCCCGGGCCCGGGCCGGCGGCCCGGCCCCCGGCACGCGTCAGCGCCGGGTCGCCCTCCAGGATGCGCCGCTGGAGCCGGGTCGACGACGGGCCCGGCTCGATCCCGAGCTCCTCCACGAGGGTCCGGCGCAGCGTCGTGAACACCCGCAGGGCCTCGGCCTGCCGTCCGCACCGGTACAGCGCCACCATCAGGTGCGTGTGGAACTCCTCGTGCATCCGGTGCTCGGCGACCAGTTCCTGCAGCTCGGCGACCAGTTCGCGGTGCAGCCCGAGGTGCAGCTCGGCCCGGATCCGCTCGTCCAGGGCGGTGGTGCGCGCCTCGGCCAGCCGCACGGCGGCGCCCTCCAGCACCGGCCCGTGCGGGGTGTCCGACAGCAGCGGCCCCCGCCACAGCGCCAGCGCCCGCCGCTGCAGATCGGCCGCGGCGCTGAAGTCCGAAGCCTGCAGGGCCTGGTGGCCCCGCCGGGACAGGTCCTCGAAAGCCAGCGCGTCGACGGCGTCCGCGCCGACCCGCAGCAGGTACCCCGGGCGCCGGGTCACCAGGGCCTCGCGGCCGTTCGCCGGATCGGCGCTCCGGAGGGTCTTGCGCAGGTGGGACACGTACACCTGGAGGGTGGTCGTCGCCGTGCGCGGCGGTGCGTCCGGCCAGAGCTCGTCGATGAGGCTCTCCACCGACACGACCTCGTTCGCGCGGATCAGGAGCGTGCCGAGGACGACCCGCAGCTTGGCGGCCTGCGGAGCGTACGAGGGCTCCCGGCCGCCGTCCGTGGGGGCCGCGGCGCCGGTGACCTCCAGCGGGCCCAGGATCCCGAAGCGCATCGTGCTCAGTGGTCCTGCACCACGGTGGTACGGGCCTCCGCCACCGCGCGCCGCCGCTGGGTCAGGATGAGCGTCATCGGGACGGACGGCCGGCCCTCGTCGTCCCGCCCGAGCGGTCCGGCCACCGCGACGCAGCGCAGCGGCAGTTCACGCTCCGCAGGCCCGCGGAAGTGGATCCGGCAGGCGCCGAGGGTGCTGTGCGCGGAGCTCAGCCCGTGCGCGCGGCCCGCGGCGAGCAGCGAGGTCTGGCGCAGCGCCTCCAGCAGGTGCAGGCCGGAGTACTGGCCGTCCTCGCCGGTGAACAGGGGGCTGACGGGGGTGGGGAGGAGCCAGGTGCTCAGCCGGCCGCGCGAGACGTCGGTGGGCTCGCTGACCACGATGTTCTCGGGCGCGTAGCGGCCCGCCTCGGCGGAGCCGGCCGGGCGCAGCGGACCGTCCGGCGCGTCGTCGATCTCCGGTGCGGCCTGCAGGGCCCGCCGGGAGTGCTCCACGTGCTTGCGGTACAGCTTCGGCATCAGGAAGACCAGCCCGGCCGCTCCCGTCGCGCACGGGCGGCCGTCGATGGTCACCTGGAGGTGGAAGTCGAGACCGCGCGGTACCTCGGCCACCACGTTCGCCGGACGGGCCCGAATGTGGGTGGCCAGGGGCACGGGACGGGGGCCGCCCGGGTCCGTGCGCCAGGCGGAGAGGTCGGTGAAGTCGAGGGTGAAGCGGTAGAACAGGCCGGGCCGGTCGTCCGGGACGCCGAAGTAGCGGTGGCCGACGAACTCGCCGATCTCCCGGACCGTCTCGGTCGCGATCTGCAGGTCGTGGAAGCGGCCAGGGCCGTCGTTGAAGAGCGGGTGGGTGACGGGAGTGGCGCCGACGAGGGTGAAGTTCTCCTCACCCAGGCTGGGTGCGTCGAGGGCGTAGTACGCCCGCGAGGGCGGACGGTGGATCAGGTGCTGGGTGCCCGCGGTCGCGTGTCCATGGATGGTGGGGGGCGAGGCCGTGCCGTTGTCGACTGTCATGTCCCTCTCCTTCTCTGCAGCCATGGTGGGGCGGCCGCGGAGCGGGCAGCCAGCCGGAGCCGGTGTCAGCAAAGTGCATGGCAGGAACTCGTCCGGCCCGCCGGCCGGGCCCGCGGGGCCGGGGCTTTAGCGCCGTCCATGCCGCCTGCGGGAGTGTGGGTACCGGAGAGCCTCCGTCAAGTCCCGTAAGAGCAAAGGGGGCTTCACGGACCCGAGCCAAGGCCCCGCCCCCTCGGGGCATCCCCCACCCTTCGGGCGCGGGGCCTTGGCATCCCCGCTTCCCCCGTTCCGCCCGACGTCCCGTTCGCCCGCCCCCGTTCACCCCGCTCTCCCCGATCCCGGAAGGGAGCCCCCGATGGCCACCACAGGGACCGTGCGCACGCGAGGCGCGGCGCCGCCCGCGCCCGGGCCGTCGGCCCGGCTGCGGTTCGGCTACGCCTCGGGGTCCCTCGTCACCGCGACGTTCACCACCCTCCCCGGCCTGCTGCTGCTCCCGTACCTCACCGACACCCTGGGCGTGGGAGCGGCGCTCGCGGGGCTCGTGGTGTTCGTGCCCAAGGCCTGGGACGCCCTGCTCAACCCGCTCGTCGGCCGCGCCAGCGACCGTACCCGC
This sequence comes from Streptomyces sp. NPDC023541, assembly GCF_055559995.1. NCBI lineage: Bacteria > Bacillati > Actinomycetota > Actinomycetes > Kitasatosporales > Streptomycetaceae > Streptomyces > Streptomyces sp. NPDC023541. The sequence goes on from NZ_JBVHJO010000015.1 coordinate 114,106, forward strand.
ACCCGCTGGGGCGCCCGCCGCCCGTACGTCCTGTGGGGCGGGCTCGCCATGGCCGCGGCCTTCGCGCTGACGTTCGCGGGCCCGCTGCCGGGCCCCGCGGGCGCCTGGTTCACGGCGGCCGGATACCTGCTCACCGCCACCGCCTTCGCCTTCTTCCAAGTGCCGTACGTGGCCATGCCCGCCGAGCTCGCCACCCGCGACGAGGACCGCATGCGCCTGGTCGGCGGGCGGGTCGCGGTCATCGGAGTGGCCGCCCTCGTCACCGGAGCCGCCGCCCCCGCCCTGATCGACGCCGGCGGCGGCGGCCTCGCCGGACACCGCTGGGCCGGCGCGTTCGGCGCCGCGGTCATCGCCCTCGGCGCGCTCTGGGTCTTCGCCGGCACCTCCGGCTCCGGGTCGTGTGCGCAAAGTCCCGCCGGCGCGGCGGGGTCCGGCCCGGAGCCCGCCGCGTCCGCCCTCCGGGCGGCCGACGCCACTGTGCGGACACCCCCTGGTCCGCCCGCCCCGGTCCGGGCCGCCGACATCGAGCCCGGCCTGCGCCGCCAGTTCGCCGCCGCCCGCGCCAACCCCTCCTTCACGGCGCTGCTGCGGTGCGCGGTCGTCCAGTCCGCGGCCACCGGCGTCCTGCTCGCGGGCGCCCCGTACTTCGCCGACCACGTGCTGCGGGACCCGGCCGGGGTGGCCCCCCTCGTCGTCGCGTTCGTCGCCCCCAACCTGCTGACCGTCCCGCTCTGGTCGCGGCTGCGCGGCCGCCGCGGCCACGCCCTCGCGTCCGGCCTGTTCGCGGCCGGCTGCCTGCTCCTCCTCGCGGCCCCCGTGCTGCCCGACGCCGCGGTGCTGGCCGTCATGGCCCTAGCCGGCACCGGCCACGCCGGTCAGCTGCTGTTCCTGTACGCCATGCTGGCGCAGTGCACCGCCCGTACCGAGCACCGCAGGGCGGGCGTCCTGTCCGGGCTGTTCACCACCGGCGAGGGCCTCGGGGTCGCCGCCGGGCCCTTCGTCTACGGACTCGTCCTCCAGCTCTCCGGCTACGTCTCCTCCGGCACCGGCCGCGCCGCGCAGCAGACCGCGGCCGCCGAACTGGGCCTGCTGGCCGGCTTCGCCGCCCTGCCGGTCCTCGCCACCGCGGCCGCCGTCGTACTGCTGCGCGGGTACGAACGCCCGCCCGCCCCTACCGACCCCTGATCGGTCGCCGTACGGGTGACACGGGTATGCGGGGCCCCGTAGGCGCAGGATGATGGGACGATCATGAATCGGGCGCATCGGGGGATGGCGTGACGTACGCACGGGGATGGGACGCGGCCCAGGTCGGTTTCGGCCCGGGCGTGCGCGCCCTGGTCGAGGAGGAGCTCCTTCCGGACCGCGACGTCGTCGTCCGCACCGGGACGTACGTCGTCGATCCGCCCTTCTTCGGCAACGGCGACATCGGCCGCGTGGCCGTCTGCGGCGCCGTCAACGAACTGGCCGTCACCGGCGCCGAACCCCGGCACATCGCCCTCGGCATCGTGCTGGAGGCCGGACTCCCGCTGGAGCTGGTCCGCCGGCTGACCGCGTCGGTACGCAGCACGGCCGCCGAGGCCGGGGTCACCATCGCCGCGGTCGACACCCAGGTCGTCCGCGCGGGCGAGGCCGACCGGGTCTTCGTCACCACGACCGCGTTCGGGGTGGCGGCCGGCGGCCCCTCCCGGGAACTCCACACGGTCCGGCCGGGGGACCGCATCGTCGTGACCGGGCCGCTCGGCAGCCACGCCGCCCACCTGGTGTCGTTGCGCGACGGCCTGGGGTACGAGCACCACGTGCCCAGCGACTGCGCCCCCCTGGGCGGCCTGCTGCGGACGGTGGGCGCCGATGTCCGCCACGCCCGGACCGTGGTCGCCGGCGGTCTGGCCGAGGTGCTGCGCCAGAGCGCGGCGGGCCGCGGCCTGACGCTGCGCGTCGACGAGTCCGCCCTGCCCGTACGCCACGCGGCCCGGGTGGCCCTCGGTGCCCGCGGCCTCGCCCCGCTGGACGCGGCGTGCGCCGGCTGCCTGTGCCTGTTCGTCCCGCCCGGGCGCACCGGCCGGGTCCTGGCGGCCCTGCGCGCCCACCCCCACGGCTGGCGGGCCGCCGTCGTCGGCGAGGTCACGGCCGACCCCATGGGCGGCGTCGAGTTCCTTTCCCCCGACGGGCGCCCGCGCACGCGCACCGTTCCCGCCGGCTCCGTTCCCGAACGCCTCCTCTGACGGACGCGGGGCGCACCGGCCGGCGCGCCCAAGTGCCCGGAATGAAGAGTCGGTTGTTCCACGGGTGGAGCGGCCCGCGGCCGCATATGCTCGGCGCGTACCGCCGTACGCCTGAACACCGGAACGCCTGAACACTGGAACATCTGAGCACCGGAACGTCTGAACACCCGCACATCCGTGCCTTCGCACGCCCGTGCGCAGCACGTCTGGCGAACCGTAAGGGGACCGCGTCGTGAGTGTCCGCATTCAACCGACCTCGCAGGTGGACGAGAGCGCCGAGCTCGGCGAGGGGACCACGATCTGGGATCTGGCGCAGATACGCGAGGAGGCCCGGCTCGGGCGCGGGTGCATCGTGGGGCGCGGCGCGTACGTCGGGCCCGGCGTACGGATCGGCGACCACGTGAAGCTCCAGAACTACGCGCTCGTCTACGAGCCGGCCGAGCTGGGCGACGGGGTGTTCATCGGCCCGGCCGCGGTCCTCACGAACGACTTCTACCCGCGCGCGGTCGACCCCGACGGCACTCTCAAGCGCGACGGCGACTGGGAGGCGGCCGGGGTCGTCGTGGCCGAGGGTGCCTCGCTGGGGGCCCGTTCGGTGTGCGTGGCCGGGGTGCGGGTCGGGCGCTGGGCCCTCGTCGCGGCCGGGGCGGTGGTCTCCAAGGACGTTCCGGACTTCGCCCTCGTGGCCGGGGTGCCGGCCCGCCGGATCGGCTGGGTGGGCCGGGCCGGGGTCCGACTGGTGGAGCGTGACGGCGAGCCGGGCACGTGGGAGTGCCCGCGCACCGGGGCGCTGCACGACGAGAAGGACGGCACGCTCGTCGAGCGCACCTGACGGATGCCGGCGATTTGGGCCACAAGCATTTCCTCAAAACCGCAATCAATGAACATCCATGGGCATAACGTGTCCCTGCACACGGGATCTGAGCAGGCAACAGGCCTTGTTCAGTGGGGGGTTGTGTACGACGAGGGCACCGCGGGCAGCGTCCGGCGGAGCGTGGTTCCACCGCGCCCGCCGACACTGCCGTGCACGCGTGTCCCGGTCCGAGGCATCGCTGGGGGGATCCAGACGGCAGCCTTCGGACGGCTCGTGCCCCGGCGTCGGACGCCGCGGGCACGGGCGCCGTCACGCGCAGTCCCCCTCCGCGGAATGACGACCGCCAGGTCCGTCCGAGGAGCGATCAGAGGGGGTAGGTGTGTTGGAGCCGAAGAGCTCGGACATGCGGGGTGCGAGCGGCACCCGGGGAGTCGGGGTGGGGACCCGATGACCACCACACGATTAGCAGCACTGGCCGAAGAGGACCCGAAGCTGCACGTACTGGCGCAGCGGCTGCTCGGGCTGGCCGAGGCGGGTCTGCCCGCCATGTATCTGCCCGAGGCCGAGACCTTCGCCTTCACCAGGGCCGCGGCGGTCTCGCCCGAGGGCACCCGACGCCTGGAACCGCGCGGGACCAGCACCCGGTACGCGGCCATCACCGCACTGGGCGCCCGGTTCCTGCCGGAGGACCGCCAGCGCGCCCTGTTCGGCGGACGCTCCGCCGAGGAGTTCACCGGACTGCTGGTGGAACGGCTGCCCGGGGTGGTCAACCTCGGCGACGCGGCGCTCGTCGCCTGGGCCGCCGCCGAGACCGGCCACCCGAAACTGTCCGACGCCCTCGACCGGGTCGCCGCCCTGGACCCGCCCGGCCGGCCCCGGTACACCGTCGAGGCGGCCTGGGTGCTCTCCGCCCTCGCGGCCGCGCGCGCCGCGGTGGACGTGGAGGAACGCCTGGCGGACGCCCGCGCCCGCCTGCTGACGGCCAGGAGCGGCAGCGGCCCGCTGTTCGCGCACGCCACCGGCCCGGGACTGCTGCCCGGCTACCGCTCGCACGTGGCCTGCTTCGCCGACCAGACCTATCCGCTGCAGGCGCTGGCCCGGCTGCACGCGAGCGGCGCCGACCCCGAGGCCCTCGCGGCCGCCGACGCCTGCGCCGCCCGCATCGTCGACCTCCAGGGCGACGGCGGACAGTGGTGGTGGCACTACGACGCCCGCGAGGGCGCCGTGATCGAGGGCTACCCCGTCTACAGCGTCCACCAGCACGCGATGGCCCCGACCGCCCTGTTCGACCTGGCCGAAGCGGGCGGCACGGACTTCACCGCGGCGATCCGCCGGGGACTGCGCTGGATGACGGCGGTGCCCGAACTCGCCGGGCCCGCCGGAACCCCGCGCGAGCCGGTGATCCGCGAGGACCTCGGCGTCACCTGGCGCAAGGTCTACCGCGGCGACCCCAAGAAGGCCGTCCGGGCCGCCCGCGGGCTCACCACCCGCCTCGCCCCGCAGGTCCGGCTCGCACCCCTGGACGTGCTCTTCCGCCCGCGGTGGGTGGACCGGGAGTGCCGCCCGTACGAGTTCGGCTGGATGCTGTTCGCCTGGCTCGGGGGGCCGCAGAGATGAGCCGCACCACCCTCTTCGGGGTCACGCTCGACCCCCTGACCATGGACGAGACCGTGCAGCGCTGCCTCGACGCCGTACGGCGCGGGGAGCAGATCGAGATCGGCATGGTCAACGCCGCCAAGCTGGTCAACATGCGGCGCGACCCGGCCCTCGCCGAAGCGGTCGCCGGGTGCGACCTCGTCCTGGCCGACGGCCAGGCCGTGGTCTGGGCGGGCCGCGTCCTGGGCGTCCGGCTGCCCGAACGCGTCGCGGGCATCGACCTGTTCATGCGCCTGCTCGCGGCGGCCGAGGTGGCGGACATCCCCGTCTACCTCCTCGGAGCCCAGCAGGAGGTGCTGGAGATGATGCTCGGGCAGATCTCCGAACGCTTCCCGAAACTGCGGGTCGCGGGCAGCCGCAACGGCTACTTCGGCGACTGCGAACAGGAGGGGATCGCCGACTCCGTCGCCGACAGCGGCGCCCGCCTGCTGTTCCTCGGCATGACCTCGCCCAAGAAGGAGATCTTCACCGCCGGCTACGGCAAGCGCACCGGCGCCCACGTCGTCCACGGCGTCGGAGGCTCCTTCGACATCCTCGCCGGCATCACCAAGCGGGCCCCCCTGGCCTGGCAGCGGATGGGCCTCGAATGGTTCTACCGCACCCTCCAGGAGCCGCGCCGCCTCGGCAAGCGCTACCTCACCACCAATGCCGCATTCCTCGCCATGACGGTCCGGGAGCTCATCCACCGCACCCCGTCCGCCGGTTCCGCGAACAGGAGTCACTGCTGATGCGCGTCGTCGTCGTGGGACAGGGATACGTAGGCCTTCCGCTGGCCGTCCGGGCCGCCGAGGTCGGCCACCAGGTGATCGGCTACGACGTGGACGCGCTGCGGGTCAAGAGCCTCGCCGCCGGAGAGTCGTACGTGGAGGACGTCTCCTCCGAACGCCTCGCCCGCGCCCTGGAGCGCGGCACCTACCGGCCCAGCGAACTCGCCCGGGACTGCGGCGGATTCGACGTCGCCGTCGTCACCGTCCCCACCCCCTTGCAGGACGGGGCCCCCGACCTGCGCTACATCGAGGAGTCGGCCCACACCCTGGCCCGCTTCCTGCGCCCGGGCGCGACCGTGATCCTGGAGTCCACCACCTACCCGGGCACCACCGAGGAACTGTTCGCCCCGATCCTGGAGGACGGCTCCGGCCTCACCGCCGGTGCCGACTTCCACCTGGGCTACAGCCCGGAGCGGATCGACCCGGGCAACACCGTCTGGGGCTTCCAGCAGACGCCGAAGGTCGTCTCCGGGGTCGACGCCGCCTCCCTGAAGGCCGTCGAGGCCTTCTACGGACAGCTCGTCGACACCACCGTGCCCGTGCGCTCGCCCAAGGAGGCCGAGCTGGCGAAACTGCTGGAGAACACCTTCCGGCACGTGAACATCGCCCTCGTCAACGAGATCGCCATGTTCGCCCGCCACCTCGACATCGACGTCTGGCAGTCCATCGAGGCCGCGTCCAGCAAGCCCTTCGGCTTCATGAAGTTCACCCCGGGACCGGGCGTCGGCGGACACTGCCTGCCCATCGACCCGTCGTACCTGAACTGGCGCGTCCAGCGCGAACTCGGCCAGAACTTCCGCTTCGTCGAACTCGCCAACGACATCAACAACCACATGCCCGAATACGTCACCCGCCGCGTGATCGACGCCCTCAACGCCAAGCGCCGCTCCGTCAACGGCTCCCGCGTCCTGCTGCTCGGCCTCGCATACAAGAAGAACACCGGCGACGCGCGCGAGTCGCCCGCCGTACGCATCGCCGAACTGCTCCTCGACATGGGCGCCAAGGTCCGCGCGGTCGACCCGCACGTGGTGGAGAGCGTCAAGGTCGACGCACGCCTCGCCCGCGTCGAAGCGACCCGCAAGGAACTGGCGGCCGCCGACGTCGTCGTCCTGCTCACCGACCACGACTCCTTCGACTACCCGATGATCACCGAACACGCCTCCTTCGTCCTCGACACCCGCAACCGCATGACCGGCCCGAAGGTGGAGGTGCTCTGAACCCATGAACAGGATCGTCTGCGTCGCCGGGGCGCGCCCCAACTACATGAAGATCAAACCGGTGATGGACGCACTGGAGCGCCGCGGCGCCGAGGTGGTCCTCGTCCACACCGGACAGCACTACGACGAGTCCATGAGCGACGTCTTCTTCCGCGACCTCGGCATCCGCCCGCCCGACCGGTACCTGGGCGCCGGATCGGGCAGTCACGCCCAGCAGACCGGCCGGGTGATGGCCGCCTTCGAGCCGCTCGTCGAAGAACTGGCGCCCGACGCGGTGGTGGTGGTCGGGGACATCAACTCCACCCTCGCCTGCGCCCTGGTGACCGCGAAGGCCGGCCCGCTGCTGGCCCACGTGGAAGCCGGCCTGCGCAGCCGCGACTGGAGCATGCCCGAGGAGGTCAACCGGGTCGCCACCGACCGGGTCAGCGACTACCTGCTGGCCCCCTCGCCCGACGCCGCGGCCAACCTGCGCGCGGAGGGCTACCGCGAGGACCAGATCCACGTCGTCGGCAACGTCATGATCGACACGCTCCTCGCCAACCTGGACCGGGCCCGGCAGTCGGACGTCCTCACCCGCCACGGGCTCACCCGCGGCGGGTACGGCCTGGTCACCCTGCACCGGCCGGCCAACGTGGACGACCCCGGCGCGCTGCGCGGCCTGCTCAAGGCCCTCGGCGAGATCGCCGGCCGCTGCCCGCTGCTGCTGCCCGTGCACCCGCGGGCCGCGCAGCGGCTGGCCGAACCGGGCGTCCCCGACGGCATCCGGCTCGTCCCGGCCGCCGGGTACCTCGACTTCATCGCCCTGCAGGACTCCGCCCGGCTGGTGCTCACCGACTCCGGGGGCGTCCAGGAGGAGACCACCGCCCTGGGCGTGCCCTGCGTGACCCTGAGGGAGAACACCGAGCGTCCCATCACCGTGGTGGAGGGCACCAACGTCCTGGCCGGCACCGATCCCGACCGGATCGTCGCCACCGTGGACAAGGTGCTCGACGATCCGCCCGCGCCGCGCTGCCCCGCACTGTGGGACGGCCGCGCCGGCGAGCGCATCGCCGCCGTCCTCCTCGACGGCGGGCCCGCCCGCCCCCGGCCCAGACCCACCGACCTCGTGCCGGCCGCCGGGCACGGACCGCAGTAGCCGGAACATCCGCAACAAGGGGGAAGACCATGGATCTCGCCGAGATAGGGCGGGTCATGCGCAGGCGCTGGTACGTGCTGCTGCCCGGACTGCTGCTGACAGCGGCACTGACCACCGCCGTGCACCTGCTGATCCCGGTGGAGTACCAGTCGCAGAGCACCGTGACGCTGCTCAACTCGGCGAAGGCCACCGAGGCCTTCGACGGCAACCCCTTCCTCAGCACGCAGTCCTCGCTCACCGGCATGGCCGACGGCCTCGCCCGCAACCTCAACTCGGACGGCGCCAAAGCCGACCTCAAGGCCCTCGGCGTCACCGGCAAGCACGAGGTGAAGATCGCCGACAACGCCCAGGGCCCCTTCATGTGGCTGACCGTCACCGGCACCGACCCGGCAGCCGTCCTCACGTCCGACCAACTCCTCGCCTCCTACGCCGACAAGAGGCTCAAGGAGTTCCAGACCCAACAGTCCGTCGCCCCCGAGGCCATGATCCGGATGGCGACCATCGTGCCCCCGCAGAAACCGCAGGCGCAGACCAAGACCCGGCTCCAGTACATCGTGATGGCGGGCGCGCTCGGCTTCGTCCTCACCCTGGTCGCCACCTTCTTCGTGGAGGCCCGGCGGCGCACCCCGCGCGCGAAGGACCGCCCGGCCCCGGCCGGGACGCCGGCCGCCCCCGCAGCCGCCGTACCCGCCGCCACGACACCCGTCGCCACCGACGAGACCATGGCACTGCGCACGGTCGGCCCCGGCGGGGCGGGTTCGCCATGACCGACACCGGTACCAGCACGCAGACCACCCCGGCGGAGCCCTCCCTGGGACGCAGGGTCGGCTCCGCGGCCAAGTGGAGCCTGATCAACACGGTCGTCATGCGCCTCGGCAACTTCGCGACCGGCATCGTCCTCGCCCGCTACTTCCTCGGGCCCGAGGCCTGGGGCGTGTACGGGATCGCTCAGACCGTCCTGCTCGTCCTGCTCTCCGCGAACGAACTCGGCGTCTCCCTCGCCATCGTCCGCTGGGAGGGCGACCCGCGCCGCTTCGCGCCCACCGTCCTCACCCTCAGCGCCGCCTCCAGCTGCCTGCTCTACGCGGTGCTGTTCGCGACCGCCCCGGCCGTCGCCGACGTCCTCGGCTCGCCCGAGGCGTCCGGGGTCCTGCGGGTCATGTGCCTGTGCGTGGTTCTCGACGGACTGTCCCAGGTCCCGGCCGGCTTCCTCACCCGGGAGTTCGCGCAGGGCCGGCGGATGGCCGTCGACGCGCTCAACTTCGTCCTCAGCACCGCGGTGACCCTGATGCTCGCCGTCCAGGGCTGGGGGGCGATGAGCTTCGCCTGGGGATCCGTCGTCGGCAACATGGCCGCCCTCATCGGCTGCTGCCTCGCCGCGCCCGGCACCCTGACGTTCGGCTGGGACAGGGAACAGGCCCGCGCCCTGCTGAAGTTCGGCCTCCCGCTCGCCGGAGCCAGCATGCTCGCGCTCGGCGTGGTCAACGTGGACACCATGGTGGTGGGCTCCACCCTGGACCCCCTCGCCCTCGGCTTCTACGTACTCGCCTTCAACATCTCCGGCTGGCCCGTCCGCGTCGTCTCCGAAGCCGCCCGCCGCGTCTCCTTCGCCGGCTTCTCCCGACTGGCCGACTCACCACAGGCGCTGGCCGCCGGCTTCGCCCGCGCCCTCGGCGTGGTGACGGCGGCCACCGTCCCGCTCTGCGTCCTGCTGGCCGCCCTCGCCGCACCCGTCATCGAGCTCGTCTACGGCGAACGCTGGCTGCCCGCGGCCGGCCCCCTGCCCTGGCTGATGGCACTCGGCCTCGTCCGCATCGGCTGCGAACTCGCCTACGACTGCCTGGTGGCCACCGGCCGGCGCCGCTCGCTCATCGGGGTGCAGGGCCTGTGGCTGCTCGTCCTGATCCCGGCCCTCGTGATCGGCGCCCGCGGCGGCGGGATCACCGGTGTGGCACAGGGACACGTCGCCGTCGCCTGCGCCGTCGTGGTCCCGGTGTTCCTCCTCGCGCTGCACCGCGGCGGCATCCGCCTGGGCACCCTCGTACGGGCCTGCGCCCTGCCGCTGCTCGGCGGCGCCGTGATGACCGCCGTGCTCCTCCTCCTGCAACGCTCCCTCGGCGACTCCGTGCCCGCGCTCCTCGCGACCGCGACCGCAGGCACCCTGTGCTACGCCGTATGCCTCCTGCCCGCCCGAAAAACGCTCCGAGGATAGGCGACCGGCCATGACAGGCAACCGAAGGCGCCTGGGGGCGTGGCTGCTCGCCGGAGTGGTCCTGGCCGTCGTCCTCACCCTGTACGACGCCGACCGTACCGGGGTGAGCGATCCGAAGGCCGCCCCCTCCGCGACACCGACGGGCGCTGCCCCCGCGACGCCGGTGCCCGCCGCCGGCGGTACGCCGAGCCCCTCGGCCACGGCCTCACCGCCGCCCTCGCCGGGAGCGGGCGGACCGTCCCCCGCCCCCTCCGCCACCGCCTGCACCTCACCCGGGGCCTGCGGATACCCCGACGCGAACAGCACCGGCCCGCGGATCGGCCTGGAGCGGCACGACACCGGCAACCTGTCGGTCAAGAAGGACGGCACGGTCATCAAGGGCTGGGACATCCGCGGTTCGCTCGACATCTACGCCGACGACGTCACCGTCATCGACAGCAAGATCACCTCCACCAACTGGTGGGGGATCAACCTGCGCCCCGGCTTCAGCGGCCTGAAGGTCCTGCACACCACCATCACCGCCGTACCGGGCCAGGGCCCCGACAACGGAGGCGTCAACTACGCCGTGTCGAACATGGGCGGCAGCTCCATCGAGGTCGGCTGGTGCGACATCTCGGTGTTCGGCAACGCCCTGTCCATGGGCCAGGGCGACCTGCACGACAACTACGTCCACGACCTCGTCGCCTTCCGCAACCAGGGCGGCGAATGGCAGCACACCGACGCCGTCATCAGCGGCGGCGGCAACAAGGGCCGGCTGACCGTCCGGCACAACACCCTGCTCAACGCCACCCCCGTGGACAAGGGCGCCACCGCAGCCGTGGGCCTCTTCGCCGACACCGGCGTCGTCTCCTCCGTCATCGTCGAGGACAACTGGCTGGCCGGCGGAGCGTACGCGCTCTACGGCGGAGGCCCGGGCGCCACCGGCATCCGGGTCACCGGCAACGTCTTCTCCACCCAGTACCACCCGGCCAGTGGCGCCTACGGCCCCGTCACCGCCTGGAACCCCGGCGGCTCCGGGAACGTGTGGAAGGACAACCGCATGTCCGACGGCCGCCCGGTGGAACCCGCCCCCTGACACCCCACCCACCACGGAGATTCCACGATGCGCCGTATCGCCCGGGCCCCCTGGGAACTGCTGAAGCGGGCCTTCGGCTGGCTGGTGCTCTTCGAGGCCCGCAACAAACTCCTGCTCCTGCCCTCCGCCGTACGGCTGCGGCGCTTCGAGGACACCGAGACCACCCGCCTCGCGGCCCTCCTGGGCCGGCCCCCGGCCGCCCGGGTCGCCACCGTGATCGCCACCCACCGGCGCCCCGACGCGCTGCGCGCGGCGGTCCGCTCCGCCCTGGCGCAGACCGTCACCGACCAGGTGGTCATCGTCGTCGACGACGGCGCCGGCCTGCCCGAACTGCCCTCGCACCCACGTCTGTTCTCGGTCTCCCTGACCCGCAACACGGCGACCGCCGGAGTCGTGCGCAACGTGGGCATCCGGCTCACCCGCTCCCGGTACGTGGCCTTCCTCGACGACGACAACCTGTGGGAGCCCGACCACCTGGAGCAGGCCCTGACCTGCCTGGACGCGGCCGGCGGACCCGACGCCGTCTACACCGCGCTGCGCAGGGTGCTGCCCGACGGCACCGAACGCGACGTCCTGTCCGTCCCCTTCGACCGCCGCCGCGCCGCCCACGAGGCCTTCCTGGACACCAACGCCTTCGTGGCCCGCCGCAGCCGGGCCCTGCACTTCAGCCGGCTGCGGCGCACCCCCGAGGTGCTGCCCCGCGAGGACTGGGAGCTCATCCGCCGCTACGCCCGCCGCCACGAAGTACGCCACCTGCCCCGCCCCACCGTCCGCTACCTGGTCAACCCCGGAAGCTTCTACACCGCGTGGGACGGCCCGGCCGGCTGAGGACCGGGCGCGGCGCGCAGGGCCGGCCGGCCGGCCAGCGCGCGGGCGGCCGCCAGGCTCGCCGGCCGGCCCAGGGCCGCGCGGGAGGACTCCCGCAGCAGCACGGCCGCCCGGAAGGCGGTGGTGGCCGCAAGGCCGTGGCGGCGCCGGTAGAGCCGGACCCGGTTGACCGTCAGCAGCGTCCACAGCCGCGGCGACACCCGGGAGTCCCCGCCCAGGTGGGTGGCCGAGGCCGACGGCTCCAGCCGGGTCACGAAACCGCGGTCCCGGGCCCGCAGACAGTACTCGGTCTCCTCCGAGTACAGGAAGAACGACTCGTCCCAGGCCCCGCACGCGGCCAGGCACTCCCCGGACAGGGCCATCAGCGCCCCCGTCGCCCAGTCCGCCACCGTCTCCCGCTCGTACGCGGCCGGATCGGTGACCAGCTCGCTCCAGCGCGGGAAGCGCCCCGCCCGGCGGTTGCCGATCACCGCCTCGCCCAGTGCCCGGGGCACGCTGGACTCGCGGCGCAGCGAGTGCAGGAGCGTCCGGCCGTCCTCCTCGTACAGCAGTGGGACGCTGATCCCGACCCGGCCGCCGCCGGGCTGCGGCGCGCCGAGCGCGTCCACGAGCACCTTGGCGCAGCCACGCCGCATCCGGACGTCCGGATTGCTCACCAGGGCGGCCCGGAAGCCGCCCTCCCACCCGGCGGCGGCCGCCAGCGCGGCGTTCACCCCGGCCGCGTACCCGGCGTTGCGCCCGGTACGGACGACCGTCGCGTCCGGGGCCAGCGAGCGCACCACCTCCACCGTGTCGTCGGCGGAGTCGTTGTCGGCGACGACGAGACGCCAGTCGAGCCCGGCCATGCCCTCCGGCAGCGAGGCGAGGAACTCCGGCAGGACCTCCGCACTGTTCCAGGTGACGACGAGGACCGCTACCGGACCGGAGCCGGAGCCGGGGAGGGACTCGGGAGACGCTGATCGGCGGGAAGACATGGGAACTCCACGGATCGGGGCTTCGGCGCCGCGCGCCGGATGAAGCCGAGGTAACTGCCTCCGGCGGCGATCGTCAGGAAGAACATCCCGGCGAACATCGGGAAGCTGAGTGCGTCGAACGTGGCGCTGACGACCAGGGCGACGACCGCGGAGGCGAAGAACGCCTGCCCCAGCTCCCGGTCGGACTCGCCGACCGCCAGCCGGCGGATCGCCCCGCCCTGGTGGATGCCGGTGAGGAAGAGGAACACGAGCGCGAGCAGCCCCAGGAACCCCATCTCGGCCAGGGTCAGCATGTACTGGTTGTCGGTGAAGAAGTAGAGCTCGGGAATGAACGTGCCCAGCCCGCGCCCGAACAGGGGGCGCTCGTCCAGGTACGGGACGATCGCGCTGTACTTCACGGTCCGGGCCTGGGTACTGCTGTCGGAGTTCGACAGGAAGGACGCGAACAGGGCGGTGATGGTGCCGATCAGCCCCGGAATGATCACCTTGAAACAGGCGACCGCTCCCACCAGCACACCGATCGCGGTCCACCGCCGCTGCGGTTTCCAGCGCGGCACCATCACCAGGATCACGATCAGCGCCCCGATGATCGAGGTGCGCGACACCGTCAGCGGCAGTGCCCCGCCCATCAGCGCCACCGGCGCCCAGCGGCGCCAGGCCTTCAGGTGGCGCCGTACCGGATCGAAGGCCTGCTGCACGGCGAAGGGCAGCAGCAGCGCCAGCATCCCGCCGAACTCCAGCGGCTGCGCCGTCGTGGACCGGGGACGGGTGAACGCCCCGCGGTCCAGGGTCGTGATCTGGGGGACGCCCGAGGCCAGTCCCGGGATGCTGATGCTGTCGGCGATGTTGGTCGCGGTGAAGAAGTCGTAGAACCCGACGGCCGCCACGATGGTCCCCATCACCACGGCCCGGCGCATCAGTACGTCCAGGCGCGCCCGGTCCTGGATCCCGGCGGTGACCAGCACCACCAGCGACACCCACACCAGCAGGGCGATCAGGCCGCGGTCCGCACCGAGCAGCTCCTTGCGCACGCTGCCGCGGCCCGCGTTCGCGATGTAGGAGGCCAGCACCGACACGGCCAGCAGCCACATCGCCACCCGCGGCAGCCGGGTCCCGGCCGCCGGCCGGATCCGGCCGGCGAGCCAGGTCGCCAGATACCAGAACAGGGCCAGCAGGGCGAACACGTTGGCCGGGGTCCCCACCCCGCCCAGGCCCGGCAGCGTCAGGTTCGACGGGATGAAGAAGGCCAGCGCCAGATACCCGGTGAGCAGCGCGGTGGCGTCCACATGGCGGCCCCGCGACCTGCGGCGCCCGGCCCGGCCCGGTGCGCCGGCGGCCTCGGCGGCCCTCTCGCGCCTGCGCCGGCGGGCCGCCGACAGCGCGTCCGCCACGAAGGAGAGGACGAACCCGCCGCCGACACCGAGGATGAGGACCCCCAGCACCTGCTGGTAACGGCTCTTGAGCTGCGGCACCGGGGTCTGCGGCAGCACCACCGGCGCGGTCTGCACCATGTACGCGGGCTGCACCTTGGCTGCCGCCTGCAGCGCGTTGAGCTGCTCCCCGGCGAAGCCCGTCAGCAGGTTGGTCTCCTCCAGCACCTTCTCCCGGTCGGTGCCCGTGACCGTCAGCGTCAGCAGCGGCCCCGAGGTGTTCGCGGCGAACCCGACGGTATAGGGATCGCTCACGCCCAGGCTGTGCAGCTCACGGGCGGCGTCCGCCCCCGACAGCGTCCTGATCAGCACGTCCGCGGTCACCACCAGGGCGCCGCCCGCGTTGGAGATGGGATTGCCGAAGGCCGGCGGCAGCTTGGCCGCCGCCGAGGAGTCGAGCAGTGCCACCGAACTCTGCGACTGGTACGCCACCGGCACCGACCGGTACAGGTGGAGCGCCGCCAGCAGGCTGAGCACGATCGCCGGAAGCATCACGTACCAGCGCCGCCGCAGCACCGCGCCCAATTCACGAATGCTCACGAACACCCCTGCCGGGTAGCGGATCTGATGGCGGACCTACCCCGGTCCTGCAAGGATCGGACATGAAGGAAAGGATCCCCGTGTCGCCTGGTGAGTTGGTCCGAGCGCTGCGCCGGCGCTGGTACGTCCTGGTCGTGGCGGTGCTGCTCGCGGCCGCCGGAGCGGCGGCGGTGCTGCGGCCCCAGCCGGTCCACCTCAGCTCCGCGATCGTGGTGCTCAAGCCGCCGGTGACCAGCCGGCAGCCCAACCAGCTCGCGAACCTCCAGCCGCCGCTCGCCGCCGTCTCCTATGCGGTGGTGCAGCAGCTGGACTCGCCCGCGGGAGCGGACGAGCTCCGGGCGGCGGGAGTCGCCGGTACCTATCGGATGACACCGCGCAACAGCGGCACCAGCGTCACCCCGCGCCACCTGATTCCCTCGCTGCAGATCCAGGTCGAGCACTCCGACCCCGACGTGGCCGACGCCTCCGTACGGAAGATCATCGAGGTCTACACCCGGCACCTGACCGACCTCCAGACGCAGCAGGGCATCCCGGACGCGGCACGGATGAGCGTGGACCTGCTGGTGCAGCCGCACGCCGTCGCGCGGACCGGCGACCGGATGCGGGCCCTCGCCGGTGTGGCCCTGGTGGCCGCGGTCGCCGGTGTGGCGGTGGCCCTGTGGACCGACCGGCTCCTGACACGCCGGAACCGGCGCCGGCGCGAGAGCGCCGACGCCGGTCCGCAGGAGCCGCCGCTGGAAGGGGTGGAGACGGGTCATCAGATCCCTCGGCGCTTCCAGGACCGCCACCACAGCCACTCGCGCCCCCGGTCGGCCACGGCCGACAGCACCAGCGGCTGAAGGTAGGGCATCACGCGCGGACCGATTCGCCGGCGCCTGAGCAGCGCCCGGTACTCGGCCAGCGACGTGTAGCCGTCCGGCAGGCACTCGGCCGCGAACTCCACGAGCTCGTCGACCGGCACCACGGCGGTCCGCCCCCGGTCGTAGGCCCGGTAGGCGCGCCGCAGCGCGTACCGGGCGAGCCGGGTGCGCGCCGCGACCGCCAGCCGGTCCGCCCCCGGGAGCAGATCGCCGCACTTGACGAGCACCGAGTCGAAGGCGACCAGGCGCTGGCGCAGGTCGTCGAGCTGCCCGCCGAAGTCCGTGGTGGACATGTTGTCGCCGTGGACGCGGTAGAAGGCCTGGTCGGCTCCGCGGACGTAGCCCACGTCGGCGTGCGCCGCGAGCCGCATCCACATCTCGATGTCACCGGCGTGCGGCAGCTCCGGATCGTAGCCCCCGACCTTGCGCTGGAGACTGGTACGGACGACCACCTCGGGCGAGGTGATGCAGCCGGTGCCCTCGCGGAACCGCCGGTCCAGCCACCACCGCCCGGGGTAGACCACCGACCCGGCGGACCGGGTACGGGCCTGGGGCAGCGGACCGCCGTGCCGGAAGCGCAGCGGCCTGCCATAGGCGAAGCCGGCCTCCGGATGGGCGTCGAGCAGGGCCGCGGCGCGCACGAGGGCCCCGGGGACCAGCCGGTCGTCGGCCGAGAGCAGGGCGACGTAGTCCCCGTCGGCCCACTCCAGCAGACCCTCGTTGTAGGTCGCGATGTGCCCCTGGTTGCGCTCGTGGACCCGTACCTCGATCCTCGGGTCGGCCGCCGCCAGCGCGCGCGCCACGTCCGCGGAGTCGTCGGGCGAGGCGTCGTCGATGATCAGCACCCGGACGTCGACGCCCTCCTGTTCGTCCAGGACGCTCTTGACGCAGTCGGCCAGGAAGTGGCCGTATTTGTAGCAGGGGATCACCACGCTGACCGTGCTCACTGGCCGGACACCTCCGTGGAGCCGTCCGCGGACTGCGGGGAGTTCGGCGGGGTCGTGGTGAAGACCGGACCGACCCAGTAGTTCACCGAACCGTAGGTGTTCGACGGGAAGACCGTGGCGGAGCCGTACTTGTAGAGCCCGTTGGCGCTCCCGGGCGCGTCGGCCGGGGCCACCAGCGGGTAAGAGCGGTGGGCGCCGGAGAAGTAGCCGCCGTCGACCGAGTAGTTGCCGTTCGGTGCGTGGTAGGAGGCCACGTACGTGGTGCCCGCCGTGATCGGCACGGGTGTCGCGAACTGCAGCTGCTGCCAGCCGGACAGGGTCTCGCTGCCGAAGGTGCCGGTGGCCAGCAGGGTGCCGGAGGATGACCACAGGCTGCCCGTGTGGGTACCGGTGTTGCCGGGGCCCTTGTAGAAGGTGACACCGGTGATGTAGCCGTTCACCGCCGACTGGAAGCGGGTGCCCAGCTCCACCGAGTTGGCGTCGTCGCCCACGTTGGCGGTGCTCGGCGTCGCGGTGCCGTTCCACAGGGCGCAGGGGCAGTTCACCACCGGAGGGCTCGCGCTGGTGGTGAAGTTCCACGTGACCGGCCCGGTCATGGCGTTGCCCCACAGGTCGGACACCTGGACGGACGCCGTGTAGGTGGTGTTCAGGGCCAGTTCGGAGGACGGGGTGAAGGTCGCGCTGTTCGACGCGCCGAGGACCTTGCTGCCCGGGACGGTGGCGCCGCCCGTGTCCTTCACGGTGAAGGTGAGCGTCTCCGCGTCGACGGCCCTACTGAAGGTGGCCGTCACCGCCGCCGTGATCTGCGTACCGGTCGCGGCGGACTGCGGGGAGGTACCGGTGACGGTGGGCGGGGTCGTACTCGCGCCGGAGGTGTCCAGCACCGCGTCCACCCAGTAGTTGCTGCCGGACGAGGCCTTGTTCGGGAACCCGCCCGTCCCGCTGTAGCGGTAGACGCCGTTGCCGCCGTCGGTTCCGTTCTTCAGGGCCGTGAGCGGGGCCAGGCCCGCGTCGGCGGCGGCGAAGGTGGTGTCGAAGGAATAGCCGCCGTTCGGTGCGAAGTAGGACGCGACGTAGGTGGTGTTGGGCTTGATCGGCACCGGGCTGGAGAAGTTCAGCTGCTGCCAGCCGGACGCCGTCTCGTTGGTGAAGGTGCCCGTGGCCAGGCGCTGGCCGGTGCTGCTCCACAGGCTGCCGGTGTGGGTCCCGGTGTTGGCGGGGGACTTGTAGAACCGGACGCCGGTGATCGAGCCGGCCACCGAGGAGCGGATCTTCACACCGAGTTCGACGGCGCTGCCGTCACCGGCGTTGACGGTGCCGGGCACGGCCGCGGCGGGCCACACGGTGCAGGGGCACTGCTGCGGCCCGACGGTCAGCGGGACCGTGGTGGTCGCGCCGATGTTGACGCTGTCGTCGACCGCGCGCACCTTGATCTGCACGGGGCCCGGGGTGGTCGGCGTCCAGGTGTAGCTCCAGTTCGCCAGGCCGGTGGTCGCCTTCCACGTGGTCCCGCCGTCGGTGGACACCTCGACCCGGGCCACCACGCCGCCGCCGGTGTCGGTCGCCGTACCGGTGACGGTCACCGGCCGCAGGGCCGGCACGGTGGCGTTCGCCGCCGGGCTGGTGACAGTGATGCCGGGGCCCACCGTGTCCGTGGAGGCGGTCGAGGCGACCAGGTCGCTCTGCAGGGACTTGGGCTGGACGCCCATGTCGGCGAACACGTTCACCGTGGCCTGCTGCATCCGCTTGTCGGCGGTGACCACGGTGTCGTCCGGGTTGGAGGTGGGCATGTTGGTCAGGCCCCAGGACCACTGCACCGTGCCCGCGCCGAACACCAGCGCGTGCGAGGTCTGGTCGCGGAACGCCACCAGGCTGTGCGTCGCGGTGCCGTTGCCGTAGGTGTTGCCGTAGTCCTTCAGGAGTTTGCCGTCCTCGATGTCGACCGTCGTGGACGACATCTGGATCTGCCCGGCCGGACGGCTGGCGTTCTCCACGTCGCTGTCCCACTCGTAGCCGAGCGTGCCCTGCGGGAACGTGGCGGTCTGCGAAGGGGTGAGGTTCGCGACGGAGGTGTTGCGCCACAGGCGCTGCTTGGCGAAGGTGCCCGGCACGGTGATCGCGTCGCTGCGGTAGCCGTTGACGCTGAACATCGAGCCGGTCAGCTGGTTCTGCGGCTGGAAGGGCCGGCCGCCCGCCGCGCCGGCCGGGTCCATGAAGGTGCCCGTCCAGATCCCGCTCGGGTCGGGGACGCCGTTCGGCTGGGGGAAGGACAGCTTGGTCTCCTTGTACGAGACCAGCGTCCGGTTGGCGGTGTTCGCGCCGTCGATGCTCGGGGCGAGCCGGGTCTTCCAGAAGATCTCGTTGCCCGCGAAGTACGTCTGGTGCTGTCCGGCCCGGCGCGCGTTGAGTGCGTTGGTGAACTGTTCCTGGGTCCAGTACTCGTCGTGCCCGGAGGACATGAAGACCTTGTGGTGGGACAGCAGGGTCGCGCCGCGCACCGACATGTCGATCCCGGACATGTAGCTCACGTCGTAGCCGTTGCGCTCCAGCCACGCCACCATCTGGAACTCGGAACCGTAGATCCCGTTGTCCCCGCCGATGTCCATGGGCCGGTTGTAGCTGACCTCGTAGGCCCGCCCGTCGGGCGCGGGCCCGCCCCCGTCGTAGAGGTCCTGGCCGCCGTAGTTGTTGTACGCCTGCCAGGTCTGGTCGCTGGTCTGCACCACGATGTCGGAGTGGCTGTCGTCCTTGCGGACGACGAACGGGTACGGCATCACGCCGTTGCCGTCGGCCTGGTCGAAGTTGGCCACGTAGAGCCCGGAGACGGCGTCGGCCGGCACGGACCACGTCGCGGTGACCGGCCAGTTGCCGCAGTCCACCAGGCCGGTGGAGGCCTTGGTGGCGCAGGTGGCCGGGTTCCCGCCGGGCGCGAAGTTCGCCGGATAGGTCTGGGCGGCCTGCGCCGCGGTCGACACCAGCCGGGCCCCGGTGCCGCCGTAGTGGCCGAGGCGGTACACCGACACCTTGTACGGCGTCGGCGACTGGATCTTGAACTGCAGGGTGTCGCCCGCCTGGACGCTCGTCTGGGCCGGGAACCCCTTGATGTCGCCGTAGGCGCTCGGCGCGAACCACTCCTCCATCGGGGTGCCCGGCTTGGAGTTCTCGCAGACGATCGCGTTCGTCGTGGGACCGCAGGGATCGGCCGCCGCGGCCACGGAGGCCGGAGGCAGGACCGTGGCCATCAGGGCCGCCACCACGGTGAAGAGACCGTAACGGAGCAACTTTGTCCGTTTGTTCATCTGGACCTCATTGTGTACGTCTGCACGTGTCAGCGCAGGGCGTCGGAGAGCGCGTCCACGACCCGCTGCTGCTGGGCGGCGGTGATCTGCGGGAAGAGGGGCAGGGAGAGCATCAGGTCCGCGGCCCGCTCGGCGTGCGGGAAGGCCCCGCGCCCGTGCCCGAGGTGGGCGAAGGCCGGGGTGAGGTGGACCGGGGCGGGGTAGTGCACGCCCGCGCCGATCCCCTCGGCGTTGAGCTTGCCGACCACCGTGTCGCGGTCGGCACCGCCGACCCGTACGACGTACAGGTGCCAGACGTGGACGTTGCCCTCCGCGGTGACCGGCAGGGTGACCCGTCCGGCGGCGGCGAGCCCGCCCAGCAGCCCGTCGTAGCGGGCGGCGGCGGCCCGGCGGGCAGCGTTCCCCTCCGCCAGCCGGGCCAGCTTGGCCCGCAGGACCACGGCCTGCAGACCGTCCAGCCGGCTGTTGAAACCGGCCACGTCGTGGCGGTACTTGGCGACCCCGCCGTGGTTGGCGAGCGCCCGGACCAGGTCGGCGCTCTCCTGGTCGTCGGTCACCACCGCGCCCGCGTCCCCGTACGCCCCGAGGTTCTTGCCCGGGTAGAAGCTGGTCGCGGCGATCCCCCCGCTGCCGGGGGAGCGGCCGTCCCGGGTCGCGCCCTGGCTCTGCGCCGCGTCCTCGACGACCTTGACGTGCGGCGGAAGCCGGCCCGCCAGCTCCGCGGCGGCCGCGCACTGCCCGTACAGGTGGACGGGTACCACCGCGCGGGTCGCCGGCCCGACCGCGTCCAGCGCGGCCTGCGGATCCATCAGCAGGGTGTCGGGCAGGCAGTCGACCAGCACCGGCCGGGCGCCGATCCGGGCGACGGCGCCCGCGGTCGCGATGAAGGTGTTGGCGGGCAGCACCACCTCGTCACCCACGCCGACACCGCTCGCCCGCAGCGCCAGTTCGAGGGCGTCGGTGCCGTTGGCGACCCCCACACAGTGCCGGACCCCGGCGAAGTCGGCGTACTCGTTCTCGAAGGCCCGGACCTCGGCGCCCCCGATGAAGGCGGTGTCGGCGAGCACCCGGTCGAAGCCGGCCCTCAATTCCTCGGCGACCTCGGCGTGCGCGGCCTTCAGGTCGACGAGCGGTATCTGGTTCATACGACGGGACTCTCCATCCGTGTCTGAGGCCGCGGGCCGTTCGGGCCGGCGCCGTCTTCCGTGCCGTGCGCCGCTGCCCCGGCGGGCACCGGCGCCTCCCGCGCGGGTGCGCCCGCGGCGGGCCCGCCGGATGCCCGTGGCCCGGCCGCCAGTTCGGCGAGGGCCGGGGCCCCCGCCGGCCGCAGCGGGCGGGCCGGGCTGCCGGCCCACACCTCACCGGCGGGAACGTCCGCGAGGACGGTGCTGCCCATGCCGGTCAGCGACCAGGCGCCGATCGCGGCGTACTCCCGGACCAGCGCCCCCGCCCCCACGTACGCGCCGCGCCCGACCCGCACCCCGCCGCCCAGGCGTACGCCGGAGGCGAGCGTGGCGAAGTCCTCGACCGTGTCGTCGTGCGTGAGGACCACTTGCGGCATGACCGCCACGTGGGACCCGACCCGGACGGAGGCCGTCAGCACGCAGTGCGCCAGCAGCACCGAGCCCGCGCCGAGCACCGAGGACGCCGACACCGCCGCCGTGGGGTGCACCACCGTCGCGTACCGGTCCGCCGGCAGCCCCAGGCGCCGCACCAGGCGGGCCCGTACGGCGTAGTCGCGCGGACTGCCCACGCAGACCACCACCCGGGCGGCCGGCAGCTCGTGGACCAGCTCGCAGCCGCCCAGCACCGGGACCCCGTCGACCTCCCGGCCGTGCAGCGCCGGATCGTCGTCGAGGTGCCCGGCCGACCGCCAGCGGGGAGGACGGCCGCGCGCCACATCGGCCGCGGCCACGTCCCGTACGGCCTGCGCGGTCTCCCGCGCGAAGCCGCCCGCTCCGACGATCAGCAGGTCCTCGGTCACCGGAGCGCTCATCCGCCCGCCTGTTCCCGCAACACGGCCACCACCCGCTCCTGCTGCGCCCCGGTCATGGTGTGGAACAGCGGGAGGATCAGCGAGTCACGGCTGATCCGCTCGGTCACCGGCAGCGCGGCCGCGCCGTGGCCCTCGTACGCCGGCTCCAGGTGCGAGGCCATGATCCCGCGCCGGGCCGAGATCCCGGCCTCGGAGAGCACCGCGAGCAGCTCGTCCCGGCCGACGGGAAAATCCTCGGCCAGCAGCACCCAGTAGGACTGGAAGTTGCCCTGACCGTGTGCGGGATCGCGGACCGGGCGGAGACCGGGGACCTCCCGCAACAGCTCCGCGTACCGGGCGGCGAGCGCGCGCCGCCGGGCCACGATCTCGTCCAGCCTGCCGAGCTGCACCAGGCCGACCGCGGCCTGGATGTCGGTCATCCGGTAGTTGTAGCCGACCTCCAGGTAGCTCTCGACGATCGGCTTGCTGCTCGCGTGACGCTGCGCGGCGGACACGTTCATCCCGTGCTCGCGCAGCCGGCGCAGCCGCTCCGCCCACTGTGCGTCGTCCGTCGTCACCATGCCGCCCTCGCCGGTGGTGATCACCTTGCGGGGGTGGAAGGACCAGGCGGCGAGGAGCGCCCCGTGGCCGACGGACTTCCCGCCGACCGTCGCGCCGATACCGCAGGCGGCGTCCTCCACCAGCGCCACGTCCCATTCGGCGCACGATGCGCGCAGTGCGTGCACGTCCGCCGGCACCCCGCCCTGGTGGACGGCGAGCACGGCCTTCGTACGGGGGGTGCGGACCGCGTCCACGGTGGCCGGGGTCAGATTGCCGGTGGCCTCCTCGACGTCGGCGAACACCGGCCGGGCGCCCACGTGGCGCACGGCGTTGGCGGTGGCGATGAACGACAGGGACGGGACGACCACCTCGTCACCCGGTCCGAGGTCCAGCGCGACCAGGGCCAGGTGCAGGGCGGTGGTGCACGAGCTGACGGCGATGCCGTGCTCGGCGCCCACCCGCTCCGCGAAGGCCCGCTCGAACGCGGCGACCCGGGGACCCTGGGCGACCCAGCCGGAGAGCACCGCGTCGGCCGCCGCCTTCGCCTCCTCCTCGCCCAGCCAGGGCACCATCACGGGGATCCGCGCCGGCGCGGCGGCCGGGTCGGGGGCGGTCATCGGCCCGCCTGTGCGGCCGCGTCGGCGGCACGCTCGGCGCGCCACCACTGCACCAGGTCCCGCAGCCCGGTGCGCAGGTCGATGCCGGCCGTGAAGCCGAGCCGCTCCGAGGCCCGCGCGGTGTCCGCCAGGCGGCGGGTCACGCCGTTCACGGCCCGGGCCGGGCCGTGCTCGGGCACCAGGCCGTCCGCGCCCATGGCCTCCAGCAGGCCGTTCGCCAGCTCCAGCAGGCTCGTCTCGGACCCGCTCGCGACGTTGAACACCTCGTCGGTCAGGTCCGATTCGGCGGCCAGCAGGTTGGCGCGCGCGATGTCGCGCACGTCGACGAAGTCCATGGTCTGCAGGCCGTCGCCGAGGATCAGCGGCGGTTCGCCCGAGGCTATGCGCTCCATCCAGCGGATGAGCACCTCGGTGTAGAGGCCGTGGATGTCCATCCGAGGCCCGTACACGTTGAAGTAGCGCAGGGCGATGTAGTCGAGCCCGTACATCGAGTGGAAGCTGCGCAGCATCCCCTCGTTGAAGGCCTTCGCCGCACCGTAGAACGTGTCGTTGTTGTACGGGTGGTGGCGCTCGGTCGTCGGGAACTGCTCGGCCAGTCCGTAGACCGAGGCCGAGGACGAGGCGATCACCTTGCCCACTCCGGCCGCGGCCGCCGCCTCCAGCACGTTGAACGTGCCGTCCACCATCACCTCGTTCGCCAGCCGCGGCTCTTCCGCGCACTGGGTGATCCGGATGGCGGCCAGGTGGAAGACCAGGTCGGCGCCCTCCGTGACCTTGCGTACCGCCGCCACGTCGCGGATGTCGCCCTCGACGACCTCGACGACACCGCTCGGCAGGGCGCGGGCCAGGTTGGCGGTCCGCCCCCGCACGAAGTTGTCGAGCACCACGATCTCGCGTGCCCCGTTGTCCACCAGCTGGTCCACCACGTGCGAGCCGATGGTGCCCGCTCCGCCGGTGACCAGAATCCTCTTGCCTCGTACGCTGCTGCTCAACGCCCTGCTCCCACTGAATAGGTCGTGTCTTGCGTGTGTGCACGGTCCGCGAGGGATCCGTGGGTGGTCCGCGAGAGATCCGGAAGTGTTCCGGGAGGGATCCGGGGACGTCAGCGCCCGGTGCGCAGTCCGACGACCGCGCCACGGAACTCCAGGCTGCGGGAGGCCGCTTCGAGGATGTCCAGGACCTTCAGGCCCGCCCGGCCGTCGGTCAGCGCCGGCCGTCCCGTCCTGATGGCGTCGGCGAACTCCTCGACCATGCTGCGCAGCGCCTCCTTCTCGCCGATCGCGGGCGCCACCATGTCACCGGTCCGGTAGGAGACGAGCATGTCGCGGCGCTCGTCGGCGCCGATCTCCTGAGGGGTGCTCAGCTCCACGCCGCGGTCGAACACCGAGACGCGCTGGGTTGGGTTGAGGTCGTCCCAGACCAGGGTGCGCTTGGAGCCGCCGACCATGGTGGTGCGGACCTTCGTCGGCGAGAGCCAGTTGACGTGCACGTGCGCGATGGCGCCCGTGTTCAGCTGGAGGGTCAGGTAGGCCACGCAGGACTGACCGGCCCCGATCGGGTCGGCGCCGGTCGTGGCGACGGCCACCGGCTGCACGTGGTCGGGGAGGATGAAGTCGAGGACCGACAGGTCGTGGGGGGCCAGGTCCCACAGGACGTCGACGTCCTTCTGGACGAGCCCGAGGTTGATCCGTACCGAGTCCACGAAATGGATCTCGCCCAGTTCACCGGAGCGGACCATCTCCCGGATCCGGCGCACCGCCGGGGTGTAGCAGTAGGTGTGGTCGCACATCAGGGTGAGACCGCGCTTCTCCGCCTCCGCCACCAGCCGCATCCCGTCCTCGTACGTGGAGGCGAGCGGCTTCTCCACGAGGACGTGCTTGCCGGCCCGCAGGGCGGCCAGCGCGACGTCCAGGTGCGTCCCGGCCGGGGTGGCCACGGCGACCGCCTGGACGGACGGGTCGGCGAGGACCGCCGCGTAGTCCGAGGTGGGCTGCACCGTGGAGTACCTGCCGAGCACCTGCCGTGCCCGGTCGACGTCCAGATCGCAGAGCCACCGCAGCCGGAACTGCGGACTGGACTGGAAGTTGCGGACGAGATTGGGTCCCCAGTAGCCCGCGCCGACCACCGCGACGCCCAACGGTGCCGCGGACCCCCGGCCGGAGATCCCGGCACTCTGCCCGACGGTCTGGGCGGCGCTCTGCGCGCCGTCCTTGGAGGTGTCCTTCACAGCGTTCCCTTCCTTCCGCGCACGCCGACCGGCGTGTCGACAACCCGTGGCCGGGACGCGTGTGGTGAGAGGAGGAACGCCGTCGTAGAGGGCACGCCGGACGCCTGCGCGTCCCGTGCGTGACCTGCTCGACGGTGATGGCCCCCCACAACCGATGTTCTGCGTGAATCGCGTATGCCGCCCCCCGGCCCGACCGCCCGTTCCCCACAAGCAGCCGAAGCCGTACCACCCTTGCCGGTTCCGGATCGTGGCCGGCCGCGCCGAAGCGTGCCGAATCCGGTCGGCGCCGCTCAATCTAGTCCACCGGGCGTACCCCCGGGCAGAGTTGGCGGAATCGCCGGGAGCCGGCGTTCGAGCGTGCATACTGCGCGGGTGACCAGCATCGTGATACCGGCCCACAACGAGGGCCGGGTCATCGGCCGGCTCCTCGACGCGCTCCTGGCCGACCCCTCGGCGTCCGGGCCCGACATCGTCGTGGTGTGCAACGGCTGCAGCGACGACACCGCCCGGGTGGCGGGCGCGCACGGCGCCCGCGTACGCGTCGTGGAGATCCCGACTCCCTCCAAACACACCGCACTTCGGGTCGGGGACGAGCATGCGCGCGGCTTCCCCCGGCTGTACGTGGACGCCGACGTCGTCCTCGGGGCCGCCGACGTACGCGCCCTGGCGGGCGCGCTCGACGGGGACCCGGACCTGCTCGCCGCCGCACCCGGCCGGGACATCCCGCTCACCGGCTGCGCGTGGCCGGTCCGCGCCTACTACCGGGTGTGGCAGCGGCTGCCGGCCGTCCGCGAGGGCCTGTTCGGCCGGGGCGTCATCGCCGTGACGGAGGAGGGGCACCGGCGGATCGCCGCACTGCCCCCGCTCATGGCCGACGACCTGGCCGCCTCCCTCACCTTCGGGCCGGGGGAGCGGAGCGTGGTGGAGGCGGCCCGGGTCGTCGTGCGCCCGCCGCGCACCTGGTCAGACCTGATCCGGCGCAAGGTCCGCGCGGCGACCTCCTCCGCCGAGTACGAGCGCTTCCAGGCGGCACGGGAGGCCGGGGCGGGCGCCGCCCCCTCGGCGCGCACCGCAACGTCCGACCTCCGCTCCCTGCTGCGCGCCGATCCGGAACTGCTGCCTGCCGTCCTGGTGTTCGCGGCGGCCGCGCTCGCCGCCCGCCGGGGCGCCCGCAGGGCCGTCCGCGACCGGGACTTCTCCACCTGGCTGCGGGACGAGAGCAGCCGGCAGTGACGCAGCGGTGCGCGGGGGGTGTCCTGTAGGTCGGACCGGATCCGGGTGCGGCGCCAGGGCCCGCGAGCCCGGCCTGACCGGCAGGACGTCCCCCAGGGCCGAATCGCCTCGTACGCACCACAGTTGGCCCGTACAAGCACTAGGGTTCGGGATCGACTCGCACGTCCGAACGACTCAGACCGTCTGCACGGGGGAGCTCCAGAGCATGTACCTCGCGGACCGCTCCGCGCCCGCGGGCGCGAAGACCGCGCCGGACCGGAGATCCGGCAGGGCGCCGGCGGTCGCCCCGACCGTCCTCGCCCTGGGCACGGTCAGTCTGATCACCGACATCTCCTCCGAGATGGTCACCGCCGTCCTGCCCCTCTACCTGATCGCGGGGCTGGGCCTGAGCCCCCTCGGGTTCGGCGCGCTCGACGGCGTCTACAACGGCGTCAGCGCCCTGGTCCAGCTCACCGGCGGCCACCTCGCCGACCGGGTCCGCAACCACAAGCTGGTCGCCGGCATCGGCTACGGCCTGTCCGCGCTGTGCAAACCCCTGCTGCTGCTCGCCCACAGCCTCGGCCCGATCAGCGTCGTCCTCGCGCTGGAACGCACCGGCAAGGGCCTGCGCACCGCCCCGCGCGACGCGCTGATCTCCCTCTCCACCCCCGACCGGTTACAGGGCCGGGCCTTCGGCGTGCACCGGGCGATGGACACCACCGGGGCGCTGCTCGGCCCGCTCGCCGCCTTCCTCATCCTCGGCGTGGCCGTCGACGGCTACGACGCCGTCTTCGGCGTCAGCGCCTGCGTCGCCGCCCTGGGCGTCGTCGTGCTCATGCTGTTCGTCCCCTCCGGCGCGGGCGGCACACCGCCCCCCCGCCCCCGGACGGCCGCCGCGCCGCCCGCCCCCGAGCGGCCCGACCCCGTACGGCTGCGCGACGCAGCGGCCCTGCTGCGCCTGCCGCGGCTGCGGGCCCTGGCGCTCTGCGCGGTCCTGCTCGGACTCACCACCATCAGCGACGCCTTCGTCTACCTGCTGCTCCAGCGCCGGACGGGCATCGACGACCAGTGGTTCCCGCTCCTGCCGCTCGGCACCGCCGCCGTGTTCCTGCTGCTGGCCGTCCCGGCCGGCGCCCTCGCCGACCGGATCGGGCGCCGCACCGTCTTCCTGACCGGCCACGCCCTCCTGCTCGCCGCCTACGGGCTGCTGCTGTGGGCCCCCGCCTGGCCGGCCCTGCCCTACTTGGTCCTCGCCCTGCACGGCATGTTCTACGCCGCCACCGACGGGGTGCTGCCCGCCGCCGTCGCCGCCACCGTCCCCGAGTCGCTGCGCGCCACCGGCCTGGCCCTGGTCGGCACCGGCCAGGCGCTGGCCCGCTTCGGCTGCTCGCTGGCCTTCGGCGGGGCGTGGACCCTCTGGGGCACCGGCCCGGCCCTCGCCGCCGCCGCGGCCGGCCTGCTCTGCTGCGCGGCCGTCGCCGGCTACGTGCTGCGGCCGGCCCCGCCCGCGCCCTGCGCACCTGCGGCAGCTGCAGCCACTCCGCCCGACCCGGCCCGACGCCCGTGAGGAACCCGATGACACGCTCCCGCCGCCTGATCGTCCTCGCGGTGGCGGTGCTGCTGCTCGGGGGCGTCGGCGCCGCCCTGGTGCAGCGCGCCGCCTCCCGCGCCGACCAGCCCCGTACGGGCGGCGCGGAGGCGACCGCGGGGGCCGTCACGCTGACGGCCGGGCGGGACACGCTGGCCTTCCTGGGCAGCGGGCAGGGCCCGGACCGCGGGGCCCTCACCTCCGTCCCGGCCGACGCGCCCGACGGCCCCCGCACCGTGTCCGACCTGACCTGCCGGCGCTTCCACGCCGCGGCGGGGACGGGCGTGTGCCTGCGCTCCAGTCCGGGCGCGCTCGCCCAGGACAACAAGGCGGTCATCGTCGACGCCGAGCTGCGCCAGGTGCGCAGCTTCCCCCTGGCGGGCACGCCCAGCCGGGCCCGCGTGTCCCCCAGCGGCCGCTTCGCCGCCTGGACCGTGTTCGTCTCCGGTGAGTCCTACGGCGCCGCGTTCTTCTCCACGCGCACCGCGATCCTGGACACCAGGACCTGGAAGCTCGACGCGAGCCTGGAGGAGTTCGCCATCACCATGGACGGGCGGGACTACCGCGCCCAGGACGTGAACTTCTGGGGCGTGACCTTCGCGAAGGACGACGACACCTTCTACGCCACCCTCTCCACGGCGGGCGAGACGCACCTGGTCAAGGGCTCGGTCTCGCGGCGCTCCGTCACCACCCTCGCCAAGAACGTCGAATGCCCGTCCCTGTCCCCGGACGAGACGCGCATCGCGTACAAGAAGCGGGTGCGGGCCGGGGCCTCGCTGTGGCGCGAACACGTCATGGATCTGGGGACGTCGCGGGACCGTCCGCTCGCCGAGAAGCGCAGCGTCGACGACCAGGCCGCCTGGCTGGACGACCGTACGCTCGCCTACGCCCTGCCCGCCGAGGGCGCCGCCGACCGTACGGACCTGTGGACCGTGCCGGCCGACGGCTCCGGCAGCCCCGAACTGCTGACCTCCGGGGCCTCCTCCCCGGCCCGTCTGGGCTGACGGGCCGGGGAGGGCCGTCAGACCTGGTCCACGAAGCTGCGTACCCGTGCCACGAGCGCGGCGCTGTCCCGGATCCAGGCGTAGTGCCGGCTGCCCTTGGCGCCCTCGCCGAGCGCGAGCTCCCAGTACGTCACGCGGGCGCTCGTGAGCTTTCCGGCGAGGGCGCGCACCCCGCCGGGCGGTGCCATGGCGTCGCCCTTGACGGCGACCGCCAGCACCGGCAGCTCCAGCTTCGCCAGCGCCGGCTCGAAGTCCACCTCGCAGGACGGCACGTGGTAGCGGCCCGTCCGGACCTGCGTGGCCATGTCCCTCAGGACCTGCGCGGAGTCGTTGCCCAGGACCCCGATGCGGCGGCCGGGGAAGTACCCGTACACCGCGGCGAACGCGGCCGCGAGCTGGAAGGCGGCGAGCATCCCCAGACTCTGCGGGAACGGCCAGCCGCGGTAGTGGCAGGAGGGGGCTCCCACCAGGACCGCGCCCGAGGCCATGTGCGGCTCCTGGCTGAGGTAGAGGGCGCCGAGCTGCCCCCCGAGGCTGTGCCCCAGGAGGTGGCGCGGAGCCGCCGGGAAGGCCGCCTGCACCGCGCGGAAGAGCGCCGGGTAGTCGTACGCCACCATCTCGTGATAGCCGTAGCGCACCCCCCGCCCCGCGCGCACGGAACTCGTGCCCTGCCCGCGCAGTTCGCCGACGGCCACCTGGAAGCCGGCCCCGGCGAGGGCGTCCGCCAGCGGGGCGTAGGCCGCGGCCCTGGTGCCCATGGCGGGCATGCACACCAGGACGGGTGCCGACGGATCGTCGGGCCTGCGGTGCAGCCGGACCTGTGCCGTGGCGCCGTCCCCGGCGCGCACGGTCTCGGCGGTCACTTCGACGGACGTGCTCACAGACCTCCCTCGCTCGTGGCCGTCCTGCGCATTTCGCGGAACACGTTCAACAGCTGGATCTCGCTGGAGCCCTCGAAGATGGTCAGGGCGCGCGCGTCCCGCCAGCGCTTCTCGACGCCGTGGTCGGCGGCGATGCCGCGCCATCCGTACAGCTGGAGGATCTCGTTCGAGGCCCGGACGGCGAGCTCGGTGGCGTAGTACTTCGCCATGGAGCTCTCCTTGCCGAAGGGCAGTCCCTGATCGGCCAGGGCCGTCGCCTCGTCCAGCAGCTTGCGGGCGGCGCACAGCTCGACGTACAGCCGGCCCAGTGTCAGCTGGACGTGGCTGAGGGTGTCCATGCGGTCGTCGGGGTAGACGCGCCGCTCGCCGACCCAGGTGAGCGCGTCCCGCAGCATGGCGGCGACGATGCCCGTGCCGCAGGCGGCGCCGCCGATGCGGATGGTCGCGAGGAGTTCGTTCAGCAGCATCTCCCCGTCCCCGGCCCTCCCGATCAGGCTGATCGGTTCCAGGGCGACGTCCCGGAAGGTGACCGAGGGCGTGGGCAGGCAGCGGAACGCCGCCTTGTCGATGTCCTCGCTCACGGTCACGCCCGGAGCGTCGCGCGGGACGGCGAAGAACGACAGGCCGCGTTTGCGGTTGTCCATCACCGTGTTGGCCAGGACGATGAACACGTCGGCGACGGTCCCGTTCCCGGACATGCACTTGCCGCCGTTGAGCAGCCAGCCCGAATCCGTCTGCACGGCGCGGGTGGTGGCCGCCAGCAGGTTGGAGCCGTTCTCCGGCTCGGTGAGCCCGAGGGCCGCGTAGCCGTTGTCCTTCAGCAGCCGCGTGACGAACAGCTCCTTCTGCTCCGGGGTGCCGGCGGCGACCACGGGGTGCAGCGCGCCGCGGTTGAACACCAGCGTCCACGTCATCCCCGGGCAGACCGCGGACAGTTCGCCGATGACCTGGCCGAACTCCGTGTAGGACAGCCCGGCGCCGCCCAGCTCCTGGGGGAAGGCCGCGTTGAGGATGCCCTCGGCGGCGGCCCGCTCGTGGATCTCGACGGGGAAGGCCCGTTCCTCGTCGTAGCGGCGTACGTGCGGGGCCATCACCTCATCGGCAAACGTGCGGAATTTCCGCTTCCACTCTGATCGACTGCGAGATTCTTCCACGACCATCCTAAGAAACGGTGACGACGAACTTGCCGATGTTGGCCCGGTTGCGCAACTGCGTGATCGCCTGCGGGGCGTCCTCGAAGGCGAAGACGCCGCCCACCGAGGGACGGAGCACGCCCGCGTCGATCAGCTCGACGAGGCGGTCCATCAGCGGCCGCAGCCGGGACGGATCACGGGCCAGCGCACCGACGTTGACGGTGCAGAAGGAGCGGCTGCTCATGAACAGCTCGCGGCCGTCCACGGCCAGGTCGAGCACCCCCGCTGCCCCGATCTCGATGAAACGCCCCCCGGCCCGCAGCAGCTCCAGGCCGCGGCCCACCGCGTCCCCCGAGAGGGAGTCCACGACGAGGTCGAGCCCCTGGTCGGGGGTGAGCTCCCGTACGGCGTCGGCGAAGTCCGCCTCCGCGTAGTTGATCGGGTGCTGGACTCCCAGGGCCCGCAGGTGGTCCAGCTTGGCCTCCGTGCTCGCCGTCCCGAACACCGTGGCGCCGTGGTGCAGCGCCAGCTGCACGCAGGCCGTACCGGTCGCGCCGGCCGCTGCCTGGACGAGCACCCGGTCGCCCGGGTGTACGCGCGCCTCCCGTTCCAGGCACGCGATGGCCGTGAGGCCGCTGATCAGCACGGAGACCGCATCGACGGCGCCGACGCCTTCGGGCAGCGGAGCCACCGTGTACGCGGCCGTCGTCACGCGGGCCGCGTAACCGCCGTCCGGGGTCAGCGCGATGACCGCGTCGCCGGGCCGCACGTGTTCGACGCCGTCGCCCACCGCGTGGACGACGCCGGCCACCTCGTGCCCGGGGACGAACGGGGGCGTCGACAGGAACGGGTGGAAACCGGTGGTCGCCAGGACGTCGATGAAGTTGACGCCGACGGCCCGCACGTCGATGACCACCTCGCCCGGCCCGGCCTTGCGCACGGGAACGTCCCGCAGCCGCATGTCGAGCCCGGCCGGGCCCGCGGCGATGGTGTAGCCGGGGACGGTGCTGTGCAGCTCCGCCCCGTCCAGCGTGACCTCCTGCGCGCTCTGCGCGGGCAGCTCGGGCAGCGCTTGCGCCCCCTCGGGCTCGGCCGGCCCCAGCAGCCCCTCCAGGTGGAGCCCCACGGCGTCCACCGTCCGGTGGTTGAACATGAACGTCGCCGGCAGCTCCAGCCCGAAGTGGGCGCCGATCCGGCGGGTGAGGGACACGGCCAGCAGCGAGTCGACCCCCAGGCGGTCGAAGCGCGCAGAGGTGTCGATCTCGGCGGGGGAGCGGCGCAGGGCCCGGGCCAGCTCCGCCCTGACGAAGTCCGCCGCCGAGCCGGCCGCGCCGTCCGGACGCGCAGCGCGCGCCCGCGGCGCCGCCCCGGCCTGTCCGTGCCCGCGGTTGAACCGGTCCACCAGACCGTCGGCGACCTCGTCGCCCACGTCCAGGACCGCCAGCTGCAGGTGGGAGCTGCCCAGGGTCCGCAGGAACGCGGCGGCGCCCGCCTCCGGCGACATCGGGTGCAGCCCCGACTCCAGCAGCTGGGCCTGGTACTTGGGGTCGGCGACCATTCCCAGCTCCGCCCAGGGGCCCCAGTTGACCGTACGCACGGGCGTGCGCCGGCTGCGCACCGTACCGGTCAGCGCGTCGAGCGTGGCGTTGCCCGCCGCGTACGCGCCCTGCCCGGGCGTCACGAACAGGCTGGCCATGGACGAGAACAGCACGATGAAGTCCAGGTCCTCCGACGCCACCGCGTCGATGAGGATCCGGGCTCCCTGCTCCTTCGGCGCGATGATCTTGTTCATGCGCTCGGCCGACGTCGACTCGACGAGCGCGTCGTCGAGGATTCCCGCGGTGTGGATCACACCGTGCAGGGCCCCGAAGCGGCGCAGCGTCTCGTCCAGGGCACGCCGTACCGCGGCCGCGTCCGTCACGTCCGCCTGGAGGTACAGCAGCCGCCCGCCGGCCGCGTCGACCGCCTCCTCCAGCCGCGGGTCGACCTCCGGACGGCGCCCGGTGAGTACCACCCGCGCGCCCGCCTCGCGGGCCAGCGTGACCGCGAGCGTGGAACCGAGCCCGCCCTGGCCGCCCGTGATCCAGTAGACGCCGCCGGGCCGGAGGTCCGCCTCGCCGGAGGCCGGCTCGACCGGGGACAGGGACGGGACGGTCCGCTCCCCGTGCCGGTAGCGGACGCAGAACGCGCCGGGCGCCGTCGCGAGCTCCGCGGCGATGTCCCGGGCGAGTTCCCGCGTCGCCAGCTCCTCCGGCTCGACCCGCACGGCCCGCCCGGACCAGCTGGCGCTCTCCTGCTCCAGGGCGCGCAGCAGCGGGGGCAGCGCGACGTCGCCGGTCACCAGCGCCAGCTCGCGGCGCGCGGCGGACCCGGTGCGCGCGGCGGCCCGCAGGAACGACAGGAACGCCTCGCGCTCCGGCTCCACGACGAGCAGGCGCGCCCGCTCCGGCAGCGACTCCAGGAACGCCGCCGCCTCCTCTCCCTGTGGCAGCGGGGCGACCGAACACCCGCCGCCGCCCCGGCCCAGCTCCTCCACCAGCGCCGCACACCGGCCGGCGTCCGCGGTGAGGAGGACGACGGGCGTGGCGGCGGCGGTCGCGTCGGTCTCGGCGGGCCGCGGCTGCGGCCGCGCGTCCACGGCGAAGAAGCGCATGGAGTGCCGGGTGCGCATCCGCTTGAGCGACACGCCCGTGAACCGTACGAGGACCCGCCCGTCGGGATCGAGTACGTCCACGTCACAGTCGAAGGTGTCGGCGTCGGCCTCGAGTTCGCCGAGCAGCCGCACGTGGGCGAAGGCCGGACCTGACCAGGGCGCGAAGACGTCGACCCGTCCGTAGCCGAACCCCACGAACGTCCCGTCGGCGCCGCCGTCGACGGACAGCCCGGCGATGGACTGCATGGCCCCGTCCGCGACGTCCGCCGGCAGCGGCCGGCCCGCGGTCCGCGGGGACGGGGGAGCGAGCCGGGTCAGCAGCTCCTTCTCGCCCAGCCACATCCCGGTCACCATCCGCATGGTGTCCCCGTACGAGAGCCCCGACGCCGCCAGGTGCTCGTAGAGGACATCGGGCTCGACGCGCCGCGGGCACCGCAGGCGGATCGCGGACAGGTCCGCCGCGTCCGGGGCCGGCGGGGCCTCGGACCACATGGCGGAGACGTGCTCCTCCCACGCGGAGCCCCGATCGCCGGCCGCCCGGCTCTCCACGGACAGGAAGGGCTCGTTCCCCGCGCGGACCCGCCGGGAGACCCGCACGTGCCGGGCCTCACCCTCGGCGACGGCCAGGGGGTTCGTCACCAGTACGTCGCTCAGGCCGTACCCGCCGACCCGGTCCGGATTGAGATCCTTCAGCGCCGCGTCGAGCATCCACGCGGCGGGCGCGATCGCCCGTTCCAGCACCCGGTGGTCCCGGATGACCGGCAGCGCCCCGGTGACCAGCGTGCCCTCCGAGCGGGGGCCCTCGGGCTCCACCCAGTGCTCCTGGCGCTGCCAGGGGTACGCGGGCAGCCGCGTGCCCGCCCGGGGCCGGCCGCCGAAGAAGGCGGCCCAGTCGATCTCGCACCCGGCCTCGAACAGCGCGGCGACCGCTTCGTAGGGCGCCCGGCCGTCCGAGCGCCGCATCGCCGGGACGGCGGCCGCGGCGCGGTCGTCGTCCTCCAGGCACTCGGTCACCGACACCGACAGCAGCGGGTGCGGACTCATCTCCAGGAACACCCGGTGTCCGGCCGCCCCGGCCGTGCGGACCGCGTCGGCGAACAGCACCGGCTCGCGCAGGTTGCGCCACCAGTAGCCCGCGTCCAGCGCCTGCGCGTCGAGGCGCTCCCCGACCAGGGAGGAGTAGAAGACGGCGGTCGCGGCACGCGGCGACAGCCCGGACAGCTCGGCGGTGAGGTCCTCGCGCAGGTCCTCCAGCAGCGCGCAGTGCGAGGCCACGTCCACCTTGACCCGCCGGCAGAAGACGCCCTCGGCGTCCATGGCGGTCACGAACGCGTCGACGGCCGCGGCCTCCCCGGACACCACCGTCGTGCTCGGCCCGTTGTGCGCGGCGAGCGAGAGCCGGTCCCCGTAGGGCTCCAGGGCCTTGCGCACGTCCGAGACGGGGAGCGAGACCAGCGCCATGGATCCTTGGCCGCGGTGACGCATCATCAGGGCGCTGCGCCGGCAGATGATCCGCGCCGCGTCCTCCAGTCGCAGCGCGCCCGCGACGTGGGCCGCCGCCACTTCACCCATGCTGTGCCCGACGACACCGGCGGGCCGCACGCCCCAGGACCGGAAGAGCGCCGCCAGCGCGACCTGCATCGCGAAGAGCGCGGGCTGGACGACGTCGATGCGCTCCAGCAGCGCAGCGGCGTCCTCCTCGGTCAGGACCTCGCGCAGCGACCAGTCGACGTACGGGGCGAAGGCCTGCTCGCAGCGCGAGACGGCCAGGTCGAAGGCGGGCTCAGACTCCAGCAGGGCCCGGCCCATCCCGAGCCACTGCGCGCCCTGTCCGGGGAACACGAAGACGACGCCCGCCTCGTCC
The DNA here is from genome assembly GCF_055559995.1 of Streptomyces sp. NPDC023541. Classification (NCBI taxonomy): domain Bacteria; kingdom Bacillati; phylum Actinomycetota; class Actinomycetes; order Kitasatosporales; family Streptomycetaceae; genus Streptomyces; species Streptomyces sp. NPDC023541. Next base: position 149,797 of record NZ_JBVHJO010000015.1, read on the forward strand.
GGTACGCCCCGCGCGGCCGTGAACGGCTCGCGCAGGCGGCCGAGGAGCTCCTCCTTGTCCGCGAAGGCGAAGGCGGCGCGGAACTCGCGCCCCCGTGGCCCGCCGCGTCCCCGCAGCAGCGTCGCCGCGGCGGTGTCCCGGCCCAGCTCGTGCTCGTCCACCCCGGCGGCCCAGGCCGCGTGACCGGCGGCCTGCGCGTGCAGGGCCGCCTCGGTGGCGGCCGACAGGGCCAGGAGCCGTACGGGGTGCCCGTCGCCCGCGGGCGCCGCCGGCTCCGCCTCCGCAACGGCGGCGGGGGCGGGGCCGAGCACCGCGTGCGCGTTCGTGCCGCCGAAACCGAAGGAGCTCACTCCGGCCAGACCGAGCTCCTCGGAAGACTCCCAGCGGCGCAGCGAGGTCTGCACGCGCAGCCCCAGCCCGTCGAAGTCGATGTCCGGGTTCGGCTCCGCACAGTGCAGGGACGGCGGGAGGGCCCCGTGCTCGAAGGAGAGGGCCAGTTTGATCAGGCCGGCGATGCCGGCCGCCGCTTCCAGGTGCCCGAGGTTCGTCTTCACCGAGCCGATCGCGCACGGCCGGTCCTCGGCGCGGCCCTGCTTCAAAACGGTGCCCAGCGCGGCGGCCTCGATCTGGTCGCCGATCGCGGTGCCCGTCCCGTGGGCCTCGACGTAGCCGACCTCCGACGGGCGGGCGCCCGCGCCCGCGAGCGCGAGGCGCACCACGTCCTCCTGCGCCCGGCGGCTGGGCGCCAGCAGGCCGTTGGTCCGCCCGTCCGAGGTCACCGCGGACCCGCGGATCACCGCCGAGACGCGGTCCCCGTCGCGCAGCGCCTCGCTCAGCGGCTTGAGGACGACCGCACCGGCGCCCTCGCTGCGCACGTAGCCGTCGGCCCGCGCCGAGAAGGCCTTGCAGCGGCCGTCGGGTGCCATGACGCCCGAGTTGTCGAACGCCTCGGTGATCGCCGGGGTGAGGATCACGTTCACGCCGCCGACGATGGCGACGCCGCATTCACCGCGGCGGATCGCCTCGCACGCGAGGTGGACGGCGACGAGGGACGAGGAGCAGGCCGTGTCGACGGACAGGCTCGGGCCGCGCAGGTCGAGTACGTAGGAGAGCCGGTTGGCGGCTACGCTGGACGCCCCGCCGAGCAGCGAATAGGCGTCCGCCGAGGGCGAGTTCGCCAGGACGTCGCGGTAGTCCGAGCTGGAGATGCCCACGAAGACGCCGGTGGCCGAACCGGCCAGGCCGTACGGGTCGATCCCCGCGTCCTCCACGGCCTCCCAGGCCACCTCCAGCATGAGCCGCTGCTGCGGGTCGATCTTGGCGGCCTCGTGCTCGCTGATGCCGAAGAAGTCCAGGTCCAGTCCGCCGACGCCGCCGAGGAAGCCTCCGACGCCGGCGCGGTCGGTGCCGCCGTCGCCGCGGCCCCAGCGCGCGAACCGGTCGTCGGGGACCCGGCCGACGGCGTCCACGCCCCGTTCGAGCAGGTCCCAGAAGGCCTCCGGGCCGTCGGCCCCGGGGAACCGGCACCCCATGCCGATGATGGCGATCGGCTCGTCGTGGGCCGCGCCGGCTGTGGCGGTGCGGCGCGGTGCGGTGAGGCCGCCCCGGTCGGGCCGCCTGCCCTGGAGGTGGTCCAGGATCTCCTTGAGCGTGGGAAATTCGTACGCGACCGTCGGCGAGACCTTCCGGCCCAGCAGGGCGCCGAGTTCACCGGCCAGCGCCACCGCGTCGATCGAGGACAGGCCGTAGGCGGCCAGCGGCTCGTGGACCGATATCTCGTCTGCCGAACTCGTGCGGGCCAGCTCGGCGATGCGCCGGCGCAGCCAGGTTTCCAGCTCGGTGTCCTTCATGTGCTCCCCCTGTGTCGTGCTGTTCCGCTGTTCTGTGGTGGTGCGGGTCAGTGCTGGGCGTTCCACGGCGACCGGCCGGCCAGGTACTCCTTCCGGGTCTCGCGGCGCTGGAGCTTGCCGCTCGACGTCTTGGGGAGGGTCCCGGCGGGCAGGAGGACGACCTCGCGCACGGTCAGCCGGTGCTCCTGGGCCACCGCACGCAGCACGGCGTTCACGACGCCCTCCTGGGCCTCCCGGTCCGAGCCGTCGCCGGCCTCGCGGCGCAGCTCCGCGGCGACCACCACCTGCTCCACGCCGTCCGTGGTGACACCGAAGGCGGCGACGCAGCCGGGGCGGATCGCGGGGTGCGCGCTCTCGGCGGTGCGCTCGATGTCGTGGGGGTAGTGGTTGCGCCCGCCCACGATGATGACGTCCTTGATGCGTCCGCAGACGAACAGACCGTCCTGCGTCTGGAAGCCCAGATCGCCCGTACGCATGTACGGGCCCTGGTCGTCGCCGTCGGCGAGCGTCGCCTCGAAGGCCTCGCGGCTGAGGTCGGGACGCTGCCAGTAGCCGACCGCGACGCTGTCGCCCGCGACCCAGATCTCACCGACCTGTCCCGGCCGGCACCGGGTGCGCGCCTGCGGGTCGACGACGGCCACGTCGAGGGCCCGGCTGACGCCGCAGCTGACCAGGACGCGCGCGCCCGGGCTGTCGTCGGGCACGACCACCGCGGCCCCGCGTTCGAGCTCGTTCTCGTCGAAGGACCGGAACACCCAGGGCCGTTCGATCGGAGCCCCGCTCACCAGCAGCGTGCTCTCCGCGAGCCCGTATACCGGAACGATGGTTTCCGGGCGGAATCCGGTGGACGCGAATGCCTCGGAGAACCGCTTCATCGACTCGGCGCGAATGGGCTCGGCACCATTCGTCGCGACGAGCCAGGACGAAAGGTCCAGGGTCGCGCGGTCCTCCTCGGTGACTTTCCGGGTGCACAGATCGAACGCGAAGTTGGGGGCCGCGGAAAGCGTTCCCCGGTACGTCGATATCGCGCGCAGCCAGCGCACCGGACTCTGCAGGAACGCCACGGTCGGCATGGAAACGGAATGGATCCCCATCATCGCCGGAACGATGATCATCGAGATCAGTCCCATGTCGTGATAGGGCGGCAGCCACCCCACGACAACCGTGGAGCCGTCCATTCCGAGGGACGTGCGGATGAGGTCGGTGTTGTGGGTGAGGTTGCCGTGGGTGACCATCACACCCTTCGGCCGTCCGGTCGAGCCGGAGGTGTACTGCAGGAAGGCGACCGACTTCGGTTCCGGGGACGGTGCGGACCAGTTCGCTCCGGTCCCCTCCGCGATCGTGTCGACCGCCAGCCAGGCCGTCTCCTGGACCTCGGGGATCGTACGCGCCGTCGTCTCGATGGCCGCCCGGATCCCGGCGGTGGTCAGCACGGCCGCGGGCTGCGCGTCCTCGGCGATCCCGGCCAGCCGCAGCAGGCCCCGGGCACGCTGCGCCGGGTGGGGGAGGTACGCGGGCACGGCGACGACGCCCGCGTAGAGGCAGCCGAAGAAGGCGACGACGAAGTCCTGGCCGGGCTGGAACAGCAGGAGCGCACGGGAGCCGGGCTCCACGTGCGCGGCGTGCAGGCTCGCGGCGACGGCCCGCGCCTTGGCGTCGAGCGCCGCGAAGGTCAGCGAGGGCTCGGCCTCCTCGCCGTCGGGGAGGAAGGTGAACAGCGGATGGTCCGGTATGCGCGCGGCGTGCGCGCGCACGGCGTCGACCACCGTCTCGTAGTGGATCTGGTCCAGGGCAGCGTCAAGCATTCTCAGCCTCATTCAATGCCGGATCGGATGTTCGCACCGGGTGCGGGCCGGCAGGCGGACGGCGAACGTGACGCGCGGCGCCGGGAGGGCTGCCGCGCGGGGTTCCCCCTCTTCGGGGTGCCGGAGCTCCGGGGCTCACGGGGCCGGTGTTCTCCGCGGTACCACGGATCTGGGGACGAGGATGCGCGGAGCTCTCCGGGGCGATCGACCCGAGGTCACGCAGCCGGCGTCCATCGCATCCTGATCCGCAAACATCGGCCTGATTCATTCCCCTGCGATGGGATTGGCGGAGTGGAGCACGGAAACAGCCAAAGCTGGAATAGGAGTACTGGTCAGTACTGGTCCAAACCTTAGGTTGACCCTTGCTGCGAGGTCAACTCGCTTTGAATGGCCGGAAGTTGTCTGCAATTCCGGGCGGCCCGAATGGTTTCGGCCATCCTCGGCCGGGGTCGGGGGCAGTCGACGGGCGGGACGGGGGTATCCCGAGCGGGGGTGACGGGGGCGAGCGTCGGATGATCGTGTTTGAAGCTTGCTGAGCGAAAATGATCGTTTGGCGCGGAGTCATCTTGCCAATCTGGCGCAATATCTTCTCGGCGGTGCCGTGCGGGGTATGGGCCGTTCGGCCCGGCCGCGACACCTTCGGGCACAAGCGGGCGAACCGGGTGGTTCGGGGTGCCGCAGCGGGCAGGCGTGGAGCATGACCTTTGAGCACCCCGCGAAGAAGGGCGACGACGACGAGCTCGGGCGGTTCGAGAAGCTCGCGGAACTGGCGTCCAACTTCACCAGCTCCGCTCCCTTCTCCGTGTTCTGCGTCCTGCTGGTGGCGGCCTTCCTCGTGGTCCACCTGCTCCACCTGGACACGAGCTGGCAGCACTTGGTCGGCGACGCGATGGGCGCGGTGGCCCTGCTCCTGCTGGCCCTGCTGAAGAACTCCGAACGCCGCGCGGAACACGCCATCCAGGTCAAACTCGACGCCATCGCCGCGGCGCTGCTGGAACAGCAGGAGGGCGAATGGGGTCAGGCCCACAAGAACCTCCAGAAGGCGATCGGCCTGGAACACCACGAGTAGCCTCCCGCCGGGGTGGCCGGGGCCCTGCGGTTCGGCTGGGGCGGGTGGGTGGTGCTGGGGCGCTGCCCCGGGCCCCGCGCCTCAATCGCCGGCGGGGCTGGTGGGGTAGGGCGGGTGCCGTGGCCCTGCGGTTCGGCTGCGGCTGGCCGGTGGGTGCTGGGGCTCCGCCCCAGACCCCGCGCCTCAATCGCCGGCGGGGCTGGTGGTGTGGGGCGGTGCCCCGCCG
>NZ_JBVHJO010000016.1:0-143398 GCF_055559995.1 Streptomyces sp. NPDC023541
ACTGCAGGGGGGACCCTGTGGGAGAGTAGGACGCCGCCGAACAATCATTGTGGGAAAGCCCCGCACCTTCTGGTGCGGGGCTTTTCTGCGTTCACCGGCCATTGCATTTCGCGGCGCCGGCCCCGCGCGTACCAGTCGGCGGGGTAGCTCTCGAGGGTGCTCGTGTCGAGCGTCCAGCGGCCGGCGGTGACGGTGTCCCCGAAGGCAAGGGGACCGCTTTCCGATAACGGTGATGTCCTCCTGGTGGGTACCCGCCCAGCGTTTCCAGCGCCGAAGCGGTTGCCCGGCTGGAGCGGGACTACAGGCGGCCCGCCGCCTTGAGCGACAGGTAGGCGTCGGCCAGGGTCGGGGCCAGGGTGTCGGGCGTGGCGTCGACCACGTGGACGCCGTGACGGGTGAGCTGGTCGGACGTGCGGCGGCGCTGGGCCTGGGTCTGGGTGGCGGCCGCGGCTTCGTAGACCGCGTCCACGGTGCCCCGGGAGGCGGCCATCGCCGCCACGTGGGGGTCGGCCACCGAGGCCAGCAGAACCGTGTGGCGCTGGGTGAGACGTGGCAGGAGCGGGAGCAGGCCCTCTTCGACGGGGGCGGCGTCCAGGCTCGTCAGGAGGACCACCAGGGACCTGCGAGGGGCGCTGCGCAGGATGGTGGACACCAGGGTGCGCGAGTCCGTCTCGACCAGTTCCGGTTCGAGGGTGGCCATCGCGTTCACGAAGGAAGGGAGGACGTCGGCTGCCGCTCGGCCCTGGATCTGGGCGCGGGGGCGGCGGTCGTGGGCCAAGAGGTCCACCCGGTCGCCGGCGCGGGTGGCCAGGGCCGCCAGCAGCAGGGCCGCGTCCATGGAGGAGTCGAGGCGGGGGGCGTCGCCGACCCGGCCCGCCGAGGTGCGGCCGGTGTCGAGGCAGATCAGGATGTGCCGGTCGCGCTCGGGACGCCAGGTGCGGACGGCAACCTTGTGCTGACGGGCCGTGGCGCGCCAGTCGATGGAACGGGTCTCGTCGCCGGGGACGTAGTCGCGCAGGCTGTCGAACTCGGTTCCCTCACCGCGGGTCAGAAGGCTGGTGCGGCCGTCCAATTCACGCAGCCGCGCCAGCCGGGACGGCAGGTGCTTGCGGCTGGTGAAGGGAGGCAGGACCCGAACCGTCCAGGGGGCGGGGTGGTTGCCCTGACGGGCCCACAGGCCGAGCGGGCCGTACGAGCGGATCGTGACGCGGTCCGCGCGGCGGTCGCCGCGGCGGGTGGGCCGCAGACGGGTGGTCAGGCGGCGGCGTTCGCCCGCCGGGACGACCAGCTCGTGGCGGGACGCGGCCGCTTCCGTGCCCGGGGTCCAGCTGCTGGGGGGCCAGGCGTCGCGGACACGGGCGCGGAGGGTGCGGCGGCCGGGGTTGGTGACGGTGAGGTGGACGTCCGCGGGTTCGCCCAGGCGGATGGAGGTGTCGCCGGAACGGGCCAGTACGAGGCTGCGTACCGGCGCGGCCAGGGCGTAGTCGACCGCGCAGGCCAGCGCGATCGGGCCGTTGACCGCGAGCATGCCCGCCCAGCTCGGCTCCAGGACGCCGACCGGGATGCTGCCGAGGGCCGCCAGCAGGGCGGCGCGTCCGGTGAGGGCCATCAGCGCGGGACGGGGACGTGGGAGAGGATCGCCGTGATGACGGCGTCCGCCGTGACGCCCTCCATCTCCGCCTCCGGGCGCAGCTGCACGCGGTGACGCAGCGTCGGGAGGGAGAGGGCCTTGACGTCGTCGGGGGTGACGTAGTCACGGCCGGTGAGCCAGGCCCAGGCGCGGGCGGTCGCGAGGAGGGCCGTCGCGCCGCGCGGGGAGACGCCGAGGACGAGGGACGGCGATTCGCGGGTGGCGCGGCAGATGTCGACGACGTAGCCGGCGATCTCGGGGGAGACCGAGACGCGGGCGACGGCCTCGCGGGCCGCTTCGAGCTGGGCCCGGCCGGCGACCGGGCGGAGGCCGGCGGCCTTCAGGTCGCGGGGGTCGAAACCGGCGGCGTGGCGGCTCAGTACGCCGATCTCGTCCTCGCGGGAGGGAAGGGGCACGGTGAGCTTGAGGAGGAAGCGGTCCAGCTGGGCTTCGGGGAGCGGGTAGGTGCCCTCGTACTCGACCGGGTTCATGGTGGCGGCGACGAGGAACGGCTCGGGGAGCTTGCGCGGGGTGCCGTCGACGGTGACCTGGCGCTCCTCCATCGCTTCGAGGAGGGACGACTGCGTCTTGGGGGGCGTGCGGTTGATCTCGTCGGCGAGGAGGAGGTTGGTGAAGACCGGGCCGTCCTGGAAGGAGAACTCGGCGGTGCGGGCGTCGTAGACGAGCGAGCCGGTGACATCGCTGGGCATCAGGTCCGGGGTGAACTGGACGCGCTTGGTGTCGAGTTCGAGGGACGCGGCCAGGGCCCGCACGAGGAGGGTCTTGGCGACGCCGGGGACGCCTTCGAGGAGGACGTGGCCGCGGCACAGCAGTGCGACGACGAGGCCGGTGACGGCGGAGTCCTGACCGACCACGGCCTTGCCGATCTCGGTGCGGAGCGCTTCGAGGGAAGCGCGGGCGCTGTCCGCGGTCGCGGCCGTGGACTCGGTGGCCGGGTACGTCATGACGTGCGGACCTCTCTTTCGAGGGCGTCGAGGTGGTCGGCGAGCGCGACGAGCGCCGCGTCGTCGGAGGGGGTGGTGCCGAAGAGGAGGGCGGTCACGTCCCGGGGCTCGCCGGTCAGGCGGGCGGAGACGGCCGGGACCAGAGCGGCCGGTTCGTGGGCCTGGGTGGGTGCTACGCCGACCAGCGAGGCCAGGCGTTCGCGGGCGGCGGCGCGCAGGACGGTCGCGGCGCGGTCGCGGGCCGCGGCCTTGCGGTAGAGGCGGGCGCGGCCCTCGGTGGCCTCGGAGGCGCGGATGGCGACGGGGAGGTTCTCGGTGACGAGGGGACCCAGTCGGCGGGCGCGCCAGAGGGCGGCGAGGACGGCGGCGAGGAAGAGCTGGAGCAGGGCCCAGGACCAGCCGGCCGGGACCAGTTCGAGGAGTGACTTGTCCTGGTCGCCGGCGCCGGTGCCGGGGTCGGAGTCCGCGAGGGACGGCAGGTACCAGACGAGGTCCGGGCGGGAGCCGAGGAGTTGCAGGGCGAGGGAGGCGTTGCCCTGCTCGGCGAGGCTCTCGTTGAGGAGGATCGTCTCGGAGCCGAGGAGGACGGTGTCGCCGCCGGCGGTTCCGGTGGGGAGGACGAGGAGGGTGGGGTGGCCGCCGCTGGGGTAGCAGGCGGTCGCTCCGGGGAGGGCGGTGGAGTAGCGGAGGTTGCCGCCGGTGCCGGCGCGGCCGGCCGAGGTGGCGGCGGGCAGGGTGCAGCGGGGGTCGAGGTCGTCGGCGCCGGCGTCGCCCTCGGTACGGACTCCGGGGGACAGGTCGGAGAGGCTGTGGTCGCCGGGGGCGAGGAGGACGGTGCGGCCGCCGGAGAGGTCGATCGCCGAGCGGATGGCGCTGCGCTGGCCGGCGCCGAGCCGGTCCGGGTCGGTGACGAGGAGGGTGGTGCGGGGGCCGGCCGCGTCGGCGGCCTCGCGGGCGGTGGTGACGACGCGGGTGGTGACGCCGCGTTCCTTGAGGAGCGCGGCGACGGCGCGGCTGCCGGTGGGGTCGGCGGAGCGGGGGTCGAGGTGGCCGTGGCGCGTGCCGGAGTTCAGGGCGGCGAGGACGACGGCGCCGGCGGCGAGGACGGCGAGGACGGCGGCGGTGCGGCGGACCCTGCGGGTGGCTCGGCGGAGGTGCGTGCGTGGTCCCGTGCCGGGGGCTTCGGCGGCGGCCGTGGCGGTGGCGGTGCCTGCTGCCGGGGCCGTGGCGGCGGCGGTGGTCGGGGCCGGGGCGGTTCCGGCGGGGCCGGGCGCGCGCCGGGGCGTCTCCTCGGGCGCCGAACGGTGCCCGGGGCCGGACAGCGCGGCGGCGGTGCGTTCGGTGCCCTGCGGGGATCGCCCCGACACGCTCCCGGCCGCACCGGAACCGGCGGCGGTGGTCCGTCCGGGTTCGGCCCCCCGGGGGGATGGCTCCCGTGTGCTCCCGGTCCCGTCGGAACCGGTGGGTTCGGGGCCCCGGGGGGATGGCTCCCGTGTGTTGCTGGTCCCGTCGGATGCGGGGTCGCTGGGGCCGGTCATGCGGTGCGTCCTGTCAGGAGCGGCTTGGTGCGGTCCAGGGCGAGGTCGAGGGTGCGCAGGCGGGCGTAGGCGTCGGGGTCGGCGGTGCGGCCGCCGTACGTGACGTCGTCGAAGGTGCGGGCGGCGGCGCGGAGGTCGGCGGCGTGGTCCGGCAGGCAGAGCGCGGCTTCGGCGGCCGCCTCGTCGGCGGTGCGGCCCGGGCGCGGGTCCAGGAGGGTGCGTTCCTCCAGGGAGCGGAACACGGCGCGCATGCGTTCCTGGACGGCCTGCGTCCAGCGGCCGGCGGCGGCGTGGGCCTCGGCGGCGGTGCGGTGGTCGGCCGCGCTGCGGACGCCGTCGTCGAAGAGGGCGTTCGCGGAGGCGGCGGTGCGGCGGGGGGAGCCCAGGCGCCACCACAGGGCGGCGACGGCCAGGACGACCACGAGGAGGACGGCGACCAGGCCCACGGCGCCTCCGGGGGTCGCCGCGGAGGCGGCGCCGAACAGGTCGTCCAGCCAGTCGAAGAACGCGCGCAGGGCGCGGTCCACCAGGCTCGGGTCGTTCTCGTGGTACATCGGCTTGGACAGTTCGCGCTCCGCCGCCTCCTGGGCCGGTGTGCGCGGTGTCGTCACTGGTGGTGTCTCCGCGCCCGGCAGGAGTGCCGCGGTGCGGGTGATGAGGCCCCCCGTGCTCATCATCGGTGGGTCAGCCTCCGGTCGTGCCGTAGTTCTCGATGCCGGCCGCCCGGGCGAGTTCCAGGTCGAGGCCCTCGCGGCGGATGCGCTGGTCGACGTAGAGGAGGACGGTGACGCCGGACTGGATGGGCATGATGATCGTCTGGGCGATGATCAGGCCGATCCCGGAGAAGATCAGCGGCCCCCAGGCGGACTGGGCGCTGCCGTCCTCCAGGGAGTCGATGCCGCCGCCGAAGGCGAAGAGGCCGATCATCTGGAACGGCGCCACGACCATCAGCGCGACCATGAAGGCGATCAGGCTGGTGAGGACCGTGATGCCGAAGATGCGCCACCAGGAGCCGCCGACGAGCTTCGAGGAGCGCGCGAAGGCCTTGATGAGGGTGCTCTTCTCCAGCATCAGGGCGGGGGAGGCCAGGCTGAACTTGATCCCGAGCCAGATGACCAGCGGCAGCCAGGCGACGACGCCGACGACGGCGAGGCCGATGTTGCCCGCGAGGGCTCCCGGCAGGACCAGCACGGCGCCGAGGAGGATGATGCCGAGGGCCAGCAGCAGGGTCAGGCCGGCCAGGCGCAGCAGCTGGGGGCGCGCGTCGCGCCAGGCCTCGGAGACCGAGGAGTGCTGTCCCAGGACGGCCCGGCTGAAGATCATCGTGAGCATCGCGGTGACCACGATCGTCCCGAGGACCTGGATGAACTGGTTGACCACCGACACCGCGAGGGTGCTGCCGAGGCTGTCGATCGCCTCCTCGGCGGTCATGTCCTCGGTGGAGCTGAGGGGCAGGTCGCTCAGCATGAACTTCTGCACGAGCACGCTGATGACCTGGATGACCGTGGCCACGACCAGGGTGATCGGTACGACGGAGCGCCAGTGCGTGCGCATGGTGGCGACCGACCCGTCGAGGATCTCGCCGAGGCCGAGCGGGCGCAGCGGGATCACTCCGGGCTTGGCGGCGGCGGCCCGGCCCCACTGGCCCGGGCCGCCCGGGTAGGAGTACTGGCCGCCGTACGAGGCGCCGGGCTGCTGTCCCCATCCGGCAGCGGGCTGCGCCGGAGGGGGCGGGGTGTCGGCGGGAGGTGTCGCGCCGGGGCTCGACCACTGGCCGGGCGGGGGCTGCTCGGCGGACCACTTGGGGTCGCCGGTGGGCTGTTCGGGCTGCTGCGCGCCGCCGTCGGTGGCCGGCCGGCCGGCGGGGGGTCCCTGCCGGTCGCCGTCGGACGGAGAGGATCCGGGCGTAGCCCAGCCCGGAGAGTCGTTCATCGTCGCTCCTTCACATCCACCTGCTGCGGCGGGGGCGCTGGTCGCTGCCATCGTGCCACGTGAGGGCCCCGAACGGACCAGCCGTCCCCCCGGATGCCCGGTAGCCCGTACCTTCAATTGTCGCCCGGATCCGGGTCTGACCGGTCGAGCCGATGTCCACGCAGGTCCGAGGGGCGATTTCCAGCCCTTTTGGCTGTGGGACAGCTCACCGCCGGGTAACGATTGGCTAATGGGATGATGTCAAACATGAAGGGACGCGTCCTCGTCGTCGACGACGACACCGCGCTGGCCGAGATGCTCGGCATTGTGCTGCGGGGAGAAGGTTTTGAGCCGTCGTTCGTAGCGGACGGTGACAAGGCACTCGCTGCCTTCCGGGAGGCGAAGCCCGACCTGGTCCTGCTGGACCTCATGCTGCCCGGACGGGACGGCATAGAGGTCTGCAGGCTGATCCGGGCCGAGTCCGGCGTGCCGATCGTCATGCTCACCGCCAAGAGCGACACGGTGGACGTGGTCGTGGGTCTGGAGTCCGGGGCCGACGACTACATCGTCAAGCCGTTCAAGCCGAAGGAGCTGGTGGCCCGTATCCGGGCCCGCCTGCGCCGGTCGGAGGAGCCCGCGCCCGAGCAGCTGGCCATCGGTGACCTGGTCATCGACGTGGCCGGGCACTCGGTCAAGCGGGACGGCATGTCCATCGCCCTGACGCCGCTCGAGTTCGACCTGCTGGTCGCTCTCGCGCGCAAGCCCTGGCAGGTGTTCACCCGTGAAGTGCTGCTGGAGCAGGTCTGGGGCTACCGGCACGCGGCGGACACCCGCCTGGTCAACGTGCACGTGCAGCGCCTGCGCTCGAAGGTCGAGAAGGACCCGGAGCGCCCCGAGATCGTCGTGACGGTGCGCGGTGTCGGCTACAAGGCCGGACCCAGCTGACGTGCAGTCCGGCACCTCGGGCAGGGTCCGGGGCGGTTCCCGCCCGTGGACCGGCAGGCTGCTCCGGGACGGGGCGCCGGCGGGCCGCATGCTGCGGCTGTTCGTACGTCTCGTGCGGCGGCCGCTGCTTCCGGCTGTCCGGCTGTGGCGGCGCAACATCCAGCTCCGGGTGGTCGCCGCCACGCTGCTGATCTCGCTCTCCGTGGTCCTGGCCCTGGGATTCGTCGTCATCGCGCAGGTCAGCAAGGGCCTCCTCGACGCCAAGGAGGAGGCCGCGCAGAGCCAGGCCGCGGGCGGTTTCGCGGTGGCGCAGGAGAAGGCCAACACCCCCGCGACCGTGGACGGGCCCGACGCGACCGACAACAAGGTCGGCCGTGACGCCAGTACGTGGATGAACTCCCTGGTCAAGCAGCTGGCCAGTGGCGGGCAGACCGCCTTCGAGGTGGTCGCGCTCGGGGCCGGCACCGGGGAGCAGCTCCAGCCCGGCGCGCAGGGCGTCCGGGGCGCCCGTGCCTCCGGGAACGTGGATCCGACCGCCAGCGTGCCGCTCAGCCTGCGCCGGGCCGTCAACCACGCCACCGGCACGTTCAAGACCTTCTCCGAGATCCGCTACACCAGCGGGGCCGACCAGAAGGAGCCCGAGCCGGCGCTGGTCGTGGGCAAGCGGCTCACCGACATCAACGGGGACCCGTACGACCTGTACTACCTCTTCCCGCTCACGCAGGAGGAGGAGTCCCTCAACCTGATCAAGGTCACCATCGTGACCGCCGGCCTGTTCGTCGTCGTCCTGCTCTGCGGCGTCGCCTGGCTCGTCGTACGCCAGGTGGTGAGCCCCGTACGGATGGCCGCCGGGATCGCCGAGCGGCTGTCGGCGGGGCGGCTCCAGGAGCGGATGAAGGTCACCGGCGAGGACGACATCGCGCGCCTGGGCGAGGCCTTCAACAAGATGGCGCAGAACCTCCAGAACAAGATCCAGCAGTTGGAGGAGCTGTCCCGGATGCAGCGCCGGTTCGTCTCCGACGTCTCGCACGAGCTGCGGACGCCGCTGACGACGGTACGGATGGCGGCCGACGTCATCCACGACGCCCGCGTCGACTTCGACCCGGTGACGGCGCGCTCCGCGGAGCTGCTCGCCGGGCAGCTCGACCGCTTCGAGTCGCTCCTCGCCGACCTGCTGGAGATCAGCCGCTTCGACGCCGGGGCGGCGGCCCTGGAGGCGGAGCCCATCGACCTGCGCGAGGTGGTGCGCCGCGTCATCGACGGCGCCGAGCCGCTCGCCGAGCACAAGGGCACCCGGATCCGGGTCCTCGGCGACACCCAGCCGGTCATCGCCGAGGCCGACTCGCGGCGCGTCGAGCGGGTGCTGCGCAACCTCGTCGTCAACGCCGTGGAGCACGGCGAGGGCCGCGACGTGGTGGTCCGACTGGCGTCCGCGGGCGGGGCCGTCGCCGTCGCCGTACGGGACTACGGCGTCGGGCTGAAGCCCGGCGAGGCAACCCGCGTCTTCAACCGCTTCTGGCGGGCCGACCCGGCGCGGGCGCGCACGACCGGCGGGACCGGCCTCGGCCTGTCCATCGCCGTCGAGGACGCCCGGCTGCACGGCGGCTGGCTCCAGGCGTGGGGCGAGCCGGGCGGCGGCTCGCAGTTCCGGCTGACGCTGCCGCGCACGGCCGACGAGCCGCTGCGCGGCTCGCCCATCCCGCTGGAGCCCGAGGACTCCCGGGCGAACCGGGCCAGGGCCGCGGCGGACGCCGCGGCGGCCTCGGACAGCGCGGCGGAGCGGCAGACGTCCGATGCCGGGGACCGCTCGCCGATACCGCCGCGGGCGCCGGTCGCGGGCGCGATGTCGGTGCCCGCCGACCCGACGGCCCTCCCGGGGAGCGGGGCCCGGGTCGTGGCCCGCCCGGCCGAGCAGGCACAACAGGAGGATCGAGCCGATGGACGGTGAGCCCGTGGACGCGCGGTGGGGGAGCGCACGGGTGAGGGGCCGACGCCTGCGCACGTTGCGGGTGTACGCCTTCCCAGCGGCCGGGCTGCTCCTGGCCGGCTGCGCCTCGATGCCCGACAGCGGCGAGATCCGCGCGGTGCAGGCCTCGCAGGGCGTGGACTCGCAGGTGCGGGTGTTCGGCGTACCGCCCGCGGACAAGGCCACGCCGGCGGAGATCGTCGACGGCTTCCTGGAGGCGATGACCAGCGACGACCCGCAGCTGGAGACCGCCCGCAAGTACCTCACGCCGGCCGCCGCGAAGTCCTGGAAGCCCGGCTCGGCCGTCACCGTGCTCTCCTCCGGCCTCAGCCGGGTCGCGGTCCGCGGCGAGAAGGACCCAGAGGGCCCCCGCTGGAAGGTGACCGGCAAGAAGCTCGCGACCGTCGACGAACACAGCGCGTACCAGCCGCAGGCCGGGGGGGACTACGAGGAGCAGCTGCAGCTCGTCCAGGACGAGGACAAGCAGTGGCGCATCTCGACCCCGCCCAGCGGCCTCGTGCTCAGCGAGTCGGACTTCCAGCGCATCTACATGCCGGTGAACAAGTACTACTTCGCGGGCGCCACGCTCGTCGCCGACCCGGTCTACGTGCGCCAGCGCACCGACCCCGCCTCGCGGATGGACCCGACCACGCAGACCGTGCAGTCGCTGCTCGCAGGGCCGTCCCGGTGGCTCGCGCCGGTCGTGGAGTCCAGCTTCCCCACGGGTACGGAACTGCGTACGGGCACCAAGTCCCTTTCGTACGACGGCCAGAACACGCTGCGCGTGCCGCTCAACGACAAGGTGGGCAACGTCGCGCAGCCGCAGTGCAAGAAGATGGCCACCCAGCTCCTGTACACGGTCAAGGACCTGACGGGGTCGCGGCTCGACCAGGTCGAACTGCTGCGCTCCTCCGACGACAAGACGTCGTCCCTGTGCTCGGTGACCTCGGTGAGCGCGGACGCGATCGCCAACCGGCCCAAGATCCCCGACTTCCAGTACTTCGTCGACAACGACAAGCGGCTGGTCCGGATGAAGCTCGACGTGAGCAGCGACGACCAGCAGACCCACACCGAACCGGTGCCGGGGCCGCTGGCGGCGCTCCCAGCGTTCAAGGTCAGCTCGGCCGCGGTCTCGCACGACGAGCGGCGCGCGGCCGTGGTCTCCGAGGACGGGCACGGGCTGTACGTGGTGGCGATGTCCGGGGGCGGGCCGATGCCGGCGCAGGTGCCGATCGGCAGGGGCGGGAAGGCGGAGACGCTGACGGCGCCGAGCTGGGACGCCTCGGGCGACCTGTGGGTCGCGGACCGGGATCCGCAGCACCCGGGGCTGTGGCGGGTGCCGGGCGGGACCGCGATGCCCGAGCGGGTGCAGGTGGCGGGGCTCGACGGCCGGCGGATCGCCTCGTTGAAGGTGTCCGCCGACGGCGCGCGGATCGCGCTGCTGCTGGAACAGGACGCCAACAACAAGATCCTTTACATCGGGCGGATCGAGCGGCCCGACGCGAAGGGCGACGTCTCCGCGGTGTCGGTGCGCGAGCTGCGTCCCGCGGCCCCGCAGATGGCGAACGTGACGACGATGAGCTGGGCGCCGCGGGGCCGGCTTCTGGTGGTGGGCCGCGAGAAGGGCGGGGTGCAGCAGGCCCGCTACATGCTGGCGGACGGCTCGATGGTGGCGGCGAGCCTGCCGGGGGCCACGGGGCTGTCCGAGGTCGCGGTCGCGGCCGCGGAGGACGAGTCGAAGCCGAAGCCGGTGGTGGCGTTCTCGGAGGACGGGATCGTCTGGCTGCCGCCGGGGGCGCAGTGGCGCACGGTGGTCGCGGGCGGCGGGTCGCCGGTCTACCCGGGCTGAGCACGGCGGCGACCGACCGGCGGGGGTGCGGCCGGCCGGGGTGCTGCCGAGGCGCGGCCCCAGCCCCTCCGCCGGGCGTTGTCCACAGGGGTGGCGGGCCGGGCGCCGGGCCGCCAGGGTGGGAGCCATGCGGGGGTGGTGGCAGGAGCTCGCCGGGCTGGTCCTGCCGGTCGACTGCGCCGGGTGCGGTGCCGTCCGCGTGCTGGTGTGCGGCGACTGCAGGGGCGCGCTCAGTGGGGCCGAGGCGGGGCTGGTGAGCCCGTCTCCGCGTCCTGAGGGGCTGCCGGTGGTACAGGCATCCGCCGCCTACGAGGGGGCCGTACGCGCCGTCCTGCTGGCCCACAAGGAGCGCGGGGCGCTCCCGCTGGCCGGAGTGCTGGGCGCCGCGCTGGCGGCGGCCGTCCTGGCGGGCGGGCCGGGGTGGGGGCGGTGCGAGGTGGCGCTGGTGCCGGTGCCGTCGGCGCGCCGGCAGGTGCGGGCGCGCGGCCACGATCCGGCGCGCAGGATCGCCCTGGCAGCGGCGGGACGGCTGCGGCGGACCGGTGTTCCCGCGCGCGTGGCGCCCGTACTGGCGCTGCGGCGGGCGGTGGCGGACCAGGCGGGTCTGGGGGCCCGGCAGCGGCGGGAGAACCTCGCGGGCGCGCTGGCGGTGCGCCGGGACGGGGCGCGGCTTACGGAGGGGGCCCGGATCGTACTCGTGGACGACGTGGTCACCACCGGGGCGACGCTGGCCGAGGCGGCCCGGGCGGTGCGCGCGGCGGGCCTGGCGGGGGGATACGGGGGCGCATCCGGGGAAGGTGCGGGCGTGAGCGCAGACGGCGTGCTGCGGGCGGCGGTGGTGGCCGCGCCGGCGGACTCCTTCGTGCGGGCGGCCGGCAGGCACCCCCATGCGTCCGGGCGGTAGCCGCAACGCCTCCGGGGGAAAACCCGTGAATAGATTTGGAACTGGAGGGGAAGGCCCATCGTTGCAGGTAGTACGAGGAAACGGCCACTGGACTGGAAGTACAGGCCAGTAGCGGGTGCCGACAACCGTCATAGAGGGATATGTTCGGTTGTAGGAACTCAGGAGGCTGTTCTCCCGCTCCGAAGTCGGTGGGATTTAGATCTTGCCGATGGGGGAGGAGGAGGTGAAAGTCGCCAAGTCCGAGGCTCCGGCCTTCACCGGAGTCTGGTGCGAAAGGGAGACGCTTCGCCCCGTCGGGCGGAGCTATCCGGGAACGGAGTTCTGCGTGGACATCGTCGTCAAGGGCCGCAAGACAGAGGTGCCCGAGCGGTTCCGCAAGCACGTGGCCGAGAAGCTGAATCCGGAGCGGATCCAGAAGCTCGACGCCAAGGTGATCAGCTTGGACGTCGAGGTGTCCAAGGAGCACAACCCGCGCCAGGCCGACCGTTCCGACCGCGTGGAGATCACCCTGCATTCGCGGGGCCCGGTGATCCGGGCCGAGGCGGCCGCCGCCGACCCGTACGCGGCGCTGGACCTGGCTCAGGACAAGCTGGAGGCCCGGCTGCGCAAGCAGCACGACAAGCGCTACACCCGCCGTGGCAGCGGCCGGATCCCGGCGGCAGAGGTCGCCGACGTCGTGCCGGGCGTCGCGTCGCTCAACGGCAGCGGCCAACCGGTCACCGAGGAGAAGGCGGACGGAGTTCCGGTCACCCGGATCGGACCCATCGAAGTGCAGGGCGAAGGCCCGCTGATCGTTCGCGAGAAGACCCACTCGGCCGCGCCCATGTCGCTCGACCAGGCTCTGTACGAGATGGA
Source organism: Streptomyces sp. NPDC023541 (assembly GCF_055559995.1). NCBI lineage: Bacteria > Bacillati > Actinomycetota > Actinomycetes > Kitasatosporales > Streptomycetaceae > Streptomyces > Streptomyces sp. NPDC023541. The sequence continues at coordinate 12,564 of NZ_JBVHJO010000016.1, forward strand.
GCTGGTCGGCCACGACTTCTATCTGTTCGTCGACTCCGAGACGAAGCTGCCCAGTGTCGTCTACCGGCGTCACGCCTATGACTACGGCGTCATCCATGTGAACCCCGACGGGGCCTCCAGCTCGGAGGAGCCGCGGGGCGGCGCGGGTGGCGCGCTCGGCGGCTGAGCAGACCGTTCGCTGCCCCCGCGGGACGCTTCGGCGCCTCCGCGGGGGCACCTGCATGACCGGTATGCGCCAGGAGGTCCGCCGGCATCCCCCGCGCCGTGGTGCGGGCATGGAATCATGGCGGGCAGTCAACCGGCTGCGGAACGTGTCCGGTTGGCCCGGCAGCTCAGCACATGCAGGGGGAGGCACGATGGCGGACAGCTTCGGTCCGGTACGCGCGGACGACGGCGAGGACCGCCGCGGGGCGGACCCCTCGGGAGGAACCGCCGGCCCGTCGGCCGGGGAGCCCATCAGGGTGCTCGTGGTCGACGACCACGCGCTCTTCCGCCGGGGACTGGAGATCGTCCTGGCGCAGGAGGAGGACATCCAGGTCGTCGGCGAGGCCGGGGACGGCGCGGAGGCGGTGGACAAGGCGGCCGACCTGTTGCCGGACATCGTGCTCATGGACGTGCGGATGCCCCGGCGCGGCGGTATCGAGGCGTGCACCTCGATCAAGGAGGTGGCGCCCTCCGCGAAGATCATCATGCTGACGATCAGCGACGAGGAGGCGGACCTCTACGACGCGATCAAGGCGGGCGCGACCGGGTACCTCCTGAAGGAGATCTCCACGGACGAAGTGGCCACGGCGATCCGCGCGGTGGCCGACGGCCAGTCGCAGATCAGCCCGTCGATGGCGTCGAAGCTCCTCACCGAGTTCAAGTCGATGATCCAGCGGACCGACGAGCGGCGGCTGGTGCCGGCGCCGAGGCTGACGGACCGGGAGCTGGAGGTCCTGAAGCTGGTGGCCACCGGCATGAACAACCGCGACATCGCGAAGGAGTTGTTCATCTCCGAGAACACCGTGAAGAACCACGTCCGCAACATCCTGGAGAAGCTCCAGCTGCACTCCAGGATGGAGGCCGTGGTCTACGCGATGCGGGAGAAGATCCTGGAGATCCGCTAGCCGGCCGCCCGCTCGCCCCCGTCGGGGCGGCCCGGTCAGGCGCCCAGTGCGGTCAGTTCGGCCGTCACCGCCGCTGCCTCGGCGGCGCTCTGCGCCCGCTCCACGCGGACCGCGTCGCAGCCGACCCACTCCGCCGCCTCCCGCAGGGCCCGCGCCATCGCGGGCGAGGCCGCGGGGGAGGTCAGCGAGAGCTGCCGCGCGACCAGCGTGCGGCCCTCGCGGGCCGGGTCGACGCGGCCCTGGAGCCGGCCGCCCGCCAGCAGCGGCATCGCGAAGTACCCGTGTATCCGCTTGGGCTTGGGGACGTACGCCTCCAGGCGGTGCGTGAAGCCGAAGATCCGCTCCGTGCGCGGACGGTCCCAGACCAGGGAGTCGAAGGGCGACAGCAGCGTCGTGCGGTGGCGGCCCCGGGGGGCCGTCGCGAGGGCCGCCGGGTCCGCCCAGGCGGGCTTGGCCCAGCCCTCGACCTCCACCGGGACCAGCCCGGAGTCCGCGGCCACCGCGTCGAACTCCTCCCCCTTGAGCCGGTGGTAGTCCGCGATGTCGGCGCGGGTGCCGACACCGAGGGAGCGGCCGGCCAGGGCCACCAGGCGGCGCAGGCACTCGCGGTCGTCCAGGTCGTCGTGGAGCAGGGCGTCGGGCACGGCCCGCTCGGGGAGGTCGTAGACCCGCTTCCAGCCGCGGCGCTCGCTGCACACCACCTCGCCGGTGTCGAGGAGCCACTCCACCGCGATCTTGGTCTCGGACCATTCGAACCACTCGCCGCCGTTCTTGGCGCCGCCCAGCTCGGTGGAGGTCAGCGGACCGTCCGCCTTCAGCCGGTCCAGGACCGCCTGCGTCGAGCGGTCCTTGTCCTGCAGGACGTGCCAGCGGTGGCCGCGCGCCCGGCGTGCCCGGCGGCGGAAGGCGAAATGCGGCCATTCCTCGATGGGCAGGATGCAGGCCGCGTGCGACCAGTACTCGAAGGCGTGCCGCTCGGTCCAGTAGGCCTTCTCCACGGCGTCCCGGCCGACCGCGCCGAGCCGTGCGTACGGGATCAGCTCGTGCGAGCGGGCCAGCACCGAGATGGTGTCGAGCTGGACGGCGCCCAGGTGGCGCAGGACTCCCCGGACCCCGCCGCGCCGGTCGGGGGCGCCGAGGAAGCCCTGCGCGCGCAGGGCGATCCGGCGGGCCTCGTCGGCGGACAGGGACACGGTCGGCGGCGGCAGGCTGGTCATGCGGCGAGCTTAGGGGCGGCCACTGACAACGGGCCCGCCCGGCAGCGGCCCGGCTTGGACCGTGGGTGCCGGCAGGTACGGCAGGTGGGAGGGCAGGCCCAGGTCGGAGGGGAGCAGGGCGCCGACCCGGCAGTCACGGAGGGTGCCGCGGTGGGAGATCCCGGCGCGCAGGGTCCCCTCCATCCGGAAGCCGGCCTTGTCGGCGACGGCCCGGGAGGCCGCGTTGCCGACGTCGGCCCGCCACTCCAGGCGGCCGGCGCCCAGCTCGGCGAAGGCCCAGCGGGCGGCGGCGCCGACCGCCTCGGTCACGTAGCCGCGGCCCCGGTGCTCCTTCACCGCCCAGAAGCCGATCTCGAACACGGACTCGCCGCGCGGATGCACGCCCACGGCCGCCACCAGCGGGCCCCCGGCACCGAGCCGGACCGCGAAGCTGTACCCGGTGTCCCCGCGCCAGCCCGCCGGCACGGTCTCGTTCACCCAGGTGTCGGCGTGCGCGCGCCCGTAAGGGGAGGGGACCTCGTTCCAGCGCTGGATCTCGGGGTCCTGGCAGGCGGCGTACACCTCGGCGGCGTCCTCGGGGGCGAACGGCGTGAGCACGAGGCGTTCGGTGGTCAGTGTGGTGGGCTCCATGCGTGGATTGTGCTGCGGCCGCGACGCCCGGAGCGAACACTTTTCGGGAATCCGCCCGGGCGATGCGGCACCTTCGGTGTCCCCCGGACGTTCTCAATACGGGCACCCGTGCCCTCTGGGAACGGCGGACCTCCCGACGCGGCCGAGTCCTCGCTTACGATGGCCGTTGCGGTGGGGCCCACCTGCCGTGCCCGTGTACGTACAGTGCCCAGGCCCGACCGGCAAGGAGACAAACCTCGGTGTCCGTCTTCAACAAGCTCATGCGTGCAGGCGAAGGCAAGATCCTGCGCAAACTGCACCGCATCGCGGACCAGGTCAACTCCATCGAAGAGGACTTCGTCAACCTCTCCGACGCCGAGTTGCGGGCGCTCACGGACGAGTACAAGCAGCGCTACCAGGACGGTGAGAGCCTGGACGACCTGCTGCCCGAGGCCTTCGCGACGGTGCGCGAGGCGGCCAAGCGCGTCCTCGGCCAGCGCCACTACGACGTCCAGATCATGGGTGGCGCGGCGCTGCACCTCGGCCACGTCGCCGAGATGAAGACCGGTGAGGGCAAGACCCTCGTCGGCACGCTGCCGGCGTACCTGAACGCGCTGTCCGGCAAGGGCGTCCACCTGATCACGGTGAACGACTACCTGGCCGAGCGCGACTCCGAGATGATGGGCCGCGTCCACAAGTTCCTGGGCCTGTCCGTCGGCTGCATCCTGGCGAACATGTCGCCGGCGCAGCGTCGCGAGCAGTACAGCTGCGACATCACGTACGGCACGAACAACGAGTTCGGCTTCGACTACCTGCGCGACAACATGGCATGGTCGCAGGACGAGCTCGTCCAGCGCGGCCACAACTTCGCCGTGGTCGACGAGGTCGACTCGATCCTCGTCGACGAAGCCCGCACCCCGCTGATCATCTCGGGCCCCGCGGACCAGGCCACGAAGTGGTACGCGGACTTCGCCAAGCTGGTCACCCGTCTGACCAGGGGCGAGGCCGGACAGCCGCTCAAGGGCATCGAGGAGACCGGCGACTACGAGGTCGACGAGAAGAAGCGGACCGTCGGCATCCACGAGGCCGGTGTGGCCAAGGTCGAGGACTGGCTCGGCATCGAGAACCTCTACGAGTCGGTGAACACCCCGCTCGTCGGCTACCTGAACAACGCCATCAAGGCGAAGGAACTGTTCAAGAAGGACAAGGACTACGTCGTCATCGACGGCGAGGTCATGATCGTCGACGAGCACACCGGCCGTATCCTCGCCGGCCGCCGCTACAACGAGGGCATGCACCAGGCGATCGAGGCGAAGGAAGGGGTGGACATCAAGGACGAGAACCAGACCCTCGCCACGATCACCCTGCAGAACTTCTTCCGCCTGTACTCGAAGCTGTCGGGCATGACCGGTACGGCCATGACCGAGGCCGCCGAGTTCCACCAGATCTACAAGCTCGGCGTGGTCCCGATCCCGACCAACCGCGCCATGGTCCGCAAGGACCAGCCCGACCTGATCTACCGGACCGAGGTCGCCAAGTTCGCCGCCGTCGTCGACGACATCGCGGAGAAGCACGAGACGGGCCAGCCCATCCTCGTCGGTACGACGTCGGTCGAGAAGTCCGAGTACCTCTCCCAGCAGCTCTCCAAGCGCGGCATCCCGCACGAGGTGCTCAACGCCAAGCAGCACGACCGTGAGGCGACGATCGTCGCCCAGGCCGGCCGTCGCGGCGCGGTCACCGTCGCCACCAACATGGCCGGCCGCGGTACCGACATCAAGCTCGGCGGCAACCCGGACGACCTCGCCGAGGCGGAGCTGCGCCAGCGCGGCCTGGACCCCGAGGAGCACATCGAGGAGTGGGCGCACGCCCTGCCCGAGGCGCTCACTCGGGCCGAGGCGGCCGTGAAGGCGGAGTTCGAGGAGGTCAAGGGGCTCGGCGGGCTGTACGTGCTGGGCACCGAGCGCCACGAGTCGCGCCGTATCGACAACCAGCTGCGCGGCCGCTCCGGCCGACAGGGCGACCCGGGCGAGTCCCGCTTCTACCTGTCGCTGGGTGACGACCTGATGCGCCTGTTCAAGGCGCAGATGGTCGAGCGCGTCATGGCGATGGCGAACGTGCCGGACGACGTGCCGATCGAGAACAAGATGGTGACGCGTGCGATCGCGTCGGCCCAGTCGCAGGTCGAGACCCAGAACTTCGAGACGCGCAAGAACGTCCTGAAGTACGACGAGGTGCTCAACAGCCAGCGCGAGGTCATCTACCGTGAGCGCCGCCGCGTCCTGGAGGGCGAGGACCTGCAGGAGCAGGTGCGCTTCATGATGGACGACACGATCGACGCGTACATCGCGGCCGAGACGGTCGAGGGCTTCGCCGAGGAGTGGGACCTGGAGCGCCTGTGGGGCGCCTTCCGGCAGCTCTACCCGGTGAAGGTCACCATCGAGGAGCTGGAGGAGGCCGCGGGCGACCGCGCCGGCATCACCGCCGAGTTCATCGCGGAGTCCGTCAAGGACGACATCCACGAGCAGTACGAGGCCCGCGAGAAGGCCCTCGGCTCCGAGATCATGCGCGAGCTGGAGCGGCGCGTGGTCCTGTCGGTGCTGGACCGCAAGTGGCGTGAGCACCTGTACGAGATGGACTACCTGCAGGAGGGCATCGGCCTGCGGGCGATGGCCCAGAAGGACCCGCTGGTCGAGTACCAGCGCGAGGGCTTCGACATGTTCAACGCCATGCAGGAAGGCATCAAGGAGGAGTCCGTCGGCTACCTGTTCAACCTGGAGGTCCAGGTCGAGCAGCAGGTCGAGGAGCTTCCGGTGCAGGACGCGGCGCCGTCGCTGACGAAGGAGCCGGTGCCGGCCGCGCGTCCGGAGATCCGGGCGAAGGGGCTGGACGCGCCGCAGCGTCCGGACCGGCTGCACTTCTCCGCCCCGACGGTCGACGGGGAGGGCGGCGTGATCGAGGGCGACTTCGACAACGACGCCGCCGGTGACGGGATGACGCGGGCCGAGCGCCGCAAGGCGCAGAAGGCCGCGGGTGGGCGTCGCCGCAAGAAGTAGCCCGCTGCCGGGTTGAGCTGTCGGCCGGGGCCGGACACCGTACGGGTGTCCGGCCCCGGCCGTTCTGCCGTCTGGCTCCGCCGGGGTGGCGGTGTGGTGCCGGGTGCGGCGCCGTGGCGGGGGCGCTGCCCCCGGGCCCCCGCGCCTCAAGCGCCGGCGGGGCTGGAGGGGCGGCGGGGCTGGAGACGGTGTGATCTATGGGAGCGGGCCGCGGATTTCCACCGCCGCGCAGCGCCAGCGGAGGTCCGGGCCCTGTTCCAGGCGGAAGGCCATCGCCGTCACGCGGTCGCCGGTGGCGATGCGGGCGAAGGCCTCGATGACGCCCGGGCCGGGGATGAAGCGGCCGCAGCGGCGGACGACCGGGCGCAGGCGCTCGCGCAGCGGGTCCGCGGGCGCCAGGGTGACCAGCTGCTGGTAGGCGGGGCCGACGGTGTGGCCCAGGAGAGAGTGGACCGGGCGCAGGCCGCTCACCACGGCCAGGAGGCGTTCGGCGAACCAGTGGTGCGGGCCCGCCGGGCCCTTGGTGCCCGCGGGAGCAACCGGCCCCGCGGGACCCGCCGGGCGTCGCTGGTCGCGCCGCCCGGCGGGGCGGGTACCGGAGCGGCCCGCGGGCCGGCGGCGGCCGCCGTTGCTGCCGATCGTGCCGCGCGTCGTGGTGTCCATCGCGTTCTGCCCCCGAACAGGCCGGGCCCGGAGCGGTACCGGGCGGTAACTTGATGGAGACCTTCTACGGTCGGCGAACACGCTCCGCAACCACGGCCGAGCGCCGGCCCGCCGCCCGCCCGGTTCACCTATCCGAGTGCCCGCCCCGCCGCCCCCGCGCGGGCCGGGCCGGGCGCCGGATCAGCGGGTGGACGGGCGCCCGGCGCGCCCCGACAGCCCGATGGGGTACGGCGGCCGTCACCATGCCGACCCCTGCCGACCCCCTCCGAGTCGTATCCTGGGTGCGTTTTCCGACTACCGAAAGCAGCCGGCCATGCGTGTGTACGTCCCCCTGACCCTCCCCGCGCTCGCCGAGGTGCACAAGGCGGGTGAGCTGGGCCCCGCCCCGCTGCGGGCGTACGCCGTCACCCCCGGGCTGCGCGAGTGGTACGTCTCGGACGACATCGAGGAGCTGGAGTACGCGGCCCTGGGCCGGGCGGCGGCCGCCTCGCTGCGGCTGCTCGCCGCCGACCCCGGCGCACCCCGCCGACGCGTCGTGGTCGCCCTCGACGTGGACGACAAGGCCGCCACCGCCACCCCGGGGGTCGACGAGGCCGCCCTCGGCCAGGTGAGCCTCGCCGCCGCCGTGCGCCTGACCGTGGCTGCCGCGGTGCACGTGGACGCCGTCGACGCCGCCGAGGACGTCGCCGCCGCCGCGCTGGCCCTGCCCGCCGCCGACGGCGGGGACGAGGACGCGCGGTTCACCGTCGACGGGGCCGAGGACCACGAGCTGCTGTGGTTCGGCGTGCAGGAGATCCCGGGGCTGCTGAAATGACCCGCACGCACCACATCGTGTGGGACTGGAACGGCACGCTCCTCCACGACATCGACGCCGTGATCATCGCGACGAACGCCTCCTTCGCCGAGCTCGGCTTCGCGCCGATCACCCTGGAGACGTACCGCGAGCTGTATGTCGTACCGGTGCCCAAGTTCTACGAGCGCCTCATGGGACGGCTGCCCACCGAGGAGGAGTGGCTCGTCATGGACGAGACCTTCCACCGCCACTACTGGGCCGCCGCGGCGGACTCCGGGCTCGCCGACGGCGCCCGGGAACTGCTCCGGGACTGGCAGCACGACGGGCTCACCCAGTCCCTGCTCTCCCTCGCGCCCCACGACAAACTCGTGCCGCTGGTACGGGCCCACGGCATCGACGGGCACTTCGTGCGCGTCGACGGGCGGACCGGCCCCTCCCACACCTCCAAGGCGGGACATCTCGTACGCCACCTGCAGGCCCTCGACGCGACGGGCGTGACCGCCGACCGTACGGTCCTCATCGGAGACGCGGTGGACGACGCCCTCGCGGCCGCCCACGTGGGCGCCCGCGCGGTCCTCTACACGGGCGGTTCGCACAGCCGCCGCAGTCTGGAATCAGCCGGAGTGCCCGTCGTGGACAGCCTGGCCGAGGCCGTTCTGACAGCTCGCGAGCTGGCCGAATAGCGACTGGCCAGGCCGCTGCACGGACGGCCTGCCACGTCGCTGGCCAGAGTGTCAAAGTTCCACCCCAAGATTTGTACAGATGCGGCGAATGACGACTTGGGGGTAGGTCGGGATAGCCTTGTACCCGTGATCAGCGCGATATCCCTCGGGGGCACTGGAGCCTCCGGCCTGCGCCCGGCGCACGACAGTGCCCGGGCCATCGCTGATCCCCGCCACCGGGAGCGCCAGCCGATCTTGGCTCATTCCCTCCCGGTCGGCTCTCACGACGGCATAGCGTCGATTCGGAACGGACACCCCGCCTCGCGGCGCTATGTCATTCCTTCCTTCACCTACGTCACGCAATGGCGCGCGACAGGAGCCAGAGGACATGCAGACCAAGCTGGACGAAGCAAAGGCCGAGCTGCTCGCACGGGCGGCCCGGGTAGCTGAGCACAGCCCGGCCGGGGGGCTACTTCCGACTGGGTCCGAGCAGGGAGAGCGTCCGGACCGGGACGCGGTCCTCTCCTACCTCCAGCGCTACTACCTGCACACGGCGCCCGAGGACCTCACGGACCGGGACCCGGAGGATGTATTCGGAGCCGCGCTCTCCCACTACCGACTGGCCGAGAACCGGCCGCAGGGCACCGCGAACGTGCGCGTGCACACCCCCACGGTGGAGGAGAACGGCTGGACCTCCAGCCACTCCGTCGTCGAGGTCGTCACCGACGACATGCCCTTCCTCGTGGACTCCGTGACGAACGAGCTGTCCCGCCAGGGCCGCGGCATCCACGTCGTGATCCACCCGCAGGTCGTCGTCCGCCGTGACGTCACCGGCAAGCTGATCGAGATCCTCGGCCCCGACTGCGACGCCCACGGCCCCCGCACCGCGCGCCCCCACGACTCCCTCGTCGAGTCCTGGATCCACGTCGAGATCGACCGCGAGACCGACCGCGCCGACCTCAAGCAGATCAACGCCGACCTGCTGCGCGTCCTGTCCGACGTACGCGAGTCCGTCGAGGACTGGGAGAAGATGCGCGACGCCGCGCTGCGCATCGCCGAGGGCCTGCCCGACGAGCCCACCGCCCCGGACCTGCGCGAGTACGAGCTCGAAGAGGCCCGTGAGCTGCTGCGCTGGCTCGCCGACGACCACTTCACCTTCCTCGGCTACCGCGAGTACAACCTCGTCGACGGCGACTCCCTGTCCGCCGTGCCCGGCACCGGCCTCGGCATCCTGCGCTCCGACCCGCACCACAGCGGCAAGGACGACGGCCACCCTGTCTCGCCGTCGTTCAACCGGCTGCCGGCCGACGCCCGCGCCAAGGCCCGCGAGCACCGCCTGCTGGTGCTGACCAAGGCCAACAGCCGCTCCACCGTGCACCGTCCCTCGTACCTCGACTACGTGGGCGTCAAGAAGTTCGACGCCGACGGCAACGTCATCGGCGAGCGCCGCTTCCTCGGCCTGTTCTCCTCCGCCGCGTACACCGAGTCCGTGCGCCGCGTGCCGGTCATCCGCCGCAAGGTAGCCGAGGTCCTGGAGCGGGCCGGCTTCTCGCCGGCCAGCCACGACGGCCGCGACCTGACGCAGATCCTGGAGACCTACCCGCGCGACGAGCTGTTCCAGACCCCGGTCGACCAGCTCCAGTCCATCGTCACCTCGGTTCTCTACCTCCAGGAACGCCGCCGGCTGCGGCTGTACCTGCGCCAAGACGAGTACGGGCGCTACTACTCCGCGCTGGTCTACCTGCCGCGCGACCGCTTCACCACCGGTGTGCGGCTGCGCCTGATGGACATCCTGCGCGAGGAGCTCGGCGGCATCAGCGTCGACTTCACCGCCTGGAACACCGAGTCGATCCTCTCCCGCATCCACTTCGTCATCCGCGTCCCGCAGGGCACCGAGCTGCCCGTGCTGACCGACGGCGACGTCGAGCGCATCGAGGGCCGCCTCGTCGAGGCGGCCCGCTCCTGGGCCGACGGCTTCGACCAGGCCCTCAACGCCGAGCTCGGCGAGGAGCGCGCCGCGGAGCTGCTGCGGCGCTACGGCACCGCCTTCTCCGAGGGCTACAAGGCCGACCACTCGCCGCGCGCCGCCGTCGCCGACCTCGTGCACCTGGAGAAGCTGCGCGGCAGCGACAAGGACTTCGCGCTGTCGCTGTACGAGCCGGTCGGCGCCGGCCCCGGCGAGCGCCGCTTCAAGATCTACCGCGCCGGTGAGCAGGTCTCCCTGTCCGCCGTCCTGCCGGTGCTCCAGCGCCTCGGCGTCGAGGTCACCGACGAGCGCCCGTACGAGCTGCGCTGCTCGGACCGCACGAACGCGTGGATCTACGACTTCGGTCTGCGGCTCTCGGCGGGCGACCTCGGCGACGACGCCCGCGAGCGCTTCCAGGACGCCTTCGCGGCCGTCTGGAACGGCCAGGCCGAGAACGACAACTTCAACTCCCTCGTGCTGAGCGCCGGCCTGACCTGGCGGCAGGCAGTCGTCCTGCGCGCGTACGCCAAGTACCTGCGCCAGGCCGGCTCCACCTTCAGCCAGGACTACATGGAGGACACCCTCCGCAACAACGTCCACACCACCCGGCTGCTGGTCTCGCTCTTCGAGGCCCGGATGTCGCCCGTCCGCCAGGCCGCCGGCAGCGAACTCGTGGACGCCATGCTGGAGGAGCTCGACGGGGCCCTGGACCAGGTCGCCTCGCTCGACGAGGACCGCATCCTGCGGGCCTTCCTCACCCTCATCAAGGCGACCCTGCGCACGAACTTCTTCCAGCTCGACTCCCAGGGCGAGCAGCACGCCTACGTGTCGATGAAGTTCGACCCGCAGGCCATCCCGGACCTGCCGGCGCCGCGCCCGGCGTACGAGATCTGGGTGTACTCCCCGCGCGTCGAGGGCGTCCACCTGCGCTTCGGCAAGGTCGCCCGAGGCGGCCTGCGCTGGTCCGACCGCCGCGAGGACTTCCGTACGGAGATCCTCGGCCTGGTCAAGGCGCAGATGGTCAAGAACACCGTCATCGTGCCGGTCGGCGCAAAGGGCGGCTTCGTCGCCAAGAACCTCCCCGACCCGTCGGTGGACCGCGACGCCTGGCTCGCCGAGGGCATCGCCTCGTACAAGATCTTCATCTCGGCGCTGCTCGACATCACCGACAACATGGTCGCCGGCGAGGTCGTGCCGCCGCGGAGCGTGGTCCGTCACGACGAGGACGACACCTACCTCGTCGTCGCCGCGGACAAGGGCACCGCGACGTTCTCCGACATCGCCAACGGCGTGGCGGAGTCCTACGGCTTCTGGCTCGGCGACGCCTTCGCGTCGGGCGGCTCGGCAGGCTACGACCACAAGGGCATGGGCATCACCGCCCGCGGCGCGTGGGAGTCCGTCAAGCGGCACTTCCGCGAGCTCGGCCACGACACCCAGACCCAGGACTTCACCGTCGTCGGCGTCGGCGACATGTCCGGTGACGTCTTCGGCAACGGCATGCTGCTCTCCGAGCACATCCGCCTGGTGGCCGCCTTCGACCACCGGCACATCTTCATCGACCCGACCCCGGACGCGGCGGTCTCGTACGCGGAGCGCCGCCGGCTGTTCGAACTGCCGCGCTCCTCGTGGGCCGACTACGACACCTCGCTGCTCTCCACGGGCGGTGGCATCCACCCGCGCAGCGCGAAGTCCATCCCGGTCAACGCACACGTCCGAGAGGCCCTGGGCATCGAGACGGGCGTCACCAAGATGACCCCGGCCGACCTGATGAAGGCGATCCTGCAGTCCCCGGTGGACCTGCTGTGGAACGGCGGCATCGGTACGTACGTCAAGGCGACGTCCGAGACGCACGCCGACGTCGGCGACAAGGCCAACGACGCCATTCGCGTCAACGGCTGCGACGTGCGGGCGCAGGTCATCGGCGAGGGCGGCAACCTGGGCCTGACGCAGCTCGGCCGCATCGAGTTCGCCCGCAGCGGCGCCGGCGGCGAGGGCGGCAAGGTCAACACCGACGCCATCGACAACAGCGCCGGCGTGGACACCTCCGACCACGAGGTGAACATCAAGATCCTGCTCAACGCGGTCGTCACCGACGGTGACATGACCGTCAAGCAGCGCAACAAGCTGCTCGCGCAGATGACCGACGAGGTCGGCCGCCTGGTGCTGCGCAACAACTACGCGCAGAACACCGCGCTGGCCAACGGCTCGGCCCAGGCCCCCAGCCTGCTCCACGCCCAGCAGCGCTTCATGCGCCGCCTGGAGAACGCCGGACTGCTCAACCGCGAGCTTGAGTTCCTGCCCACCGACCGGCAGATCCGCGAACTGCTGAACAACGGCAAGGGGCTGACCCAGCCGGAGCTGGCGGTGCTGTTCGCGTACACGAAGATCACGACGGCGGACGAGCTCATCGCCACCGAGCTGCCGGACGACCCGTACCTGCGCCGCCTGCTCTTCGCGTACTTCCCGGCGGCCCTGGGCGACAAGTTCTCCGAGCAGATCGACGCGCACGCGCTGCGCCGCGAGATCATCACGACGGTCCTGGTCAACGACACCGTCAACACCGGTGGCTCGACCTTCCTGCACCGCCTGCGCGAGGAGACCGGGGCCTCCACGGAGGAGATCGTCCGGGCGCAGCTCGCGGCCCGTGAGATCTTCGGCCTCGCCGAGGTGTGGGACGCCGTGGAGGCGCTCGACAACAAGGTGGCCGCGGACGTCCAGACCCGGGTGCGCCTGCACTCGCGCCGCCTGGTCGAGCGCGGTACGCGCTGGCTGCTCAACAACCGGCCGCAGCCGCTCCAGATCACCGAGACCATCGCCTTCTTCGGCGAGCGGGTGGCCGGGGTGTGGGCGGAGCTGCCGAAGCTGGTGCGCGGTGCGGACCTGGAGTGGTACCAGCTGGTCATGGACGAGCTGACCGGCGAGGGCGTGCCGGAGGAGCTGGCGGCGAAGGTCGCCGGGTTCTCCTCGGCCTTCCCGACGCTGGACATCGTCGCGATCGCGGACCGGACGGGCGTGGACCCGCTGGGTGTCGCCGAGGTGTACTACGACCTCGCCGACCGACTGGACATCACGCAGCTGATGGACCGGATCATCGAGCTGCCGCGGGCCGACCGCTGGCAGTCCATGGCCCGCGCGTCCATCCGTGAGGACCTGTTCGCGGCGCACGCGGCCCTGACCGCGGACGTGCTGTCCGTGGGCAACGGCACCTCGACTCCCGAGGAGCGCTTCAAGGCGTGGGAGGAGAAGAACGCGGCGATCATCGGGCGGGCCCGGACGACCCTGGAGGAGATCCGGGGCTCGGACGCCTTCGACCTGGCGAACCTGTCGGTGGCGATGCGGACCATGCGGTCGCTGCTGCGCGCGCACAGCTGATCGTCTCGGCGTAGCCGAACGGGCCGGGCCCGGGACCATGTCGGTCCCGCGCCCGGCCCGTTCGCGTGGTCCGCGGGTGCGGCGCCGTTGCGTGGGCGCTGCCGCGGGTCCCCGCGCTTCAAGCGCCGGCGCGGCTGGAGTTCTCGTAGGCGGCGCAGACTTCGTCTGCCGGGCCGTCCATGCGCAGGACGCCCGAGTCCAGCCAGATCGCGCGATCGCAGGTCTCGCGGACCGTGTGGACGGCGTGGCTGACCAGGAAGACGGTGCCGGCCCGCTCCCGGAGCTGCTCGATGCGGGCCTGGCTGCGCCGCTGGAAGGCCGCGTCGCCCGTGGCCAGTGCCTCGTCGATCATCAGGACGTCGTGGTCCTTGGCGGCGGCGATGGAGAACCGCAGCCGGGCGCCCATGCCGGAGGAGTACGTCCGCATCGGCAGGGAGATGAAGTCGTCCTTCTCGTTGATGCCGGAGAAGTCGACGATGTCCTGGTAGCGCTCGCGGATCTGCTGGCGGGACATCCCCATCGCGAGGCCGCCCAGGATGACGTTCCGTTCGCCCGTCAGGTCGTTCATCAGGGCGGCGTTCACGCCCAGCAGGGACGGCTGGCCGTGCGAGAAGATCCGCCCGCGGGCCACCGGCTGGAGGCCGGCGACGGCTTTGAGGAGGGTGGACTTGCCCGAGCCGTTGGAGCCGATGAGACCGATGGCCTCGCCCTCGTAGGCGGTGAAGGAGACGCCCTTGACCGCGTGCACCTCCCGCATGCCGGGGGCGGCCCCGCGGGAGAAGATGCGGCTGAGCGCCGACGTGGCGCCGCCCTTGCGGGCGCCGGTGCCGTGGACCTGGTAGATGACGTGGACCCCGTCCGCGATCACGGTGGGGACCCGGGTGCCGGTCCCGGCCGTGCTGGCCGGCCTGGCCGTACCGGCCGTACTGGTCTTCGTCGCGGTGTCAGCCACGTCCGTACGCCTCCTCTGCCTTCCAGAAGTAGATGAACCCGCCGACGCCCGCGAGCAGCGCCCAGCCGGCGGCCAGCAGCCACACGTGGTGCGGGAGCGCGTGGGCGGGGAAGCTGTCGATCAGCGCGAAGCGCATCAGGTCGATGTAGACGGCCGGGGGGTTGGCCTTGAGGGCCGTCAGCGCCCAGTGCGGCAGGTGGTTCGTGCTGAGCATCTGGTCGATGGACCACATGACGCCCGAGGCGTACATCCACGTACGCAGGACGAACGGCATCAGCTGGCTGACGTCGGGGCTCTTGCTGCCGATGCGCGCCATGATCATGGCGCAGCCGGCGGCGAAGAGGGCCGTCAGCAGGAGCGTCGGTACGGCCAGGAGCCAGGCCGCGCCGGGCCTTTGGCCGAAGGCCAGCAGCAGGATCACCAGTGCGGCCATGGAGACGAGCAGCTGCTGGAAGAGCTGCACGACGGTGGAGAGGGGCAGGCTCGCGCGGGGGAAGTGCAGTGCGCGGACCAGGCCGAGGTTGCTGTGGACGGCGCGGGTGCCGGCGTTGACGGAGCTGCTGATGAAGTCCCAGACGAAGATGCCGGTGATCAGGAAGGGGACGTAGTCCGGCACGCCGTGGCTGGCCTTCAGCACGATGCCGAAGATGAAGTAGTAGACCGCCGCGTTGAGCAGCGGGGTCACCAGGTGCCAGACCTGGCCGAGCTTGGCCGTGCTGTAGGTGGCCTGCATGCGGGCGTTGGCGTAGGCGGTGACGAAGTGGCGGCGCTGCCAGAGCTGCTCGATGTAACGGGGGAGCGTCGGGCGGGCGCCGCTGAGCGTGAGGTCGTGGGCGGCCGCCAGCTGCGCGATCTCCGCGGAGGTGGCGGGCGCGGTCGTGGATGCGGTCGCGGTGGTCACTGGTTCGCTTTCGACGTGGGTCGGGACGGGTCCGTATCGTCGCTACGGCGAGGCTAGGGGGTTGACCGACGGAACGCAACCGTATCGTCGTGACGGGCCGCGGCTATGCTCTGTGCATGACCACGGACCGCGCCCCCTCCGCCTCCGCCCGCCGCGCCCCCGCCGGCGCCGCCGTCCTGCGTGAGGACGTGACGGAGGCGATCCGCAACGCGGTGCTGGAGGAGCTGGCCGCGGTCGGGTTCTCCCGAATGTCCATCGAGGGCATCGCACGGCGTGCCGGGGTCGGGAAGACCGCCGTGTACCGGCGCTGGAAGTCCAAGCTGCACCTGGTGCTCGACCTGGTCGGCGCCTTCGCGGCGGACGGCCTGCCGGTGCCGGCGACCGGCTCGCTGTACGGCGACGTACGCGCCCTGCTGGAGGTCATGTCACACGTGCTGCGGCACCCGGTGGCCTCCGCGGTGATCCCGGACCTCCTGGTCGAGGCCTCCCGCAACCCGGAGATCGCGGACGCGGTCCGCGGCGCCCTCCTGGACGGCCAGCACCGCATGGCCCACGGCATCGTCGCGGACGCCGTCGCCCGCGGCGAACTCCCGGCGGACATCAGCCCCGACCACGCCCTGGACCTGCTGATCGGCCCGCTCTACTGGCGCCAGGTCGTCGTCCGCGACGCGGTGACGCCCGCCCACCTGGACACCCTGGCCCACCAGGTGGTCGCCGGCCTGAAGTCGGCCTCCGGCACCGCCTGACGGGCCCCGCCCCGCGGCTCCGGCCCCGCGCCGTGAACGCCGAACGGCCGGACGTGCCCGTCCTCGTCCTACGGCCAGACGTGGGCCAGGGCCGCCTCCGGGCTGCGGGACGGCGCGGGGGCCGACGGGGTGGGGGCGCGGTCCGGCAGGGGGATCACCGGTGGGGTCGGGGTCTGGTGGCCCAGGAAGACCCGGCGGACCACGCGTTCCGCCGCGTGGCCGTCGTCGTAGGAGCAGAAGCGGGCGCGGAAGGCCGAGCGCAGTTGGGCGGAGCGGGAGCCCTGCCAGTGGCCCGTGGTGAAGATGTCCACCAGCTCGTCCTGGGTGCGGGCGATCGCGCCCGGCGGACACGACCGCAGGTCGAAGTACGTGCCCCGGGCCGCCTCGTAGGCCTCCCAGTCGTCCGCGTGGATCACGATCGGCCGGTCCAGCGCCGCGTAGTCGAACATCAGGGACGAGTAGTCCGTGACCAGGGCGTCGGAGGCGAGGCACAGCTCCTCCACCGACGGGTACGAGGAGACGTCCACGAGGCGCGGGTGGGGATCCCACGGGCGGTCGGCGTCCGCGTACGTCAGGTGCGTGCGGACCAGCAGCGTGAAGCGCGGGCCCAGGTCCTGCAGGAGCCGCTCGAAGTCCAGGTGGTCCGGCCGGCTGCGGCGGTAGTCGCGGTGGGTGGGCGCGTACAGGATCGCCGTCGAGCCCGCCGGGATCCCCAGCCGCTCGCGCAGCTCCAGGACCTCCGTGCGGGTCGCCCGGTGGAAGACGTCGTTGCGCGGGTAGCCGTATTCGAGGGTGGTGTAGGAGGACGGGACCGCCTTCTCCCACACCAGGGTGGAGTGCCGGTTCGCGGAGAGCAGGTAGTCCCACTGGTCGGCGCCGCGCAGCAGGCCCGCGAAGTCCCGGGTCGGGGTGGCCGCCGGCCGGTCCTGGAGGTCGAGGCCGACCCGCTTGAGCGGGGTGCCGTGCTGCGTCTGGAGGAGGACCTGGCCGCGCCGCTTGACCAGCGCGCGGTCGAAGTTGACGTTCGTGACCAGGTACCCGGCCCGGGCCAGGGCGCTCCAGTACGCCGCCGAACCGGGGCGCAGCGCCACCGTCTCCCGCGGGAGCGTCGAGGTGTGCGCCGGGTCGCAGATCCACGCCGTCCGCATCCGGGGCGCCAGTTCGCGCAGTTTGGCCTCGATCGCCGCGGGGTTGCAGGCGTAGCCGCCGTGCCAGTACGCGGAGAAGACCGCGAGCTCCGGGCGCAGGGGCAGCAGCCGCTGGATCCGGTAGTGCAGCCGCAGCGAGGACTCGCGCAGGCCCCGCCCCAGGGCCGAGGCGGCCCGGCCCAGCGCCAGCCCCGCCGAGCGCAGCGCCGACAGCAGCCGGTAGCTGCGGCGGGCGCCCAGCCGCATCAGGGCGTGCCGGATCCGGTCGGTCCGCGCCAGGGACAGCGGCAGCGAACTGCGGCCGCCCGGGGCGCGGTAGCGGCGCAGCAGGGCGGAGGCCCGGGCGAAGAACTCGGCTCGGCTCTCGCGGGGGAGGCGGCGCGGGTCGGCGTGGACGGCGCAGAAGTGCTCGGCCATCCGGCGGTGCAGGGTGGAGCGCCAGCGCTCCAGCTCGGGCCGCCCGGTGAGGTACCCGAAGACCCGGTCGTACTGGTCGAAGATCTCCAGGTGGCGGGCGGTGCGGGTGGTCGTGATCGATCCGGTGCGCCGCTGACGGTAGTGCACGCAGACGCGGTCCAGGACGGCGACGGACTCCGCGGCCAGCAGCGCCGGGTAGGTCCAGGGGGTGTCCTCGTAGAGCCCCGGCGGGAAGGAGAGGCCCTCGCGCTCGACGTACTCCCGGCGGTACGCCTTGTTCCACACCACCATCAGCATGGCGAGCAGGGCGGGCCGGTCGGCGAGCCTGAAGCTGGCCGGGCCCTCCTCGGACAGCCGGTGCGAGAGCCGGTTGCGTTCGACGTCCCCGGACCAGTAGGCGCGCGCGTAGTCGTAGACCAGGACGTCGGGGGAGCCGGTGGCCTTCAGCCGGTCGGTGACGGCCTGCAAGGCGCCCGGGGTGAGGGTGTCGTCGCCGTCGAGGAAGATCACGTAGTCGCCGGTGGCCCGGGCCAGGCCCGCGTTCCGTGCCGGCCCCAGCCCCACGTTGTGCGCCAGGTGCACCGCGGTCACCCGGGCGTCGCGGGCCGCGCACTCGTCGATGATCGAACCGCAGGCGTCGGGGGAGGCGTCGTTGACGGCGATCAGTTCCAGGTCCGAATAGGACTGCGTCAGGACCGAGTCCAGTGTCTCCTGGAGATAGGCCTGGACCTTGTACGCGGGCACGATGACGCTGAACCGGGGCACGGCACATCCAGGGGTCGGCGCGGGCATATTGCCCAGGAACCACCGGCGTGGCGATCGGGTTACGCGGTGTCCGGCATTCGGGTTACGCAGCGTCAACGCTGCACGTCAGCGGCGGGGCGCGGGGCCTACTTGACCGCGCCGGCCATCACCCCCGTGACGAACTGCCGCTGGAACGCGAAGAAGACGACGAGCGGGACCACCATCGACAGGAACGCGCCGGGCGCCAGGACGTCGATGTTGTTCCCGAACTGCCGTACCTGCTGCTGGAGCGCGACCGTGATCGGCGGGTTGGCCGAGTCGGCGAAGACCAGCGCCACCAGCATGTCGTTCCACACCCACAGGAACTGGAAGATGCCGAGTGAGGCGATCGCCGGGCCGCCCAGCGGCAGCACCACCCGGGTGAACAGCCGCAGTTCCCCCGCCCCGTCGAGACGGGCCGCCTCCAGCAGCTCGCGCGGGATCTCCGCGAAGAAGTTGCGCAGCAGGAACACGGCGAAGGGCAGACCGAAGGCGGTGTGGAAGAGCACCACGCCCGCCGTGGTCTCGAACAGGCCGATGGTGCCGAAGAGTTCCGACACCGGGATCAGCGCCACCTGCACCGGTACGACGAGCAGCCCGACGACGACGAGGAAGAGCCAGTCCCGGCCGGGGAACTCCAGCCAGGCGAAGGCGTATCCGGCGAACGCGCCGAGGGTCAGCACGAGCAGGGTGGCCGGCACCGCGATCGCGAAGGTGTTCAGCAGGGAACCGGTGATGGTGTCGTTGGCCAGCAGCCGCTCGTAGTTGTCGGCGGTCAGCCGCGAGGGCGCGCCGAACACCTGCCACCAGCCGCCGTCGTTCAGGTGGGTCGGGGAGACGAGGGAGGAGACGAGCAGGCCCAGGGTGGGCAGCAGCCAGAAGAGCGCCGCCAGGACCAGGAAGACGCGCACGGCCCCGCCGGCCAGCCGGCCCGCGGCCCGGCCCGCCGGACTGCCCGCGGAGCGCCCGGCCCCTGTCGCCGGCCGCGTGGCCGGCGCCGCTTCGGTACGGGTCATCGGGTCCCCTCCTTCCGCAGGCGGCGGATGTTCACAAGCATCACCGGAACCACCAGCACCAGCAGCAGCACGGCGATGGCGCTGCCCAGCCCCGGATGGGCGTCGGTGCCGAAGGACGTCCGGTACAACTGCAGCGCGAGCACGTTCGCGTCGTCCTGGACCGCACCGGGTGCGATCACGAAGACGAGGTCGAAGATCTTCATGACGTTGATGACGAGCGTGACGAGCACGACAGCCAGCAGGGGCGCCAGCAGCGGGACGGTGATCCGCCGGAACACCTGCCACTCGTTCGCCCCGTCCACCCGCGCCGCCTCCAGCAGCTCGCGCGGTACGGCCGCCAGCCCGGCCCCGATCAGCACCATCGCGAAACCGGCCCACATCCATACGTACGCCCCGATGACCGCCGGGGTGACCAGCGCCGGACCGAGCCACTCCACCCCGCCGTACGCCTCCCGGAAGTTGACCGCGGGCAGCCGCAGCAGTGCCCCGTCGGCCTTCGGGGACAGGGTGAAGGTGCCGTCGGCGCGGGCCGTCGCCGTGTCGACCACCCGGCCGTCCTTGACCGCCTCGATCCGCATCCCGGAGAAGCCCTGCTCGCTCGGGTCGACCACGTTCGCCGCGCCGCCCCCGCCACGGGTGAAGTCCTGCCAGACGGTGCCGGTGACCTTCCCCGGCTCGGGCTGCGGTGCGCCCGCCGTACGGGTCCCCTCCGGCAGCGCCTCAGGGGCCACGCCGACCAGCGGGAGCAGCACCGGGCTGCCCGCGCGGGCCGGTTCGCGGGTCACGAAGGCGCCCCCGCCGGCGTCCGCCAGCGGCGAGTCGCGGCCGGGGCGGGCCTTGGGGAAGGCCGAGGACTGCGCGAAGGTGTCGTGGACGCCGACCCAGACCGCGTTGGCGACGCCCCGGTCGGGGTCGTGGTCGTAGACGAGCCGGAAGATGATGCCCGCCGCCAGCATCGAGATCGCCATCGGCATGAACACCAGCAGCTTGAACGCCGTCCCCCAGCGCACCCGTTCGGTGAGCACCGCGAAGATCAGGCCCAGCGCGGTGGCCGTGGCCGGGGCCAGCACCACCCACACCGCCGTGTTCTCCAGGGCGGTGCGGATGCTGTCGTCGGTGAGGATCTCGCGGTAGTTGTCACCGCCGACGAACACGTCGCCGGAGCGGTCGAAGAAGCTGCGGTAGAGCGAGTAGCCGATCGGGTGCACGACGAGTGCGCCGAGCAGTACTAGGGCCGGCAGGAGGAACGCCGCCGCCACGAGGCGGCGGCGCCGCGCCTCGGCGGAGAGCCCCCGCGCGGGGCCGGGACCGTGCGCGGGGCCGTCGCCGTGTGCGGAGGAGCGACCGTGTGCGGCGGGGGCCGTCACGGGATCAGTTCCCGTAGGCCTTGGCCGCGTCCGCCTCCAGTTTCGCCTGGGTGCCCGCCACGTCCGACGGGTTCGCCAGGAAGTCCTGGAGCGCCTTCCACTCGCCCGCGCCCGGGGTGCCGCCGAAGGCCGCCGGTGCCTGGTCGGACATGTCGAAGCGGAAGTCGTCACCCGCCGCGATCAGCGCCTTGGCGATGCCCCGCTGGATGTCGTTCGGGTACGCCGCCGGGTCGACCGCCTTGTTCGGGGAGACGAAGCCGCCCTCGCGTGCCTGGATCTCGGCCGCGTCCGCCGACGCCAGGAAGGTCAGCAGCGCCTGGGCGCCCTTCGAGGGCTTCAGCGCGACGGCCACGTCACCGCCCGAGACCACCGGCGCCTTCGCGCCGACCGCCGGGAAGGGGAAGACCAGGGCGTCCTCGCCGACCTTCGCCTCGGTCTGCGCGATGTTCACCGCGACGAAGTCGCCCTCGAAGACCATCGCGGCCGCCGGCCGGTCGCCGCCGGTGAAGGTCTGCGTCACCGATTTCGGGAACTCGGTGGCCAGTGCGCCGCTCGTCCCGCCCGCCAGGAAGTCCTTGCGCCCGAACAGTTCGGCGAGCGTGGTCAGGGCCTGCTTGACGCTGTCGTCCGTCCACTTGATCTGGTGCTTGGCCAGCTGGTCGTACTTCTCCGGGCCCGCCTGGGAGAGGTAGATGTTCTCGAACCAGTCCGTCAGGGTCCAGCCGTCCGCGCCCGCGACCGAGACCGCCGGGGTGCCCGACGCCGACAGGGTGTCCGCCGCTGTGATCAGTTCCTTCCAGGTCTTGGGCGGCTTGACGCCCGCCGCCTCGAACGCCTTCGCGTTGTACCAGATCAGCGACTTGTTGGCGGCCTTGTAGTAGACGCCGTACTGGGTGCCGCCGACCGCGCCCAGCGACTTCCAGCCCGCCGAGTAGTTCTTGTCGAGCTGCGCCTGCGCCTGCGGGCCCACCGGCTGCGCCCACTTGTTCTGGACCGCCGAGACCAGCGCCCCGACCTGCGGCAGCAGCGCGACGTCCGGCGGAGCCCCGCCGGCGATCTTCGTGCCGAGGAAGGTGACGATCGGGTCCTGGGCCGGGACGAAGGTGACGGTGGCCCCCGTCCGCTTCTCGAACTCCTTGAGGACCTTGGTGAAGTTCTCCTGCTCGGGGCCCGTCCAGACCGCCGCGACCTGGAGCTTCTCCCCGTCCAGTTTCGGTAACTCCACCGCGGGCGAGGCCGTGCCGCCCCGCGGCGGCGACGGCTCCTTGTCGGCGCCGCCCCCGCAGGCGGTGAGCGCCAGCGCGCCCGCGGCGGCGAGCGCCGCCCACTTGAGATGCGTACGGCCCGTTCCGTGCTCGCGCATGGCTCTGCCCCCGATACCCGTGGTGTGTCCCGGACCACAAGGTCTACGCCGACCCGCGCGACCCCGCAATACCGCGTCCCGGGGCCGGGTGAACACCGCGTCCCGGGGACGGGCGCGAGCACGGGCGCCGGAGACGGGCAGAGCGCGCGCCCCAGGCGCGGGGCTGCGGGGGTGCCCCGCCGGTCACGCCGGTCCGTCGGTCACGCCGGGCGCGGCCTGACCGGCGGGCACCTCGCCGCGTTGTCGGAACGCCCGGATGCGCCCGGTATCAGGACGGTCCCCCGCCTTGCGGTGCACCGCATCCGACGCCGCGCGCTGATCCACCTTTCGGGCCGGCCCTCAGGGAGCCGGGGGGAACAGCACGGGTATCGCCGAGACCAGGTGCGCGGCCCGGTCCAGCGCGCTGGCCAGCAGCGCGAGGTCGGTCGGGCCGTTGCCCAGCTCGCGCACCGGCCGGCGGGCCGGCGGATCGCCCATCCGCTCCCACTCCACCGGGACCACCGTCGGCCGCAGGGTCGCCGTCCGCGGGATCCGCCCGGTGACCCGGCCCGCCTGGAACGGCACCGTACGGCCGTCCGCGAAGCGCAGCACACCGCGGCCGGGCCCCGGCTGGTCCGGGGCTTCGAGCTCGACCCGCAGGGCGGCCAGCCGGGCCGGGCCGGTGCCGGCCGTACGGTCCGGACGGGAGGTGCTCGCCACCAGGTGCACGCCCAGCCGGGCGCCGTCACGGGCCACCGCCTCCAGCGCCCGCACCACCGAACCGGCGGCGGGGCGGCCCGCGCTGCCCAGACCGGGCGCGACCAGCGCGTCGAGGTCGTCCACCAGCACCACCAGGCGCGGCAGCGGGCTCGGCCCGACCGGATCCGTACGGGTGGCAGCGGCGCGCAGCCGGAGCGTTCCCGTCCGTACGGGCTCGCCGTGGCCCGGCGAGCCGGAGGACGGGCCGTCGCCGCGGACCTCGCCCGGGGCGGGCCGGCGGGGCGCGACCATCCGGCCGGACACCTCGCGCTGCGCGTGCCACTCGGCGAAGGGCACGCCGTCCAGCAGCTCGGCGCGCCGCTTGAGCTCCGCGCCCAGCGCCTGCGCGAACTCCCGCATGCGCAGCGGATCGGAGGCCACCAGGTGGGCGGAGACGTGCGGGAGTTCGGTGCAGGGCAGCAGCCCGTCGCCGCGCTCGCCGCCCGCCCCGTCCAGGAGGACCAGCCCGAGGCGGTCCGGGCGGGCACCCGCGGACAGCGACGCCGCCACCGACCGCAGCAGCTCGGTACGGCCGCTCCCGGCGGGCCCCTCGACGATCAGGTGCGGGCCGTCGTGGACCAGCTCGGTGCCCACGGGACCGCGCCGCCCGCTGCCCAGCACGATCTCGGCCAGGCCGCCCTGGCCCTGCCCCTGGTCGGTCGCGGCCGCCCAGCGGGCCATCAGGGAGGCCGGGGTGGCCCGGGCCAGCCCCAGCTCGTCCAGCAGCCGCGCCGTGGCGGGCAGCGCGGCGGCCGTGGGACGGCTCGGCCCGCCGACCGCGCCGTCGGTGGGCCGCAGGGGTGCCATGGCCCGGGCGAACCGCTCGGCCCAGGCGGTGGAGACGGCGTCGCAGACCGCGGTGCCCCCGGACGGGACCGGCAGGCCGCCGCGGACCGCGAAGGTCCGTACGGCCGTGGCGACGTCCCCGCTGAGCAGGGCGACCGCACCGCAGTCCCGGAAGGCGGGGGTGGCCGCGCAGGCGCTCTCGTACGTGTCGGCGACCGGGGAGGCGGGGGTGGCCGCCGGGGCCTCGGCGAGCGCCAGGACGTGGATCCCGGCGGCCGGGCCGTGCGAGGCGAGCCGGCCGGTGATGTCGCGCAGCGCGCCGGTCCCGGGATCGCCGTCGAGGACGAGGAGCGTGTAGGGGCCCTCGTAGGCGTCGGCCGCCTCCCGGACCCGTTCGGGGGAGGCGCTCGCCCAGTGCGCGCCGAGCGGGCCGTCGTCGAGGCGGCGGGTGAGCTCGGCCGTGCGGGCGGCGGCCTGGTCGCGGTCGTACGCGAGGAGCAGGCGGCAGTCCTGGCCGTGCCCCGGCCGTACGTGGGGCAGCCAGCCCAGCCAGCCCCAGTCGCGCCGCCGGTCGGCGAGCGGCCGGGCCCGGTCGGCGCTGAGGAGCACGATCTCCAGCTGCCCCGGAGCGTGCAGCCCCGCGAGCTGTGCGACCACCCAGCGGGCCGACCCGGACAGCCGCGCCCGCGGGCCGGCGATGCCGAGGGCGCCGACGGCGGGCAGGGACACCCGGCTCCCGGCGCCGAGCCCGACTTCCAGCAGCGCGGCGTGACCGGCCCGCCCGGGCGTACGGGACCACAGGCGCCCCGTGGGGCCCATCGCGGCCAGCAGCAGCGCGGCCGGGTCGTCGGGGTGGGGTGCGGCGGCGGTGGCGACGGTCTCCGGGACGGCCTGCGCGACGTCCTCCCCGCGCACCCATTTGCGGGCCCACGCGCCGAGGCCCTTGCGGCGGCCCGATCCGGTCCGGGCCCCGTCCGGCCCGGACGTGCCGGGGCCGCCTGCGGGCTCGGGGGCGCCCGGGTGGGCCGCGCCGGTCGCGCCGGCCGGTCCGTAGGGCCCGGCGGTCCCCGCGGCCGTGCCGGAGGCGCCCGGCGCCCCGCCGCGGATGGCGGACTGCGCGTGCGGGCCGGGCGGCCCGTACGGCCCGGTGCCGGGGGCAGCCGGGCCGCGGGCACCCGCCGCCGTGTCCGGGCCGTCAGGGACGCTCCCCGTGGGGCCGCCGGGCGCGTCGGGGCCGGCGGGTGCGGGGAGGGCCAGGTGGCCCTCCTGGTCCGGGGTCACCGGCAGCGCGGGCGTGCCCGCGGGCGCCAGCCGCAGGGTGGACTCGCCGACCCGCAGCAGGGCCCCCGGGGGCAGGGCGACCGGCTGGGTCCCGACCGGGGAGCCGTCGAGGGTGGTGCCGTTCGTGGAGTCCAGGTCGGCGACGGCGACCCGGCCGCCGCGGGCCACCGTCACCGCGCAGTGCATCCGGGACACGTCGGGGTCGTCCAGCGGCACGTCGGCGTCGCCGGACCGGCCGATGCGGATCTGCCCGTCGTGCAGCAGGTGCACCCCGCCCGCGTCGGGTCCGGCCACGACGTGCAGCTGGGGTGCGCCGAGGCCGTCCTCGGGCAGCACGTCCGGCATCGGGGAGTGCAGCGCCAGCACCGCGCCGTCCACCAGGGGCGGCTCGCCCAGCACCCGCCGCTGGAGGTCGAGGCGCTCGGAGCCCGCGTACAGCACGACCGTGCCCCCGGTGTCGGGGCCGCCGACGGTGGCCGCGAGCCCGGAGGCGACCGCGGCCAGCGCCGTGCCGACGGGCGCGGTGACGAGCACGTCACAACTCGCGGGGGCGGTCGCGGTCTGGTGGCCGCTGCGCGACCCGAGGACGGTCAGCCGGATCTGCATCGCCGTCAGCGGTCCCTTCTGCGCGGTGCGCGGTGTGTGCGCCCGGCAGGGGAACGTCGTGACATGACTGCCCGATCGCCCCCCGCCCGGCACGGACGCGTCGTCCGGTCAGGTCTGCCCGGAAGGCGGGGCTCCCGTCCCGTGCCGTCCGTACGGGTGCATCCTCGCACCTGTCGCGGACAACACGCCCGGCACCCGGCAATGAATGATCTTGATCTGCCGCGGGTCGGGCCGGGGCCCGACCGAAACCGGACCACGAGCGGGGCGAAGAAGGGGAAAATCGCCTCCGGCATACCCCGAAAACGTCACCCTCCGTACATATGTGCGGCAACCAACCTCCGCGGACCGGCGTCTTCCCGGGGGACACCCCCTAGAGTGGGCCGGAAAAACCACTCGACGGAACGACCACAGCAGACGACAGCAGGGGAGCGCGAGACGTGCGGCCAGTCGGCAGTAAGTACCTGCTCGAGGAGCCGCTCGGGCGCGGCGCCACGGGCACCGTCTGGCGTGCCCGCCAGCGGGAGACCGCCGGCGCGGAGGCGGCCGTGGCGGGCCAGCCCGGCGAGACCGTGGCGATCAAGGTCCTCAAGGAGGAGCTGGCCCAGGACGCCGACATCGTCATGCGCTTCCTGCGGGAGCGCTCCGTCCTGCTGCGCCTGACCCACCCCAACATCGTGCGCACCCGCGACCTCGTCGTCGAGGGCGACCTGCTGGCCCTGGTCATGGACCTGATCGACGGCCCGGACCTGCACCGCTACCTGCGTGAGAACGGCCCCTTCACGCCCGTCGCCGCGAGCCTGCTGACCGCCCAGATCGCGGACGCGCTCGCCGCCAGCCACGCCGACGGCGTGGTGCACCGCGACCTCAAGCCGGCCAACGTGCTGCTCGACGAGCGCGGCGGGCAGATGAAGCCGATGCTGACCGACTTCGGCATCGCCCGCCTGGCCGACTCCCCGGGCCTGACCCGCACGCACGAGTTCGTCGGCACCCCGGCCTACGTCGCCCCCGAGTCCGCCGAGGGCCGCCCGCAGACCTCCGCCGTCGACATCTACGGCGCCGGCATCCTGCTCTACGAGCTGCTCACCGGCCGCCCGCCGTTCGCCGGCGGTACCGCGCTCGAAGTGCTCCACCGCCACCTCAGCGAGGAGCCGCAGCGCCCCTCGACCGTGCCCGAGCCGCTGTGGACGGTCATCGAGCGCTGCCTGCGCAAGGAGCCCGACGAGCGCCCCAGCGCCGCGAACCTGGCCCGCGGCCTGCGCGTGGTCGCCGCCGGCATCGGCGTGCACTCCACGGGCGCCGAGGTGGAGGCCGCGCTCGGGGTGGGCGCCCTCCTCGCGCCCGACCCCTCGCCGGCCCCGGTCCCCGAGACCCCCGGCGCCGCGGACCCGACCCAGGTGCTGCCGTCCGGGGCGGGCTCACCGGCGGGCGCCTACGACCCGAACGCCATGACCAGCGTCATGCCGCCGGTCGGCGCGGCCGACGCCACCTCCGTGCTGCCCATGGGCTCTCCCCGGCCCGGGGGGCCAGGGGAGACGGCAGGCTCCGGGGCCGACCCGACCTCGGTCATGCCGCCCGTGCAGCAGCCCGACGCGCCGCACCCGTGGCAGACGCAGATGCGGGCCGCCCGCGACCGCAACGAGCAGACGCAGATGCAGTACCTCGACCCGGAGGACGACCCGCTGCGCCGCCGCCCGCAGCGCCAGGCGCCCCCGCCGCCGCAACACAGGCCCCCACAGCAGCCGCCGCAGTACCGGCAGGGCCCGCCGCAGCAGCAGTACCAGCAGCCGCAGCAGCCCCGGTACCGCCAGCCGCAGCAGCAGCCTCCGCAGCAGCAGTACGCACCGCCGCCCCCGCCGCAGCACTACCAGCCGCAGCAGCGCCAGCCCCAGCAGTACCAGCAGCCGCAGCAGCCCCAACAGCAGCAGCCGCAGTACCGCCAGCCGCAGCAGCCCCCGCAGGCCCCGCCGCAGCCGCCGGCCCGCCGGGAGCCGCGCGAGCCGCGCCGCCGCAGCGCCAACCCGGTGCGGATTCCCGGCCTCGGCTGCCTCAAGGGCTGCCTGGTGCTGATCCTGGTGTTCTTCGTGGCCGGCTGGCTCGTCTGGGAGCTGACCCCGCTGCAGGAGTGGATCGGCACGGGCAAGGGATGGTGGGACCAGGTGTGGACCTGGGGCACCGGCATCGTCGACTGGGTCACCACCATCGGCGACTCGGCGGGCTCCTCGGGCTCTTCCGGCTCCTCCGCTCCCTGAGGAGGGCCCCGTAGCGCCGACTTCGTGGATTTGTCGACATCCAGGACGTGATTTCGCCCGCAGAAGTGAAGGTCGTCGCGAATCGGGCCCCCCTGCTGGCCTCCGAAGCCCACGCGGCCGCGTAGCTTTGGGGCGTACGCCAGCCACTGAGGGAGCAGTCGTGGCACGGAAAATCGGCAGCCGGTACACCGCGCACCAGATCCTGGGGCGCGGCAGCGCGGGCACGGTGTGGCTGGGCGAGGGGCCTGACGGGCCCGTCGCCGTGAAACTGCTGCGCGAGGACCTCGCGTCCGACCAGGAACTGGTCGGACGCTTCGTCCAGGAGCGCAGCGCCCTGCTCGGCCTGGAGCATCCGCACGTCGTCTCCGTCCGCGACCTCGTCGTGGACGGCAACGACCTCGCCCTCGTCATGGACCTCGTACGCGGTACGGACCTGCGCACGCGGCTCGACCGCGAGCGCAGGCTCGCTCCCGAGGCGGCCGTGGCGATCGTCGCGGACGTGGCCGACGCGCTGGCCGCGGCGCACGCGGCGGGGGTCGTGCACCGGGACGTCAAGCCGGAGAACGTCCTGCTGGACATGCAGGGCCCGCTCGGCCCGGGCGGCTCGCACCCGGCCCTGCTGACAGACTTCGGCGTCGCCAAGCTGATCGACTCCCCCCGGCGGGCCTCCGCGGGCCGGGCCACGGCCCCGACGACCCGCATCATCGGCACCCCGGACTACCTGGCCCCGGAGATCGTGGAGGGCCTGCCCCCGCGGGCGGCGGTGGACATCTACGCCCTGGCCACCGTCCTGTACGAACTCCTGGCCGGGTTCACCCCCTTCGGCGGCGGCCACCCGGGCGCGGTCCTGCGGCGGCACGTGACGGAGACCGTCGTCCCGCTGCCGGGGATCCCCGACGAGCTGTGGCAGCTGATCGTGCAGTGCCTGGCCAAGGCGCCGGCCTCGCGGCTGCGGGCCTCGGAGCTGTCGGTCCGGCTGCGGGACCTGCTGCCGATGCTGGCCGGGATGCCGCCGCTCGACGTGGACGAGCCGGACGACGCGGAGGCGGAGCCGGAGGTCTCGGAGGAACCGTCCGCCGACCCGGTGCGGCGGCGGGGCGTCGTCCCGCTCGTACCGGGGTCGGCGACCGACTCCAACCGGGACACCCACACCTCGATGCGGGTGCCGGGGCCGGACGAGCTGGCCGGCGGGGCGCTGGGCACGGCCCGCGTGCCGCGGCCGGCCGGCGGCCACCGGCCCGGCTCGGCCCGACACCGGGCCGAGGCCGCCCGCAAGCGGCGCCTGACCCTGTCGGCGGTCGCGGTGGCCCTGGTCGCCGCCGTCGGCCTGGGCAGCTGGCTGGCCCTCTCCGGCAGCGACGAGCCCAGTCCCCGACGGGACAACAAGCAGCAGTCCGTTCCCCGGGTGCCGTAGCGCCGGTGCGGCGCCGCGGTCGGGGGCCCGCCCCCGAACCCCCGCGCCTCGAACGCCGGCGGGGCTGCATCTCCCGGCCCCGTCGGCGTGTGAGGACCGGGCGGAGCTCGGGAAGCCCCGCGCAGCGGACGCGCCCCGCCTTCGCCGCCGCGTACGGGCTACGCCGCGACCAGCTCCGGGTGCCAGCGCCGCGCCACGGCGGGGTGGGCGCGGACCCAGCCCTTCAGCTCGTTGCGGCCGTACTCGGCGTGCAGCGGGTTCGACGCGTCGTGCGCCACCCCGGGCGCCGAGCGCAGGTAGTCGCCCGGCACGGTCTCCACCACCGCGTCCAGCCGCGGGTTGTAGAAGAACGG
Source organism: Streptomyces sp. NPDC023541 (assembly GCF_055559995.1). NCBI lineage: Bacteria > Bacillati > Actinomycetota > Actinomycetes > Kitasatosporales > Streptomycetaceae > Streptomyces > Streptomyces sp. NPDC023541. The sequence goes on from NZ_JBVHJO010000016.1 coordinate 42,128, forward strand.
CACCGAGAACCGCTCCACCGCACCCGGCGGGCTGACCACCCGGTGGTCGGTCGCGGTCAGGTAGCCCTCGGTCGCGATCTCCAGCAGCTCGCCCAGGTTCACCACGAAGGCCCCCGGCATGGGCGGAACATCCACGTAGCCGCCGTCCCGGACCACTTGGAGGCCGCCCACCGAGTCCTGCAGCAGGAGCGTGAGGAAGCCGTAGTCCTTGTGCGCCCCGACCCCCTGGTCGGCGCCGGACGGGGCGGACCCCGGGTAGCGGATCAGCTTGGTGTGCAGATGGGGCCGGTCGGCGAAGGCGTCGTCGAAGAAGTCGGCCGGGGCGCCGATCGAGACCAGCAGCTCCTGGAGCAGGCGGTGCGCCACCGCCGCCAGGCGGGACTGCCAGTCGAGGACCACCGTACGGAGTTCGGGGAGGGCGGCGGGCCACTGGTTCGGGCCCTCCAGCCACAGGTACGCCGGGTCGTCCGGGCCCACCACCGGTGCCGGCCGCTCCGCACCCACGTCCAGCTGGTCGCGCCAGTCGGAGGCCCCGCCGGTCAGCTCGTGCCCGATCCGGGTGTAGCCGCGGAAGTGCGGGGAGTTCAGATTGCTCACGGCGAGCCGGTCGGCCTCCGGGAGGGCGAAGAAGGTCCGGGTCACCTCCAGGATGCGGGCGCTCTCGGCGGCGGTGACGCCGTGCCCGGTCAGGTGCAGGAAGCCGGTGTCCCTGGCCGCTGCGTGCAGCTGCTTCAGGAAGTCGGCCCGCTGGGCCGGGTCGTCGGCCTGGGAGAGGTCCAGGACGGGGAGAGAGTGCGCGGACGGCATGACGGCTCCGTTTCGGATGTCACGGGGTCCTGTTCCCCAGAGGTGGCGGGGCCGCGGGTGGGGCGGGGTCGCCGGCAGGGTTGGCGCCGGGACCGCTGGGCCGCGTTACAGGACCAAGTCGGATCGGGGTGGATCAGGCTTGGGTGAGGTCCGGCGGCTGACAGCTCGTCGTCGTGACGCGCATGTAGTCCACATGGCGGCGCTTGACGAGGAGAACGGTCATACGGTGAGCGTACGCCCGTCCGAGCCTTCATCAGAACGGGTGATCCGGCCTGCCCGGACGGGCTTGCCCGAGGACCGGCTACGCTGGACCCGTGGCAGTCGTCGATGTTTCCGAAGAGCTGAAGTCCCTCTCCTCGACCATGGGGTCGATCGAGGCCGTCCTGGACCTCGACAAGCTGAGGGCAGATATCGCCGTGCTCGAGGAGCAGGCCGCCGCGCCGTCCCTGTGGGACGACCCGGAAGCCGCCCAGAAGATCACGAGCAAGCTTTCGCACCTCCAGGCCGAGGTCCGCAAGGCCGAGACCCTGCGCGGACGCATCGACGACCTGGCGGTGCTCTTCGAGCTCGCCCAGGAGATGGACGACGCGGACACCCTCGCCGAGGCCGAGACCGAGCTGACGTCCGTCCGCAAGGCACTGGACGAGATGGAGGTCCGGACCCTGCTCTCCGGCGAGTACGCCGAGCGCGAGGCCCTGGTCAACATCCGTGCCGAGGCCGGAGGCGTCGACGCCTCCGACTTCGCCGAGCGCCTCCAGCGCATGTACCTGCGCTGGGCCGAGCGCCACGGCTACTCCACGGAGATCTACGAGACCTCGTACGCGGAAGAGGCCGGCATCAAGTCGACCACCTTCGTCGTCAAGGCCCCGTACGCCTACGGCACCCTCTCCGTCGAGCAGGGCACCCACCGCCTCGTGCGCATCTCGCCCTTCGACAACCAGGGCCGCCGCCAGACCTCCTTCGCGGGCGTCGAGGTGCTCCCGGTCGTCGAGACCAGCGACCACGTCGAGATCGACGAGTCCGAGCTGCGCATCGACGTCTACCGCGCCTCCGGCCCCGGCGGCCAGGGCGTCAACACCACCGACTCGGCCGTGCGCATCACGCACATCCCGACCGGCATCGTCGTCTCCTGCCAGAACGAGCGCTCGCAGATCCAGAACAAGGCCAGCGCCATGAACGTCCTCCAGGCCAAGCTGCTGGAGCGGCGCCGCCAGGAGGAGCAGGCCAGGATGGACGCCCTCAAGGACGGCGGCAGCTCCTGGGGCAACCAGATGCGCTCCTACGTCCTGCACCCGTACCAGATGGTCAAGGACCTGCGCACGGAGTTCGAGGTCGGCAACCCGCAGGCGGTCCTCGACGGCGAGATCGACGGCTTCCTGGAGGCCGGCATCCGTTGGCGCAAGCAGCAGGAGCAGACCGCGTAGGACGCCGGGACGCTCCCCGGAAGAACGCGGTAAGGGCCCGGACACCTTCAGGTGTCCGGGCCCTTCCGCTGTATGTGATCGGTACGCGGCGCGGGCACCGACGAGCACCGGCGCCGGGCCCTGCCCGCAGAGCGCCCGCTAGGCGGTCTGCTGGGCCACCAGGACCAGAGCTGCCACGAGGACCACCATGAGCACGATGAGTGCCACGGGGTTCAGGCCGGAGAAGGGGCCCTCCTGCTGGAGGCGCTCCCGGTTCGCCCGGCACACCGGGCAGCGGCCCTGGCTGACGGGTGCGGCGCAGTTCGCGCACACGAGCCGGTCATATGTCATGCGCTCCTCCTCTCGCCCCTCGGTCTTTCCTACTGTCTATAACGGCGCGGGGAACCGGACCGTTCCCCCTACCACTGTGCCAGCTTCGCCGACATTCGGCGCGGCCCGTCCGGACTCCCGCGGTCCGGACCCTCCCGGACCGGGGGATAAAGCGGACAACTCCGGATGCCGGGTCCACACCTCGCGCCCGTTCGCGTATGGTCACGCACACCTACTCCCGGCGACCGTGGTGCACCCGTGATCCGATTCGACAGCGTCTCCAAGTCCTACCCGAAGCAGAGCCGTCCCGCACTCAGAGAAGTCTCCCTCGACATCGCGAAGGGCGAGTTCGTCTTCCTGGTCGGCTCGTCCGGCTCCGGCAAGTCCACCTTCCTGCGCCTCATCCTGCGCGAGGAGCGGGCGAGCCACGGCCAGGTGCACGTCCTGGGCAAGGACCTCGCCAAGCTCTCCAACTGGAAGGTCCCGCAGATGCGGCGCCAGTTGGGGACCGTCTTCCAGGACTTCCGCCTGCTGCCCAACAAGACGGTGGCCGAGAACGTCGCCTTCGCCCAGGAGGTCATCGGCAAGCCCCGGGGCGAGATCCGCAAGGCCGTCCCGCAGGTCCTGGAACTGGTCGGCCTGGGCGGCAAGGAAGAGCGCATGCCCGGCGAGCTCTCCGGCGGCGAGCAGCAGCGCGTGGCCATCGCCCGCGCCTTCGTCAACCGCCCGGCCCTGCTGATCGCGGACGAGCCCACCGGCAACCTCGACCCGCAGACCTCCGTCGGGATCATGAAGCTGCTGGACCGGATCAACCGGACCGGTACCACCGTGATCATGGCGACGCACGACCAGCAGATCGTCGACCAGATGCGCAAGCGCGTCATCGAACTCGAACAGGGCCGACTCGTACGCGACCAGTCGCGCGGCGTCTACGGCTACCAGCACTGAAAGGCCCTTGAGAGTCATGCGCGCCCAGTTCGTCATGTCCGAGATCGGCGTCGGCCTCCGCCGCAATCTCACCATGACCTTCGCGGTCATCATCTCCGTGGCCCTGTCCCTCGCCCTGTTCGGCGGCTCCCTGCTCATGAGCGAGCAGGTGAGCAGGATGAAGGGCTACTGGTACGACAAGGCCAACGTCTCGATCTACCTCTGCAACAAGCAGGACGCCCAGGAGGCCGGCGAGGCCGCCAACAGCGGGGGAGGCGGCGCGGGAGGCGTCGCCACCTGCCGCAAGGGCGCCGTGACCGACGAGCAGAAGAAGCAGATCGAGTCCGAGCTCAAGGCGATGTCCCTGGTCAAGTCGGTGACCTACGAGTCGGCCGACGAGGCGTACAAGCACTACCAGGAGCAGTACGGCCACACCGCCCTGGCCTCCTCCATCACCCCCGACCAGATGCAGGAGTCCTTCCGGGTCAAGCTCAAGAACCCGGAGAAGTACAAGGTGGTCACCTCCGCCTTCGCCGGCCGCGACGGCATCCACACCGTGGACGACCAGCGCCAGGCGATCGACGACCTCTTCCGGATCCTCAACTACCTCAACATGGCCGCCGTGGGCATCATGGCGATCATGCTGATCGTGGCGCTGCTGCTGATCGTCAACACCGTGCGCGTCTCGGCGTTCAGCCGCAGGCGGGAGACCGGGATCATGCGGCTGGTGGGTGCCTCCAGCTTCTACATCCAGGTCCCCTTCATCATGGAGGCCGCCGTCGCCGGGCTCATCGGCGCGCTCTTCGCCTGCGTCATGCTCGTCTCCGGCCAGTACTTCGTGATCGACCACGGCGTCGGCCTGCGCGACAAGATCCAGCTCATCGACTTCATGGGCTGGGGATCGGTGCTGGCCAAGCTCCCGTACGTGCTGTTCATCGGCCTCCTGATGCCCTCCATGGCCGCCTTCGTCGCCCTGCGCAAGTACCTGAAGGTGTGACAAGCGCCCCGCAAGCGGTCCGGCCAACCGTCCCTGCCTGCGCGGGGCTTGTCCTAGACTCGGCGCCATGCCGGGTCTGCCCGCCTTCTGTCTCCGGCCCCGCGACCCACGTCGCGGGGCCGTTTTGACGTTAGCCTTCGCCGCCGTCGTCGCCGTCGGCGCGTTCACCGGGTGCTGGGTCCCCGAGGACGGCGTCGCGGCCGCCGCCCGTACGGACGCCCCCGCGCCCGGGGCCCCGCGCGCGGAGGGCACCGCCGACCGCGAGGCGGTCGCCCGGGCCGCCGCCGAGGCCGTCGCCGAGGGCAAGTCCGGCAAGAAGGCCGCGCAGGAAGTGGTCAGCCGCAGCGGCGACCGCTGGGGCACCGTCTACGACCAGGGCGAGTACGCCGCCTTCGCCGAGGGCCTCGACGGGCACTGGACCGGCGTCGGGGTCTGGGCCGGGCGCGCCCGCGACGGCGTGATCACCCTCGACCGGGTCCAGCCCGGCAGCCCCGCCGCCCGGGCCGGCCTGCGCGCCGGGGACCGGCTGCTGAGCGTCGACGGTCACGCCGTGACGGGGCTGGCCGTGGCCGACGTGGTCGCCCTGCTCCGCGGCACCGCCGGCACCCCCGTCGTGCTGAAACTCAGCCGGGACGGCGCCGACCTCACCGAGACCGTCCTGCGCCAGCGGCTGCGTACCGAGCCGGTGACCGTGCGGCAGCTCGCCGGCGACGTCACCGTCATCAAGGTGACCTCCTTCACCCGCGGCTCCGGCGAGCGCGTCAGGGCGGCAGTCCGCGCGGCCCCGCCCGGCGGCGGGGTCATGCTGGACCTGCGCGGCAACCGGGGCGGGCTGGTCGACGAGGCCGTCACGACCGCCTCCGCCTTCCTGGACGGCGGGCTCGTGGCGACCTACGACGTACGGGGCGAGCAGCGCGTCCTGAACGCGACCCCGGGCGGGGACACGACGCGCCCGCTGGTCGCCCTCGTCGACGGCGGCACGATGAGCGCCGCCGAGCTGGTGACGGGCGCGCTCCAGGACCGGGGCCGGGCGCTGGCGGTGGGAAGCAGGACCTTCGGCAAGGGCTCGGTTCAGATGCCGACCGAGCTCCCGGACGGCTCGGTGGCCGAGCTGACGGTGGGCACGTACCGCACACCGGCGGGCCGCAACCTCGACGGCGGCGGCATCACCCCGGACGTACCGGCGGGCGACCGGGCCGAGGATCGGGCCGTCGCGGTATTGGGTGGCCTCGGGGTGGGTCCGTAGTGCGAAAATGACCGCACTATGGCTAAGGAAAAAGGGCGCAAGCTGATCGCCCAGAACAAGAAGGCTCGGCACGACTACGCGATCATCGACACCTACGAGTGCGGTCTCGTGCTCACCGGTACCGAGGTCAAGTCCATGCGCCAGGGCCGTGCCTCGCTGGTGGACGGCTTCGTGTCGGTGGAGGGCCGGGAGGCCTGGCTCTACAACGTGCACGTGCCGGAGTACAGCCAGGGCACCTGGACCAACCACAGTGCCCGGCGCAAGCGGAAGCTCCTGATGCACCGGGAGGAGATCGACAAGCTGGCGCGCAAGGCCGACGAGTCGGGTCACACGATCGTGCCCCTCTCCCTGTACTTCAAGGACGGCCGGGCGAAGGTCGAGATCGCGCTGGCGAAGGGCAAGAAGGAGTACGACAAGCGGCAGACGCTGCGGGAGAAGCAGGACACCCGCGAGACGAACCGTGCGATCTCGGCGATCCGCCGCAAGCAGCGCGGTACGGTTTAATCTCCTGGCACGCGGTGGTCCACTTCGCGTACCATGGCGTCAGCACCCGCCGCTCGCGGTGGGAGCAGCTTGTGCGGTACATAACTGAAAAGCGTGAAACATGGGGATGATCGGTTTCGACAGCGGATGTCGATGCAGGGGAAGCGAGCCGAGGAAGCGGCAATGATCTCGCTAACCACATGTCGCAAAAAATAATCGCCAACTCCAAGAGCGATAACTCCCGCTTCACCCTCGCTGCCTAATAACAGTGAGCTGAAGCCTCTGTGAGGAGCGTCAGCCCGGAAGTGGTCCCGGTCCGGATCCTGGCGTCAACTAGGGATCTAAACCTCTAGCCCCGGTCACGGGGGTTGGAGGGAAACCAAACAGTGACTGAGCCCGTCGGAGACTTGTCCGTGTGATCTCCGGGGCCGAGAAAAGCGCAGCGGACTGCGCTCGGAGAAGCCCTGCTTCTGCACCGTTGGACGCGGGTTCGATTCCCGCCATCTCCACTCATCCCATGTGGGCGAAGGCCCCGCAGCCACTCGGCTGCGGGGCCTTCGTCATGCCTGCGCGGTGTCCTGGGTCGAGCAGCACGGGACCTCGTCGAGGTTCAGGGCGTGGGGCGCCGCGATCCAGCCGGTGCGGTCAGCGCGATGGCCAGCGCGACCAGCGCGGCCGCCGCCGGTACCGCGTAGGCGGCGACCGGGCCCGCGCCCTCCACGACCGAGCCCGCGCTCGCCGAGCCGACCGCGATTCCCGCGAAGATGGCGGTGACCGCCAGGGTCATGCCCTCGTTGAGCCGCCCCTGCGGGGTGCGGGCGTGGACCTGCGACATCGCGGTGACCATCGTCGGGGCCGTGGCCATGCCGGCCAGCACGAGGGCGCAGGCCAGGGCGGGCACGGAGCCGGTGGCCGCCGCGGCCCAGGGCAGGGTCATGAGGACGGCCAGAGCGCACACGCAGGCCTTCAGCGAGCGGGCGCGCACGGTGCCGTAGAGCAGGCCGGCCGCGCAGGAGCCCGCCGCCTGGAGGGCCAGGACCAGGCCGGAGGCGGCGCCCAGGCCCTGGAAGTCGAGGTAGGCGATCGAGGCGACCTCCATCGAGCCGAAGACCACGCCGGTGACGAGGAACAGCGGCAGCAGCGGGCCCAGGGCGCGCAGCGGCGAGCCGCGTCGCGGCGCCGCCGTCACGGGGGGCTGGGTGGCGCGGCAGGAGGTGAAGACCAACATGCCGGTGAGCAGCAGGGCCGCCCCGGCGAGGGTGCCCGCCTCCGGGAAGACCACACCGCACAGGAAGGCCGCCAGGACCGGCCCCAGCATGAAGCACAGTTCGTCCGCGGCCTGTTCGAAGGACATCGCCGTGTGGTGGGCGGCCGGGGAGTCGCGCAGCAGGTGCGTCCAGCGCGCGCGGGACATGCCGCCGATGTTGGGGGTGGTGGCGGTCACGGCGTACGAGGCGAAGAGGGTCCAGGCCGGGGCGCCGGTGCGCACGCACGCGATCAGGGACAGTGAGCCGAGGACCGCGATCAGGGTGGCGGGCACCGCGATCCGGGCCTGGCCGTGGCGGTCGATCAGGCGGGCGGTCAGGGGCGCCACCACTGCCGTGGCCGCCAGTCCGGTCGCCGTGACCGCGCCGGCGAGGGCGTACGAGCCGCGCTGGCCGGCGATCATCATGACCGCGCTGACGCCGAACATGCCCATCGGAAGGCGGGCGATGAGGTTTCCGGCGGTGAACCCCCGGGTGCCGGGCAGCGCGAACAGCCGGCGGTAGGGGCCGGGTCCCCGCCCGGCGGCGGCCCGCACGGCGGCACGGCGAGGGGCGGTGGGGGTGGGGGAGGAGGGAGCGGTGATGACGAGCGTGCTGCCGGTGACGGTCATGAGGGGCATGGCACCACCCTCGGCCGGGGCGCCTGCCGCCGTCCAACACCTGTTCCGAGGGCATTCACCCGCTCCTGTTGTTAGTCTCCGGGGGTGATGCCCCGTGATGTGGAACCCCGGCTGCTGCGCGGGTTCGTCGCCGTTGCCGAGGAGCTGCACTTCACCCGTGCCGCCGCCCGCCTGTACGTCGCCCAGCAGGCGCTGAGCAGGGACGTCCGGCGGCTGGAACAGGCCCTGGCGGCCACCTTGTTCGTCCGCACCACGCGCGCCGTCGAGCTGACCGCCGACGGGCACCGACTGCTGCCCCTGGCCCGGCGCGTGCTGGCCGCGCACGCGGAGCTGGCGGGCGCGTTCGGAGCCGGGACGGCGGCCGGCGCCGCGCCCCGGCCGCTCCTCGTCGACCTGAACACCGACGGGCCCGGCACCGCGCGCACCGTGCTGGAGCGGGCCCGCGAACTCGCCCCGGACTGCGAGCTGATGGCCCGCTTCGAGAGCGGGCTCACGCACGCCGCCGCCGAGGTCGCGGCCGGCCGGCTCGATGTCGCCTTCGGGTACGCCGACGGCCTCGACCCCGTACTGCGGGCGCCGCTCGCGCAGCGGCCCGTACGCTACGAGCCGCTCGCCGTGCTGCTGCCCGAAGGGCACGCCCTGGCCGCGCGGGAGTCCGTACCGCTGGACGCGCTGGCCGGGGAGACCGTGTACGCGGGCGCCGGGAACCCCCGGACGCTGGAATGGACGGGCCTCGCCCGCGAACTGTTCACCGGGCGCGGGATCCTCATGGCCCCGCCCGCCCCGGTCGCCGTCGGCAAGGAGGAGTTCCGCCGGGTCATGGTCAAGACCGGCAACCCGGTCCTGGCGACCGTCGGGTTCCTGGACATGCCGGGATGCGTGAAGCTGCCGCTGACCGACCCGGTGCCGCTGTCGCCGCTGTCGATGGTGTGGCGCAAGGGCTTCGCCCACCCCGGCCTGGACGCCCTGCACGCCGCGGCCGCCGCGCTGGCGGCCGAGCGGGGCTGGCTCGCCCCGGCGGCCGGGAGCTGGCTGCCGGCCCCGCTCACACACCGCCCGCGCGGCGGGTGAGAGCAAGGTTTCCCGCCGGTCACCCGGCGGGGACCGGGGCCGAAACGCGCCCTTCCTACCGTCGTCACCACGGACGCGACAGCTGTGGAGGCGTGATGACCGGTACGACCGCACCGCGTAGGCGGGGCCGTTGGATCGAGCGGTGGGATCCCGAGGACGAGACATTCTGGAAGGAGACCGGGGAGCGGATCGCCCGCCGCAACCTGCTGTACTCCGTGCTCTCCGAGCACATCGGCTTCTCCATCTGGTCCCTGTGGTCGGTGATGGTCCTCTTCATGGGGCCCCAGTACGGCATCGACCCGGCCGGGAAGTTCTTCCTGATCGCGACCGCGACGTGCGTGGGCGCCCTGGTGCGCGTGCCGTACACCTTCGCCGTCGCCCGTTTCGGCGGCCGGAACTGGACCGTCGTCAGCGCCCTGCTGCTGCTCGCGCCGACGGTCGCCGCGATCGTGGTGATGGAGCCGGGGACCTCGTACGGGACCTTCCTGCTCGTCGCCGCCCTCACCGGCGTCGGCGGCGGCAACTTCGCCTCCTCCATGACCAACATCAACGCCTTCTTCCCGCTGCGGAAGAAGGGCTGGGCGCTCGGCCTGAACGCCGGCGGCGGCAACATCGGCGTCCCCGTCGTCCAGCTGGCCGGGCTGCTGGTCATCGCCACCGCCGGAGCCGGCCACCCGCGGCTGCTGCTGGGCGCCTACATCCCGCTGATCGTGATCGCGGCGGTACTGGCGGCCGTACGGATGGACAACCTGGCGCCCGTGCGCAACGACACCGGCGCGGTCCGCGAGGCCCTCAAGGACGCGCACACCTGGATCATGGCGTTCCTCTACGTCGGGACCTTCGGGTCCTTCATCGGCTACAGCTTCGCCTTCGGACTGGTCCTCCAGACCCAGTTCGGGCGCACCCCGCTCCAGGCCGCCTCGCTGACCTTCATCGGACCTCTGCTCGGCTCGCTGATCAGGCCGGTGGGCGGGGCGCTGGCGGACCGGTACGGCGGGGCGCGGATCACCCTCGGCACGTTCGTGGCGATGGCCGCGGCGACCGGAGTGGTCGTCTTCGCCTCGCAGCGGGCCTCGCTGCCGGTCTTCCTCGTCGGGTTCGTCGCCCTCTTCGTCCTGAGCGGACTCGGCAACGGCTCGACGTACAAGATGATCCCGGGCATCTTCCAGGCGAAGGCACTGGCGCGCGGGATGAGCGGCGAGAGCGCCGCGGCGTACGGCCGACGGCTCTCCGGGGCCTCCATGGGGCTGATCGGCGCGGTCGGCGCGCTCGGCGGGCTGGGCATCAACCTCGTCTTCCGGGAGGCGTTCCGCACCTCCGGATCCGGCACGTCGGCCTTCGTCACCTTCCTGGGCTTCTACGCCCTGTGCTGCGCGGTGACGTGGGCGGTATACCTTCGCCGCCCGGCGGCGGTTACGGCCGAGGCGGCCGAGGCCCCGGCGAAACCGCAGCTCACGTCGGTGTAACCGGGGCGAAATACGGGTGAACCGAGTCCGACATGCCGAGTTGGCAGGCTCGGTCCACCCGTACCGCCCCCACATGCGTCAGTAGGCAGGTCACGATGGACGACAGGAACACCGGCCCGCTCGCGGGCTTCACCGTCGGGGTCACCGCCGCCCGGCGGGCGGACGAGCTCATCGCGCTGCTGCGGCGGCGCGGAGCGGCGGTGCTGCACGCGCCGGCGCTGCGGATCGTGCCGCTCGCCGACGACACCGAACTGCTCGCCGCCACCAAGGAACTGATCGCCCGCCCCCCGGACGTGGTCGTCGCCACCACCGCGATCGGCTTCCGGGGGTGGGTCGAGGCCGCCGACGGGTGGGGGGTCGGCGAGGAGCTCCTGGCGACGCTGCGCTCCACCGAACTGCTGGCGCGCGGGCCGAAGGTGAAGGGCGCCATCCGGGCCGCCGGGCTCGTGGAGGAGTGGTCCCCGCAGTCGGAGTCCCTCGCCGAGGTACTGGAGCGGCTGCTGGCGGCCGGGGTCGCCGGCCGGCGGATCGCACTCCAGCTGCACGGGGAGCCGCTGCCCGGCTTCGTCGAGGCGCTGCGGGCCGGCGGGGCCGACGTGGTGGTCGTCCCGGTGTACCGGTGGATGGCCCCGGAGGACCTCGCGCCGCTGGACCGGCTGCTGGACGCCATCGCCGTCGGCGGGGTCGACGCCGTCAGCTTCACCTCCGCCCCGGCGGCGGCCTCGCTGCTGTCCCGCGCCGAGGAACGCGGGATGCGGGAGGCCGTGCTGGACGCCCTGCGCGGCAGCCTGCTGTCCGCGTGCGTCGGACCGGTGACCGCGGTCCCGCTGCAGGCGCTCGGTGTGGACACGGTGCAGCCGGAGCGGTTCCGGCTGGGCCCGCTGGTGCAGCTGCTCTGCCGGGAGCTGCCCGGCCGGGCCCGGGTCCTGCCGGTGGCCGGCCACCGGATGGAGATCCGCGGGCACGCGGTGCTCGTCGACGACGAACTGCGGGCGGTGCCGCCCGCCGGGATGGCCCTGCTGCGGGCCCTCGCCCGGCGGCCCGGCTGGGTGGTGGCCCGCGCGGAACTGCTGCGGGCGCTGCCGGGCGCGGGGAGCGACGAGCACGCCGTGGAGACGGCCATGGCCCGGCTGCGGGCGGCGTTGGGGGCGCCGAACCTCATCCAGACGGTGGTCAAGCGCGGGTACCGGCTGTCGCTGGACGCGGGCGGCGAGGACAAGTACGGGGGGCTCCCCCATGACGCGGTGACGGCCAGGGGAGTCCTGGGCTAGCGTGCCGGGATGATGATCATTGACGGGGTGGAGATGAGGGGCGTCGCGCCGGACGACGCCGCCGCGCTGGCCGAGGCGTTCGCGCGGAACCGGGCGTACTTGGCGCCGTACGACCCGGTCCGGCCGGACGCCTTCTACACGGAGCAGGGGCAGCGGGAGCGGATCGCTCGGCAGATGGAGTCACGGGAGGCCGGGCGGCTGCTGCCGTTCGTGTTCGTCGACGCCGCGAGCGGCACGGCGCTGGGGACCATCAACCTCGGCAACATCCAGCACGGGCCGCTGAGCAGCGGCGGTCTCGGCTACTGGGTCGACGAGACCTGCCGCGGCAAGGGGCTGGCCGCGGCCGGCGCCGAGGAGGTCTGCCGGATCGCCCGCGACGAGCTGCGGCTGCACCGGGTGGAGGCCGGCACCCTGGTCGACAACCTGGCCTCGCAGCGGGTGCTGGCGAAGGCGGGCTTCGAGCAGTACGGACTCGCGCCGCGCTACCTGCACATCAACGGCGCCTGGCGCGACCACTGCCTCTTCCAGCGCATCCTGCACGACGACCCGCCGGCCCCTTGAGCGGGCCGCACCGCCGGTGACTCGGCCGCAGCCCGGCCCATTCAGCCCTCCGGCGTTCGAGGAGCGGGGTCTGGGGCGGGCGCCCCAGGAAACCCGGCTGCGCCGGGCGCCGTACTCCGCCCGGACCCGCGCCTCGAACGCCGGCGAGGCTGGGGTGGACGCACCGGTTCGGGGGCTTCCCCAGCGGGCAGCGTACGGGCACTCTGGGGAGGCGCCCCACGACGCGAGGCGGTGACGGACATGCGGTTCGACTCCGGGCGGGTCTGCCTGGACCTGGTGGCCACCTTCGCCCCGCGCGAGGGGATCCCGGACGGCGACGAGCTGCGGCTGTGGCTCGCCGGGGCGGGGCTCGTGCCCGACCGGACGCCGCTGGTCCGGGTGGGCGCCGACTGGGCCGAGGCCTTCCGCGCCCTGCGCGCGGACGTGGAGGCACTCGTACGGGCGGAGCTGGCCGGCAGCGAACCGGACGAGAGCGCCCTGGCCCGGGTCAACGCGCTGGCCGCCGGACCACCCCCGGGCCTGTGTGCCGTACGGGACCAAGAAGGGCACCTCGTGCGGGAGTTGTGCGGCGGCGTGGAATGCGGTGCGCTGCTCGCCGCCGTCGCTCGCGACGCCGTCGAGCTGCTGACCGACCCCGGCGACCGGGCCCTGCTGCGGGCCTGCGCGGGCGACGGCTGCACCCGCGTCTACCTGGACACCTCCCGCGGCCACCGGCGCCGGTGGTGCTCCAGCGAGCTGTGCGGCAACCGCGAACGCGTCGCCCGCCACCGCCGCAGGCTCACGGCGTCCGGATCCCGGTAGCCGGCGTACCACTGAGCGAGACCCGTTCCGGAACGGGCGTGCGGACAGGGGGCCGCTTCGCGTACGGTTGACGGTCGCCCATGCACGTCAGAAGGGGGCCTTGGTGGCCGCGCAGAATGCCGCTGTCGACAGCACGGCGGATTCCGTCCGCGATCGGGAGATCGCGGTCGAGCAGACGCATCTCGACCAGGTGTACCGACGCCTCGAGGAGAAGATCCACGAGGCCGAGTTCCTCATGAACGACGCCGCCCAGCGCGGCCAGGTCGGCACTCCCGGAGCCCTGGCCGAGCGCGACGCGCAGGTCTTCCGGGCCGGCGTCCACCTGAACCGGCTCAACAACGAGTTCGAGGACTTCCTCTTCGGCCGCATCGACCTGCTGCTCGGCAAGGACGGCGAACGCGGCCCGGACGGCGCGTACACCTCCGTCGAGCCCGCCGACGCGGCGATCCGCGAGGACCTCACGGCCGATGTCGCCGAGACCCTCCACATCGGCCGCATCGGGGTCCTGGACTCCGACTACGCGCCGCTCGTCATCGACTGGCGCGCACCGGCCGCCGCGCCGTTCTACCGCTCCACCCCCAAGGAGCCCGGCCGCGTCGTGCGCCGCCGCGTCATCCGCTCCAAGGGCCGCAAGGTGCTGGGCGTCGAGGACGACCTGATGCGCCCCGAGGTCACCGCCTTCCTCGACGGCCGCGAGCTCCCCGCCATCGGCGACGGCGCGCTCATGGCCGCGCTCGGGCGGGCCCGTACGCACTCCATGCGCGACATCGTCTCCTCCATCCAGGCCGAGCAGGACATGGTCATCCGGGCTCCCGCCGCCTCCGTCGCCGAGGTCGCCGGCGGTCCCGGCACCGGCAAGACCGCCGTCGCCCTGCACCGCGCCGCGTACCTGCTCTACCAGGACCGCCGCCGCTACTCCGGCGGCATCCTGATCGTCTCCCCGACCCCGCTGCTCGTCGCCTACACCGAGGGCGTGCTGCCCTCCCTCGGCGAGGAGGGCCAGGTCGCCATCCGGGCGCTCGGCTCGCTGGTCGACGGCGCCGAGGCGACCACGTACGACGACCCGGCCGTGGCCCGGATCAAGGGCTCCTCCCGGATGCGGTCAGTCCTGCGCAAGGCCGTACGGGGCACCCTGGAGCTCGGCGACCGGCGGGGCCCCGCGCCCGACCGGCTGCGCGTGGTGGCCTTCGGCCGCCGCGAGGAGCTGGAGGCCGACGAGCTGAACCGGATCCGGCAGAACGTGCTCGGCGGCACCGCGCCCGTGAACCTGCTGCGCCCGCGCGCCCGCAAGCTGCTGCTCGACGCCCTGTACGCGAAGACCGGCGCCTCCGGCCGGCACAGCGACCCGGAACTCGCCGCCGAGCTGCGGTCCGCCTTCGACGAGGACATCTCCACCGAGGACTCCTTCATCGGCTTCCTGAACGCGTGGTGGCCCGAGCTGACCCCGCGCCGGGTGCTCGCCGCGATGGCCGACGAGCGCAAGCTCGGCCGCTGGTCGCGCCGCGACCTGAACCCGCGCGAGACCCGCCGGCTGGCCCGCTCGCTGCGCCGGGTGGGCCCGGACGGCAAGGGCCCCCTGTCGGTGCACGACGTGGCGCTCCTCGACGAGCTGCAGCAGCTCCTCGGCGCCCCGGCCCGGCCGAAGCGGAAGCGGGAGCTGGACCCCCTTGACCAGCTCAGCGGGCTGGAGGAGCTGATGCCGACCCGCGAGGAGACCCAGTGGGAGCGGGCCGAACGGCTCGCGGCGGAGCGCACCGAGTACGCGCACGTCATCGTCGACGAGGCCCAGGACCTGACGCCGATGCAGTGGCGGATGGTGGGCCGCCGGGGCCGGCACGGCACCTGGACGGTCGTCGGCGACCCGGCGCAGTCCTCCTGGACCGACCCGGAGGAGGCGGCCGCCGCCCGCGACGAGGCCCTCGGGTCCCGGCCGCGCCGGCGCTTCACGCTCACGGTGAACTACCGCAACCCGGCCGAGGTCGCCGAGGTCGCCTCCCGGGTGCTGCGGCTGGCGATGCCCGGGACGGAGCCGCCGTCGGCGGTGCGCTCCACGGGACTTCAGCCGCGGTTCACGGCCGCCGAGGGCGAGCTGGGCGCCGTGGTGCGGGAGGAGACCCGGCGGCTGCTGGAGCAGGTGGACGGCACCGTCGGCGTGGTCGTGGCCATGGACCGCCGCGCGGAGGCCGCGGGCTGGCTCGCGGACCTGGGCGAACGGGCCGTGGCGCTGGGCAGCCTGGAGGCCAAGGGCCTGGAGTACGACGCCACGGTGGTCGTCTCCCCGGCGGAGATCGCGGACGAGTCCCCGGCGGGCCTGCGGGTGCTGTACGTGGCGCTGACGCGTGCGACGCAGCAGCTGACGGTGGTCTCGGCCGAAGGGGACAAGCCGGACGCGGACGGCGTGCCGGAGCTGCTGCTGCCTTAGGTGACAGGGGTGTCCGGGCGGGCTCGGGGCCGCGTACGGCCGTATGGTCCGCGGCCGGGCGCGTGGTCCCCGGAACGGACCGCGAGCAGGGGGATCACATTCGGCGATCCTTTGTTAGCCTGGGTACGGCACCGACTCGATCCAAGCCCCCGGGCCCAACCTTCGTCGCTCAGAGCGACCACTTGCCGCGAGGCGAGCATGGCGGGTCGGTGTCATAAACGTAGGAAAAACCAGGTCCGCGCTCCCCACTCGTGGGGGGCGCGGACCTGTTTCGTATGACCCCACCTTCCCGAAGCTCCCCGGTATCTCGTATGGTGGAAGAGTCTTTCCGAAATTTGTAGCTGGTTACCTTGTACCGGCTGGTAGGTGGGACGATCGGACAACAGGTCCTGCCGCACCTGCTGTGGAGCGTGGGCCCTGTGTGTTAAGCGAACCAGGGACAGAAGAGGAACACGGCCATGGCAACGGCGCCCAGCGTCTCGTATTCGATGACGGTCCGGCTGGAAGTGCCCGCGAGCGGCACCGCGGTCTCCCAGCTCACCACCGCCGTGGAGTCCTCCGGCGGCTCGGTCACCGGTCTCGACGTCACCGCGTCCGGCCACGAGAAGCTGCGGATCGACGTCACCATCGCCGCGACCTCCACCGCGCACGCGGACGAGATCGTGGAGAAGCTGCGCGGCATCGAGGGCGTCAGCCTCGGCAAGGTCTCCGACCGTACGTTCCTGATGCACCTCGGCGGCAAGATCGAGATGTCGTCGAAGCACCCCATCCGCAACCGCGACGACCTCTCGATGATCTACACGCCGGGCGTCGCCCGCGTGTGCACCGCCATCGCCGAGAACCCCGAGGACGCGCGCCGCCTGACCATCAAGCGCAACTCCGTCGCAGTCGTGACGGACGGCTCCGCCGTGCTGGGCCTGGGCAACATCGGCCCGATGGCCGCGCTGCCCGTCATGGAGGGCAAGGCGGCCCTCTTCAAGCGCTTCGCCGGCATCGACGCCTGGCCGATCTGCCTCGACACCCAGGATTCCGACGAGATCGTCGCGATCGTCAAGGCCATCGCGCCGGGCTTCGCCGGGATCAACCTGGAAGACATCTCCGCGCCGCGCTGCTTCGAGATCGAGGCCCGGCTGCGCGAGGCCCTCGACATCCCCGTCTTCCACGACGACCAGCACGGCACCGCGATCGTCGTGCTCGCGGCCCTCACCAACGCACTGCGCGTGGTGGGCAAGGCGGTTGAGGACGTCAAGGTCGTCATGTCGGGCGCCGGCGCGGCCGGTACCGCCATCCTCAAGCTGCTCCTCGCGGCGGGTGTGAAGAACGCCGTCAGCGCCGACATCCACGGCGTCGTGCACGCGGGCCGCCCGGACCTCGTCGACGCGGCGGCGGACTCCCCGCTGCGCTGGATCGCCGACAACACCAACCCCGAGGGCTACACCGGCACTCTGAAGGAGGCCGTGGTGGGCGCCGACGTGTTCATCGGCGTCTCGGCCCCGAACGTGCTGTCCGGCGAGGACGTCGCCGCCATGGCGGAAGGCGCCATCGTGTTCGCGCTCGCGAACCCCGATCCCGAGGTGGACCCGGCAGTGGCCCGCCAGACGGCCGCCGTGGTCGCCACCGGCCGCTCCGACTTCCCGAACCAGATCAACAACGTCCTGGTCTTCCCGGGTGTCTTCCGCGGCCTGCTGGACGCCCAGTCCCGCACGGTGGACACCAGCATGATGCTCGCCGCCGCGACCGCGCTCGCGGACGTCGTCGGCGAGGACGAGCTGAACGCCAACTACATCATTCCGTCGGTGTTCAACGACAAGGTCGCCGGCGCGGTGGCGGGCGCCGTCCGCAAGGCCGCCTCGGCCGCGCAGAACGGGGCTGTGACGGGCCTCACGGCTCCCTGATCCCCGGCGCGTCGCGAGATGCGGGCCCGTCGGGCCGCCTCTAGGGTTGCGGGGATGCCAACGAGCTCCGCTGTTCGCATCCCACGGGTGCGGACGGAGCGTCACCGGGGCGTGACTGTGGCGCTTTTCGTGTGACCCCGGCGGGTGCCGGATTGGCTTTCCCGCCGCTGGTGGGGGCAGGATGCGTAACCGGGCGAGAGGGTCTGACGTTCAGACCCGGGTCCGGGGACTGTCCTAGGGCCCTGGCAGCATCGGCTTCGATCTCACGCCTCTAAGGCAAGTTGAACACGGGAGTACAACATGAACCGCAGTGAGCTGGTGGCCGCTCTGTCCGAGCGCGCCGAGGTGACCCGCAAGGACGCCGACGCCGTTCTGGCCGCGCTCGCCGAGACCGTCGGCGAGATTGTCGCCAAGGGCGACGAGAAGGTCACCATCCCCGGCTTCCTGACCTTCGAGCGCACCCACCGTGCCGCTCGCACCGCGCGCAACCCGCAGACCGGCGACCCCATCCAGATCCCGGCCGGCTACAGCGTGAAGGTCTCCGCGGGCTCCAAGCTCAAGGAAGCCGCCAAGGGCAAGTAGGTCCCGCCCCGGCGCCGGAGGCCGCGCAGGTCTTCGGAGACGTCGAGCACGGCTGAACGCAGCAGTAGTACGTAGAACGGTGAAGGGCGGCCACCCCGGGCGGGGAGGCCGCCCTTCTGCCTGTCCGGGGCCGCCCGGCGCCGTCTCCCCGACCGACGGGGCCCGGCAGCCCTGTGAGGCCGCGTCAGGGCCCGTCAGGGGCCTCCGGGGCGCATCGGGGGCCGCCCGGGGCTCTGCGGACCGCGGGCGGGCGTGCGAAAGCCCCCCGGGCCCTTGTGGGGGCCCGGGGGGCTTTCGGTGTCCGTACGGGTGTACGGGCGTACGCCGGGAGGCGCTAGACGAGGTCGCGGCCCGGGAGCTCGACCTTCGCACCGAGCTCCACGAGCTTCTCCATGAAGTTCTCGTAGCCCCGGTTGATCAGGTCGATGCCGTGGACCCGCGAGGTGCCCTCGGCGGCCAGCGCCGCGATCAGGTACGAGAACCCGCCGCGCAGGTCGGGGATGACCAGGTCGGCGCCCTGCAGCTTGGTCGGGCCGGAGACGACCGCCGAGTGCAGGAAGTTGCGCTGGCCGAAGCGGCAGGCCGAGCCGCCCAGGCACTCGCGGTACAGCTGGATGTGAGCACCCATCTGGTTGAGCGCCGAGGTGAAGCCGAGCCGGGACTCGTAGACCGTCTCGTGGACGATCGAGAGGCCGGAGGCCTGCGTCAGGGCCACGACGAGCGGCTGCTGCCAGTCGGTCTGGAAGCCGGGGTGCACGTCCGTCTCCAGCGCGATGGCGTTGAGCGGGCCGCCCGGGTGCCAGAAGCGGATGCCGTCGTCGTCGATCTCGAAGGCGCCGCCGACCTTCCGGTACGTGTTCAGGAAGGTCATCATCGAGCGCTGCTGGGCGCCGCGCACGTAGATGTTGCCGCCGGTGGCGAGCGCCGCGGAAGCCCAGGACGCGGCCTCCAGACGGTCCGGGAGGGCCTTGTGGTTGTAGCCGCCGAGACGCTCCACACCGGTGATCCGGATGGTGCGGTCGGTGTCCATGGAGATGATGGCGCCCATCTTCTGCAGCACGCAGATGAGGTCCTCGATCTCCGGCTCCACGGCGGCGTTGCTGAGCTCGGTGACGCCCTCGGCCAGAACGGCCGTCAGCAGCACCTGCTCGGTCGAGCCGACGGAGGGGTAGGGCAGGCGGATCTTGCAGCCGCGCAGCCGCTGCGGGGCCTCCAGGTACTGGCCGCCCTCGCGCTTCTCGATGGTCGCGCCGAACTGGCGGAGCACGTCGAAGTGGAAGTCGATCGGCCGGCCGCCGATGTCACAGCCGCCGAGGCCCGGGATGAAGGCGTGGCCGAGGCGGTGCAGCAGAGGACCGCAGAAGAGGATCGGGATGCGCGAAGAGCCCGCGTGGGCGTCGATGTCGGCGACGTTCGCGCTCTCGACGTGGGTGGGGTCGAGCACCAGCTCGCCCGGCTCCTCGCCGGGGCGGACCGTCACCCCGTGCAGCTGGAGCAGCCCGCGTACGACACGCACGTCACGGATGTCGGGAACGTTGCGCAGCCGGCTGGGTCCGCTGCCGAGCAGAGCGGCGACCATGGCCTTGGGCACGAGGTTCTTCGCACCGCGGACACGGATCTCGCCCTCGAGCGGGGTGCCGCCGTGGACAAGCAGTACATCGTCACTGATGCCGGTCATGAATCTCGCGTTCCGGAGAGGGGTGGGCAGGGGGCCAGGGAAAAGGGTAAGGGCCACCACCCCCTTGTTCGTAAGGCCGACGTGGCCGTAGGACTGTCATGAATTCGGCACAACACCCTCCGTATCCACCGCATGGCGGAGTGTTGCGTTCCGCCCGCTCTGTCCGTACGCGCTCCCCGCTGCCGCCGTGCGCCCTGAGCTGCGCGCGATCAGATCTCCCCGCCCGCTCCCCGGAAACGGCAGATGTGCGGGATCATGGCGGCATGACCGAGGTGTCCTCCCTCACAGGGCGGCTGCTCGTGGCCACCCCAGCCCTCGCGGACCCGAACTTCGACCGCGCGGTGGTGCTGCTGCTCGACCACGACGAGCAGGGCTCCCTCGGCGTGGTCCTCAACCGGCCGACCCCGGTGGGCGTCGGCGACGTCCTGCTGCCCTGGGCGCCGCTCGCCGGAGCCCCGGGCGTGGTGTTCCAGGGCGGGCCGGTGGCACTGGACTCGGCCCTGGGGCTGGCCGTCATCCCGGGTGAGGAGGGGCCGCTCGGCTGGCGCCGGGTGCACGGGGCGATCGGACTGGTCGACCTGGAGGCGCCGCCGGAGCTGCTGGCCTCGGCCCTCGGGGGCCTGCGCATCTTCGCCGGCTACTCCGGCTGGGGTCCGGGCCAGCTGGAGGAGGAGCTGGGCGAGGGCGCCTGGTACGTGGTGGAGTCGGAGCCGGGTGACGTGTCCTCGCCGGACCCGGAGCGGCTGTGGCGGTCGGTGCTGCGCCGCCAGCGCAGCGAACTCGCGATGGTCGCCACCTATCCGGACGACCCGTCGCTCAACTGACTGGCGCGGGGTTAAGTACCCTGGGTTGCATGAGCACTCTTGAGCCCGAGCGCGGGACTGGCACGGGGACCCTCGTAGAGCCGACGCCGCAGGTGTCGCACGGTGACGGCGACCACGAGCGCTTCGCCCACTACGTCCAGAAGGACAAGATCATGGCGAGCGCGCTCGACGGCACCCCCGTCGTCGCGCTCTGCGGCAAGGTCTGGGTACCGGGCCGGGACCCGAAGAAGTACCCGGTCTGCCCCATGTGCAAGGAGATCTACGAGTCCATGGGCCCCGGCGGGGACAAGGACAAGGGCGGCAAGGACAAGTAGTTCCGGCCTGCTTCACCTTCCCCTTCGCGGGACCGAGGCCCTCGGCGCACCACGGTGCGTCCGGGGGCCTTTGCCGTGCCTGCGGGGGGCGTTAGGGTCGGCGCGACGAGCACCCGGCGGAACGCGCGTTGCGCAGGGTGCAACAGGCTGCCGCGAAGGGCTGACGCATGGACCTGATCCGCACGGGCCTGATCCCCGCACCCCGCGTCGCCGTCCCCCACGAGGGCGGACGCCGCCACCCCTTCGGCCCCGAACCGGCCCTGTCCGCGGGCCCGGGATGCGGGACCACCGCACGGTGGCTGCGGCGCGAGCTGGGCGCGGCCACCGGATGGGAGCTGCCCCCGGCCGAACCCGGCCGGGCCGCCGAGCTGCGCCTGCGCCTCGACCCCGGCGCCGTCGGCGGCCTGGGACCCGAGGCGTACCGGCTCGACGTCGGCCCGGACGGCGTGGAGCTGGCGGGAGCGACGGCGGCCGGACTGTTCTGGGGCGCCCAGACCCTGCGCCAGCTGCTCGGACCCCAGGCGTACCGCAGGGCGTCCCTGCCGGGCGGGACGCGGGCGTGGAGCCTGCCGTACGGCACCGTCGTGGACGGCCCCCGCTTCGGCTGGCGCGGGCTGATGCTCGACGTGGCCCGGCACTTCATGCCCAAGGACGGGGTGCTGCGCTACATCGACCTCCTCGCCGCCCACAAGCTCAACGTCCTCCACCTGCACCTGACGGACGACCAGGGCTGGCGGGTCGAGATCAAGCGCCACCCGCGCCTCACGGAGGTCGGGGCGTGGCGGGAGCGCAGCCGGTGGGGGCACCGGGCCTCGCCGCTGTGGAACGAGACCCCGCACGGCGGCTTCTACACGCAGGACGACATCCGCGAGATCGTCGCGTACGCCGCCGAGCGGCACGTCAGGGTGGTCCCGGAGATCGACGTCCCCGGCCACTCGCAGGCCGCGATCGCCGCGTACCCGGAGCTGGGCAACACCGACGTCGTCGACACCGCGGCGCTCGGCGTGTGGGACGACTGGGGCATCTGCGAGAACGTGCTCGCGCCGACCGAGGCCGTGCTGCGCTTCTACGAGGGGGTCTTCGAGGAGCTGCTGGAGCTGTTCCCGGTGGAGGTCTCGCCCTTCGTGCACGTGGGCGGCGACGAGTGCCCCAAGGTGCAGTGGAAGGCCTCCGCCGCCGCGCAGGAGCGGATCCGCGAGCTGGGCGTGGACGGGGAGGACGGGCTGCAGTCCTGGTTCGTCCGGCACTTCGACGGCTGGCTCGCCGAGCGCGGGCGGCGGCTGATCGGGTGGGACGAGATCCTGGAGGGCGGGCTCGCGCCGGGTGCGGCCGTGTCCTCGTGGCGCGGCTACGCGGGCGGCATCGCCGCCGCCGAGGCCGGGCACGACGTGGTGATGTGCCCCGAGCAGCAGGTGTACCTGGACCACCGTCAGGCGGGCGGCGGGGACGAGCCGATGCCCATCGGGTACGTGCGCTCGCTGGAGGACGTGTACCGCTTCGAGCCGGTGCCGCCGAAGCTGTCACCGCGGGCCGCGGCCCATGTGCTGGGCGCCCAGGCCAACATGTGGACCGAGGTGACGCAGGACCAGGGGCGGGTGGACTACCAGGTGTTCCCGCGGCTGGCGGCCTTCGCGGAGGTGGTGTGGTCGTGGCTGCCGGAGCCGCCGGAGCGCGACTACGCGGACTTCGAGGAGCGAATGGCCCCGCACTACGCGCGGTTGGACGCGCTCGGCGTCGGCTACCGGCCGCCGGGCGGCCCGTTGCCGTGGCAGCGGCGGCCCGGCGTCCGGGGCCGCCCGATCGAGGGCGCGCCCCCGAACGTGTGACACGGGGGCGCGGGCGCGACCTGAACGGAAAGGGAACGGGTCCGGAACTCTGGCTGGATTTACTGCTATACGGGGAAAATCGGACGTTAGGGGGCGAGGGGGAAGGGGTCCGGCGAAGCCGTCACCCCGCCTCGTACGGGACGTGGCGGCAGGCACCGGACGGCCGGGCGGGGCTCCGCGGCGGCGGGGAGCGCGGGGCGCGGGAGGGGCGGGTGCACCAGGAGGACCCTCGCGCCGGGCGGCCCGGAAGATGTGCCAGAGTTGCCACGTCCCGGCGGTGAGCACGTACCGTACGGCGGACAGGCGTGAGCGCCAGGACCGGGACATCGGGAAGGGGCAGCTGGGTTGACCACGCACGCACCGCACGCACCGCACGCACCTGATTCACCTCAGGGGGCTCAGGGGCAGCAGGCGGCGCAGTCCGTGACGCTGCCGGCCTCGCTCGACGAGGCCGTCGCGGCGCTCACCGCCATGCCCGCCGCCGTTCCCGTCGCGGGCGGCACCGACCTCATGGCCGCGGTCAACGCCGGGCTGCTGCGGCCCGCCGCTCTGGTCGGCCTGGGCCGGATCAACGAGATCCGCGGCTGGCAGTACCAGGACGGCCACGCGCTGCTCGGCGCAGGCCTCACCCACGCCCGGATGGGCCGGCCGGACTTCGCCGCCCTGATCCCCGCGCTCGCGGCCGCCGCGCGCGCCGCCGGGCCCCCGCAGATCCGCAACGCCGGCACCCTGGGCGGGAACATCGCCACCGCCGCGCCCACGGGGGACGCGCTGCCCGTGCTGGCCGCGCTGGAGGCCGTACTGGTCATCGTCGGCCCGGGCGGGCAGCGCGAGATCCCGGTCTCGCACCTGCTGGCCGGGCGGGAGATGCTGCGGCCCGGCGAGCTCATCGGCTTCGTGCGGGTGCCGCTGCTGCACGCCCCGCAGGTGTTCCTCAAGGCCACCGGGCGTACCGGGCCCGGGCGCGCGGTGGCGTCCGTGGGGCTCGTACTGGACCCGGCGCGCCGGGGTGTGCGCTGCGCGATCGGCGCCGTGGCCCCGATGCCGCTGCGCCCCCTGGAGGCCGAGCAGTGGGTGGCCTCGCTGATCGACTGGGACGGCGGGCGGAGCCTGGCCCCCGAGGCGCTGGAGGCCTTCGGCGAGTACGTCGCGGCCGCCTGCGTCCCCGACCAGGGGGAACCGGTGGCTCCGGGCGTACTGCACCTGCGGCGGACGGTGGCCGTACTGGCACGGAGGGCCCTCGGAAGGGCGCTGACCTCATGAGCGAGAACGAGAACGAGAACGTGACCCAGGGGAACGGCACGGCGGGCTGGGGCTGGGAACCGGTCCCGCAGGGCGGCGAGTACGACTCGGACGCCACGGCCTTCGTGAAACTGCCGCAGGACATGCTGGACGCGCTCGGCACCGGTGAGCCGCTCGCGGCGCCCGGACACGGCTACGTGCCGCCGCCGATGATCGTGCCGCTGGGCTCGGCGAGCACGGACCCGGCGGCCACGGGCACGTGGGCGCTGCCGGTGCAGTGGCCGGAGGCGGGTGCCTCGGGTGCTTCGGGTGCCTCGGGCGCCGGCTCCGCGGGGGCGGGGCCCGGGACGGGCTCCGGTTCCGGTTCGGTGGGCGGGCCGATTCCCGCCTCGATCCCCATCCCGGCGTCGGTGGCGGCCGCGTTCGCCGAGGCGGAGCCCGAGTCCGAGCAGGCGCACGATCCCGGTGAGACGGCGGAGTGGCGGTTCCCCGAGGCCGTGCACGAGCCCGAGGAAGCGCCTTCGACGACCGGCCAGTGGGCCGTGCCCGACTTCGCGCAGCAGCAGGGCGGCGACTACCGCACGGGCGGCCTGGACGCGGACTGGAGCCAGGCCCCGGCGACCCTGCCGGGCGGCGCCCCGGCCCCGTGGGCCTACCTGACGCAGCAGCCGACCGCCGACCCCGACCAGGGCCGCGACCCCGGCCGGGCGCACGGGCAGGACGCGGGCGTCCTGCCCGGCACGGACGAGGCGGCGGCAGCGGCCGCCGCTGCCGCCGCCACGGCGCACGCCGCGGGACGGCTGCTCGGCGGGCCCGGTGTGGGCGCCCCGGGCCGCGGGCCGCGGGTGCTGGGCGGCCCCGGCGTGGGCAGCGCGCTGCACGAGGCCGAGCCCGCGCACCAGGCACCGCACGACACCGACACCGACACCGCCACCCACGCCGACACCGACACCGAGGCCGCGCACGGCCCGGCGGCCACGGCGCTCGCGGCGGAGCGGCCCCGTCCGGGAGCCGCGACGCAGGAGCCGGCCGTGGCGGCCGGCGGTGTGGACCTCTTCGGCGGAGCACGCACCGAGACGCCGGTCGCGGACACCGCGCACGCGCAGCCGGCGGAGCCGGAGCACCCCGCCCGGCCCGCTCGGCCCGTGCACGCCGAACACGGCGCGCACGCCGACCTCTTCGGGCACTCGGGGCATTCCGGGCACACCGGGCACACCGAGCACACCGAGCACGCCGAGTACTCCGAACACCCCGGCCATTCCGGCCATTCCGGTCAGTCGGCGCGTCCTGCGGACACCGACGGGCACGGCTTCGCGGCCTTCGGCCAGGCGCCGGGGTCCGGGCCGGCCCAGACCGGCGGCGCCGCCGAGGCGCAGGCCGCCGCGACGGACGGCCACGGCTTCGCGCTACCGGGCCGCGAGCCCGCACCGGACCACGCCGACGCCGAAGGGCAGGCGCCGGCCGAGGCCGCCCCGTCCCCGGAGGAGATCCCGGCCGGCACCACGCCGCTCGCGGACACCGCCGACAGCCCGGCGGAGCTCCCGGTGGAGGCAACCGGCGAAGGGGTCCCGGCCGATGTGCCGCCGTACGAGGAAGAAGGGCATCCCGCCGCCGCCGTCCACCACGAGCACCCGCAGGCCTCCTACGTCCTGCGCGTCAACGGCGCCGACCGCCCGGTCACCGGGGCCTGGATCGGGGAGTCCCTCCTCTACGTGCTGCGCGAGCGCCTCGGCCTCGCCGGCGCCAAGGACGGCTGCTCCCAGGGCGAGTGCGGCGCCTGCGCCGTGCAGGTCGACGGCCGGCTCGTCGCCTCCTGCCTGGTCCCGGCGGCGACGGCGGCCGGCAGCGAGGTCCGCACCGTCGAGGGGCTCGCGGCGGGCGGGGAACTCTCGGACGTCCAGCAGGCGTTGTGCAGGTCGGGTGCGGTGCAGTGCGGATTCTGCGTGCCCGGCATGGCCATGACCATCCACGACCTGCTGGAGGGCAACCACGCCCCCAGCGAGCTGGAGACCCGCCAGGCCCTGTGCGGCAACCTCTGCCGGTGCTCCGGCTACGCGGGGGTCGTCGAGGCCGTGCGCGAGGTCGTGGCCGAGCGGGAGGGCACCTCGGCCGCGTCCGCCGCGTCCGTCGCGTCCGCGGAGGCGGCGGCCCAGGCGCAGGCCCAGGACCAGGCACAGGCGCAGGGTGCGCCCGAGGCGCGCATCCCGCACCAGGCAGCGCCCGGCGAGGGCGGCATCCACCACGGAGGCACGGCGTGAGCGGGCAGGACGCGGCGACCGCGACGACGGTCAACACCACGATGACCGCGCTGACGACGACGCCGGAACCGGACGGACCGCAGGTTCCGCGCGGCATCGGCGCCTCCGTCGAGGCCACCGACACCCGCGCCAAGACCGAGGGCACCTTCCCCTACGCCGCCGACCTGTGGGCCGAGGGGCTGCTGTGGGCCGCCGTGCTGCGCTCCCCGCACGCCCACGCCCGGATCGTCTCCATCGACACCACGGCCGCCGCCGAGATGCCCGGCGTGCGCGCCGTCGTCACCCACGCCGACGTACCCGGCGCGACCACCCACGGCCGGCGGATCGCCGACCGGCCGGTGTTCGCGCACGACGTCGTACGCCACCACGGCGAGCCCATCGCCGCCGTCGCCGCCGACCACCCCGACACGGCACGGCTCGCCGCGGCCGCGATCGCCGTCGAGTACGAGCTCCTCGACCCGGTCACCGACCCGGAGCAGTCCTTCGGCGCCGCCGCCCTGCACCCCGACGGCAACCTGATCCGGCACATCCCGCTGCGCTACGGCGACCCGGAGGCCACCGGCGAGGTCGTGGTCGAGGGCCTGTACCGGATCGGCCGCCAGGACCCCGCGCCCATCGGCGCCGAGGCCGGGCTGGCCGTGCCCCGCCCCGACGGCGGCGTCGACCTCTACACCGCCTCCACCGACCCGCACACCGACCGCGACCTGGCCGCCGCCTGCTTCGGCCTGGAACCCGACCGCGTACGCGTCGTCGTCACCGGCGTGCCGGGCGCGACGGCCGACCGCGAGGACGCCGCCTTCCAGCTCCCGCTGGGCCTCCTCGCCCTGCGCACCGGCTGCCCGGTGAAGCTGGCCGCCACCCGCGAGGAGTCCTTCCTCGGCCACACCCACCGCCACCCGACCCTGCTGCGCTACCGCCACCACGCGGACGCGGAGGGCCGCCTGGTCAAGGTGGAGGCGCAGATCCTGATGGACGCGGGCGCGTACGCCGACGCCTCCGCGGAATCCCTGGCGGCGGCGGTGGCCTTCGCCTGCGGCCCGTACGTCGTCCCGCACGCCTTCGTCGAGGGCTGGGTGGTACGCACCAACAACCCGCCGTCGGGCCACGTCCGCGGCGAGGGCGCGATGCAGGTGTGCGCCGCCTACGAGGGCCAGATGGACAAGCTCGCGGCCGCCCTCGGCATCGACGGCGCGGAACTGCGCATGCGCAACGTCCTGGCGACCGGAGACCTGCTCCCCACCGGCCAGACGGTGACCTGCCCGGCGCCGGTGGCGGAACTGCTCCGCGCGGTGCGCGACTTCGAGCTGCCCGCCCTCCCGAAGGACGCACCCGAGGACGAGTGGCTGCTGCCCGGCGGCCCGGAGGGCGCGGGCGAGCCGGGCGCCGTGCGGCGCGGCGTCGGCTACGGGGTCGGCATGGTGCACATGCTCGGCGCCGAGGGGACCGACGAGGTCTCCACCGCCACCGTGAAGGTGGTGGGCGGCGCTGCGACCGTCATCTGCGCGGCCGTCGACACCGGGCAGGGCTTCGCCACCCTGGCCCGCCAGATCGTCCAGGAGGTCCTGGGCGTCGACGAGGTGGCGGTGGCCCCGGTGGACACCGACCAGCCGCCGGCCGGCCCGGCGGCGCACGGCCGCCACACGTGGGTGTCGGGCGGCGCGGTGGAACGGGCCGCCAAGATGGTCCGCACCCAGCTCCTGCAGCCGATGGCCCACAAGCTGGGCATGTCGACGGAACTCCTGCAGATCCAGGACGGCCGCATCACCTCCTACGACGGCGCGTTCTCGATGACGGTCTCGGAGGCCATGGCGGGCAAGGAACTCTGGGCGACCGCCCAGTGCCGCCCCCACCCGACGGAACCGCTGGACGCGGACGGTCAGGGCGACGCGTTCGTGGGCCTCGCCTTCTGCGCGATCCGCGCGGTGGTGGACGTGGACATCGAGCTGGGCTCGGTACGGGTGGTGGAGCTCGCGGTGGCCCAGGACGTGGGCCGCGTCCTCAACCCCCGCCAGCTGGAGGCCCGTATCGAAGCGGGCGTCACCCAGGGCGTGGGCGCGGCCCTGACGGAGAACCTCCGCACGGTCGCCGGCCTGGTCCGCCACCCCGACCTGACGGGCTACGCCCTGCCGACGGCGCTGGACGCCCCGACGGTCCGCATCGTCAAACTGGTCGAGGAACGCGACGTGGTGGCCCCCTTCGGCGCGAAGGCGGCGAGCGCGGTCCCAGTGGTGACGACCCCGGCGGCGATCGCCTCGGCGGTCCGCGCGGCCACGGGCCGCCCGGTCAACAGGCTCCCGATCAGGCCCTCGGCGGCGGTGGGGGCGCCCAACTCGTGACCGTGTGACCCGCATTGCACGTGCAACCCTGGACTTGGGCCTGTCGGTGCCGGTCGCTAGAGTGATCGCCGAGAGTGTGCGCGCGCACGTGCGAACGGGTGCGAACGGGGACGGGGAGTCGGGGAGGCCATCGTGGCAGAGGACAACGGCGGGGTTCTGGCGCTAGGCCTGTCGGGGGACGTCGCGGCATCGATCAGAGCCCAGGCGGACGCGCAGGCGAAGGCGGCGGCCCTGCGGGTCGAGTACGACTCGCTGTCGGATTACAAGAAGATGGTCGACGACCTCCTGTCGAGTCTTGAGAAGTCCCCAGCGCACCACAGAAAGCTGGCGGACGGCACACTGCCGACGACCGCGCTGGGTACGGGCTTCACCCAGGCCCAGGACCTCTACAAGTCGTACAACACCGTCCATACGGAGCTGCAGAAGCTGTCGAAGAGTCTGGCGGGGCAAATCGAGGCCCTGGGCCTGGCTGTCGGGTTCGCCGGCAAGAGCTTCGAAGAGGTGGACGAGGAGACGAAGCGGCGCATGGCCGCCATCGCCAAGCAGGCTCATGACGACTACGTACCGAAGCGTGATCCGTACGCGGAGAAGAAGGCGGAAGGCCCGCAGGGTGCACCGAACAACCCGCCGGTGAGCGGAACGAAGAAGGGCGGTGTGCTCTGATGGCGGGGACGAAGTTCGAGGACCTTACGCACGCACAGCTGCACGCGATGGTCGACTCGCTCGACCCCGCGACCGTGGAGTCGCTCGCCACTCAACTCGACGAAGCCGCAAAGACGATCGAGAAGATCGGCAACAAGCTCAAAGACCATAAGGTCAAGGACTGGGAGGGCGACGCTGCCACGGCCTTCCAGGAGTGGGTCAACCGGGTGGGCAGCGCCACTCTTGTACTCGCCGACTACAGCGCTGCGGGCGGCAAGTACATGACGCAGGCCGCCCAGATCATGCGCGAGGTCAAGCCTTCCAAGGACGGTAAGGGGGCGATGCCCCCTTACAGCGCGAGTGCGGAGGCGCAGCTCAAGGAGAACCTTGCGACGTCCCGCGAGTACCACAACGACCCCGATGCGGTGCAGCTCGGCCAGGAGGCCTGGTCGAAGCTGAGCGGGGACCACGCGCGAGCGGTGGACGCGATGAACAAGCTGGCGGGGGCGTACGAACAGTCGTCCCTGCAGATGGACAAGGCAGAGATCCCGACTTTCCCGCCGCCGCCGGGGCTGATTGTGCCGCCGGATCGCTTGGATGACTACGAGATTGCGCGCTCCGGTGGAGGGAGTTCCGTTCCTGGCGGCTCCTCGTACGCACCGTCCGGAGGGTCTGGGGGAGCGCCTTCCAACGAACCCGGCTCGGTGCCCGGACACCAGCCGAAGCCCGACAGCACGGTTCCGTCGGTCTCTGTGCCGGTGACTCCGGACCGTGAGGTGAACGTGGACCTCGACACGGTCGGCACGCTTCCGCCCCCGGCCACACCGCCGGTGACGACCCCGCCCGGTCTTCCGCCGACCACGGGTCCCGTCGGACCTACTCCTGGCCCCTTCGTCCCGCCTGTGACCGTTCCGCCGGTCGGCGGTCTGAAGGGACCTGGTCCCTTCGGCACTCCACCTGGCCTCGGCCCGTACCCGGGTACGGGCGGCCCCGGCATCCCTGGCGGCAAGGTCATCGGAACGCCCGGGCTGCCCCCGCGTGACGCCGGCATCACGGGCGGCCGTCCTGTGACGTCCACCGGCCCGAGCTCGGGCATTCCGCGCGGCACGGTCATCGGCGAGGGATCGCAGGCCGGCCGTCCCATGGGCGGCGGTCTGGGCCACGGCGCTGGCGGCCACTACGGCGGCAGCCAAGGAGGCCTTCCCGCCGGCCGACGACTGGCTTCGGAGCCGGGTGGCGTCATGGGCGGGCGTCAGGCCGGTGCGGTTGGGCGCCCGATTGCGGCGGGCCAGCCGTTCACCCAGGGCGGTTCGGGCCTCGTGCGCAACGGTGCGGGCCCCGTGGGGCACGCGGGCACGCAGACTCCGGGCAGGAGTCGGGACGGCCAGGGAAACGAACGTCCCGACTACCTGACCGAGGACGAAGAGACCTGGCAGGGCACCCGCCGTGTTGCCCCGCCTGTGATCGACTGACCAGAACGGACTTTGCACGAGATGCACATGCGCAAGGCGACCGCGGCCCTGGTGGGCCTCCTGCTGGCCGGGGTCGCCGCGACCCCGGCCCACGCGGAGACCATCCGATCGCAGCAGTGGCATCTCGACGCCATGAAGGCAGACGAGATCTGGAAGATCAGCACTGGCAAGGGCGTCACAGTTGCTGTCATTGACTCGGGGGTCAAGGAGGTTCCCGAGCTGGACGGGCAGGTCCTCGCAGGCAAGGACTTTGCCTCGTCTGCTGGGGGAGATGAGCGAACCGACGCCCGTGACCATGGCACTTCGATGGCCTCTCTGATCGCTGGCACGGGCAGGCATCCGACAGGCGACGGGGCGTTCGGGCTTGCTCCTGGCGTAAAGATCATTCCGATCCGCATCCCTGCTGACCAGAATCCGGCAACTCCATCGTGGGCCGAAGCCATTCGATATGCGGCTGACTCCGACGCAAAGATCATCAGCATTTCCCAGGGCATGGCCAGCGCACCGAAGAGCGATGGGGCGCGCTCCGAAGCCGTGAAGTACGCCCTCTCCAA
Source organism: Streptomyces sp. NPDC023541 (assembly GCF_055559995.1). Classification (NCBI taxonomy): domain Bacteria; kingdom Bacillati; phylum Actinomycetota; class Actinomycetes; order Kitasatosporales; family Streptomycetaceae; genus Streptomyces; species Streptomyces sp. NPDC023541. The sequence goes on from NZ_JBVHJO010000016.1 coordinate 73,421, forward strand.
AGGGAAGTTGATCTTCGCTTCTGCTGGAAACACTGGGAATTCGACGAATGAGGTTGAGTACCCGGCTGCGACGCCCGGAGTGGTGGGTGTGGGGGCAGTCGAAGCGAGCGGCGAACCCATCAAGGAGTCGCAGCACGGCTCCCAGGTCGATCTGTCCGCACCGGGTGTCGACATCGTTTCGGCATGCAATGCGAAGTCTGGTGTGTGCAAGGGGCGCGGCACAAGCGCCGCAACCGCACTCGCCGCCGCCTCAGCTGCCCTGCTCTGGTCCGCGCATCCCGAGTGGACCAACAACCAGGTGCTGCGAGTGCTGCTGAACACTGCTGGCAAGCCCACTGACGGTACGGAGCGCAACGACTTCGTCGGCTACGGTGTGGTCCGCCCGCGCATCGCTGTACCCACGCCTGGGGACCCGGGGCCGGCCGACGTATATCCGCTGCCCGATCTGGCCGCGGCGGCAAGCGGCGGCAATCCCTCCGCATCTCCTGACGGCGCCGCCGCGCCCAAGCCCGCCTCCCAGGCCGCCGAGGAGAAGAAGGGCGGCAGCTCCCTGCTCTGGGTCGGGCTCGGGCTCGGGGCCTGCGTGCTCATCGGCGGAGCCGTTACCGCCGTCGTCGTGCGCCGCAATCGTTGATCCGCCCCTGACCTGACCGGCTCCCACTCGGAGGTTCACGCGATGTCGTTCGACGAGGAATGGTCGGCGGCTCGCGCCACGGCCGGCTCCAACGCCGCCATGCGGCTCAACCAGGCCCCCGCCCCCGGAGGCGGGACCGGCGCCGCCGACCTCGCCCTCGACCAGGACCAGATCGGAGCCGTCGGCTCGGAGGCGTACAAGCTGCACACCCGCCTCCAGACCGACGGCAAGCACGCCGCCACCGCGACCACCGAGGCCGCCGGGGCCCTGACCAGGGAAGGCTTCGCGAGCGGGGCCGCCCTGGCCAAGGCCAACACCCTCTGGGAGAACCAGGTGAAGACCCTCGTGGCCGCCTGCGCCAACATCTCCAACGGCCTGAACTACTCGCTCTCCTCCCACGCGAAGGACGAGCAGCAGCTCCACGCCGACTTCACGGCGTCCGCCATCGACACGTACCTGAAGTAGGCGAGGCACCCGCATGCTGACGTACGAGAACGTGCTGAACGCACCCCTGGACAAGCTCCGGACCGCGGTCACCGACTGGACGGCCATGGCCGGCAAGCTCGACGAGATGGCCGAGGCCGCCCGCAACGGCATGAAGGCGAAGTCCGACAAGGCCGAGTGGAGCGGGGTCACCGCCGGGGTGGCGCGCGGGTTCGTCGACAAGACGGCGAAGGAGTTCGAGGACGCGGCCAAGGCGGCCAAGGGGATGCACCAGGTCCTCGCCGACGCCCACGCCACCCTCAAGGCCGCCCAGGACGAGCTGAAGCGGCTCGCCGCGGAGGCCCCGGCGGCCGGCTTCCGGATCGACGCCACCGGTCGGGTCAGCGCCGTCCCCCTCCCCACCGAGGCTGAGCGGAACGCGGCCCGCCACGACCCCGACTACCAGCAGACCCTCAACGCGAACCGCAACGCCTGGCAGTCCCAGGTCAACCGGGCGGTCGAGAACGCCCAGGACGCCGACGACTCCCTGGTCCGCGTACTCCGGGCGAACGTGACGGACGAACACGACTTCAGCGGGCCGAAGTTCACCACCCTCGACGCCGAGCAGGCGGCCCGCGCCGCCGACCTGATGAAGAAGGTCACCGGCGCCGGCGGCACCGCCCGCAACGTCGAGGCGCTGCGCGAGCTGGAGGAGCTGCTGGACGACAACCGCGAGGACCCCGAGTTCTCGACGGGCCTGTTCCGGACCATCGGGGCCGAGGGCACGCTGCAGATGTACTCCGCGATGTCCCTGGACGCGACGAGCCTGGGCGCCGCCGGCAAGGACCGGGCGCTGATGGTCGCGAACATCCAGAGCGACATGGGCGCGATGCTCGGCCTGGCCACCCACAAGGACGTACCGGGCCACCTGGACGCGGCCTGGACGGCCCAGCTGATGAAGGCCGGGCACAAGGAGATGGCCGTCTTCGGCGGTGTCCGGCAGATCTACGGCTACCAGGCACTCGGCGCGCTGCTGCGCGAGGGGAAGTACGACACCGAGTTCCTGACCTCGGTCGGCCGCGACATGATCGCCATGGACCGCAAGGACCCGCAGGCCTGGGAGTTCCACACGCCGATCGGCCTGGAGACCGTCCTGAACCAGGGCCCGGAGGGCGGCCGCGGCTTCTACCCGCTGACCGGGCTCATGGAGGCGCTCGGCAACAACCCGGACGCGGCGACGGCCTTCTTCAACGAGCCGGTCCGCGAGGACAGCAACAAGGACGGCATCGTCACGAAGGACGACAAGCCGGTCGGCGGGCAGCACGGCAAGGACCGCGGCATGGTCGACTACATGCTCGACAAGAAACCGTACATGGACGGCTTCGACATCACCCGCACCGGCGACCTGCGCCCGGCCCAACAGGCCCTCGGCGACGCCCTGGTGGCGGCCGTGTCGGGCCGCGTGCCAGGCGACGACACCGCGAAGCCCGTGCCGCACACGGAGGCAATGGCGGCCGTCATGGAACGGATCGTCGAGAAGATCGGCGACAAGCCGGAGCTGGTCGATGCGAAGCCGGGCGACCCGGAGGGGCCGCTGAACGGCCTGTCCGGTCACTTCGGCCAAATGGCGGCGGAGTACATGCCGGACATCCAGGCGGCGGCGGACAACAACAGCCGCACGATCAAGGCCAACGGTGTGATGGCCGAGTTCGACAAGGCCGGCATGGCCAGGTTCATCGGGGCGGTGGGACAGGATCCGGACGCCTACGGCGCGATGACCACGGCGCAGCGGACTTTCACCACTGCCCTGGTCAGTGACGTGTTCGCCCATCAGGGCGAGTACGACGACGTCGACGCGGCGATCAAGGTCGCGGTGCATCCGGGCGGAGAGATCGCCGGCATGCTGTCCCAGGCCCGAGCCGAGGGCACGTTCGGGGCGAATGCGCATAAGGCGGAGGAGTACGTCAAGGGCGTCGAGGAAAACGCCAAGTGGGTCAATCGCGGCATCAGTGCTGCAGGCGGAAAGTACCTGGAACTGGTACCCCTCGCCGGGGACGTGGTGGGAGCACTGCAGGAGGACATCACCGCGAGCGTGGTCGAGGGGGCGAAGGAGGACGCCGCGAAGAAAGTGGAGGGCAGCAATCAGCAGGCGGGAACGGACTTCACGAGGTCGCAGACGGCCGCGTCGACCGCCGCCGCTGATTCGGTGCGCATCGCGGCGCGGGGGTCGGGATTGTCCGAACGTACGGTCAACTCCTATGCAGGTGTCGCCTCTACCGAGGCGGCGAACGCGCATTCGGTGGGTCGCGGCCTGGTAGCGACGATGAACGGCGGATCCTGATGTCCCGGGTGCGCATCCCGTGTGCGCTGGTCGCTGTGGCCGTGGGAACCGCGATGCTGGCCGGCTGCTCCGACGGCAAGGAGTCGGCCTCGCCCGAGCTGCCCTCGTCCACCTGCTTCGGGGTGTTCACTCCGGCCGAACTCGCTCCCTTCGTGGGTACCGGTGACGAGGTGCGAGTCGACTCCCCGGGAGACCTCCGCCTGACCGCAGGCCGAACCAAGGCCACTTGCAACATCGAGGTCGACGGCAAGCCGCGCTTGACCGCTTCGGCGGAGCGCAGGCCTGCGGGACAGGAGGTCACTTGGGGTTCCGAGGTGGAGAAGCACCGACCCGAGGTGCTGCCCTACGCCGGCAACAGCAAGCTGTGGGACAGCGGGGCCGCTGTTGTCCTCGGGTGTACGGGGTCAGCTGAAGCCTTCGACCTCACGTTGTTTATCGATGCCGTGCCGGACGGGTTGAAACAGGAGGAGCGGCGCCCCGCATTCGCCGCGCTGATGCAGACGTTCATGGAGTCGGCGCGGCAGCAGGCCGGCTGCGACACATAGCGCGGTGGCGGCGGCGAAGGCGAAGGCCGCTCGGGGTGCGCCTGCCGCCGAGCGGCCTCGCCCTCCAGGCCGTGGCCGATGCGCCGGCGTGCGGCTGTGGTTCACAGGCCTAGGACCCGGGGCGGAGGGCGGGATCGGTCGAACGGACAGGGTCGAAACGGGGCTGTGCACCTTACGCTGGGCCGATGAGCGCCCTCGAACCCCGCGTGCCGCAGAGAACCGCAGCCCTCCCCACCCCGCCGCGGGACAGCGGTGTCATGGGGCCCGCGTACCGGACGCTCAGCATCGGGATCATCTCGGTCGTCTTCCTCATCGCCTTCGAGGCGACCGCCGTCGGCACGGCCATGCCCGTCGCCGCCCGCGAGCTCGACGGGATCGGGCTCTACGCCTTCGCCTTCTCCTCCTACTTCACGACCAGCCTCTTCGGCATGGTCCTGGCCGGCCAATGGGCCGACCGGCACGGTCCGCTCAAGCCGCTGACCGTCGGGATCGCCGCCTTCGCCTCGGGACTCCTGGTCTCCGGGACCGCCGGCGCGATGTGGGTGTTCGTCTGCGGCCGCGCCGTACAGGGCTTCGGCGGCGGGCTCGTCATCGTCGCGCTGTACGTCGTCGTCAGCCGGGCCTACGAGGAGCGGCTGCGGCCCGCGATCATGGCCGCCTTCGCCGCCAGCTGGGTCGTCCCCTCCATCGTCGGACCGCTCGCCGCCGGCACGGTCACCGAGCACCTCGGCTGGCGGTGGGTGTTCCTCGGCATACCCGTGCTCGTCGTCGTACCGCTCGTCGTCGCACTGCCCGCCATACGCCGGACCGCCTCCGGTCCCGTCGACGGCGAGCCCCGCGCCTTCGACCGGCGGCGCATCCGGCTGGCGCTCGGGATCTCCGTCGGCGCGGGCTTGCTCCAGTACGCCGCCCAGGACCTGCGGTGGCTCTCGCTCGTACCCGGCATCGCCGGCGCGGCCCTACTGGTGCCCGCCGTGCTGGGGCTGCTGCCGCGCGGGACCTACCTGGCCCGGCGCGGGCTGCCGTCCGTGGTGCTGCTGCGCGGGGTCGCCGCGGGGGCGTTCGTCGCCGCCGAGAGCTTCGTACCGCTGATGCTCGTCACCCAGCGGGGGCTGAGCCCGACCATGGCCGGCTTCTCTCTCGCGCTGGGCGGGGTGACCTGGGCGGGCGGCTCCTGGGTGCAGTCGCAGGGCCGGACGGCCCCGTACCGGGAACGGCTGATGGTCATCGGCATGGTGCTGGTGGCTCTGGCCATCGCCGCCGCGCCCGCCGTGCTCGTCGAGTCCGTCCCCGTGTGGACGCTGGCGCCGGTCTGGGCCGTGGGATGCCTCGGGATGGGCCTGGTGATCGGCTCCACGAGCGTGCTGCTGCTGAAGCTGTCCCCGCCGAAGGAGGTAGGTGCCAACTCCGCCGCCCTGCAGATCTCCGACGCCCTCGCCAACGTAGTCCTGCTGGCCGCCGGCGGCGCCGCCTTCGCCGCGCTCGGCGGCGGGGCGGTCGGGGCCGCGCACGCCGTGACCGCCGCCGGGGCGGGTGCCTCGCACCCCGCCGCCTTCGCGGTGGTGTTCCTGCCGATGGCGTGCGTGGCACTGGTGGGAGCGTGGGTCGCGACCCGGCTGGAGCCCGCCGAAGGCTGAGCCCCCCGGAAGCACGGGTGCCGCGCCCCCCGATCGGCGGCTGCGTCCGGCGCCATGAACGAGATCACCGTCGGGTCCCCCTGGCACCGAGTTCGCCGAGTTCGCCGAGTTCGCCGGGCTTGGCGATCTGGCCGATGCCACAGGGTGCCCGCCCGAGGACGTCGTACGGCAGGCCGTGCGGGCCCGCGTGCGGGCCGAGCGGGACGAGGTCGCGAAGCGGCCGGACGGCCCGCCGACCCCCATGCCCCCTCCTGCGGAGGCTCGGCCAGTGAACACCACCGGGCCCCGCCGGCACCTCCCCCTCACCTCCCCCTCGCCGAGGTCCGGGCTCGCGGTCCCTGGTGCCGCGCCTCGCCGCGTTGTCCTCGCGATCCTTCCCTCGGCCTGCGGGCCTGGGCCAGGGCCCGTGCCGCCAGAACCCGCTCCCTGATCCGGCCTGCACCCCCTACGCCGCCACGCCCTACCCCGCCACGCCCGCCCGGCCGGGGCCGGCCCGTCGAGCCGCGCGCCCCCGGCCTGCCGGACCTGGCGGTGCACCGGCCGCGCGCCCGCACATCCGGGACGCCGGCGTACGAGGACCCGTACGAGGACCCGAACGAGGACCCGAACGAGGACCCGTACGAGGACCCGTACGGGCAGGCCGCCGCGCTGCTGCACGGCATCGCCACCCACCACCCCCTCGTCGCCGGCGGCCGCGACCCTCCCCGCCGTCAACGGCGTCGACCTCGCCGACGCGGACCAGGAACGCGCCTACGCCCTGGTCATCGACGTGGCGGCCGGGCACGAGACGGAGATCGCGGAGATCGCGGCGATCGCCGCCCGGCTGCGCTCCATGTGACGCTCGCCGCACCGCCCGAGGTCACGGGCCTGTCCCTCCGCGAGGGGCGGGCCCGCCCCGGTAGGGTGGCCCGGTTGTCCTACGTACGACCGCCTGCCCCGTACCGAGTACGCCGAGAGCACGAACCGGAGACCGTGACTACTACCGCCTCCCACCACCTCTCACCAGCCTTCCCCGGCCGTGCCCCGTGGGGCACCGCCAGCAAGCTGCGCGCCTGGCAGCAGGGAGCGCTGGACCGCTATATCCAGAACCAGCCCCGGGATTTCCTCGCCGTCGCGACCCCGGGCGCAGGCAAGACCACCTTCGCCCTCACCCTCGCCTCCTGGCTGCTGCACCACCACGTGGTGCAGCAGGTGACCGTCGTCGCGCCCACCGAGCACCTGAAGAAGCAGTGGGCCGAGGCCGCCGCCCGGATAGGCATCCGGCTCGACCCCGAGTACTCGGCGGGGCCGCTCAGCAAGGACTACCACGGGGTCGCCGTCACCTACGCCGGTGTCGGCGTGCGCCCCATGCTCCACCGCAACCGCTGCGAGCAGCGCAAGACCCTGGTGATCCTCGACGAGATCCACCACGCCGGTGACTCGAAGTCCTGGGGCGAGGCCTGCCTGGAGGCGTTCGACCCGGCGACCCGCAGGCTCGCGCTGACCGGTACGCCCTTCCGGTCCGACACCAACCCCATTCCGTTCGTGACCTACGAAGAGGGCAACGACGGGATCCGGCGGTCCTCCGCCGACTACACCTACGGCTACGGCAACGCCCTCGGCGACGGCGTCGTCCGGCCGGTCATCTTCCTTTCCTACAGCGGCAACATGCGCTGGCGGACCAAGGCCGGCGACGAGATCGCCGCCCGGCTCGGCGAGCCGATGACCAAGGACGCCATCTCGCAGGCCTGGCGCACCGCCCTGGACCCGCGCGGCGACTGGATGCCGAACGTGCTGCGCGCCGCCGACCGGCGGCTCACCGAGGTCCGCAAGGGCATCCCGGACGCGGGCGGGCTCGTCATCGCCTCCGACCAGGACTCGGCCCGCGCGTACGCCAAGCTCATCCGGGAGATCACCGGGACCAGGCCGACCCTGGTGCTGTCCGACGACACCGGGGCGTCGAAGAACATCGACACCTTCAGCGCGAACGACGACCGCTGGATGGTCGCGGTCCGCATGGTGTCCGAAGGCGTCGACGTACCGCGCCTCGCGGTCGGCGTGTACGCGACGACGATCTCCACCCCGCTGTTCTTCGCACAGGCCGTCGGACGCTTCGTGCGTTCGCGCAGGCGCGGCGAGACGGCGTCCGTGTTCCTCCCGACCATCCCCTACCTCCTCGGCTTCGCCAACGAGATGGAGGTCGAGCGCGACCACGTCCTCGACAAGCCGAAGAAGCAGGGCGAGGAGGACCCGTACGCCGAGTCCGAGAAGGAGATGGACGAGGCGAACCGGCAGGAGGACGAGGACACCGGCGAGGACGAGCAGATGTCCTTCGAGGCGCTGGAGTCCGACGCCGTCTTCGACCGGGTGCTGTACGACGGCGCGGAGTTCGGCATGCAGGCGCACCCGGGCAGCGAGGAGGAGCAGGACTACCTCGGCATTCCCGGGCTGCTGGAACCGGACCAGGTGCAGATGCTGCTGCAGAAGCGGCAGTCCCGGCAGATCGCGCACAGCCGGCGCAAGCCCGACACGGAGGCGGACCTGCTGGAGCTGCCGGCCGAACGGCGGCCCGTGGTTTCCCACAAGGAACTGCTGGAACTGCGCAAGTCGCTCAACACGATGGTGGGCGCCTACGTCCACCAGAGCGGCAAGCCGCACGGCGTGATCCACACGGAGCTGCGCCGCGTCTGCGGCGGACCGCCGAGCGCGGAGGCGACCGCGGGGCAGATCCGCGAGCGCATCAAGAAGGTGCAGGAGTGGGCGACCCGTATGCGGTGAGTCCGGTGATTTCACCCAGTACGTGTGACGGGGTCCGTGCGGAGGTTCGCACGGACCCCGTCGTCGTCCCGTCGTTTCCGCGCCTGTGCGAATCGTTGTCACGAAACGACACTTGAGGCGATCAGAAACGGCACAAACAGGTAGCACGCGCCCGGATTCTGGACGAGCCCTTCCGCTGAGCGGACCTGCTCGCTACATTCCCCGCATCGAACGCACCGTGGCAGCGCCGCCGCGGGAGCGCAGCCGGTGCAATGGCCGCTACCGGCGGCCTCTCCTGTGCGCCGCCGCGGGACCGGCGGTGTGCCACCGCGAGAGTCACCGCCGCTCACCGAAAGAGGGAGAGGCGTCGTGACCGCGGAAACCTCCCAGACTCTCGACAGAGGGCTCAGAGTCCTCAAACTGCTCGCCGACACCGACCACGGTCTGACCGTCACCGAGCTCTCCAACCGCCTCGGCGTCAACCGCACGGTGGTCTACCGGCTCCTGGCCACCCTCGAACAGCACGCCCTGGTCCGCCGTGACCTCGGCGGCCGGGCCAGGGTCGGGCTCGGGGTGCTGCGGCTGGGCCGGCAGGTGCACCCGCTGGTGCGCGAGGCCGCCCTGCCCGCTCTGCGGTCCCTCGCCGAGGACATAGGCGCCACCGCGCACCTGACCCTCGTCGACGGCACCGAGGCGCTCGCCGTCGCCGTCGTGGAGCCGACCTGGACGGACTACCACGTGGCCTACCGGGCCGGGTTCCGGCACCCGCTGGACCGCGGGGCCGCAGGGCGGGCCATTCTGGCCGCCCGTCAGGGCTCCCTCATCGAACCGGGGTACACGCTCACCCACGGCGAGCTCGAAGCGGGCGCCAGCGGGGCCGCGGCGCCGCTGGTGGGCATCAGCGGGCTGGAGGGCAGCGTCGGCGTCGTCATGCTGGCCGACGCCGTGCCGGAGCGGGTGGGGCCGCGCGTGGTGGACGCGGCGCGGGAGGTCGCCGACGCCCTTCGCTAGGCCGCGGGCCCGGCGGACAGGGGTGGGTGCTGTTCGCTGCCGGGTGCGGCGGCGTTGCCGGGGGCGCTGCCCCCGGGGCCCCCGCGCCTCAAACGCCGGCGGGGCCGGATCGTGCGGCGGGGCTGGTGGGGGGCGTGGGCGGATAGATTGGGCGGGTGCTCTCTCGTCTCACACGTCTGCCGCGTCCCGCCGCCCTGGCCGTCTGCGCCGTGCCCGTGCTCGGGCTGTTCGCCGCCGCGGCCTTCGCGCCGCTGCCCTTCGTGGTCGCCGTGCCCGGGCTCACGGCCGACGTTCTGGGCTCCGACCAGGGCAAGCCCGTCATCAGCGTCTCAGGGGCCCCGGTCAGGGACACCAGCGGCCAACTGCGGATGACCACCATCCGGGCCACCGGGCCGTCCTCGACGATGAAGCTGCCCGAGCTCGTCGGCCACTGGTTCAAGACCGATCAGGCGGTCCTGCCCAGGGAGGCCGTCTACTCCTCCGGTGGAAGCGACGAGGAGATCGAGAAGCACAATCTGGAGGAAATGGCCAAGTCCCAGTCGGCCGCCGCCGATGCCGCCCTCGGCTTCCTCCACAAGGATCCCAAGGACGTGAAGGTCGGCCTCAACCTCGCCGACGTCGGCGGTCCGAGCGCCGGGCTCCTCTTCTCCCTCGGCATCGTCGACAAGCTCGACGGCGACGGCAGCGGCGGCGACCTCACCGGCGGCCGCACCATCGCCGGTACGGGCACCATCACCGCCGACGGCAAGGTCGGCGCCGTCGGCGGTGTGGCCCTGAAGACCCAGGCCGCGCGGCGCGACGGGGCCAGCGTGTTCCTCGTACCGAAGGACGAGTGCGCGGACGCGCAGTCGGAGCTGCCCGAGGGGCTGCAACTGGTGCCCGTCACTTCGCTGACGGACGCGGTGAACGCTCTTCGCGCGCTGAACCGGGGAGAGCCTGCCCCGTCCTGCTGACATCCGGCTCGCGCTCCATCCCGCGCCAGGCCGGGAAGACCAGCGGGGCGAGCGTCGTGAGCAGGTACGTGCCGCCGAAGAGCAGCAGCGCCGTGCCGACCCCGAGGCCGTCGACGAGCAGGCCCGCGGCGAGTCCGCCCAGCGGCATGGTCAGCTCGCAGCCCGCCGTGGTCACCCCCGCGACACGGCTGCGCAGTTCCTCGGGGACCCGCTCGTACAGGACCGTGGACAGGATCGGGTTCAGCATGCCCGCACCCAGGCCGGCCAGCGCCATCGTCACCGCGAGCGGCAGCGTCGTGTCGGTGAGGGCGGCCACCGCGTACCGGGTCGCGCCGGACACCAGGAAGGCCGCCGCGAACACCGCCCGGCGCGGGAACCGCTCGCCCCACACCCCGTAGAGCAGGGCGCCCAGCAGCGCGAAGCCGCCGAAGAGGGAGATCATCAGGCCGATCGTGGTGGCGCCGCCGAGGACGTCCCGGCCGTGCACGGGCAGCAGGACCGAGGACCAGCCCTGGTCCAGGCCGTTGGTCATCATGACCATCACGGTGATGCCCAGCAGCAGCCGGGAACGGGTCAGGAACGCCCAGCCCTCGGCGAGTTCGGCGCGATAGGCCGCGAACGAGACCTTGCCGGAGGCGCGTTGCGGCTCGGCCGCGGGAACCCCGCGCAGGAAGGCGCAGACGAGCAGCGCCGACACCCCGAAGGTGGCCGCGTCCAGCAGCAGTACGGTCTCGGCGCCGAACGCCGCGATCAGTACGCCGGCCACGGCCGCCCCGACCATCCGTGCCCCGCGCGAGACCGCGTCGTAGAGGCTCGCGGCCCGGGAGAGGGTGGTGCCGGCGTGCTCGGCGAGGTTGGGCAGGAGCACGCCGCGGGCGGTCAGCCCGGGGGTGTGCACGAGGCCGCCGACGGCCATCAGCGCGCACAGCATCCAGAACTCCAGCACGCCCAGGTGGTGCAGCAGCGGGATCGCGCCGACCGACAGGCCGCAGATCAGGTCGGAGGCGGCGGAGACGCGGCGGCGGCCGATCCGGTCGATGACCGGTCCGCCGACCAGGGCGGCCACGATGACGGGCAGGGTGGCGCAGAAGGCGACGACGCCGGCCCGGCCGGCGCTGCCCGTGGTCTGGAGCACGAACCACGGCACGCCGATCAGGGTGAGCGAACTCCCGGCTATGGAGACCGTGTTGGCGGCCAGTACGGCGGCCAGCGGGCGCCGGCTCATCCGCCGCGGCGGTGGTCGGCGCTGCCCGGTACCTCGCCGGTGCGGCGCGGGAGGGCGTGCGTGTGGAAGCGGACCGTCTCCGTGCCCTCCTCCGCGGGCAGGTCGCGGTAGCTGTTGATCACGTCGTGCAGCCTGTGGACCAGCTCGTCGGTCTGCGCGGCGGTCAGCCTCAGCGTGAAGTCGCTGAAGTCGGAACCGGTCCGCCATTCCGCGGGCCAGGTGTGCGAGGTGGTCAGCCAGGTGTCGACCTCCTGGGCGTGGGTCGCGGCGATCTGGCGCAGGAAGACGTCCGCGGCGGCGCGCGTGGACTCGTCGCCGTCGTCCAGCAGCGTCTCGTCGAAGCGGGTGCCCTCGTGCGCCGCCCGCCACCAGCGCTCGCGGCCCTTACCGCGCTCCGGCGCGTCCTCGACGAAGCCGTGGGCGGCGAGCTGGCGCAGGTGGTAGCTGGTGGCTCCGCTGGATTCGCCGAGGCGTTCGGCCAGCTGGGAGGCGGTCGCCGGACCGTCCTGGCGCAGGGTGGCCAGCAGGCGCATGCGCAGGGGGTGGGCCAGGCCGCGCAGGGCGCGGGCGTCGAGGGAGCGGACGTCGGGCTCCACGGGCTGCCGGGACTCCAACGGCCTTGATGCCCTTAATGGTTCGGGATTCTGATGCGGGGTCATGCCCCCACCGTAAAGTTGCAAAGAAACCTATGCAAGGGTTTCTTTGCAACGTCTTCTTGGGAACCTCTTCCTCCGAACGCCTCAGGCGCGGGTGTCGTCCTCCGCGGCCTGCTCCACCAGCGGGATGATCCGGAACGGCACCGGGTTCTCCATCACGATCGCCGTCGAGGCCCTGACGATCCCGTCGAAGCCGACGACGCGGTCGATCACCCGCTGGAGGTCGGCGTTGGAGCGGGCCACCAGCCGGCACAGCATGTCCCCGTGACCGGTGGTGGTGTGCAGCTCCAGCACCTCCGGGACCCCGTCCAGGTGGGCCCGTACGTCGGCCCCCTGCCCCTGCTTGATCTCCAGCGTGGCGAAGGCGGTCACGGGATACCCGAGGGCCGTGGGATCGACCTGCGGGCCGAACCCGCGGATGACCCCGCTCGACTGGAGCCGGTCCAGACGCGCCTGCACCGTCCCGCGGGCCACGCCCAGCCGGCGCGAGGCCTCCAGCACCCCGATCCGGGGCTCGCGGGCCAGCAGGACGATGAGCCGGCCGTCGAGATCGTCGATGCCCATGGAAGCCTCCGGACACCCACGCATGCTCGTGGGTGGTCATAGTGCACAGATGCTTCAATCATCCTCCGGCGATGCTGGGCAGTTTGTACAGTCATTCAGGAAACTATTGCGCAGCTTGTGGATCGGCGGGACTCTGCGCTCATGACTGAGACCCTCGACACCACCCCGCACACCGCGCGTGAGGCAGACCCCTTCCCGGTGAAGGGCATGGACGCGGTCGTCTTCGCCGTCGGCAACGCCAAGCAGGCCGCGCACTACTACTCGACCGCCTTCGGCATGAAGCTCGTCGCCTACTCCGGACCGGAGAACGGCAGCCGCGAGACGGCCAGCTACGTCCTGACCAACGGCTCCGCCCGCTTCGTGCTGACCTCGGTCATCAAGGCGACGACCGACCACGGCCGCTTCCTCGCCGAGCACGTCGCCGAGCACGGCGACGGCGTGATCGACCTCGCCATCGAGGTGCCGGACGTCCGCGCGGCGTACGCCTACGCCGTCGAGCAGGGCGCCCGCGGCCTGGACGAGCCCTACGAGGTCAAGGACGAGCACGGCACGGTCGTACTGGCCGCCATCGCGACCTACGGCCAGACCCGCCACACCCTGGTGGAGCGCGGCGACTACACCGGCCCCTACCTGCCGGGCTACGCCGCCGTCGAGCCGATGGTCGAGGCCCCGGCCAAGCGCACCTTCCAGGCCATCGACCACTGCGTCGGCAACGTGGAACTCGGCCGCATGAACGAGTGGGTCGCCTTCTACAACAAGGTCATGGGCTTCACGAACATGAAGGAGTTCGTGGGCGACGACATCGCGACCGAGTACTCGGCGCTGATGTCCAAGGTGGTCGCGGACGGCACCAAGAAGGTCAAGTTCCCGATCAACGAGCCGGCGATCGCGAAGAAGAAGTCGCAGATCGACGAGTACCTGGAGTTCTACAACGGCCCCGGCGTCCAGCACATCGCGCTGGCCTCGAACGACATCGTCTCCACGGTCCGCTCGATGCGCGCCGCCGGCGTCCAGTTCCTCTCCGTCCCGGACACCTACTACGACACCCTCGGCGAGTGGGTCGGCGACACCCGCGTGCCGATCGACGAGCTGCGCGAGCTGAAGATCCTCGCCGACCGCGACGAGGACGGCTACCTGCTGCAGATCTTCACCAAGCCGGTGCAGGACCGCCCGACGGTCTTCTTCGAGATCATCGAGCGCCACGGCTCGATGGGCTTCGGCAAGGGCAACTTCAAGGCGCTGTTCGAGGCCATCGAGCGCGAGCAGGAGAAGCGCGGCAACCTCTGAGGTCGCGCACGTGCCTCCAGGCCCCCGGCCGGCGCCGGGGGCCTGGGGCGTGCCGTTCGGGCCCGGCCGGGCCCGCGTCGCTCTGCACCGCGGGCCCGGCCGACGGGGTACGCACGACACGCTCCAGGGCTGCCGTCGGCCCCGGTGCGCGGGGTCGGGCGCGCGCCGCGTGGTGCCCTCCGGAGGGGAGTGGGCCAAAACGCGGCGCGCTGCCCTTTCGCACACCGGGCCGCACGAGCGGCCGCGCCACACCGACCGGCTGCGCCCGCCGGGCTGCGGGCCGGGGTTTCGTCAGCGGGCGGTCGGTGAGGGCTTCGGGTCCGCCTTGGCAGCGGGCTTCGGCTCCGGCTTCGGGTCGGGCTTCGGAAGCTCCGGCTCGACCCACGGCGTGACCGGCTGCAGGTGCTCCGGGCCGCCCGGCGGCGGCTGCCCGATCGACGCCAGCGCCTCCTTCGCCAGCGGCCCGCGCACCGGCGAGAAGTACGGGTTCGTCCGCAGCGCCTCCTGCAGGTGCCGCCGCGCCCCCGCCTCGTCGCCCAGGGCCCGCTCGATCATCGCCCGGTGGTAGGCGAACTCGGCGCTGCGCAGCCCCGGTTCCGTCGCCTTCTTCGCGTACTCCAGAGCCGCCGTGTGGTCGCCCGCCCGGTGCAGCGCCCACCCCAGCGCGTCCGCCGCCTGCATGCTCTTGTGCCGCTCCCACTCCTGCGACAGCCGGCGCACCGCCGCCGCCGGATCCCCGTGGTCCGCCTCGTACAGGCCCAGGACCACGTCGGCGTCCACCCCGTTCGCGCCGTCCCGGACCGCCATCGTCGCCAGCGCGTCGTACTGCGCGCGCGCCTCCTGCTCCCGGCCCAACGACTCCAGCAGCTCGCCCAGCTCCCGGGCCAGCTGCGGCACCGGGGTCCGCCCCAGCGCCATCCGGTAGTCCCGCACCGCCTCCCCGCCGCGCCCCAGCGCCGCCAGCGCGCGGGCCCGGCCGGCCAGGGCCTCCGCCTGTGCCGGATCCGTCCGCAGCGCCCCCTCGTACTGCCGCAGCGCCTCCGCGGCGTCACCCCGCTCCCAGGACAGCTCCCCGAGCCGGAACAGCGCGTACGCCTTCTCCGCGGGCGCCTGCGCCGCGGCCGCCGCGGACTCCATCGACACCACCGCGTCCTCGCGCCAGCCGCGGTCCCGGTAGACCTGCGAGGCCCTGATGTGCGCCACCAGCCCCGGCCGCAGCTCCAGCAGCAGCTCCATCGCCTTCTGGGCGCCCTTGTAGTCGCCGAGCCCCGTGTACGCGTCCACCAGCACCGGGTACGCCGTCCACCGCCGCGGCGCCTGCGCCCGTACCAGCTCGCCCCACTTCCGGGCGGTCCCGAAGTCCCGACGGGCATTGGCCAGCGCGCCCATGCCCGTCATCGCGTCGAAGTTGCCCTTCTCCACCGGGCGCACCTCCAGCGACCGCTTCAGGGCCTTCTCCGCCTTCGGGTACCAGGCCGAGTCCGCCGTCCGCCGCGCCTGTTCGAGGTAGGCGGAGCCCAGCACGGCCCAGGAGGCGTCGTCGTCGGCGTGCGACGCCACCCACTTCTCCCGGTCCGCCACCAGCGCCACCACGTCCGTCGCCGAAGCGGGCGCACCCATGGCCACCGCCGCGGCGGCGCGTTCGCTCGGCCCCGGCGGGCGCGCGTCGTCAGCGGTCCGGGCCGGGCGGATCAACAGGGCCCCGGCGATCAGGACCACCGCCACCCCGGCGGCCACGAGCGTCTTGCGGCCGGTGAAGGTCACGGGCGGCGCCGGCGTCTGCGAATCCTCGTCGATACGGTCCATGGGGTCACTGTGCGTCAATATGAAGAGCATGCCGGGGTGTCCGAAGACGTGCGCGGGCGTGTTCACACCGATGGCCCCGGCTGCCACGCTGGCCCCATGGATGATGACCTCTCCGCACGTCTGCGAGCGAGCCTCCTCGAAGGCCTCCCCGCCGACGCCCTGCTCACCGACCCCCAGGTGACCGCCTCCTACGCCACCGACATGGCCAGCTTCTGCGCCGCCGGCACCCCGGCGGTCGTCGTCCTGCCCCGGACCGTCGAACAGGTCCAGCACGTCATGCGCACCGCCACCGCCCTACGGATCCCCGTGGTCCCGCAGGGCGCCCGGACGGGCCTGTCGGGCGGCGCCAACGCCACCGACGGCTGCATCGTGCTGTCCCTGGTGAAGATGGACCGGATCCTGGAGATCAGCGCCGTCGACCGGATCGCCGTCGTCGAGCCGGGCGTCGTCAACGCCGTCCTCTCACGGGCCGTCGCCGAACGGGGCCTGTACTACCCGCCCGACCCCTCCAGCTGGGAGCAGTGCACCATCGGCGGCAACATCGGCACCGCCTCGGGCGGCCTGTGCTGCGTCAAGTACGGCGTCACCGCCGAATACGTCCTCGGCCTCGACGTCGTCCTCGCGGACGGGCGCCTGCTGCGCACGGGCCGGCGCACCGCCAAGGGCGTCGCCGGATATGACCTCACCCGGCTCTTCGTCGGCTCCGAGGGCAGCCTCGGGATCGTCGTCCAGGCCGTCCTCGCCCTCAGGCCGGCGCCGCCCCGGCAACTGGTCCTGGCCGCCGAGTTCCCCTCCGTCGCAGCCGCCTGCGAGGCCGTGTGCGCCGTCATGGAGGCCGGGCTGACCCCCTCGCTGCTGGAGCTGATGGACCGTACGACCCTCCACGCCGTCAACGCCCTCGGCAGGATGGGACTGCCCGAGGCCACCGAGGCGCTGCTGCTCGCCGCCTTCGACACCCCGCACGCCCCCGAGGACCTCGCCGCCGTGGGGGAGCTGTGCACGGCCGCCGGAGCCACCGCCGTCGTGCCCGCCGAGGACCAGGCGGAGTCGGAACTGCTGCTCCAGGCCCGTCGGATGGCCTTCCCCGCCCTGGAGGCGCTCCGGCCCGCCACGATGATCGACGACGTGTGCGTGCCGCGCTCCCGGCTCGGGGAGATGCTCGACGGGACCGCCGCCATCGCCCGCGCCCAGGGCCTCCTCATCGGCGTCTGCGCCCACGCCGGCGACGGCAACACCCACCCGATCGTCTGCTTCGACCCCGCCGACGAGGACGAGACGCGGCGGGCCCGCGAGTCCTTCGGCGAGATCATGGGACTCGGCCTCTCCCTCGGCGGGACCATCACCGGCGAACACGGCGTCGGCGTGCTGAAGAAGGAATGGCTCGCCCGTGAACTCGGCCCGGTCGGACTGGAGATGCAGCGCGCCGTCAAGCAGGCTTTCGATCCACTGGCGCTCCTCAACCCCGGCAAGCTCTTCTGACCGTACGAGGCGCAGGCCGCTCGGGTTCCGCAGGGTGCGCGCGATCCGGCGCCCGCGCGGATTGCGGGGACCGCGCGGCGTCCAGGGGCCGTTCGTCATCACAGGTCCCCGTCCGCCGACTCGCCCGACGGCCACGGGTCGCGCAGCCACAGGTCGTCGGCCGGGGTCGGGGCGAGCAGCTCGGCCAGCGCCGCGTCCAGACCGAGCCGCTCGGACTCGCTGCCGGGCGGGACGACGCGCAGGGTCCGCTCCAGCCAGGCCGACACGGACAGCGCCGGGGCCTCCAGGAGGGCGTCGCCGTCGGGCGAGCTGAGCGCCATGCAGAGCACGGCCTCGTTGTCGACCTTCGTGGGCCAGATCCGGACGTCGCCGTGACCGCACGGGCGGAACACGCCCTCAACGAGCAGCTCGCGGGCGAAGGTCCAGTGGACAGGGGCGTCCGAGCCGGCGTGGAAGGTGACGTGGACGGCGTACGGGTCTTCCGTGAGGTAGAGCAGGAGTGCGGGCACGGCGATGCTGCGCTCGGGTGACAGGACCAGCTTCAGTTCCAGCTCGCGCTCGATGACGGGGTGGTGCATGACTGCCTCACTTCGGTTCGGTGCGTGGCGCCGGATGGCGCCCCACACCCGCAGAGAGCTCCCGTGTGCCCGGGTATGACGCGACTGCCCGCGACGAGCGCGAGATTGGCCGATTCCTGTCGGCTGACCGAAAACCGTCGTATGGAGTGACGTTCGCTCAATGGCTTGGATTCTCCCGTTACCGGACCTGTCGGCCCACGGTTCTTGGCTATGGTCCTCCCCTTGCACAAGCCTCAAGCCACGATCGGAGTTGGGGACATGACGGCCTCCCCTGGTGACGGCGAGCACGCGGCCCGCGAGGGCTACTACCCGGATCCGTCCATCCCGGGGTACATCCGGTACTGGAACGGCGCGGCCTGGGTCCCGGGTACGAGCCGCCCTGCCCCGGCGGCGCACGCGCCCGTCCCCGCGCCCGCGCCCGTCCCCGCGCCCGCGCCCGTTCCCGCGCCCGCCCCCGCTCCGGTCCGCCCGCTCACCGCCCAGGCTCCCCTCGCCGCGCCCGCCGTCCGCGCCGACGAGACGGGGCCGGTCTTCCTGGACGAGACCTCCGTGACCGAGGCGCTGCCGGAGCCCGCGCCGGAGCCCGCGCCGGAGCCCGCGCCGGCTGCGGCGCCGGCGCCCGTGGCAGCGCCGGTACCGGCGGTGTGGCAGGCCGACCCCGTGCACCAGGCCGGCTTCGGCGGGCCCCGCGACCGCCGGGTGTCGTGGGGCAGCCCGCAGGACGCCGACGCGGAGCCCGCCCCCGCCCTCGCGCCCGAGCCCGCGCCTGCTTCTGTGCCCGCGCCCGCGCCCGCGCCCGCCCTCGCGCCCGAGCCCGCGGCTGCTCCCGCGCCCGGGCCCGGGCAGCCGCCGGCCCGGCCCGCGGGGATCTCCCTGGCCCGTACGCCGTCCTCCGCGGCGGCGCCCGCGAGACGCCCCGCGCAGTCCTCCGAGGGCATCCTGTCGGCGCGCTCCCCGGCCGCGCAGGCCCCGGTGGCCCCGGCGGCCCCCGCATGGCCCGACGCCCCCGGAGCGGGCGGCACCGGCCCTTCCGGGGTCACCTCCTCCTGGCCCGAGGCGGCCCCCACCCCCGCCCCCGCTCCCGCCCCGGCTCCCGCTCCCACGCCCGCCCCCGCTCCCGCCCCGGCTGCCGAGCGCGCCCCCGCGCCCGCCCGGCCCGAGGTGTGGGAGCCCCGGCCCGCCGGAGTCCGCCCGAAGGTGCCGCAGCCCGCCGCGGACGCCGCCCCGGCAGAGCCGGAGGCCCGGGGCTGGGAGCCGCGCGGATCCGAGGAGGCCCGCCCGGGCGCCCGTACGGGCCGCGCCGGAACGCCCCGGGCCGTCTTCGAGCAGATGGCGGAACGGGCCGTGCGCCCCGCCGGGCTGGTGCGCCGCACCCTCGCCCGGGCCCTGGACTCCCTCGTGTTCGGCGCCGTGGCCGCCGCCGTCGCCCTGCCCCTCCTGCCCGGGGCCACCGCCCACGTCCAGGCCAAGGTCGACGCGGCCCGGGCGAGCGGCCGCACCACCACCGTCTGGCTGCTCGACCAGACCATCGCCGGCAGCCTCGGTACGGTCTTCGGGGCCGTCCTCCTCTTCGGCCTCTTCTACGAGGTGCTGCCCACCGCCCGCTGGGGCCGCACCCCGGGCAAGAAGCTGCTGGGCGTCCGCGTGCTGGCCACCGCCACCCTGCGCCCGCCGTCCTTCGGCGCCGCCCTGCGCCGCTGGCTCGTGTACGCCTTCCTGGGCCTGCCCGGCAGCCTCTGGTGCCTCGTGAACCGCCCGCGCCGACAGGCCTGGCACGACAAGGCGGCCAAGACGTATGTGACCCGCTAGGGGCTGTCCCGCAATCCCCGGCGGGCGCACGACGGCAGGCACGGCGCCCCGCCGCGTTGGCGGAACGCCCGGATACGGCCCCGTGTCAGGACGCTCCTCCGCCTTGCGGTGCACCGCAAGGCGGAGGCTGCGGTGCACCGCATCCGACGCCGCGCGCTGAAGCACCGGGGATCACGGGACAGCCCTTACCGGGTGTCCAGCCACGAATGGACGCGGTTCCGTTGCGGGCGCGGCGGACCCGGGTTCGACTCGGGCCATGAGTACCGACCAGCCGCCGCCGGGCCAGCCGCCCGAGGAAGACCCGTTCCGCAAGAAGCCCGAGGAACCGACACCTCCCTCGGGCGGTTCGCCGTACGGACCGCCGCCCCCCGGAAGCGGGGGACCCCCGCCCCCGGGCGGCCCGGGCCCCGGCGGCGGGGGATATCCGCCCCCTCCGCCCCCGTACGGCGGTGGAGGCGACCCGTACGGCGGGGGCGGCGGCTACGGCATGCCCGACCCGCTGGCCGGCATGCCCCCGCTCGCCGACTTCGGCAAGCGGCTCGCCGCGCGCGTCATCGACGTGGTGATCGTCGCCGTCCCGCTGTTCCTCATCCAGCTGGCCTTCGGCACGAACCGCTACATGGTCGAGACCGACCGGGGCGAGGACGTCAGCGAGGTCTTCACCAAGTCGTACAGCGGCAGCGGTCTGTTGATGACCCTGATCTCGATCGTCGCCTACCTCGGCTACGACTGGTGGTTCACCAAGAAGGACGGCAAGACGGTGGGCAAGAAGGCGATGGGCCTGCGCGTCGCCATGCTCAACGACGGCACCGTGCCGAACTCCGGCACGTCCCTGACCCGGGCCGCCGTGCTCTGGCTGCCGACCCTGATCTGCTGCTTCTGCCTGTGGCCGATCGCGCTGATCATCTCCATCCTCGTCGACAAGCCGTACAAACAGGGCCTGCACGACAAGGCGGCCAAGACCGTGGTGGTCCAGGCCTAGGCGGCCCCAGGTCACGGCGGACCGCACGCGCACACGCGCGCAACGCATGCCTGCGACGCGGGCGGCCTCCCCCCGAGGGAGGCCGCCCGCGTCGCGTCGTGCACCCGCGGAGGGTGCGAAGCCTCAGTGGTGGACGGGGTGTTCGGCCGACGCCGTCCGGTGGTCGGGCACCCGGGCGTCCTGCGCCGCCCCCGCGGCGGACGCGGCGGACGCGGTCGGCGCGGCGGCGCCCGTACGGGCCGCGTGGCGGCCGCGGCGCCTGGGAACGGGCACGGTGAGGGCGACGAGCAGACCCAGGGCGAGCGCGGCGGCGGAGATGACCGCGACGCCGAGCCCGGTGCTCGTCTGAGAGAGCAGCAGCATGGCGATCGTCGACACGATGACCGTGGCGGACCCGTACGCGAGCTGTGCGGCAGTCGGACGCGGCATGGCGATATCCGTCCTCGGTGAGGGGGAGGGGGAGTCGGCTCAACCAACGTCGCGCGTCAAGTGACTCTAAGACGGGGATGCCCGGGGCGAGCCGCCGGTAAGCGTGACCTAACACACGGTGCCGGAGCACAGGGGGCGCACGGGGTCACTTTTCGCGCCCGGGTAGGGGCCCGGCCAGGGGGAGAAAGGGGACGGTACGGACCCGTATCGGGGTCGGGAAGCGCCCTTCGCCCCATATGGCAGGGGAACGTCCGGATAGCGGAACTCCCTGACCGCATAGTGCAGTTGTAAGGTTCAAGTCAAGGTCTGTCTTTTCTCGCGTCTCTCCGGTCAAATGTCGTCACTTGAGACGCGCGCCGCGCGGAACCCCCCGCTCCTATGGAGAAGTTCCGAACTCAGACGTTGCGGCCGCGGGAGGGGAACGACATCAAGTGACCAGCAATTCCGCCAGACGGCGTGCGATTCGCGCTGCCGCCGTCACCGTGACCATGGCCGCATGTGCGACCAGTGCAACCTTCTTCACCGTCACCGCGGCCCAGGCCGAGGGCAAGGCCCCGGCCGCCCCGGTGGCCGACCGGCAGGACCCGACCACTCCTGCCAAGGTCGTCGAGCACGACCTCAAGGGCCCGTTCAGCGAGCAGCAGGCCCAGCAGCGCAAGGCCGCCCTGGACCAGGTCCTCCAGGGCAAGAAGGGCGTCGAGCAGCGCGGCGCCTCCAAGGTCGTCAAGCTCGACGACAAGAAGTACGTCGAGCTCGGCCGCGAGAAGACCGACAAGATCTTCACGATCCTCGTCGAGTTCGGCGACCAGGTCGACAGCACGACCATGCACGACCCGGACGGTCCCGGCCCCAAGCCGGCCGTGCCGAAGTACGGTGGCACGCCCGGTCCGATGCACAACACGATCGCGCAGCCCGACCGTGCCAAGGACAACAGCACGGCCTGGCGCAAGGACTTCAGCCGTGAGTACTTCCAGGACCTGTACTTCGCCAGCGGCGAGGGCAAGCACTCCCTGAAGACGTACTACGAGAAGACCTCCTCGGGCCGCTACTCGGTCGAGGGCGAGGTCGCCGACTGGGTCAAGGTCCCGTACAACGAGGCCCGTTACGGCTCCAACTACTGCGGCCAGTCCAACTGCTCCAACGTCTGGGACACCGTCAAGGACGGCGTCACGGCGTGGGTCGAGGCGCAGAAGAAGGCCGGGAAGACCGACGCCGAGATCAAGGCGAAGCTGGCCCAGTACGACCTGTGGGACCGCTACGACTTCGACGGCGACGGCAACTTCAACGAGCCCGACGGCTACATCGACCACTTCCAGATCGTCCACGCGGGCGAGGACGAGTCGGCCGGCGGCGGCGTGCAGGGCCCCGACGCCCTGTGGGCGCACCGCTGGTACGCCTACGGCACCGCCGCGGGCAAGACCGGCCCGGACAACAACAAGGCCGGCGGCACCCAGATCGGCAACTCCGGCATCTGGGTCGGCGACTACACCATGCAGCCCGAGAACGGCGGCCTCGGTGTCTTCGCCCACGAGTACGGCCACGACCTCGGCCTGCCCGACCTCTACGACACCAGCGGTGGCGGCGAGAACGGCGTCGGCTTCTGGTCCCTGATGTCGGCCGGCTCCTGGCTCGGCACCGGCAAGGACTCCATAGGCGACATGCCGGGCGACATGACCGCCTGGGACAAGCTCCAGCTGGGCTGGCTGAACTACGACACGGCCAAGGCCGCGACGAAGTCCACCCACAAGCTCGGTGTGTCGGAGTTCAACACCAAGGACAAGCAGGCCCTGGTCGTCGAACTGCCGAAGAAGAAGGTCCAGACGGACGTCGTCGCGCCCGCCGAGGGTTCCACCCAGTGGTGGAGCAACATGGGTGACGACCTCAAGAACACCCTCACCCGCTCCGTCGACCTGACGGGCAAGTCGTCCGCCGCCCTGTCCCTCAAGGGCTGGTGGGACATCGAGGCCGACTACGACTACCTCTACACCGAGGTGTCCACGGACGGCGGCGCCACCTGGACGGCCCTCGCCGGCACCGCCGACGGCACGGCCATCCCGGCCGATGCCTCCGGCAGCCCGTCGCTCACCGGTGTCTCGGGCGCCTGGAAGAACCTCAACTTCCCGCTCGACGCCTACGCGGGCAAGAAGGTCGACCTCCGCTTCCGCTACCAGACGGACGGCGGCGCGGGCGGCAAGGGCTTCACGGCCGACGCCCTCACCATCACCGCGGACGGCTCCGCGCTGTTCACCGACGGCGCCGAGAACGGCGACAACGGCTGGACCGGCAAGGGCTTCTCGCGGATCGGCGCCGGCTTCACCAAGGAGTACGCGCAGTACTACCTGGCCGAGAACCGCCGCTACGTGTCGTACGACTCCACCCTCAAGGTGGGCCCGTACAACTTCGGCTTCGGCAACACCAAGCCGGACTGGGTCGAGCACTACCCGTACCAGGACGGTCTGCTCATCTGGCAGTGGGACACCAGCCAGAAGGACAACAACACCAGCGTCCACCCGGGCCAGGGCCTGATCCTGCCGATCGACGCCAACGCCAAGCCCATGAAGTGGGCGGACGGCACCCTGCTGCGGAACAAGATCCAGCCGTACGACGCGACCTTCAGCGCGTACTCCACGGACGCGTTCACGCTGCACAAGAACGGCGAGTCGCTGTTCCTGAAGCCGAAGCCCGCGAACCTGGTCTTCGACGACCGCACCCCGGGCAAGTACTACTCCGACGAGAACCCGACCGGATCGGTGAAGGTCACTGACACCAACACCAAGATCAAGATCCTGAAGGAGACCTACGACGGTGAGGTCATGACCGTCGAGGTTGGCCCCTCGAAGAAGTAATCCGGTAAAACTGCAGGTCAAAGCATGATCGGCCGTCGCCCTCTAGCGGGCGGCGGCCGATCGCGTTTAGATGCCCCGGTACGCGGTTCTTATTGACGGGGGAGATGACAGCCATGCCCGGTGGAGGTTTCGTCAGATTGCCAGGCGGCAGCGTGGTCGTTGCGCTCACGCTGCCGAGGCCGTCCGGTGAGGGCGGAAATGTCCGCGTGCTGGTGCACGCCGCGAACCGGGCCCGCGCCCTGACCAGGCTGCGGAACCTCGGCATGCGGGCCGTGTACCTGCGGGGCAACGCGCAGCCGCCCACACCCGACGAGGTGACGGCCGTCCTGCACCATCCTGACGGCTTGCTGTGGCGCGGCGCACCCGACCGGGCACAGGAGCTCTGGCACCCCATCCGGGCCCTGCTGGGCACCTAGGGGGCGCCTGGCCGTCATGCGGGCTCGCGGCGCAAGGCACCGCGCCTCGCCGCGTCGTCCTCGGCCCCGCCCTCGGCCCTGAGGGCCCGGGGAGGCCCCATGGCGCCATGCGCCGCTCCCTGATCCGGCCCGACCGACAGGACACCCCCTCGGGGTGCGGCCGGGTCTCGGAGCCTAGGGAGTGCCGTCAAAGTGGCGTCGGCCGCCCGAAGGGCGGGGCAGGCCCACCGGCCAGGCGGGACTTTGACGACACGACCTAGTGCTGTGGCCGGAAAGGTTTGCCGGGTCGCGGCGTCCGGTGCGGTGCATCGCAAGGCGGAGGGCCGCGGCTCGTACTGGACGTACTTGCGCGGTCCGACAACGCGGCGAGGTGCCGTGCCGGGGGCCGCGACCCGGTGAACCTTCCCGGTCACAGCACTAGGCCCGGGGCCCGGCCGTGCCCACGAGGGTCACACCGGCCGCGCGGAGCTCCTCCAGGGCCCGCTCGGTGGTGTGCGGGGCCACGGCCGCCGTCAGGTCCAGCAGGACGCGCGTGGTGAAGCCCGCGCGGGCGGCGTCGAGCGCGGTGGCCTTCACGCAGTGGTCGGTGGCGATGCCGACCACGTCGACCTCGCCGACGTGCCGCTCCCGCAGCCAGGCGGCGAGGCTCTCGCCGTTCTCGTCCGCGCCCTCGAAGCCGCTGTAGGCGGCCTCGTACGCCCCCTTGTCGAAGACCGCGGCGACCGAACCCGAGGCCACGGCGGGCGCGAAGTTCGGGTGGAACCCGACCCCCTCGGTGCCGGCCACGCAGTGGACCGGCCAGGAGGTCTCGTAGTTCGGCTCGGCCGGCGGGTGCGCGAAGTGCGCCCCCGGGTCGATGTGGTGGTCGCGGGTCGCGACGACGTGCCGGTAACCGGCGGTGGCCTGCCCGATCAGCTCGGTGATGGCGGCGGCGACGTCGGCTCCGCCGGTGACCGCGAGGCTGCCGCCCTCGCAGAAGTCGTTCTGTACGTCGACGACGATCAGTGCGCGGTGCATGACGTGTCCTTCGGCTCGATGTGCGGATATGGCGGCGGGCCCTGCGGGGGCTCTGCCCCCAGGCCCCCGCGCCTCAAACGCCGACGGGGCAGGGATTGCCCTGCGGGCGGGTCCAGCCGCGCCGGGCAGGCGGCCCCGGCCGAATCCAGCCCCGCCGGGGGCACCTCCCAGCGGTGGCCGGAAGGATCGAGGCGCGGACGTCCGGGGGAGCCCCGCAGCGGAGCCGCACCGGCCCCCGGGACCTAGACGTACTCCGTCGGGATCACGGCCTCGCCGCGCGACAGCTGGGTCGCCGACAGCGGCAGGCCCGCGCGCGCCGCGCGATGGCGGTCGCGGGCCGCTTCCAGCGGCTCGCGGGCGACCACCTCGCCGGCCTTGACCAGGTGCGTCAGCAGCTGGTGGTCGGCCAGGGCCGAGGGAACGGGTCCCACGCCCACGACCTCCGCCTCCGCCACCCCCTCGGCGTCCCGGCGGCGGGCCGCCCACTTCCGCCCGCCGATCGACGTCTTCCCGCCCGAGGACTTCTTCGCCACCGGCGCCAGCGCCGCCTTCGGGTCCGCCGAGGCGGCCCGCGCGACCAGTTTGTAGACCATCGAGCACGTCGGGTGCCCGCTGCCCGTCACCAGCTGCGTGCCCACGCCGTACGCGTCCACCGGAGCCGCCGCCAGCGAGGCGATGGCGTACTCGTCCAGGTCCGAGGTGACCACGATCTTCGTCGAGGTCGCCCCCAGCTCGTCCAGCTGCTGGCGCACCCGGTGGGCCACCAGCAGCAGGTCCCCGGAGTCGATCCGCACCGCGCCCAGGTCGGTGCCCGCCACCTCGACGGCGGTGCGCACCGCCTCGGCCACGTCGTAGGTGTCCACCAGCAGGGTGGTGCCGCGCCCCAGCGAGGCCACCTGTGCGGTGAAGGCGTCCCGCTCGCTGTCGTGGACCAGGGTGAAGGCGTGCGCGCTGGTGCCGACGGTGGGGATGCCGTACCGGAACCCGGCCGCCAGGTCCGAGGTGGAGGCGAAGCCCCCCACGTACGCGGCCCGCGCCGAGGCGACGGCCGCCAGTTCGTGCGTGCGCCGCGCACCCATCTCGATCAGCGGCCGGTCGCCGGCCGCCGAGGACATCCGGGAGGCGGCCGCCGCGATCGCCGAGTCGTGGTTGAGGATCGACAGGATGACCGTCTCCAGCAGCACGCACTCGGCGAAGCTGCCCTCCACCCGCAGGATCGGCGAGCCGGGGAAGTAGACCTCGCCCTCGGGGTAGCCCCAGATGTCGCCGGAGAAGCGGTACGAGGCCAGCCAGTCCAGCGTCCGCATGTCGACGACGGCCCGCTCGCGCAGGAACTCCAGCACCGCGCTGTCGAAGCGGAAGTTCTCCACCGCGTCCAGCACCCGCCCGGTACCCGCGACCACCCCGTAGCGGCGCCCCTCGGGGAGCCGCCGGGTGAACACCTCGAAGACCGAGCGGCGGTCGGCGGTGCCGTTGGCCAGGGCGGCCTGCAACATCGTGAGCTCGTAATGGTCCGTGAAGAGCGCTGTCGACGGCACGTCCACCGGCAGGCCCAGGTCCGCAGGGTTCATGGCGGCGATGCTAGCGCACATTTCGTCAGAGTGACGAGATGTGGGTCCCGTTTGTGCAACGGGCCCGTCGCGGTGGCAGCATGGGACGAGTGAGTGTTGCTCCCATTGAGATCGAACGCACTGAGTCGGCCGAAGAGACCTTCGCGGTCCCGGAACCTGACGTTCCCTGGGTGACCCTGGTGCACAACGACCCGGTCAACCTCATGAGCTACGTGGCGTACGTGTTCCAGGCGTACTTCGGCTACTCGAAGGACGTGGCGCACAAGCTGATGCTCGACGTCCACCACAAGGGGCGGGCGGTCGTCTCGAGCGGCTCCCGCGAGGAAATGGAGCGCGACGTGCAGGCCATGCACGGCTACGGCCTGTGGGCGACCCTCTCCCAGGACCGCAACTGATGGGCCGGTCCACCGGGATGTTCGAGTCCCTGAAGGGCGGTGGAGCCGCCATCACGCTGGACGGGATCGAGATCTCCATCCTGCGTTCCCTCGCGGTCCAGATGCTGGAGCTGATCGGCCCCGGCGAGCCCGAGCCGGCCGAGGACGCCGATCCGCTCGCCGCCCTGTTCGCCGACGGGCCCACCGAACCGCCGTCGGACCCGGCGCTGGCCCGCCTCTTCCCCGACGCCTACGGCGCCCCGGACGGCGGGGGCGACGAGGGCGTGGACCCGGTGGAGCTGAAGGCCCGCGCGGCGGAGTTCCGCCGCTACACCGAGAACGACCTGCGCGCCCGCAAGCGCGAGGACGCGCTGGCGCTCGTGCGCAGCCTGGACGCGCTCACCCCGCCCGCCGACGGGGCCGCGGTGCTGGAGCTGACCGGCGAGCTGCCGCTGCGCTGGCTCGGCGGGCTCAACGACCTGCGCCTGACCCTCGCGGCCCGGCTCGACATCACCGAGGACGACGAGAGCGCGGCACTCTTCCGGCTGCCGGACGACGACCCGCGCAAGCCGATGGTGATGGCGTACCTGTGGCTGGGCGGACTCCAGGAATCCTTGATCGAAACCCTCTGAGGAACCTCAAGAAAGAACATCGTTCGCTCAGCGGACGCTCAAATCCGGATAACGATCAGATCACCGCGATGCGGTGATCTGTCATGATCGCCGCGCTTTGTCCGGAAATTTTGATGCCGTGCACCACATTTCTCCCCCTCGGGCAGCCGTAAGCACGTGATAAATCTTCACGACCGCCGAAGGGACGCCACCCATGTCCCCCGGCCCGCTTGAACCGGCAGACCGCCGGGTGCAACTCCATCCGTATCCGGGGGGATCGAGGACCCGATCCGCAGCCAATGAAGGCGCGGGTCGGCGTGGAGAAAGGCGCACCAGACATGACCTCAGTGCAGGTCGAGCAGCACGGCAACACGCCCGGCGAGGGCAACCAGGGCGAGGGCGGCGAGGGTTACCACCGCACGCTCGGCGCCCGCCAGATCCAGATGATCGCGATCGGCGGAGCCATCGGCACCGGCCTCTTCCTGGGCGCGGGCAAGGCGATCTCCAAGGCCGGCCCGAGCCTGATCCTGGCCTACGCGATCGCGGGCCTGGTCATCTTCTTCATCATGCGGGCCCTGGGCGAGCTGCTCATGTACCGCCCCGTCTCCGGCTCCTTCTCGGACTACGCCCGCGAGTTCCTGGGCCCGTTCTGGGGCTACGTGACGGGCTGGACGTACTGGCTGTTCTGGGTGGTCACCGGCATCACGGAGGTCACCGCCGCCGCGCAGTACATGTCGTACTGGACCCACGACAGCTTCCCGCAGTGGGCCTACGCGCTGATCTTCACGGTCATCCTCTACGCCGCCAACCTGATCTCCGTGAAGCTCTTCGGCGAGCTGGAGTTCTGGTTCTCCATGGTCAAGGTCACCGCCATCGTCGGCATGATCCTGATCTGCGCCGGGATCCTCACCATCGGCTTCTCCGACGCCGCCGACACCGCCACCGTCTCCAACCTGTGGAACGACGGCGGCTTCTTCCCCAAGGGCATCGGCGGCACGCTGATGACCCTGCAGATCGTGATGTTCGCCTTCCTCGCGGTCGAGCTGGTCGGCGTCACCGCCGGCGAGTCCAAGGACCCCGAGAAGACCCTGCCCAAGGCCATCAACACCGTGCCGTGGCGCATCGCCGTCTTCTACGTCGGCGCGCTCATCATGATCCTGTCGGTCGTCCCGTGGACGCACTTCCAGCCGGGCGTCTCGCCCTTCGTCGCCGCCTTCGAGCGGATGGGCCTGGGCGTCGGCGCAGCCATCGTCAACTTCGTCGTCCTGACCGCGGCCCTGTCCTCCTGCAACTCCGGCATGTACTCCACCGGCCGCATGCTGCGCGACCTCGCACTCAACGGCCAGGGCCCGAAGGTCTTCACCAAGCTCACCAAGAGCGGCACCCCGCTCATCGGCACCACCTTCTCCGCGGCGCTGATGCTCGTGGGCGTCTGGATCAACTACGTCGCCCCCGGCAAGGCCTTCGACTACGTCGTCTCCTTCGCCACCATCTCCGGCATGTGGGCCTGGATCATGATCCTGGTCTGCCAGATCCGCTACCGGGCCAAGGCCGACCGCGGCGAGCTGCCCGGCTCGAAGTTCAAGGCGCCCGGCGCCCCCTACACGAGCTGGTTCGCCCTGGCCTTCATCGGCATGGTCATCGTGATGATGGGCGCCGACAAGGACTCGCGCGTCTCGCTGTACTGCGCGCCGCTGTGGGGCGTCATCCTCGGCGTCTCCTACCTGGTCATGAAGAACCGCGACCCGCGCGGCGCGGCCTTCACCAAGGCCTCCTAGCGGCGGTTCCCGGCCGTCTGCCTCGGCCGGGAGCCCCCGCTCCCGTGGACGTCCTGTCCACCATGCGGGCCCTTCCGTACCACTCCTCGGTACGGAAGGGCCCGTCTGCTTATCCTGTCGCTCATGCTGACCCTCACCCAGGCCCTGTACGACCGGATCGTCGAGCACGCCCGCCAGGACCACCCCGACGAGGCGTGCGGTGTCGTGGCCGGCCCGGCGGGCACCGGCCGCCCCGAGCGGTTCATCCCGATGCTCAACGCGGCGCGCTCGCCCACGTTCTACGAGTTCGACTCGAAGGACCTCCTGAAGCTCTACCGCGAGATGGACGACCGCGACGAGGAGCCGGTGATCGTCTACCACTCGCACACCGCGACCGAGGCCTACCCCTCGCGCACCGACGTCACGTACGCGAACGAGCCGGGCGCGCACTACGTGCTGGTCTCCACCGCAGACAAGGACGGGCTCGGGGAGTTCCAGTTCCGCTCGTACCGCATCGTCGACGGCGTGATCACCGAGGAAGAAGTGCAGGTCGTAGAGGCCTACTGACCACCATGCGAGCAGCAGGCGTCCAAGATGCGGGATCACACTCCAAACCGGGCACCGGGAATCGTTAACATGACCGCATGGTTCCCCACGACGTGAGCATCGAGACGCCCGGCAGGCTGCTGCTCGTGGCGCGGCTGCACGTCGACCTGTGCCGCCTCGCCAGCGCCATCTGTCCTGCCGCCTGAGCACCAGAGCCCTCTCGCGCGGAGGGCCGACGCACCGCGCGCCCGTTTCCCCCGCACACCTGCCTACGTCCTGACGACTGGAGCCCAGCCATGGCCATCGAGGTCCGCATCCCCACCATCCTCCGCACCTACACCGACGGCGAGAAGGCCGTGAACGGTGAGGGCGCCACGCTCGCCGACCTCTTCGCGGACCTGGAGACCCGGCACAAGGGCATCGAGGAGCGCATTGTCGACGGCGGCCAGCTGCGCCGCTTCGTGAACGTCTATCTCAACGACGAGGACGTCCGCTTCCTCGACGGCATCTCCACCGCGCTCAAGGACGGCGACAACGTCACCATCCTCCCGGCCGTGGCCGGCGGATCGAAGTAATGCGCTACGACTCCCCGCTGGCCGCGGTCGGCAACACGCCGCTGGTGCGGCTGCCCCGGCTGTCCCCCTCGGAGGACGTCCGGATCTGGGCCAAGCTGGAGGACCGCAACCCGACCGGCTCGATTAAGGACCGCCCCGCGCTCCACATGGTCGAGCAGGCCGAGAAGGACGGCCGGCTGTACCCCGGCTGCACCATCCTGGAGCCGACCTCGGGCAACACCGGCATCTCGCTGGCGATGGCGGCCAAGCTCAAGGGCTACCGCATCGTGTGCGTGATGCCGGAGAACACCAGCCAGGAACGGCGCGACCTGCTGGCCATGTGGGGAGCCGAGATCATCTCGTCGCCGGCCGCCGGCGGCTCCAACACCGCCGTCCGGGTGGCCAAGGAACTGGCCGCGGAGCACCCGGACTGGGTGATGCTCTACCAGTACGGCAACCCGGACAACGCGGGCGCGCACTACGCCACCACCGGCCCGGAGATCCTCGCGGACCTGCCGTCGATCACCCACTTCGTGGCCGGCCTGGGCACCACCGGCACCCTGATGGGCGTCGGCCGCTACCTGCGCGAGAACGTGCCCGGAGTGAAGATCGTCGCTGCCGAGCCGCGCTACGACGACGTCGTGTACGGGCTGCGCAACCTGGACGAGGGCTTCGTCCCGGAGCTGTACGACGCCTCCGTGCTCACCACCCGCTACTCGGTGGGCTCGGCCGACGCGGTCACCCGCACGCGCGACCTGCTCCAGCAGGAGGGCATCTTC
Organism: Streptomyces sp. NPDC023541; assembly: GCF_055559995.1. NCBI lineage: Bacteria > Bacillati > Actinomycetota > Actinomycetes > Kitasatosporales > Streptomycetaceae > Streptomyces > Streptomyces sp. NPDC023541. The sequence continues at coordinate 104,987 of NZ_JBVHJO010000016.1, forward strand.
GCGGGCGTCTCCACCGGAGCCGCTCTGCACGCGGCGATCGGCGTCGGCCGCAAGGCGGTGGCCGCGGGCGAGACGGCCGACATCGTCTTCGTCGTGGCCGACGGCGGCTGGAAGTACCTCTCCACCGGCGTCTACACGGCGGCGACGACGGAAGAGGCCATCGAGGTCCTCCAGGGCCAACTCTGGGCCTGACCCCGGCGGGGCTGTCCTTCAGCCCCGCCGGCGTGTGAGGCGCGGGTCCGGGCAGCGCCGGGGAAAACGGAGATGGGGCGGGCGGGGGAGAAGCTCCGCGCAGCGGTCAGGCCGGTCAGGCCGGTCAGGCCGAAAGGCGTTCCGCCAGGACGGCGGCGTGGCTGGAGCCCGGGTCCTTGACCGCGGTCAGCAGCGTCACCGGCCCGGCCCCGACCAGGCCCCGCAGGCGGGCCAGCTCCGCCGCCGCCTCCGGCTCCGCCAGCTCCGCCTCGTACCGCTGCCGGAACTCGACCGCCGAACCCCCGTCGTGGAACCACTTCCGCAGCTCCGTCGACGGCGTGACCGCCTTCGGCCACTCGTCGACCCCCGCCGCCTCCTTCGCCAGTCCCCGCGGCCACAGCCGGTCCACGAGCACGCGCAGCCCGTCCGCCTCCGGCTCCGGCGGGTCGTACACGCGCCGCAAGCGGATCGCCGTCATCACCGACCGCCTCCCAGTCCCTTGATCTCGTCCCACACCGCGGGGTCCAGCATCCCCAGCCTGGTCCGGAACTCCCACAGCGACACCTCGTCCGGCCGGTCCGCCTCCAGGAAGGCCGCCCGGCCCTGCGCCCCCACCGTCCCCGGCGGCAGCGGGATCACGCCGGCCCGCCGGTCGTCGTACTTCGCGGTGATCCACGCGACCCGCGCCCGGTGCTCCCGTACCGGTCCCACGCTCAGGACCAGGCAGGTCCGGCCGTCCATCAGGGTCCACAGCTCACCCGCCTGCGGGCGCGGCGGCCGGCCGGTGCCGTGCGCGGGCGGGGCCCGGCGCGTGACGCCCAGCCGCCCCCCGGCGATCAGCATCACCAATGCCAAGGCCACGACCGCGGCCACCGCGGGCCACCAGGACGTGTCCATGTTTCGACCGTAGCCGCGCGGGAAGGCCCCGGCACGGCAACCCCCGTGCCCACCGTCGCTCCCCCGGGTGACAGCGCAGGTGATTCCCCCCACAACGGCCTGCCGCGGAGGAGCGACCGGAGGTTTCGCGCCTTACGCTCGACCCACGCACGGCCCGCATTCCGTCCACGGACCGTCCACGGAGGTTCACGCTCCATGAAGCTCACCGTCGTCGGCTGTTCGGGGTCGTTCCCGTCCGCGGAATCGGCCTGTTCGAGCTACCTCGTCGAGGCCGACGGCTTCCGGCTGCTGCTCGACATGGGCAACGGCGCCCTCGGCGACCTGCAGCGCCATTGCGGTCTCTACGACCTCGACGCGATCTTCCTGAGCCATCTGCACGCCGATCACTGCATCGACATGTGCGCGTACTTCGTCGCCCGTTTCTACCGCCACGAGGGCGGCCGCTGCGGCACCATCCCCGTCTTCGGCCCCGAGGGCACCGAGAAGCGCCTGACCACGGCCTACGACGACGTCCCCGACGAGCGCTCGATGAGCGAGGTCTTCGACTTCCGCACCCTTAAGTCCGGGGCCTTCGAGATCGGCCCCTTCCAGGTCCGTACCGAGCGGGTCGCGCACCCCGTCGAGTCGTACGCCATCCGCATCGAGCACGGCGGCCGCTCGCTCACGTACTCCGGGGACACCGGCGTCTGCCCCGAGCTGGGCCAGCTCGCCGAGGGCGTCGACCTCTTCCTCTGCGAGGCCTCCTTCACGCACGGCAAGGAGGACATCCCGGACCTCCACCTCAACGGCCGCGAAGCCGGTGAGTACGCCCACGGCGGTGGCGTCGGGCGGCTCGTCCTCACCCACATCCCGCCGTGGACGGACCCCGCGCAGAACCTCGCCGACGCCCGCGCGGTCTACGACGGCCCGGTCGACCTGGCGTACGCGGGCGCGGTCTACGAGGTCTGAGCGGCGCCCGCACACGCGGAAGCCCCCGCCCTCCCGGAAGGGAGAACGGGGGCTTCCGTGCGTACGGGGCTGCTTACTTGGCCTCGGCCTTGGCCATTTCGGCCAGCTCCTCGTCGGACTCGCGGCCCGGGGTGGGGAGGTTGAACTTGGTGATCGCGAAGCGGAATCCGAAGTAGTAGACCGCTCCGAAGACCAGGCCGATCGGGATGATCATCCATGGGTTGGTCGCCTTGCTCCAGCCGAGACCCAGGTCGATCAGACCCGCTGAGAAGGTGAAGCCGGCGTGGACCCCGAGCGCCCAGGTGATCGCCATGGAGAGGGCGGTCAGGACGGCGTGGATCGCGTACAGCACCGGGGCGATGAACATGAACGAGAACTCGATGGGCTCGGTGACACCCGTGACGAACGAGGTGAGGGCGAGCGAGACCATCATGCCCGTGACGGCCTTGCGGCGCTCCGGGCGGGCGGTGTGGGCGATGGCCAGGGCCGCGGCCGGGAGGCCGAACATCATGATCGGGAAGAAGCCCGTCATGAACAGACCGGCGTCCGGGTCACCGGCGAAGAAGCGGTTCAGGTCACCGTGGACGACCTCGCCGGCGGCGTTGGTGAAGTCACCGATCTGGAACCAGGCGACGGTGTTGACGAACTGGTGCATGCCGATCGGGATCAGCGCGCGGTTGATGGCACCGAAGACGCCGGCGCCCGCGGCGCCCAGCCCGGTCATCCACTCACCGAAGTTGGAGATGACCTCGCCGATCGGCTCCCAGACCAGACCGAAGAACACACCGGCGAGGACGCCGACGAAGGCCATGATGATCGGGACGAGCCGGCGGCCGTTGAAGAAGCCGAGCCAGTCCACCAGCTTGGTGCGGTGGAAACGCTGCCACAGGACCGCGGCGAGCAGACCCATGATGATGCCGCCGAGGACACCGGGGTTGTTGTACGTCGCGAGGACGTCGACACCCTTGTTCTCCGTGGTGTTGACGACGGCCTCGGTCACCGGGAAGGCGGTGAGGACGTTCTTGTAGACCAGGAAACCGACGAGCGCGGCCAGCGCCGTGGAACCGTCCGCCTTCTTGGCGAAGCCGATGGCGACACCGATGCAGAACAGCAGCGGCAGGTTGGCGAAGACGGCGTCACCCGCGGTGGCGAACACCGTGGCGACCTTGCCCCAGCCGAGGCCGTCCTTGCCGAAGACGTCGGGCTGGCCGAGGCGCATCAGGATGCCGGCGGCGGGCAGGACAGCGATGGGCAGCTGGAGGCTGCGGCCGACCTTCTGCAGACCCTGGATCAGGCCGGATCCGCGCTTCTTGGCGGGCGGCGCAGCGGCGTCAGTAGCCGTACTCATAACTTCCTCCGGGGGGAGCAAGGCGCCGCCAAGGGGTGGAACCAAGGGGGACGGCGACGTCTCAGAAAAGGGGACACGCCGCCGGGGGAAGCGGTCGTGGTCTACACCAATCGTGGTGTAGACCAGTTGTAACACGGTGAGGGTTAGATAAGGAACCTTCGATTTCCTGTGGCCTGGATCACATGTCGTGCGGCGTACTGAAGGGCCCCCGGATCGTGATCCGAGGGCCCTTGACGGACCGGTTCCCCTTGCTGCCCGGGGGGCGTCCTCACGCCTTGGTGTTCTCCGCCTCCATCGCCTCGATCTCCTCGTCCGACTCCCGGCCCGGCGTCGGAATGTCGAACTTCGTGATCGCGAAGCGGAAGACGGCGTAGTAGACGACCGCGAAGCCGAGCCCGATCGGAATGATCAGCCACGGTTTCGTGGCCAACCCCCAGTTGATGACGTAGTCGATCAGGCCCGCCGAGAAGCTGAAGCCGTCGTGGACGCCGAACGCCCACGTCACCGCCATCGACACACCCGTCAGCACCGCGTGGACCGCGTACAGCGCCGGCGCGACGAAGAGGAAGGAGTACTCCAGCGGCTCGGTGATCCCCGTGACGAACGAGGTCAGCGCCACCGACAGCATCAGACCGCCGACCTCCTTGCGCCGCCGCGGCTTCGCGCAGTGCGTGATGGCCAGGGCCGCCGCCGGCAGGGCGAACATCATGATCGGGAAGAAGCCGGTCAGGAACAGGCCCGCGTCCGGGTCGCCGCTGAGGAACATGTTGATGTCGCCGTGGACCACCTCGCCGTTCGGCTTCGTGAAGCTGCCGAACTGGAACCACACCGGCACGTTCAGGAACTGGTGCAGGCCGATCACCAGCAGCGCCCGGTTCGCGACACCGAAGATGCCCGCGCCCCAGTAGTCCAGGCCCGCCAGCCAGTCGGAGAAGCTCTCCAGCGCGTCACCGATCGGCGGCCAGACCCACAGGCAGAGCGCGGCGAAGGCGATCGCCACGAAGGCCATGATGATCGGCACGAGCCGGCGGCCGTTGAAGAAGCCGAGCCAGTCCACCAGCTTCACCCGGTGGTAGCGCTGCCAGAACCAGGCCGCCAGCAGGCCCATGACGATGCCGCCGAACACCCCCGGATTCTGGAAGGTGTACTGCGCGAAGGTCTCGTCCGGCCCCAGGCAGCCGCCCCCGATGTCCCTGGTGCCGGCCGGGCACGGCACCGGGAAGGCCCGCAGGACGCTGCGGTAGACGAGGAAGCCGACCACCGCCGCCAGCGCCGTCGAACCGTCCGCCTTCTTGGCCATCCCGATCGCGACCCCGACGCAGAAGAGCAGCGGCAGACCGAGATCGGCGTTGAGCAGGGCGCCGCCCGCCGCCGCCATCACCTTGGCGATCTGCGGCCAGACGCCGGTGCCCTCGGCGTCGATCAGCCCCAGCCGGTTCAGGATGCCTGCCGCCGGCAGCACCGCGATCGGCAGCTGCAGGCTCCGCCCCATCTTCTGCAGCCCCTGGTAAAGGCCGTTGCGCCGGGACGGTCGTGGTACTGCGGCGGCGCTGCTCCCACTCATCGGCGTCTCCCTGGCCGGCCCGGGTTTTTGGATGCGGCAGCAGTTCCGTGCACACTGGTGTAGACCAGTTGTGGGCAGGTTGCTGCTGATCGTCATCATTCGGCAGGGACCGGACACGCGCTCGCGTAGGTGGGCCAACCGTGCGTTACCGTGACAACGCGGGCCGCGCGGGTGGGTATCCACGGTCCGGCCGCTGAGACTCGTTCTTCGCATCACTCAGGGAGAAACACATGGCCACCAAGGCTGAGAAGATCGTCGCCGGGCTCGGCGGCATCGAGAACATCGAAGAGGTCGAAGGCTGCATCACCCGCCTGCGCACCGAGGTCGTCAACCCCGACCTCGTCGACGAGGCCGCCCTCAAGGCCGCCGGCGCCCACGGCGTCGTCCGGATGGGCACCGCGGTCCAGGTCGTCATCGGCACCGACGCCGACCCGATCGCCGCCGACATCGAAGACATGATGTGACCCGCACCCCCTGAGCCCTGAGCCCGGACCACCCGGCCCTGAGCGCCGATGCGTTCCGAAGCACCGAAGACCCCGTCCCGCAACCCGGACGGGGTCTTCGCGTAGGGGCGTCCGGCCGGTCCGGCCGGTCCCGCGGGCGCCGGCACCTGATCCGGCCCGACCGGCCGGACACCCTCTCCCACCCACTAGGCTCGGAGGCATGTCTCGCATTGACGGCCGTACGCCCGAACAGCTCCGCCCGGTCACCATCGAACGCGGATGGAGCAAGCACGCCGAGGGCTCCGTCCTCATCTCCTTCGGAGACACCAAGGTCTTCTGCACCGCCTCCTTCACCGAAGGCGTCCCGCGCTGGCGCAAGGGCAGCGGCGAAGGCTGGGTCACCTCCGAGTACTCGATGCTGCCGCGCTCCACCAACACCCGCGGCGACCGCGAATCCGTCCGCGGCAAGATCGGCGGCCGCACCCACGAGATCTCCCGCCTCATCGGCCGCTCGCTGCGCGCCGTCATCGACTACAAGGCCCTCGGCGAGAACACCATCGTCCTGGACTGCGACGTCCTCCAGGCCGACGGCGGCACCCGCACCGCCGCCATCACCGGCGCCTACGTCGCCCTCGCCGACGCCGTCGCCTGGGGCCAGAAGAAGAAGCTCGTCAAGGCCGGCCGCAAGCCCCTCACCGGAACCGTCGCCGCCGTCAGCGTCGGCATCGTCGACGGCGTCCCGCTCCTCGACCTCTGCTACGAGGAGGACGTGCGCGCGGAGACCGACATGAACGTGGTCTGCACCGGCGACGGCCGCTTCGTCGAGGTCCAGGGCACCGCCGAGGGCGAGCCCTTCGACCGCAAGGAACTCAACGCCCTCCTCGACCTCGCCGCGGGCGGCTGCGCGGACCTCGAAGCCATTCAGCGGGGCGCGCTGGACCTCTAGGTCGTGTCGTCAAAGTCCCGCCTGCCCGGCGGGTTCCGGCCGGCACGCTTGCCGCGCTGTCGTCGGTCGCCGATGCTCCGCATCGGCTCCCTCCTCCGCCGTGCAATGGCAGGCACCAGACCCCGCTGACCACCGCCTTCCGGGCGGCCGGCGCTCCCTCGCGGACCCCCGCGAGGGGCAACCACAGGACGCCCTGCGGCGTCCCTACGGACAACGGGCGCACGGTGCAACAGCCGTGCGCCCGCCCATGCCCGCCCTCGTCCGCCCCGTTCCACGTCCTCTCGGGAGAACCGTATGAAGCTCCGCATAGCGGCAGTAGCCGTGGCAGCCGTCCTGACCATCCCGGCCCTTTCCGCCTGCGACGCCATCTCCACGGCGATGGACTGCGCCAACACGGCGGTCGCCATCACGGACGGCGCGAACGACCTCCAGCAGGCCGTCTCCCAGGCGGGCAACAGCCCCCAGGACGCCAAGAACGCCCTCGACCAGATTGAGGCGAACCTCAAGAAGATCGGCGACCAGACCGGCAACGCCGACCTGGGCAAGGCCATCGACTCGATGAACACGGCCGTCAAGAACGTCCGCACCTCCATCGACAGCGGCAACTCCGTCCCGGACATCAAGCCGGTCGCCGACGCCGCGAGCGAGATCTCCAAGGTCTGCACCCCGGGATAATGAGGGCATGACCTCGACGCCCAGCCGCCTGATCCTCGCGACCCGCAACGCGGGCAAAGTCTCCGAACTGCGCGCCATCCTCTCCGACGCCGGCCTGCCCCACGGGCTGGTCGGCGCGGACGCGTACCCGGAGATCCCCGACGTCAAGGAAACCGGCGTCACCTTCGCCGAGAACGCCCTCCTCAAGGCCCACGCCCTGGCCCGGGCCACCGGCCTGCCCGCGGTCGCCGACGACTCCGGCCTCTGCGTGGACGTCCTGCACGGCGCGCCCGGCATCTTCTCCGCGCGCTGGGCCGGCCGCCACGGCGACGACAAGGCCAACCTGGACCTGCTCCTCGCTCAGCTCGGCGACATCGCCGACGAGAACCGCGGAGCCCACTTCGCGTGCGCGGCGGCCCTCGCGCTCCCGGACGGCACCGAACGCGTCGTGGAGGGCCGCCTCCTGGGCACCCTGCGCCACACCCCGTCGGGCACGGGCGGCTTCGGCTACGACCCGATCCTCCAGCCCCTGGGCGAGTCCCGCACCTGCGCGGAACTGACCCCGGCCGAGAAGAACGCCATCTCCCACCGCGGCCAGGCCTTCCGCGCCCTGGTCCCCTTCATCCGCGCCCTCCTGGACTGACACCCGGCCCGGCGAACGCCACCGGTAAGCGGACATGCCCAAGGCCCCGTACGCGACAACTGTGTACGGGGCCTGGGTATGGGTGTGCGGTTGGGGGGACTCGAACCCCCACGGGTTTTACCCCACTGGGACCTAAACCCAGCGTGACTGCCAATTCCACCACAACCGCGACATCTTGCCGAATTCGGACATTGAGTCCTGTTGAGGCGCTCCCAGTCTACGGGCGGCCGGGGTGGGAGTCAGCCCCGGGAGGGCGTTTCCGGCACCACGTGTCCGTTATGGCGTGGCAGTTGGGGCAGAGGTGCCGGAGGTTCTCGCGTCGTTGCCCGACTTCCTGCAGGGCCTGATGGCCGCACGTGCGGCCGGGGGCATGGGGGGCCGTGATCGATCCGTACGGGCGGGAGGCGCTGGCCGCAGCCGTTAACGACCTGAACCACCGTCGGCTGCGGCGAAGGGTGGCACAACTCGAACTCGACGTCAGCCATTTCACTCGCCGTCCGTGGAGCAGGTCTCTCCCTCGACGGCAAGGAAGTCCGTCATGTCCGACGTATTCGTCGTACACCCCGAGGGGTCGCCCCGCGCCAAACGCTCCCCGCTGCCGTCCGATAAGCGGAGCGGGCCGCCCCTGACCAGGGGCGGCCCGCTCCGGGGGGACGGGGGCGGTCAGATGCCCAGGTCCTTGATGATCTTGGCTACGTGGCCCGTCGCCTTCACGTTGTAGAAGGCGTGCTCGACCTTGCCCGCCTGGTCGACGACCACCGTGGAGCGGATGACACCCGTGACCGTCTTGCCGTACAGCTTCTTCTCGCCGAACGCCCCGTACGCCGCCAGCGTCTCCTTCTCCGGGTCGCTGACCAGCGTGACCTTCAGGTGTTCCTGCTCGCGGAACTTCGCCAGCTTCTCCGGCTTGTCGGGGGAGACGCCGATGACGTCGTAGCCGGCCGCGGCCAGGGCGGCCAGGTTGTCCGTGAAGTCGCACGCCTGCTTCGTGCAGCCCGGCGTCAGCGCGGACGGGTAGAAGTAGACGATCACCTTCCGGCCCTTGTGGTCAGCGAGCGAGACCTCGTTGCCGTCCGCGTCGGGCAGGGTGAAGGCGGGGGCGGTGTCGCCCGGCTGGAGTCGCTCGCTCATCTGACAGTCTCCTCGGGAGGGGATCGGTACGTCACGAGACTAAGCTGACAGACTGTTCACGGCGGACTACGCCCCCACACGATCACGACCACGACGACGGAGGCAGCGCGGTGTCGGAAGCCAGGACCCCCGCACAGATCGAGGCGGACATCGTCCGCCGCCGCGAGCAGCTCGCCGAGACGCTCGACGAGATCGGCGTGCGCATGCACCCGCAGACGATCATCGGGGACGCGCGGGCCCGGGTCGCCTCGACCGTCGACCAGACCGCGGGGCGGGCTTTCGCCTCGGTGAACCGTGTCGTGACGGACCTGCGCGACGGTCTGCGGCACGAGGACGGCACCCCGCGCCTGGAGCGCGTCGTGCCCGTCGCGCTGCTCGCGGTCGGCGTCGTCGGTCTGCTCGTCGTCTCGGCGCGCCGCCGACGCGGATGACCCTGCGCGGTACGGAAAGCGCGCGGAGAGGTAGGTTCGGGGCGTGAGCGAGAACACCACCCACGACAAGCTGCCCATCCGCATGCTGCACGACCGCGTGCTCGTGAAGTCCGACCTGCCGGAGGGCGAGCGGCGCTCCGGCGGCGGCATCCTGATCCCGGCGACGGCCGCGGTGGGCAAGCGGCTGGCCTGGGCCGAGGTCGTCGCGGTCGGACAGAACGTCCGGACCGTCGAGCCCGGTGACCGGGTGCTGTACGACCCCGAGGACCGGGCCGAGGTCGAGGTGCGCGGGGCGACGTACGTGCTGATGCGCGAGCGGGACCTGCACGCCGTGGCGGCGGAGCGGCTGGAGGGGTCGGAGGACTCCACGGGGCTCTACCTCTGATCCGCCGCAGGGCGACGGCAAGGGCTGGTGGCCGAGGTCACCGGCCCTTTTCGCTGCCCTTTGCTACGGTGGGGGAGACCCGACGAGACGCGCCGTACCGGGTACGACAAGACGACGCACCCCCGTATCGCCCGATGTCTCGGAGGTGCCGTCATGGCCTGGGTTCTGCTTCTTCTCGCCGGTCTGCTCGAAGTGGGCTGGTCGATCGGTATGAAATTCACCGAGGGGTTCACCCGGCTCTGGCCCAGCGTGTTCACGGGCGCGGGGATCGTGGCCAGCATGGTGCTGCTGTCCTACGCCGCGAAGACCCTGCCCATCGGCACGGCGTACGGGGTGTGGGTGGGCATCGGTGCCGCCGGTGCCGCGGTGCTCGGTATGGCGGTGCTGGGCGAGCCCGTCACCGCCGCCCGGATCTTCTTCATCTGTCTGCTGCTGGTCGCCGTGGTGGGGCTGAAGGCGACGTCCGGTCGCTGACCCTCCTGTACCTCCTGTAGCGGTTGTTGCAGGGGCTATTCCAGGAACGCCGAGGGCGGGCGCGGGCCTCCGATGACGCCGCCGCCGTCGGAGCCGCCCGGGCCGCCGGTGCGGCCCTGGGTGCCCGCGGTGGTGGCGTCTTCGTCGCCCCGGCCGGTGCCGCCGTCGTCGTCGCCCTGACCGGTACCGGTTCCGGTACCGCCGTTGTCCCGGCCGCCCTGCGTCCGGCCGCCGTCCTGGCCCGCGTTGTCCCGGCCGCCCTGGGTGCGGCCCCCGTTGTCCTGCCCGCCGTTGTCCTGCCCGCCGTTGTCCTGGCCGCCGGACGGCGGGGTCGGCCGCAGGGAGGGGGACCGCGTGTCCTCGTCCGGTGTCTCCTGGGGCGGGTTCGACTGCGCGGAGGGCGGTGGCGGGGGCGGTGCGGCGCCCGGCTGGAGGTCCAGTTCGAAGTAGACGGGGTCGGTGGCCTCCAGCGCGCTCTTCGTGTACGCGGCCCAGATCCGGGCCGGGTAGCCGCCACCGCCGATACGGGATTCGCCGAGGGCCCCGTACAGCGACTCCAGGGTGCCGGTGTCGGGGTCCTGGCCCATCATCGCGACCACCGTGACCAGGTTCGGGGTGTAGGCCGCGAACCAGGCCGAGCGGTCCAGCTCGCCGGTGCCGGTCTTGCCCGCGGCCGGGTGGCCGGCGGCGAGCGCCGCCGTACCGGTGCCGTTGTCCACGACGCTGACCAGCATGGACGTGGTGGTGTCGGCGGCCTCGCGGCTGATGGCCTGGACGGGGGCCCGCTCGGGCAGGGGGATCTTGTCGCCGCCCTTGGAGATCTCCTCCACGAAGGTGTAGGGGGTGCGGCGGCCGTGGTCGGCGAGGGTCGCGTACGCCTGGGTCATGTCCAGGACGCTGGCCTGGAGGGTGCCGAGTGCCATGGCCGGGCCGACCACGAAGTTCGGGGTGTCCTCGGGGACGCCGAGGTCGACGGCGGTCTTCTTGACCCTGGCGGTGCCGACGTCGACGGCCATCTGTGCGTACACGGCGTTCACGGAGAGGTCGGTGGCGGTGTTGACGGTGATGTTCCCGTACGAGACCTGGCCCTCGTTCTCCGGGGCGAAGCGGATCCGGCCGCCGACGACGGGGCGTTTGTTGTCGCCGTTGTAGATCGTGTTGGGGGTGATCCTGCGGCCGTCCTGGGTGCGGGAGTCGTTCTCGACGGCGGCCGCGAAGACGAACGGCTTGAAGGTGGAGGCGACCTGGTAGTCGTGCCGGGTCGCGTTGTTCACGTACTGCCTGGTGTAGTCGACGCCGCCGTACATGGCGACGACCTTGCCGGTGGCCGGGTCGATGGAGACGCCGCCCGCCCGCACCAGCCGGTCCGCCTTGCGGGTCTCCGGGTCGAGCCTGCCGAGCATCTGGTCGTCGACGGCCTCAACGAAGTCGCTCTGGCGGCGCCGGTCGATGGTGGTGCGGATCTGGTAGCCGCCCTCGGCGAGGGTCTTGTCGTCGAGGATCTTGCGGTCGACGATGAACTCCTTGATCGCTTCGACGAGGTAGCCGCGCTGGCCGGACAGGCCGGCGGCGGCCCGTACCTTGCCGGGCTCGGGGAACGCCGTGGTCGCGCGCTCGGCGGCGGGCAGCCAGCCCTTCTTGACCATGCCGTCGAGGACGTAGGTCCAGCGGGCGAGGGCGCGCGGGCGGCTCTGCGGGTGGGAGACGACGTCGAAGACGCTGGGGGAGTTGAGGAGGGTGGCGAGGTAGGCGCCCTCGGCGGTGGTGAGGCTGCCGACGTCCTTGCCGTAGTAGGCCTGTGAGGCGGCCTGGATGCCGTAGGCGTTGCGGCCGAAGTAGCTGGTGTTCAGGTAGCCCTCGAGGATGTAGGCCTTCGACTTCTCGCGGCCGAGTTTGATCGCGATGAAGAACTCCTTGGCCTTGCGCTTGAGGGTCTGTTCCTGGCCCAAGTAGTAGTTCTTGACGTACTGCTGGGTGATCGTCGAGCCGGACTGGGTGCCTTTGCCGGTGGCCGTGTTCCAGGCGGCGCGGACCATGGCCTTGGGGTCCACCGCCCGTTCGGAGTAGAAGTCCCGGTCCTCCGCGGCCAGTACGGCCTCCTGGACGGTCAGCGGGATCTGCGAGAGGGGCACGTTGACGCGGTTGACCTCGCCGTCGCGGGCGATCTGGGAGCCGTCGGAGTAGAGGTAGACGTTGGACTGCGCGGTCGCGGCGGCGTTGGCCGGGGGGATGTCGACCAGCAGGTAGCCGGCCACGAGGCCGCCGCCGATCAGGAGGGCGAGGAGCAGTACGGCGCCGAGGACCATGCGCCAGGTGGGGAGGAGGCGGCGCAGGCCGCTCCGCCGGCGGCGGGCCTTCGTTCCAGGGCGGTCCGGGCCGTTCGGGCCGTCCGGGCCGTTCGGGTGCGTCGGGGGGTGCGGTCCGGCGGGGCCGGCCCCGCCGTGGGGCGGGGTGTCCGGGTCGCGAGGGGTCCAGCCCGCGGGTGGTGACTGGTCGCTCATCTCCAGGACTCCTCGACGCTGTTCGAAATATCCACTTCTGTACCTCATGGTGTCTACCCGATGGCCGGTGACCAGCGCCCCGGACGGGGGTAAATCGGTCGCGTGGCTCGCCCCTCCGCACTAAGCTCGCGCGCTTTGGCCGACGTAGGAACGACGTGGAAAACGGAGGGGATACGGTGCGCCAGAGAGTGCGCCAGAGAGTCCGCCTGGGAGTGCGCCAGAGAGTGGTCCAGGCAGTGGGACGAGGAGCGCGCCGGAGAGTGGCCCTTTACGCGGCGGTCGCGGCCGGCGGATTTCGGCGCTACGCCACCTACGGGACGGCGACCGCCGCGGGCGTCTTCACCAACACCGTGTTCGGGTTCATCGTCGCGTTCACGTACATCGCGCTGTGGGAGCAGCGCCCGGGGCTGGGCGGCTACGACCAGGCCCAGGCCCTGACCTTCGTCTGGGTGAGCCAGTCGCTGCTGGCCGCGGGGGCGTTGATCGGCGGGGGGTTCCAGGAGGAGCTCCAGGAGCGGGTGCGCACGGGTGACATCGCCGTCGACCTGTACCGGCCCGCCGACCTCCAGATGTGGTGGCTGGCGGCCGATCTGGGCCGTGCCGCCTTCCAGCTGCTGGGGCGCGGGCTGGTTCCGCTCGCTGCGGGAGCGCTGGTCTTCCGGCTGGCGCTGCCCTCGGACCCGTCGCGCTGGCTGCTGTTCTTCGTCTCCGTGACGCTCGGGCTGGTGGTGAGCTTCGCGCTGCGCTACCTGCTGGGACTGCTGGCCTTCTGGCTGATGGACGGGGCCGGGATCAACCTGATGGCGACCGTCGTCTCGATCTTCTTCTCCGGGATGCTGCTGCCGCTGACCGTCTTCCCCGGCGCCTTCGGTGAGTTCGTGCGCGTACTTCCGTGGGCGGCGATGCTCCAGGTACCGCTGGACGTGCTGCTGGGCGAGCACGCGGGAGCCGGGGACGCGGCCGGCGCGCTGGGCTTCCAGGCCGGCTGGGTGCTCGTACTGCTGGGAGCGGGGCGGCTGTTGCAGTCGGCGGCGACGCGGAAGGTGGTGGTCCAGGGTGGCTGAGGCGGTACTGGAGAGGGAGTTCGCGGAGCTGCAGGTGCCCCGCGCGCGGGGCAGGGTCCGGGAGGGGCTGCGCGGCTACGGCCTGATCGTGGGGATGTGGATCCGGTCGACGATGACGTACCGGACGTCCTTCGTCCTGTCGACGGTGGGGAACGCGGCGATCACGCTGCTGGACTTCGTCGCGATCTACATCATGTTCTCGCACGTGGACGCCCTCGGCGGCTTCACGCTGCCCGAGGTCGCGCTGCTGTACGGGTCCTGCTCGGCGTCGCTGGGGCTGGCGGACCTGCTGCTGGGCAACACCGACCGGATCGGCGCCAGGATCCGCGACGGTTCGCTCGACACCATGCTGGTGCGGCCGGTCCCGCTGCTCGCGCAGGTCGCGGCCGACCGCTTCGCGCTGCGCCGGCTGGGCCGCATCGGACAGGGGCTGGGGGTGCTGGGCTGGGCGCTCTGGACGCTGGACGTGGAGTGGACGGCCGGGAAGGTGCTGCTGGTGCCGGTGATGCTACTGGCCGGCGGGTCGATCTTCGCGGCGGTGATGGTGGCCGGGGCCGCCTTCCAGTTCCTCGCGGGGGACGCGGCGGAGGTGCAGAACTCCTTCACCTACGGCGGCTGCACGATGCTGCAGTACCCGCCGACGGTCTTCGCGACCGACCTGCTGCGCGGGGTGACCTTCGTCGTGCCGCTGGCCTTCGTCAACTGGCTGCCCGCGCTGTACGTGCTGGGGCGGCCCGATCCGCTGGGACTGCCGGGGTGGGCCGCGTTCCTGAGCCCGCTGGTGGCCCTGGCGGTGTTCGTGCCCGCGTCGCTGGCCTGGCGTGCGGGAGTCCGTTCGTACCGGAGCACGGGGAGCTGAGCCGTGGTGGATGATGCGCTGATCTCGCTGGACGGGGTGGAGAAGGTCTTTGACGTACGGCGCCGGGTGGGCCTGATGCGAAGGGAGAAACGCCAGGTCAGGGCGGTGGACGGGATCAGCTTCGCGGTGGCGCGGGGTGAGATGGTCGGCTACATCGGGCCCAACGGGGCCGGCAAGTCGACGACGATCAAGATGCTGACCGGCATCCTGACGCCGAGCGGCGGCCGGCTGCGGGTCGCGGGCATCGACCCGGCGCGGGAGCGGGTGCGTCTCGCGCAGCGGATCGGGGTGGTCTTCGGGCAGCGCACCACGCTGTGGTGGGACCTGCCGCTGAAGGACTCGTACGGGCTGATGCGGCGGATGTACCGGGTGCCGCGGGCGCGGTTCGAGGAGAACCTGGAGCGGTGCGTGGACCGCCTCGACCTGGCGGAGCTGCTCGACGTACCGGTACGTCAGCTGTCGCTCGGGCAGCGGATGCGTGGGGACATCGCGGCGGCGCTGCTGCACGATCCGGACGTGCTGTACCTGGACGAGCCGACGATCGGGCTGGACGTGGTCAGCAAGGCGAAGGTACGGGGCTTCCTGCGGCAGTTGAACGGGGAGCGCGGCACGACGGTGCTGCTGACCACGCACGACCTGCAGGACATCGAACAGCTCTGCGAACGGGTGATGGTGATCGACCACGGGCGGCTGATGTACGACGGGGCGCTGGGCGGGCTGCACTCGGCGGGGTCGGTGGGGGAGAGCGAGCGGACGCTGGTGGTGGACCTGGAGCGGGAGCTGGCGCCGATCAGCGTGCCGGGGGCGCGGGTGGTGAAGGTGGAGGGGCCGAGGCAGTGGCTGGCTTTCCCGGCGGGGTCGTCGGCGGCGCCGCTGGTGTCGGCGGTGGCGGCGCAGTACCCGCTGGTGGACCTGTCGGTGCGGGAGCCGGACATCGAGGACGTGATCGCGCGGATGTACGCGGGGCGGGGCTGAGCGGGTCCCCTCGGGGGCGGGTCAGGGGCGGCTCAGGGGAGATTCGGGGACGGCCTCAGGGGCCCGGACCATACAACTCCCGGCCGAGCGTGCATAGTCTGGTGCGCATGAGTGACGAGCGGCCGGAGAAGCCGTTGCCGGAGTTGAGGGCGTCGGATGCCGACCGGGACCGGGTGGTGGAACGTCTTCGGGACGCCGTCGCCGAGGGCCGGCTCGACATGGACGAGTTCGAGGAGCGGCTGGAGGCGGCATACAAGTCGCGCACGTACGCGGAGCTGGAACCGCTGACGGCCGATCTTCCGGCGCCCACCGGCCCGGCGGCCACCGGCCCGGCAGCCTCCATGCCCGCGACGGTGGCGGCGGGCGGCTCTGCCTGGCCGGGCCGGATCGGCGGTACGGGGACGTCGACGCTGGCCGTCGCGGTGATGTCGGGCTTCCAGCGCAAGGGCCGGTGGACGGTGCCGCCGCGCTTCGACGCGGTGGCGTTCTGGGGCGGCGGAGAGCTGGACCTGCGCGAGGCGGACTTCGCGCAGCGCGAGGTGGTGATCAACTGCGTCGCGGTCATGGGCGGCATCGAGATCACGGTGCCGCCGGGGGTGGACGTCGACGTACGGGGCTTCGGCTTCATGGGCGCGTTCGACCAGCGGGACAGCCCGGGGCCGACGGACCCGGGTGCTCCGCGGTTGGTGGTGACGGGCTTCGCGTTCTGGGGCGGCGTGGAGGTCAAGATCAAGCCCCCCAAACGCCCCGGGGGCGGCCCGTCACTCCGCAAGGAGCTGTAGCGCTCGGCCGAGGTTCGGCTGCGGCGGGTGGGTGGGTGCCCGGGCCCTGCGGTTCGGCTGCGGCGGGTGGGTGGTGCTGGGGCGCTGCCCCAGGCCCCGCGCCTCAATCGCCGGCGGGGCTGGGGGTGTGGGGCGGTGCCCCGCCGGAGTGTCTCCTCGGCTCGGCGCCCGCGGGCATGTCGCGGCCAGGCGGGCAAGGTCGCGCCTCGTCCTGCGGGGACACTCCGCCGTGTCCCCGCCCCACGGCAGGGCTCCGACAGTGCCCCGAAAACGCCCGGGCCGACTGGACGGTTCCCCGAAGCGTGCCCGACGCGTGGGGAGCGGGGACGGGGAGGGGTGTCCCCGCAGGACGAGCGCGCAACCACCGGATACTGCCGCGATGGCTCGCAGGCGCCGAGCCGAGGAGACACCCCTCCCCGGCCCCGCGGACCCGCCCGCACCGCGCCCGTATCCCGCCCCGCGAACCGGCCCGCATCACGATCCGAACCCGCCCGCCCCGCTGAGGGAAGGGCCCCGCGGACCCGCCCGCACCGCGCCCGGATCCCGCCCCGCGAACCGGTCCGCAGGACGATCCGAACCCGCCCGCCCCGTCGAAGGAGGGACCGCGCCCGTATCCCGACCCGCGAACCGGTCCGCAGGACGATCCGAACCCGCCCGCCCCGTCGAAGGAAGGGGCGGCGCCCGTATCCCGACCCTGCGGACCGGTCCGCCGGACGTCCCGCCCCGGGGGTCTAGCCTCGGTCTTCCAGGAGGACTCCCATCCACTCCTCGATGCCGGCGACCGTGCGCGGCAGTGCGCCCGACATCAGGCGGGCACCGTTCGCCGTGATCACCAGGTCGTCCTCGATGCGGACCCCGAGGCCGCGCAGTTCGGCCGGCAGGGTCTCGTCGTCGGGCTGGAGGTACAGGCCCGGTTCCACCGTCAGGACCTGGCCCTCCTCCAGGACCCCGTCCAGGTAGGTCTCTGCCCGCGCCTTCGCGCAGTCGTGCACGTCGAGCCCCAGCATGTGCCCGCTGCTGCACAGCGTGTACCGCCGGTGCAGGTCGCCCTCCGCGTCCTTCAGGACGCCCCAGTCGGCCAGCCCCTCCGCGATCACCCGCATCCCGGCCCGGTGGAAGTCACCGAAGCTCGCCCCCGGCCGCAGCGCGGCGATGCCCGCTTCCTGTGCCGCGAGGACCAGTTCGTAGACCTGCCGCTGGACGGGTGAGAAGCGGCCCGACAGCGGGAGGGTGCGGGTGATGTCCGCGGTGTAGAGGGTGTCCGTCTCCACGCCCGCGTCCAGGAGGAGCAGTTCCTGCCCGTTCAGCCGGCCGTCGTTGCGGATCCAGTGCAGGGTGCACGCGTGGGCGCCCGACGCGGCGATCGTCTCGTAGCCGGTGCCGTTGCCCTCGACCCGGGCGCGCAGGCCGAACACCCCCTCGATCCAGCGCTCCCCGCGCGGGTGTGCCAGCGCGCGCGGCAGGGCCCGTACGACGTCCTCGAAGCCCGCCGTCGTGTGGTCGACGGCCAGCTGGAGCTGTTCGACCTCCCAGGCGTCCTTCACCAGGCGCAACTCCGAGAGGGCGGCGGCGAGTTCCGGGTCGCTCGTCGCGTGGCGGCCCTCCGGCGAGCCGAGGGCGTCCAGGTGTGCGCAGCGGATGCCGGTGAGGCGCTCCGCCTCCGCCAGGTCGGGCCGGCGGCCCACCCAGAACTCTCCGTACCGGCGGTCCCGGTAGAACTCCCCGTCCCCGTCCGCCCGCGGCGAGCGGGGCCGCAGGTAGAGCACCGCCTCGTGTGCGTGCGGGCCCGACGGCTCCATGACCAGGACGTGGCCCGCCTGGTCCTCGCCGGTGAGGCCGGTCAGCCAGGCGTAGGCGCTGTGCGGGCGGAACCGGTGGTCGCAGTCGTTGGAGCGGACCTTCAGCTCGCCGGCCGGGACGATCAGCCGCTTCCCCGGGAAGCGGGCCGAGAGCCGTGCCCGCCGGGCGGGGGTGACGTCGTACCCCGGGACCCGGGCGGAGTCGGGGAGCGGGGAGGCGGCCCAGCCGCCCGCCATGAACCGGGACAACTCCGGTGACACCGGACGGTCGTGACTGCCCGTGTTGAGGCGGGCGGGGGAGTCGGTCACGGGGGCTCCTTCACGAAAGGCGCGAACTGGTGGGCGCACAGGTCTTGTCAGTGCAATTTCACATTACTATGTTACAGCTCACACCGCGGCACGTTAATCCCCGTCAAACGCCGCGTGACGCAGGGCAGTTCACGCACCACCCCCCACCTGACCCCTCCCAACAGGAGTTCTCGGTGCTCAAGCACAGAGCTGTGCGCTCTTCCCTCCTCGCCTCCGCCGTGGCCGTGACGCTTCTCGCCACCGCGGGACAGGGCACCACGCAGGCCGCCGAGTCCGCGGCCCCGGCCGCCTTCACCGGCGCCCGGGCCGCCGCGCCCGCCACCGCGGCCCACGGCCCCACGGGGAACCCGTTCGACGAGGTCGACCGCTTCGCCGAGGCGAAGGACAACGCCCCCGCCCCCGCCCCGGCCCCGGGCGGGCTGGACATCTCCGGCCAGGTCCCCGGCGCGGCCCCCGCCAGCGCGCCCGCCCAGGAGCTGGAGAAGCGGGGCACGGCCGCCAGGTCGGCCCCCACCGCGAAGAGCGTCGCCGCGGGCGTCCCCTGCACCCTCGACGGGATCACGAACCTCACGCCCGAGCAGTTCGCCGACTTCCTCGCCGACCAGGCCGTGCTGGCCGACGGCTGTCTGCGCGGCCTCATCTGGACCTGGGACGCCCGCCTGGCCCCCGTGATGTCGGACGCGCACGTCCAGGCCGTATCACGCCGGATATCCGCCCTGGCCGCCGCCCACGACGGCCGCAACTCCTCGCACCTGGAGGAGATGTTCACGTACCTGCACGCCGTCGCCTACCACGACTTCTCACGCGACGAGATCGACGTCACCGACGCCCCGACCGTCGCCGCGATGCGCAAGGCCATCGACGACTTCGCGGCCGCCGCGCGGACCTTCGACGTCACCCCCGCCAACGCCCGCACCCTGCGCGAGGCCCTCTACTCCGCCGGCCCCGGCCTGCGCCAGCACCAGCTCGGCCTGGTCAAGAAGGTCCTGGCCACCATGGACCCGGCCCACCCGGCCACCCACCTCGACCCCACCTGGGGGGGCGCCGTGCTCGCCGCGCTCTCCACCAACTACCTGGGCGTCTACCCGGGCAACGAGGACACCGCCTTCCACGCCGCCGTGGCCGCCGACCCCGCCTACCGCGCCGCTTTCAAGGCCTTCGCCGGCTACACGCACCTCAAGGGCACGGCCAACGCCTGGGTGGTGCGCGACGCGCTGAGCGAGTACGCCCGCTTCGGCCAGGTCGACGGCCTGCGCGACCAGGTCGTCGCCGACCTCGGTGCGATGCTCGGGCCCCTCAGGGCCGGATTCGGCGACGGCAGCGAGCCGTGGGCCAAGGCCGTCTCCTGGCTCAACTTCTACCAGGCGTGCAAGCCGTACGGGGTGTGCAAGGAGGACATCGAGAAGCAGCTCTTCCCCTACACCTACACCTACGACAACGGCGCCATCAAGGTCCGCACCGCCCTGGACCGGGCCACCGTCGACCAGCTGTACTACGCGAGCAAGCAGGTCAAGGCGCAGTACCACCGCGTCCTCGGGACCGACCAGCCGCTCGCCGGCGACCCCAACGCCACGTTGAACATCGTGCTCTACGCCTCCCGCGCGGACTACGTCAACTACCACCCGATCCTGACCGGTTACGACACCAACAACGGCGGCATCTACATCGAGAACGGCGCCACCTTCTACACCTACCAGCGCCGTGTCCCGCAGGACTCCTCCCTCACCCTGGAGGAGCTCTTCCGCCACGAGTACACGCACTACCTCAACGGCCGCTTCGCCGTCCCCGGCTTCTTCGGCCAGGGCCCCTGGTACGAGAGCGACCGCACGACCGCCATGGACGAGGGCACGGCCGAGTTCTTCGACGGCGCGACCCGCGACAACGGCATAGCCGTCCGCAAGTCCCTCGTGAAGAGCATCATCAGCGACACGGCCGGCGGCGGCCCGCGCATGACCGTCGAGCAGCTGCTGAACGCCACCTACGAGGGCGACGGATTCCGCTTCTACAGCTACGCCGGCACCTTCTTCGAGTTCCTGTGGACCGAGAAGCCCTCGCTGCTGCGGGAGATGTACGCGCACCTGCGGGCCGACGACGTGGCGGCATACGACGCCTGGCGCCACCGGATGGGTGCGGACACCTACCTCCAGCGCGACTATGACCGTTTCCTGAACGCGCAGATCGCCAAGGTCGACCAGCTCTTCGTGCCGAACACCACCTTCACCCCCAACGAGCAGCTGCGCGACTCGGCGCTCGGCTCCGTGAAGTCGGCCTTCGCCACGGCCACCCACAACACCCCGGACTGCGTGGAGAACGGCGACCCCGGCAAGCGCCGCTTCACCTGTACGGGCCGCATCACCGCGAACCTGAAGAACTGGCGCAGCGACGACCAGAACTTCAAGGACATGTCCGAGACGGTGGACTACTTCATCCTCGACCGGGCGGGCGCCGCCTCCAACAACCTCGCCGACATGAACTGCTCCTTCGGTACGCCGGAGATCTGGAGCAACAAAACCGCCGCGACCTCGAGTTACAGCTGTGAGGGACCGCTGCGCAGCTGACGGGCTCCGGACCGGCCCCGCGCTCAGGAGGGCGCGGGGCCGGTCTGGGCAGGCACTAAAGAATGTGACATATTACTGTCGTGCTCAAGAGACACTCCCTGGACGCCGTGATCATCGGCGCCGGCGTCGTCGGAGCGGCCTGCGCCCACTATGCGGCCCGCGCCGGACTCTCCGTGGCCGTGGTCGACCGCGGACCCGTCGCGGGCGGCACCACCGGCGCCGGCGAAGGCAATCTGCTCGTCTCCGACAAGGAGGCGGGACCGGAGCTCGACCTCGCCCTGCTCTCCACCCGGCTGTGGACCGAACTCGCCGCCGTCCTCCCGCAGGAGGTGGAGTACGAGCCCAAGGGCGGGCTCGTCGTCGCCCCGGACGAGGCCACGATGAAGGCCCTGCGGAGCTTCGCCGAGGGGCAGCGCGCGGCCGGCGTCGACGCGGTCGAGGTCCCGGCGCACGCCCTGCACGACCTGGAACCGCACCTGGCCCCGGGCCTCGCGGGAGGCTTCCACTACCCGCAGGACGCGCAGGTCCAGCCGGCGCAGGCGGCCGCCCGGCTGCTGGCCGCGTCAGGCGCCGAGGTGCACCTGGGGGAGGAGGTGACGGAGGTCCTGCTGGAGGGGGGCGCCGTACGCGGGGTCCGCACCCCGCGCCGCGAACTCCTGGCCCCGGCCGTGGTGAACGCGGCCGGCACCTGGGGCGGGAACATCGCCCGGCTGGCCGGAACCTCCCTGCCCGTGCTTCCGCGCCGGGGCTTCGTCCTGGTGACCGAGCCGCTGCCGAGGGTGGTCCGGCACAAGGTCTACGCCGCCGACTACATCGCGGACGTCGCCAGCGGCTCCGCCGCCCTGCAGTCCTCGGCCGTGGTCGAGGGCACGCCTGCCGGACCGGTCCTCATCGGCGCCACCCGCGAGCGGGTCGGCTTCGACCGGGGCCTGTCGACGCAGGCGCTGCGCCGGCTGGCCTCCCAGGCGGCGGCCCTCTTCCCCGTACTGGCCGACGTACGGGTCCTGCGCACCTACCACGGCTTCCGCCCCTACCTGCCCGACCACCTCCCCGCGATCGGCCCGGACCCCCGCCGCCCGGGGCTGCTGCACGCCTGCGGCCACGAGGGCGCGGGCATCGGCCTGGCCCCCGCCACGGGCCTGCTGATCGCCGCCGCCCTGACGGGGGCCGAACCGCCGCTCGCGACCCATCCGTTCCGCCCGGACCGCTTCGGCACCGGCCCGGCCCCCGCGGACACCCCCGAGGAGCACCACTGATGCGCAGCCCCCGCTCGCTGGTCGGCGGCAGCCCGGCGGCCGCGTACGAGATCACCTTCGACGGCAGTGAACTGCCCGCGCAGGAGGGCCAGAGCATCGCCGCCGTGCTGTGGGGCGCCGGGATCCTGGCCTGGCGGACCACGCGCGAGGGCGGCGCCCCGCGCGGGGCGTTCTGCGGGATCGGCAGCTGCTACGACTGCCTCGTCACCGTCAACGGCCGCCCGAACCAGCGCGCCTGCCTGGTCCCCGCCCGCCCGGGCGATGCCGTCACCACCCAGGAGGGAACCGGCCGTGCCGACCTCGCCGTCTGACCCCGCCGAGCCGCCTCGCTCCGCGGGGCAGCCCCGATCCCCGCAGCCGCCGGCGCCCCCCGGGCCGGGTGTGCACGTCGGCCCCGCGCCCGCCGGGCAGGCTGCGCCCGGTGGGGTGGATGCGGTCGATCTGGCCGTCGTCGGGGCCGGGCCGGCCGGACTGGCCGCCGCCGTCACGGCCGCCCGCCTCGGGCTGCGGGTCGCGCTCCTCGACGCGGGCGACCGTCCGGGCGGGCAGTTCTACCGCCATCCCGCGCCGGGCCTGGGCGCGGCCCGCCCCGAGGCCCTGCACCACGGCTGGGCCGAGTTCGCGACCCGCGAAGCCGCCCTGCGCGCCCACGAGTCGGCCGGCCGCATCACATACCTCCCGCTCCACCACGTGTGGAGCGTCGTCCCGGGCGAGGCAGTGGCGGCCGAGGCGCGCCGCGGGCATGCCGCGCCCGCCACCGAGTGGACCCTGCACGCCGTCGCCGGCCACGCCCCCGACGAGCGGGCCGCGGCCGTCACCGCCCGCGCCGTGCTCATCGCCACCGGCGCCTACGAGCGCCAACTCCCCTTCCCCGGCTGGACCCTCCCCGGAGTGGTCGGGGCCGGCGGCGCGCAGGCCATGCTCAAGGGCGGGCTGGTACTGCCCGGCAAGCGCGTGGTGGTCGCCGGGAGCGGTCCGCTGCTGCTCGCGGTGGCCGGTTCCCTCGCCGCCGCCGGAGCCACCGTGCCCGCCGTGGTGGAGGCCGCCGCCTACACCGCGTACGCCGGCCAGGTGCCGGCCCTGCTGCGCAACCCCGGCAAGATCGTCGAGGCCGCCGGCTACGGCGGGGCGCTGGCCCGGCACCACGTCCGGCTGCTCACCCGGCACGCCGTCACCGAGGCCCACGGCACGGACCGGATCGAGGCCGTCACCGTGGCCCGGCTCGACCGCGACTGGCGACCGCTGCCCGGCACCGCCCGCCGAATCCCCTGCGACGCGCTCGCCGTGGGCCACGGGCTCGTGCCCCAGCTCGAACTCGCCACCGCACTGGGCTGCGCCACCCGGGCCTGCCCCGACGCCGCCGTCGCCCTGGAGGTGGACGCCCTGCAGCGAACCTCCGTCCCCGGCATCTGGTCCGCGGGGGAGACCGGCGGCATCGGCGGCGCCCAACTGGCCATGGTGGAGGGCGAACTGGCGGCGCACTCCGTCGCGGACGCGCTGCGGCCCGGGGCGGGCGCCCCGGGCCCCGATCGCGCCGACCGCGCCGACCGCCCCGGCCGCGTCGGACGGCTCGCCCGTCGCCGCGCCCGGCTGCGTGCCTTCGCCGACGCGATGGCCGCCGCCCACCGCCCCGGCGACGGCTGGACCGGCTGGCTCCGCGACGACGCCGTCGTGTGCCGGTGCGAGGAGGTCCCGGCCGGCCGGATCCGCGAGGCGGCGGGGGACCTGGGCGCGCGGGACGCCCGTACGGTCAAGCTCCTCACCAGGGCCGGCATGGGCTGGTGCCAGGGCCGGATGTGCGGGGCGGCCGTGGCCGCCCTCGCCGGGCAGGAGCCCGCGGCGGACCGGCGGCCCTTCTCCTGCCCCGTCCCGCTGAGCCACCTCGCCGAACTTCCCGCCGCCGACCGCTGATCAGGGGTGCCCGGCCCTTGTGGCCGCACCGCACCCACTAGTAAAATGTCACACACCACACTAGGGAGCCTCTCATGACCCACGCGCACACCCCCGCGCCCCGCACCCGTCCCTGGCACGGAATCATGGTCGCCACCGCGCTCCCCCTGCGCGAGGACCTCACCGTCGACTACGACGCCTACGCCGAGCACGTGGCCTGGCTGATCGCCAACGGCTGCGACGGCGTGGTCCCCAACGGCTCCCTCGGGGAGTACCAGACCCTCACCGACGACGAGCGGGCGCGGGTGGTCCGTACCGCCGTCGAGGCCGCCGGCGACGGCGCCCGCGTCATGCCCGGCGTCGCCGCCTACGGCAGCGCCGAGGCCCGCCGCTGGGCCGATCAGGCCGCCGAGGCCGGCGCCGGCTCCGTACTGCTGCTGCCGCCCAACGCCTTCCGCGCGGACGAGGAGACCGTACGGGCCCACTACGCCGAGGTGGCCCGCGCGGGCCTGCCCGTGGTCGCGTACAACAACCCCATCGACACCAAGGTGGACCTCGTCCCGGCCCTGCTCGCCCGGCTGCACGCCGACGGATCCGTCGTCGCCGTCAAGGAGTTCAGCGGGGACGTGCGCCGCGCCTATGAGATCGCCGAACTCGCCCCGGGCCTCGATCTGCTCATCGGCGCCGACGACGTCCTCCTCGAACTCGCCCTCGCGGGCGCCGTCGGCTGGATCGCCGGCTATCCCAACGCCCTGCCGCGCTCCTGCGCCACCCTCTACCGGGCCGCCGTCGCCGGGGACCTCGACACCGCCCTGCCGCTCTACAAGTCCCTGCACTCCCTGCTGCGCTGGGACTCCAAGACCGAGTTCGTCCAGGCCATCAAGCTCTCCATGGACCTGGCGGGCCGCCCCGGCGGCGCCACCCGCCCGCCGCGCTTCCCGCTCACCGGCGACACGGAGGCCGCCGTCCGCGCCGCCACCGAGAAGGCCCTGGCCGAGGGCCTCAACTAACCAGCCGGAGGGGACGCCTGATGCGTACGCGCCACGTCTACCACGCGGTGGACTCGCACACCGAGGGCATGCCGACCCGGGTCGTCACCGGGGGAGTCGGGGTGATCCCCGGCGCCACCATGGCCGAGAAGCGGCTCCACTTCATCGAGCACATGGACCACGTACGGACCCTGCTCATGTACGAGCCGCGCGGGCACTCCGCGATGAGCGGCGCCATCCTGCAGCCCCCGACCCGCCCCGACGCCGACTACGGCGTGCTCTACATCGAGGTGTCGGGTCTGCTGCCCATGTGCGGGCACGGCACCATCGGCGTGGCCACAGTCCTGGTAGAGACCGGCATGGTGCCCGTGGTCGAGCCGGTGACCACCGTCCGGCTCGACACCCCGGCCGGGCTGGTGATCGTCGACGTGCGGGTGGAGGACGGGGCGGCCACCGCCGTCACCCTCACCAACGTCCCCTCCTTCAGCGTCGGCCTCGACCTCAAGGCCGACGTCCCCGGCCGCGGCACGGTCACCTACGACCTCGCCTACGGCGGCAACTTCTACGCCTTCGTCGAACTCGACGCCCTCGGCCTGCCCTTCGACCGCGCCCGGGGGGACGACCTGCTCGCCGCCGGGCTCGCGGTGATGGACGCGATCAACGCCGGACCGGACCGCCCCGTCCACCCCGAGAACCCCTCCATCGCCGGGGTCAAGCACGTCTACCTCGCCGCGCCCGGATCCGACGCCCGCCGTTCCCGGCACGCCATGGCCATCCACCCCGGCTGGTTCGACCGCTCGCCCTGCGGTACGGGCACCAGTGCGCGGATGGCCCAGCTGCACGCCCGCGGCCTGCTGGAACTCGGCGCCGACTTCGTCAACGAGTCCTTCATCGGCACCGCGTTCACCGGCCGGCTGGTCGCGCGGACCACCGTCGCCGGCCTGCACGCCGTGGTCCCCACGGTCACCGGGCGGGCCTGGATCACCGGCACCGCCCAGTACTTCCTCGACCCGTCCGACCCCTTCCCCGGAGGCTTCCTCCTGTGACGACCGTCCGAACGGTGGACTACCACACCGCCGGCGAGCCCTTCCGGATCGTCGACACCGCAGGCGAGGGCATGCCGCCCGTGCCGGGGGACACCGTCGCCGAGCGCTGTGCCACCGCCGTCGGCCCGGGCGGATCGGGGACCGCGCCGCGCCGGGGCGTGCTGGACGACGTACGGCGGCTGCTCGTGCAGGAGCCGCGCGGCCACGCCGGGATGTACGGCGGGTTCGTGGTACCGGCCGACGACGACGGGGCCCACTTCGGCGTGCTGTTCTGGCACAAGGACGGCTACTCCACGGCCTGCGGCCACGGCGCCATGGCCCTCGGGGTCTGGGCCGTGGACAGCGGCCGGGTCGCCGCCCCGGACGACGGAGACGTCCCGGTGCGGATCGACGTACCGTCGGGGCGGGTCAGCGCCACCGTCCACCGCGGCCGGGGCCGTACCACCGGCGTCACCTTCCGCAACGTGCCGGCCCGGGTGAGCGCCCGCAAGGTCCCCGTCGCCACCTCGCTCGGGCTGGCCGAGGCGGACATCGCGCACGCCGGCGCCTGCTACGCCTCCGTCCGCGCGCGCGACCTCGGGCTGGACGTCTCGCGCGCGGCGCTGCCCGCGCTGGTGCGGGCCGGGCAGGAGGTCCGGGCCGCCCTCGCCACCCATCCCGCCACCTGGCACCCGGGCGGCCCGCTGCTGTCCGGGGTCTACGGGGTGATCCTCCACGAGGAGCTGCCCGACACTCCGTTCGGGCCGCACCAGCGCAACGTCACGGTCTTCGCCGACGGGCAGGTCGACCGCTCTCCCTGCGGCTCCGGCACCTCGACGCGGCTGGCGCTGCTCGCCGAGGACGGGCGGCTCGGGCCGGGCGAGGACCTGTTGCACGAGTCGGTCACCGGCACCGTGTTCACCGGGCGGATGCTGGAGGGAGGGGTCACCGAGGTCACCGGCACCGCCTACCGCACCGGCGAACACGCCTTCGCCGTGGACCCGTACGACGCGCTCGGCACCGGGTTCCTGCTGTGACGGCCATACCCCAGCTCGGCGCCGCGGCCATGGCCGCCCTGCTCGGACCGGCCGCGGCCGCCGACGCCCTGGCCGCCGCCCTGCGCGGCGGCCTCGACCCGGAGGGCTGTCCCCCGCGTTCCGCGATCGCCGTGCCCGGCGACGGCGAACTGCTGCTCATGCCGGCCGCGTCGGGCCCGTACGCCGGGGTGAAGATCGCCGGGGTCGCGCCCGGGAACCCGGCCCGCGGGCTGCCGCGCATCACCGGCTCCTACCTCCTGCTGGACGGGCCGACCCTGCACCCGCTGGCCCTGCTCGACGGCGCGGCCCTGACCGCCTTGCGCACACCGGCGGTCTCCGCCCTCGCGCTGCGGCACCTGGCGCCGGCCGGGACGCCGCTTCGGCTGGTGCTCTTCGGCTCCGGACCGCAGGCGTACGGGCACCTGGAAGCGGCCCGGGCGGAGCGGGAGTTGGCCGAGGTCGTGGTGGTCGCCCGCAACGGGGAGGGAGCCGAACGCCTCGCCGCGCACGCCCGCACGCTGGGGCAGGCCGCCCGGACCGGCACCCCGCAGGACGTGGCCGACGCCGACCTGGTCGTGTGCTGCACCACGGCCCGCGAACCGCTGTTCGACGGGCGGCTGGTGCGTCCCGGCGCGGTGGTCGTCGCCGTCGGATCGCACGAGCCGACCGCCCGGGAGACCGACACCGCCCTCGTGCGACGCGCGGCGGTGTACGTGGAATCGCGCGCGGCGGCCCTGCGGGAGGCCGGTGACCTGCTCGTCCCGGAGGCGGAGGGGGCCATCGGGCCGGGCCACATCACGGGCACGCTCGCGGACCTGGTGGCCGGGCGGCCGGCGGCGGGGGGCGAGCGGGGTTGTCCACAGCTCTTCAAGAGTGTGGGCATGGCCTGGGAAGATCTTGCCGTGGCGGTCGCGCTGTACGAGGCCGCCGAGGTGTGAGCAGCGCAACGTGACATTGTACGCTGTTGCTCTGCTCGTCGGCAGGTGAAAAAGGGCCTCGGAGGAAACGCAATGGGTGACCTGAAGCAGCACAGTCTCATCAAGGCCCAGGAACGACTCCGCGACCAGGTCGGCCACGCCCTCCGAGCCGCTCTGATAGCGGGTGAGCTGCGCCCCGGCAGCGTCTACTCCGCCCCCGGCCTCGCGGCCGAACTCGGCGTGTCGGCCACCCCGGTGCGCGAGGCCATGCTCGACCTGGCGCGCGAGGGCCTGGTCGAGCCGGTCCGCAACAAGGGCTTCCGGATCACCGAAGTCAGCGAACGCGACCTCGACCAGTACACCGAGCTGCGCACCATGATCGAGGTGCCGACCATCGGCCGGATCACGCAGACCGCCACGGCCGAGCAGCTGGAGGAACTGCGCCCCATCGCGGAGGAGATCGTCACCAGCGCCCGCGAGCACAACCTCATCGGCTACCTGGAGGCCGACCGCCGGTTCCACCTCACGCTGCTGGGCCTCTCGGGCAACGAACGGCTCGTGGAGACGGTCGGCGACCTCCGCAAGCGGTCCCGCCTGTACGGTCTGACGGGCCTGGACGAGGCGGGCAAGCTGGTCTCCTCCGCCGAGGAGCACCTGGAGCTGCTGGACCTGATGATCAGCGGCGACGCGAAGGCGGCGGAGGCCTGCATGCAGCGCCACCTCGGCCACGTCCGCTCCCTCTGGGCCCAGGGCCGCGACGAACCGGTCGGCCGCACCCCGGGCGTCCTCGGGTCGGGGCTGTAGCTTTCTGCCCCCTCCTGCCCCTGGGTGGACGCCGCGGCGGACTACAACCTGCTCCTGGTCGTGGCGCTGCCGTGCGTCGCCCTCGCGTGGCTGCGAGTCGTCACCGGCAGGACCGCCCGGCGAGCTCTGCCCCTCTGGAGGTGGCCGCGCGTGATCCTCGTCGTGGTCGTCCTGTGGACAGTGGTGCGCAACCTCCCTGTCCTCGGGGGAGTGCTGGGCGCCTGACGGTGCGGCCGTTCCGCCGGGCGCCCGAACTCCTCTGCAGCACGCGGCGTTTGGACACGGCTGGGTAACAGCGGGTCCCACCCCTTGTGCAGTGCAATTTCACATTACTATGTTACCGGTCACATCGCAGAGACGTAGAGCCGCAGAGCGTGCCTTCCCTGGAGTGACCCATGACCAAGCGCACCCAACTCGCCCTCGCCACCGCCCTGGTGGCCGCACTCGCACTCGGCGCCGCGGGCTGCTCCGGCACCGGGAAGGGATCGAACGGCGCCGGAGCCGCGAACCCGGCCGCCGCCAACGACGGCAAGATCCTCGGCGGCACCCCGGTCAGGGGCGGCACCCTCACCGTCCTGTCCAACCAGGACTTCGCGCACCTCGACCCCGCCCGCAACTGGGTCATGCCGACGATGGACTTCGGCACCCGCCTGCTGTACCGCACGCTCGTCACCTTCAAGGCCGAACCCGGCAAGGCGGGCAGCGAGCTGGTTCCCGACCTCGCCACCGACCTCGGCACCCCCTCCAACGGCGGCCGCACCTGGACCTTCACCCTCAAGGAGGGCGTGAAGTACGAGGACGGCACCCCGGTCAAGGCCCAGGACGTCAAGTACAACGTCGAGCGCTCCTTCGCCCCCGACCTCACCGGCGGCCCCGACTACGCCGCCCAGTACCTGGCCGGCACCGAGGGCTACAAGGGCCCCCTCCAAGGGCAGCACCTCGACTCCGTCAAGACCCCGGACGACCGCACGATCGTCTTCGAACTGAAGCGCCCCGTCGCGGAGTTCTCCGCCACCGCCACCCTGCCGACCTTCGCCCCCGTGCCCCAGTCCCAGGAGAAGGGCACCCAGTACGACGCCCGCCCGTTCTCCTCCGGCCCGTACAAGATCGAGTCGTACGACCGCGACAAGAAGCTGGTCCTCGTCCGCAACGAGCACTGGGACCCGGCCACCGACACCGTCCGCAAGGCCTACCCGGACAAGTTCGTGGTGGTCATGGGCCTCAAGGGCGGGCAGATCGACGACCGGATCATCGCCGGCGAGGGCGCCGACGCCTCCACCGTGCAGTACGCCGACATGCGCCCCGAAAGCGCCCCCAAGGTGCTGCCGAAGCCCGACGTCAAGTCCCGGCTGCTCGCCGAGTCCCAGGGCTGTACCGAGATGCTCCACCTGAACAACTCGCGCGCCCCCTTCGACGACCCCAAGGTCCGCGAGGCCATGCAGTACGCCGTCGACAAGGAGGCCGTCGTCACAGCGGGCGGCGGACCCGCCCTCAACGAGATCGCCACCGCCTACCTGCCCCCGGCCCTCTCCGGCGGCAAGCAGGCCGACACCCTGAAGATCCCCCCGGCCGGCGACCCGGCCAAGGCCAAGGAACTCCTCAAGACCGCAGGCAAGGAGACCCTGAAGGTCTCCCTCGCCGTCTCCACCGGCGACAAGGCCAAGGCCGAGGCCATCCAGCAGGGCCTGTCCCGCGCGGGTGTCGAGGTCGTCATCGACACCGTCGACCCGGGCGCCTACTACGACGTGATCGGCGACCTGTCCACCACCCCCGACATGACCCTGACCGGCTGGTGCCCCGACTACCCCTCCGGCTCCACCTGGATCCCCTTCGTCTTCGACGGACGCACCATCAAGGACAAGGGCAACCAGGGCAACTACAGCCAGTTCCGCGACGAGGAGGTCATGAAGCGGATCGACGAGATCAACGCCATGGCCGACGCCAAGCAGGCCGCCCAGGCCTGGACCGACCTCGACGCGGCCCTGATGGCCAAGTCCCCGAACGTCCCGATCCTGCTGGAGCGCAAGCCGCTCCTCGTCGGCCCGAACATCGCGGGCGCGTTCGGACACCCCGTGTGGACCGGCACCATCGACTACGGGACGGTCGGCCTCAAGGACCCCTCGAAGAGCCAGGGCTGAGGAATCCGGAGTCCCCGACACCATGACCACCACAGCCCCCGGCGCGGCCCCGGCCCCCGATGCCGCCGCGGCCCGGCCCGCGGCGGCGCCCGGCAGCAGCCCCTGGCAGCTCGCCCGGCGGGAACTGCGCCGCCGCCCCGCCGTCCGCGTCAGCCTCGGCATCGTCGGCCTCTTCGTCCTGATGGCCGTCACCGCGCCCTGGCTCGGCGCGCTCGGCGGCTGGTCCCCGCACGAGTTCGACAAGAGCGCCGTCGACCCGTACCTCGGCGGCCAACCGATCGGCCCCCTCGGCGGGATCAGCCCCGAGCACTGGCTCGGCGTCGAACCCGTCACCGGGCGCGACCTGTTCGCCCGCGTCGTCCACGGCGCGCAGGTCTCCCTCCTGATCGCCTTCGCGGCCACCGCCATCGTGGTCGTCGCCGGCACCGCCGCCGGGATCGCCGCCGGCTACTTCGGCGGCCGCACCGACACGGTCCTGTCCCGGCTCATGGACCTGACCATGTCCTTCCCCTCCCTCATCTTCATGATCGCGATGCTGTCCGTGGCCAAGGACGTCAACCGGCTCGTCCTGATGACCGTCGTCATCGGGGTGTTCGGCTGGCCCGGCATCGCCCGCGTCGTCCGCGGCCAGACCCTCTCGCTCAAACACCGCGAGTACGTCGACGCCGCCCGCGTGGGCGGCGCCGGCCCCTGGCGGATCCTGACGCGCGAGATCCTGCCGGGCGTGGCGGGCCCGGTCATCGCCTACACCACCCTGCTCATCCCCGGAATGATCAGCACCGAGGCCGCCCTCAGCTACCTCGGCGTCGGAGTCCGCCCGCCCACCCCGTCCTGGGGCCAGATGATCGCCGAGTCCGTCGCCCACTACGAGACCGACCCCATGTACTTCGTCATCCCCAGCGTCTTCCTCTTCCTCGCCGTGCTCGCCTTCACCCTGCTCGGCGACGCCCTGCGCGACATCCTCGACCCGAGGGGCGGCCGCAGTTGATCCTCTACCTCGCCCGCCGGCTGCTCGCCCTCGCCGGAGTGCTCCTCGCCATCGCGGCCGTCACCTTCCTCATCTTCTACGTGCTGCCGGCCGACCCGGCCGCGGCCGCCTGCGGCAAGACCTGCAGCGCCGAACGGCTGGCCGACGTACGCGTGCACCTGGGCCTCGACCAGCCCCTGTGGAAGCAGTTCGCCGACTTCCTGACCGGCATCTTCACCGGCCGCACCCTCGGCACCGGCCAGTACGCCGTCACCTGCGACTTCCCCTGCCTGGGCTACTCCTACGACAGCTCCCTGCCCGTGTGGGACCTGCTCATGGACCGGCTTCCGGTCTCCGCATCCCTCGCCCTCGGCGCCGCCGTGCTGTGGCTGATCCTCGGCCTCGGCGCCGGCGTCACCGCCGCCCTGCGCAAGGACACCGCCACCGACAAGGCCCTGATGGTCGGCGCCGTCGCCGCCGCCTCCCTGCCCGTGTACTTCACCTCGGTGATGCTCATCCACGGGGTCATCCGCATCGCCGGACTGCTGCCCTACCCCACCTACCAGGCCTTCACCGACAACCCGCTCGGCTGGGCCTCGAACCTGCTCCTGCCCTGGACCGCGCTCGCGCTGCTCTACGCCGCCATGTACGCGCGCCAGAGCCGGGGTTCGATGATCGAGGCGATGGCCGAGCCCTACATCCGCACCGCCCGCGCCAAGGGCATGCCCGAGCGGACCGTCGTCGTCAAACACGGCCTGCGCTCCGGAATGACGCCGATCCTGACCATCTTCGGCATCGACCTCGGCGGGCTGCTCGCCGGCGCCGTCATCACCGAGTCCATCTTCGGACTCCCGGGCATCGGACGGCTCTTCTACGGCGCCCTGGTCAACTCCGACCAGCCCGTGGTCCTCGGCGTCACCCTCCTCGCGGCCTTCTTCATCGTCGTCGCCAACCTCGTCGTCGACCTCCTGTACGCCGTCATCGACCCGAGAGTGAGGTACTGATGGCCGCTCCGCTCCTCGCAGTACGCGACCTGCGCGTCACCTTCACCACCCCTCGCGGGACCGTCCGGGCCGTCGACTCCGTCGGCTTCACCGTCGAGGCCGGACGCACCCTCGGCATCGTCGGTGAATCCGGCTCCGGCAAGTCCGTCACCTCGCTCGCCGTCATGGGCCTGCACCGCGGCGCGGTCGAGGTCGCCGGCTCCGTCGCGCTCGCCGGCCGGGAGCTGACGGGCCTGGCCGAGCGTGAGCTGGGCAAGGTCCGCGGACGCCGGATGGCCATGATCTTCCAGGACCCCCTCTCCAGCCTGCACCCCTACTACACCGTCGGCGAGCAGATCGCCGAGCACTTCAGGGTCCACTTCAGGGCCGGCCGCGCCGCCGCACGCAGACGCGCCGTCGACATGCTCGGCGAGGTCGGCATCCCGGAGCCGGCCCGCCGGGCGGGCGAGTACCCGCACCAGTTCTCCGGCGGCATGCGCCAGCGCGCGATGATCGCCATGGCCCTGGCGTGCGAACCCGACCTGCTGATCGCCGACGAGCCGACCACCGCCCTCGACGTCACCGTGCAGGCGCAGATCCTGGAACTCATCGCACGGCTCCAGCAGGAGCGCGGACTCGGCGTCGTCATGATCACCCACGACCTGGGCGTCGTCGCGCGGGTCGCCCACGACGTCCTGGTCATGTACGGCGGCCGCGCCGTCGAACAGGCATCCGTCGACGCACTGTTCGCCGATCCCGCCCACCCCTACACCCGCGGGCTGCTCGACTCGCTGCCCCGCCTCGACACCTCCGACGACGAACCGCTCCCCTTCATCCCCGGCTCCCCGCCGTCCCTCCTCCTACCGGCCCCCGGCTGCGCCTTCGCCCCCCGCTGCCCCCTGGCCGCCGAACGCTGCACCGGCGAACGGCCGGAGCCGGCCGCGTACGGGGACGGAACCGGGCGGACCGTCGCCTGTCACTTCGCCGGGGTCCGCGCCGTCGAGGAGGCCGCCCGATGACCGAGACCACGCTGCTGTCCGTACGGGACCTCACCATGACCTTCCCCGGCAGACGATCCGCGACCGGGCGCCGGGGGGCGCCCGTGCGCGCCGTCGACGGGGTCTCCTTCGACCTGGCGGCCGGACAGACCCTGGGCCTGGTCGGGGAGTCGGGCTGCGGGAAGTCCACCACCGGCCGGATGCTCGTACGGCTGCTGGAGCCCACGTCGGGCCGGGTCGCCTTCGAGGGCAGGGACATCAGCCGGCTCTCCCAGGGCGCGCTGCGCCCGCTGCGCAGAAGCGTCCAGATGGTCTTCCAGGACCCGCACTCCTCACTCAACCCCCGCCAGACCGTGGCCCGGATCATCTCCGAACCGCTGCTGGTGCAGGGCTGGAGCGCGGGGGACGCCCGCCGCCGCGCCGCCGAGCTGATGGAGCTCGTCGGACTGATCCCCGAACACGTCGACCGCTACCCGCACGAGTTCTCCGGCGGCCAGGCCCAGCGCATCGGCATCGCCCGCTCGCTGGCCACCAGCCCCCGGCTGATCGTCGCCGACGAACCGGTGTCCGCCCTCGACGTCTCCGTCCAGGCGCAGATCGTCAACCTGATGGAGCGGCTGCGCGCCGAACTGGGCCTCGCCTACGTGTTCATCGCGCACGACCTGTCGGTGGTCAAACGGGTCAGCGACCGGGTCGCCGTCATGTACCTCGGCCGGATCGTCGAGATAGGGGACAAAGCATCCCTCTACGAGAACCCCCAGCACCCCTACACCCGGGCGCTGTTGTCCGCCGTACCGCTGCCCGACCCGGCGGCGGAACGGCGGCGGGAGCGGATCGTGCTGCTCGGCGACCCGCCGAGCCCGGCCGCCCCACCTCCGGGCTGCACCTTCCACCCGCGCTGCCACAAGGCCCAGGAGATCTGCCGCACCGAACGCCCACTGCTGCGGCTTGCCGCCTCCCGAGAGGTGGCGTGTCACTTCCCGGGTGACTGACGGGGATCACGGGAAGAAGGGAGGGCCCGGGGCCGGCACGACCGCCTCCGGGCCCTTCCGCCACAGACGGCCCTTGGCTCGTGTCGTCAAAGTCCCGCCTGGCCGGCGGGGCCCGGCACGCACGCTCCAAGCCCCGCCGGCCCCGCCCTCCGGGCGGCCGACGCCACTTTGACGACACTCCCCAGCGCGGGGCGTCCGCTGCCTTCGCCGGTCAGCTCTTGCGGGTCAAGGGCTGCCCGGCGAAGCGCACCCCTGCCAGGCCATGCGCCATGAGGTTGCGGATGTTGCCGTGGTCAGTGCCGTCCGGTGTCGCCAGCACGCTGCGGTAGTGCTCGCCGAAGGCCTGCAGTGCCTCGTGGTCGCTCAGCCCCTCCAGCAGGGCCAGTCCCAGCGTCTTGCAGGAACCCTCGTTCTCACCTGCGGCGTTCTCCAGTCCTCCGTTGCGGAACGCCTGCGGCTGGTAGTCGTAGCGCGCGGTGACGAAGGCCAAGGTGTCGGCGAACTCGTGCTCACCCGACGCAAGGCTCGCCCGCAGCGAGTCCAGATCAGTCATGTCGGTTTCCCCGGGTTGAACGGACGACGTCGATTGCCGTCCGTGACCGGGGGACGATACCCCCTCGGAGCCGACCGGCAGGAATCGGGCCACATGTCGGAACGAGCAGCATCTGCGCAGGTCACGAGGTGGTGCGTCCGGGGGAGCGCGCGGCACCGCGGGGCGGCTCGGGCGGGCGTCACGAGGCGGTCGGGCGGTGGCGTTGTCAGTGCCGGGCAGCATGATGACCTTCATGACCGAAAACAGTGCCCTGCTCTCTCCTGCCGCCTATGCGGAGGCCGTGACCACCGCCGTGGCGGCTTCGGCCGCGTACTACGGCGACGGGACCAACCCGCTCGGTGACGACGAGTACGACGGGCTGCTGCGCGCCATCGCGGCCTACGAGGAGGCTCACCCGGACGAGGCGCTTGCCGAGTCGCCGACCGGGAAGGTGGCGGGCGGGGCCGTGCAGGGTGACGTGCCGCACTCGGTGCCGATGCTCTCCCTCGACAACGTCTTCGACGCCGACGAGCTCGCCGAGTGGGCCGCAGGGCTGGAACGGCGTCTCGGGCACCCGGTGTCCGGGTGGTGTGTGGAGCCGAAGCTGGACGGCCTCGCGGTGGCCGCCCGGTACCGGGACGGCCGGCTCGTCCAGGTCCTCACCCGCGGCGACGGCTCGGCCGGCGAGGACATCACCCACGCCGCCGACGCCGTGCTCGGTCTGCCGCCGGTCCTCACCGAGCCGATCGACGTCGAGTTGCGCGGCGAGGTACTGCTGACGACCGCGCAGTTCGAGGAGGCCAACCGGATCCGGCTCGCCCACACCGCCACGCCCTTCGCGCACCCGCGCAGCGGAGCGGCCGGCACCCTGCGGGCCAAGGACCGCCCCTACCGGATCGAATTGACCTTCTTCGCCTACGGAGCGATCGGCCTGGACGACCTCGGCCACGCCGCGCTGCTGGAGAAGCTGGCCGCGCTCGGCGCGAACACGGCCGCCGGCACGGCCGCCGCCCCGATGCGGTGCGAGACCGTGGAGCAGGTGCAGGAACGCATCGACGTGATCGCCGGGCTGCGCGGGGACCTGCCGTTCGGGATCGACGGTGTCGTCGTCAAGGCCGACACGGCGCAGGACCAGCGGCAGGCCGGCAACGGCTCGCGCGCCCCGAGGTGGGCGGTGGCCCGGAAACTGGCGGCCGAGCACAAGGTGACGCGTCTGCTGGCGGTGGAGTGGAACGTCGGCCGGACCGGGATCATCGCCCCGCGCGCGGTCCTGGAGCCCGTGGTCATCGACGGGGTGACGGTCACCTACGCCACGCTCCACAACCCCTCCGACATCACCCGGCGCGGGCTCATGATCGGCGACCAGGTGTTCGTGTACCGGGCCGGCGACGTGATCCCCCGGGTCGAGGCACCGATGGTCGATCAGCGCACCGGCGCCGAGAGACCGATCGTGTTCCCCGAGGCGTGCCCCCGCTGCGGGGACGCGATCGACACCTCCGAGCAGCGGTGGCGGTGCGTGCGCGGCCGGAGCTGCCAGGCCGTGGCCTCGGTGCTCTACGCCGCCGGCCGGGACCAGCTCGACATCGAAGGACTCGGCGGCACGCGCGCGATCCAGCTCGTGGAGGCCGGTCTGGTCAAGGACGTCGCCGACCTGTTCACGCTGACCCGCGAGCAGCTCCTCGGCCTGGAGCGCATGGGTGAGACCAGCGCCGCGAACCTTCTGGCCGCGATCGAGACCGCCCGCGGGGCCGCATTGAGCCGCGTGTTCTGCGCCCTCGGTGTCCGCGGCACCGGTCGCACGATGTCCCGCCGGATCGCCGCGCACTTCGGCTCGATGACCGCGATCCGGGCCGCCGACGCCGACACGCTGGCCGGGGTCGACGGCATCGGCACCGAGAAGGCCCGCGTCATCGCGGCCGAACTCGTCGAACTGGGCCCGCTCCTCGACAAGCTCCAGGAGCAGCAGGTCGGCACGCAGGTCACCGAGCCGCAGAAGCCCGCCGGCGACGGAGGCGACGGCGACGGCCCGGCGGACGGCCCGCTGGCCGGACAGGCCGTCGTGGTGACCGGCTCCATGACCGGCCCCCTTGCGCAGTTGTCCCGGAACGAGATGAACGAGCTGATCGAACGGGCAGGCGGAAAGGCATCGTCGTCGGTGTCCAAGCGCACCACCCTCCTGGTGGCGGGCGAGAAGGCGGGCTCCAAGCGCACCAAGGCCGAAGAGCTCGGCATCCGCATCCTCGGCCCCGGGGAATTCGCCGACCTCGTCGCCGACCTCCTCCCCACCCCCTAGGGCCGGTTGTGAACGTGGATCGTCTGTCAGACCTGCCTGGCAGGCTTCGCGCATGGAGATGACAGTGCAGCTGACGATCGACTGCTCCGCTCCGCAGAAGATGGTGGCCTTCTGGGCCGAGGCCCTGGGCTATGTGCCTGAGCCTGCGCCCGACGGGCATGCCACGTGGCGTGCTTATTGGGCGGCGATGGGGGTGCCCGAGGAAGAGTTGCCGGCCGGCGCCGGGGACATTCCGGAGTCGATCATCGATCCCGGGGGACGCGGGCCACGGTGTGGTTCCAGGAGGTTCCGGAGCCGAAGGCCGCCAAGAACCGGTGGCACTTCGACCTGAAGGTCGGTGGGGGCCGTGACGTCCCACTGGACGTCCGCATACAGCGGGTCAAGGCTACGGTGGAGCGGCTGGTCAAAGCCGGCGCCACCGTGCTGCGGATCAAGGACGATCCGGATGCGGGGTTCTACGGCGCCGCCATGCAGGACCCCGAGGGCAACGAATTCGACGTCGTTTGAGGGGCGTTGGAACGGTGCTGGTCGCAGCCATTCGTTGATGGCTGCGACCAGGACGGTTGCTTCGTAGCGGACGGCGCGTTTGATGCCAAACAGCGACTGGGGTGGGTCCTGTCTGGTCAGTGGGGGCGCGTGTCGGGACGATGAGCCGGTAGATCTCTCGCGCGACGTAGCGTTTGAGGCA
>NZ_JBVHJO010000017.1:0-137156 GCF_055559995.1 Streptomyces sp. NPDC023541
CGGCCCACGACCGGGCATCAGCACGTTCCCCACCCATGACCTGACAAACGACCGACCTGCCCAACCGTCACGGCAAGCACCGTTGCAGTACTAGGCCGGGCTGCTCGGGATCTGGGCCGGGCTGCGGAAGACGGGCAGGGCCCACTCGGGGGGCTCCGGAGGTGGTGCGGCCACCACCTCCGTGGCGCGGCGGGGCTTCTGGTCCGGACGGGGGCCGTTCTCCGCGGCGACCCGCAGGGCCGCCACGAACTCCAGGCAGGATCCGTACCGGTCCTCCGGGACCTTGGCCAGTGCCTTGGCGAGTACCTCGTCGACGGCGGGGGCGATGTCCTGGCGGCGCTCGGTCAGGGGAGGCGGCGCGTCGTACTGGTGCGCCCACAGCAGGGCCGCGTCCTCCTCGCGCACGAAGGGCGGCCCGCCCGCGAGGGTCTCGTAGACGACGCAGGCCAGGCTGTAGAGGTCGCACCGGCCGTCCACCGGCCGGCCGGAGATCTGCTCGGGCGCCATGTAGTCGAGCGTGCCGACGAACTCCCCCGCCGTGGTGAACCCGCTCAGCGACAGGGACTTCTTCGTCAGGCCGAAGTCCGTGAGGTAGATGTGCTCCGGGTGGTCCCGGTCGGGCCCCGCCGCGACCAGGATGTTGCCGGGTTTGACGTCCCGGTGCACCAGGTCGTGGTCGTGGGCGGCGTCGAGGGCGGACGCCACCTGGGCGGCGATCCGCAGGGCGGTCGGGACGGGGAGCGGGCCCTCCCGGTCCAGCAGGCCCCGCAGGTCCAGCCCGGGTACGTACCGCATGGCGATGTAGAGCACGCCGTCGGTCTCGCCGGCCTCGAAGATCGGCACGATGTGCGGGTGCTCGATCGAGGCGGCCACCCTGGACTCGTGGGTGAAACGGCGCCGGAAGGTGTCGTCCCGGGCCCGCTCGGGGGCGATCAGCTTGATCGCGACCGTGCGGTCCAGGCGCAGGTCCTTGGCGCAGTAGACGACGGCCATGCCGCCTCGGCCGATCATGCGCTCGATCTTGTAACCGGCGATCTGCTGCCCGACCAGCCCGGAGGGCCGGCCCGTGTACTGGCTCAGGTCCGCGCCCATCAGGCGCCCCCCTTCCTCAGCATTGAATTCTATCGAGTGCCCCCTCCACCCGCCCGACGGGCACATCCCAGACATGGGGGGAAGGCGGCAGATAGCGCACGTCACGGTGTCCGCGTTCGCACGGAGCTTCGGGGGGACGGACGCGAGCGAGCCTGTACTCGCACGTCCGGAACGTCCAGGACCTGCGCGAGGGTGTGGCCGTGATCGCCGCCTTCGGCGACGCCTACCGGCAGTACGCGCTGCACCACCCCGGGCGGTACGCGGCCCCGCAGATCCAGCTGAACCCGGCTCGGGCCGCCGCCTCCCCGGACGCCTGCGGAGCACCGAGCCGACATACGGGATGCTGCGCGGCTACGGCCTCGGCGAACCGGACATGACCGACGCGGTCCGGCTGCTGCGCAGGGGCGGGGGTCGTGCCGGGGAGTGGACCACCACCATTCGCCGGATGGCGGGGCGGCGCCCGGATGGGTGGCGCGGCCGGGGAAAATGGGGGGCCGGCGCCCATGTGCGGGGAGCGCGGACGGCGTTGACTCGGGAGTGCCGATCGGCCGGCGCCAGTCCTACTCCAGCCGCGCGTCCCGCGCATTCGACCTTTCTAGGAGGTGAACCGGGTGAGCGTACTCAAGCCCCATCACACGGCGGCCCGCAGGACGCAGCGCGGCCCGGGATACCTGAACTGACCCGGCGGATCCGGGCGGGGGCGCTCCCCCGTGCCCCGGCCCGGATCCCGTCGTTCCCACCGGCTGCTGCCGGCGGCGCCTCGGACGATCACAGAGGCTGACAGCTCACATGCGCAACGAAAGAGGGGTCGACCGCTCTCTCTACGCCTCCACGACCCGGACGCCGGGCGTGGTTCGTCCGCGCGGCGACCGGTGGAGCCACCGGCACGTTCCGGCACCGCCGGAGCAGGACTGGAAGATCCACACCTCGGCGAGCCGCCGGCGGCGCGAAATCGCCGCCCCGATGATCGGCACCTGAGCGCACGCGGCACCGACTTCGAGGGCGCCCTCGATCCCACCGACTTCGCGATGCGGGGCGGAGGCCGACTCGCCACCGTCCACCCGCACGATGTCGAGGAGTTCAGGAGCTGCCTGCCCGGCCCGGCCCGCCTCCTGGGCGGCGTGGAGGGACCCTGCGTCCTGTCGGACGCGCACCACCGGGACAGCAAGGCGCTGTACCTGCGCCACGGCCCGTCCACGACGCCCGCACCGTCGACGTCTTCGGGCGCCGGCTGCCGTCCGCGCCGCGCCGGCCGACGACGCGGGGCCCCGGAGCCGTCCGTCGAGGGGGGTTCGGCGGGCTTGGGGAAGGTACTTCTGCGCTACGGGGACCTGGCCTCGGCCCGCGCCGTCCTGCGCGGCCTGGACCTGCGGTCCTCGGCCCCGCCCGGGGTACGCCTGCGGGATGTCTGGGGTCACCGTCGCGCTGCCGGCCGCGGCGGACTTCTCGGGCGACCCCTCGCACCGCGAGACGGCGCTGCGGCAGCTCGTGTGCGCGACGCCCACGGGCGGCCCCTGCTGGGGGTAGCCGGTGAGGATCTGCAGCGCTGCTCCACCGACTACCTGACCGGTTCTGTTCGGCGGGCGTGCGGCGGGCGTGCGGCGGGTGCTGTCCCGCATCAACTCCCCTGTTCGATCAGGGCGGCTCAGGCCGGATCAGGCCGGCACGGGCGGGACGAGGTCGCGGGCGGCGGTGGCGAAGGCACCGCGGTTCGGGTGGCCGGTCTTCTGCAGGACGCTCGCCACGTGCTTCTCGACGGTGCGCGGCGAGATGTGCAGCCGGCCGGCGATGTCCCTGTTGCTGATCCGTTCCGCGACCAGCCGGGCCACCTCGAACTCGCGGACGGTGATGCCGGACCTGCGCAGGTGCGGCGGCACCTGCTCGGTGCCCGTGCGCCGCTGCCGGACGGACGCGCCCATCCCGCGCAGCAGGGCCCGGCCGGCGGCGGCCGCATGGTGGTGGCCGGCGGCGTGGAAGTACTCCTCGGCCTCGCGCAGCCACTCGACCGGCGCGCCCCAGCCGTCCTCGTACGCCGTCCTCGCCACCAGCCGCAGGCACAGGTGGCGGGCCATGGGGTACGGGGCTGCCGCCGCCAGCGCCTCGTCCGCGACGGCCGTCGCCTGCTCACGGTGTCCTTCGCGGCCGAGGAGCACGGCGTGGGCGAGACCGGCGAACTGGCGGTTCCAGCGGGTGCCGCCGGCGCCGGCGTCCGTGAGGCCGCCGCAGTGCCGACGGCCCATGCGTCCGGCCAGTACGCCGAGGAGTACGGCGATGCCGTGCCGGCCGAAGTCGCCGGTGGCCGGGTTCTCGGTGTCGTAGGCGAGCGCCCGCGCCAGCTCCTGTTCCGCGGCGTCGTGCCGCTCCTCCAGCAGCGAGCAGAAGGCCCGGGCCAGTCCGTACGACATGGCGCGCAGGCCGGGCGCGGCGTCGAGGTACGGCTCAAGTCGCTCCAGCGCCCCGCTCATCTCGGCGCGGCGTCCTTGGTGGGCGTACCGTACGGCGTCGGCGAGCCGGAACATGGCGAGGGGCCGGTCCAGGCCCAGGCCGGAGGCTTCGGCCGTCCCCCGGCCGATCCCGTCGCGGGCCTCGTCGAAGGCGCACCGCTGGATGCGCTCCAGTGCGAGGGCGAAGCCGGCCTCGTGTGCCGGCGGCAGCAGGCCCCGGCGCCGGGCTGCCTGCCGGGCCTGCTCCAGGCGGGTCGGCCGCTCGTCGTGTCCGGCCGCGGTGATGGCCAGCTCTACGTCGGCAGCCGCGCGCGGCACGGGGAGTCTGTGGGCGAGGGCGATCGCGCGGGCCCGCTCGAAGTGGGCCGTCGCCGCGGACTCGTCCTGGGGCCGGGCCAGTTGGCCGAGCAGCAGCAGGGCTCCGCACTCGACGTCCGGCCGGCCGCCGGCGCGGGCGGCGTCCAGGGCCCGGCGGGCGAGCCGGGCGGCGGTGTGCAGCCGGTCGGGGGCGGGCCTGCCCAGCTCGGCGTGGGCGGCCGCGAGGTCCACCAGGGCGCTGTGGCCGTCGGCGGGACGGCCGGGGAGCAGCGAGCGGGCGGTGTCGAGCTGGCGCAGGGCTTCGGCCGGGCGGCCGGTCAGGGTGGCGATGGCGCTGAACCGGGCGTGGATCCCGGCCCGACGGGCCGCGGGAATGCCCTGGTCGACGGTGTGCGGGGCCGGTATCCGGTCGAGGCGGGCCGAGCGGGCGGCCGTGTCCAGCAGCATTTCGAGCACCGTGGCGTGCAGTTCGGGTGGCGCGGTGCCGGGTTCGAGGAGGCGGTGGGCCCGGGTGAGCAGTTCCAGGGCCTGCTCCGAAGGCTGTTCCGGGGTGTGTTCCGGGCTGGTCCCGTCCGTCGCCCACCGCGCCGCTTCGCAGTACAGGCGTACGGCTTCACGGACTTCGCCGGCGTGTTCGTACAGCCGGGCGGCGTGTGCGCGCCAGGCTCCGGGCAGTTGCGGGTGGAGGTGGGCCAGTGAGCGGGCCGCGCTCCGCGCGTGCCGGGCGCGTTCGCCCGGCCCGAGGTCGTCGAGGAGTGCCTCGGCCGCCAGCGGGTAGCGGAAGGCGTACCACCGGCTGCCCGGCCCGTCCGGTGTGATCAGGGACGAGGCGAGGGCGGCGCGCAGGACCTCGGACAGGGCCGTGTGGTCGACGCCCATGGCGTGCTCCAGTACCGGCAGGGGGAAGCGCCGGCCGAACAGGGCTGCCGTGCTCAGGAACCGCGTGCCGAGCGGCCCGAGCGATGCGGTCCGGCGCCTGATGTCGTCGGCGACGGTGGAGGGTACGGCCACCGTCCGGTCGCCGTGGTGGGCGGGGCGGCCGGCGTGGTCGCGGACGAGTTCCTTGACGACGAACGGGATGCCGGCGCTGCCGGTCACCGCGCGG
This sequence comes from Streptomyces sp. NPDC023541, assembly GCF_055559995.1. Taxonomy (NCBI): domain Bacteria; kingdom Bacillati; phylum Actinomycetota; class Actinomycetes; order Kitasatosporales; family Streptomycetaceae; genus Streptomyces; species Streptomyces sp. NPDC023541. Next base: position 4,960 of record NZ_JBVHJO010000017.1, read on the forward strand.
TGCAGGAGTTCGGGGCAGACCTCCCCCGGTGCGACGCCGAGCTCGGCCGCGACGAGGAGGCGTACGTCGGGGTGGGTCAAGGGGGTCAGGTCGAGCGTCTCGGCCGCCTCCCGCCGGCGGGCGCGCAGGGCCAGTTCGGCCGCCGCGCGGGGGGTGGGCCCCGCGACGAGCAGGAGTACGGCCGGCTGGTGCCCGATGTTGTCGAGGAGGTACTCGACGACGGCCAGGGTGCCGGCGTCGGCGTCGTGCAGGTCGTCGAGGACGAGCAGGCAGCCCCGCTGCCGTCCGACGGCCGTGAGCAGACGGAGCACCGTTTCGGCGACGGTGAGGGGTGACGGTGCGCGGTACGCGGCGCCCGGAGCGTCGGCCGCGCCCGGGGGGTCCGCCGCGCCCCGGGTGTCGCTCAGCAGTCCGGCCATGACGGGGCCGTAGCCGCCCAGTTCCTCCGGACCGGGCAGCAGCCCGGCACGGGCGAGCAGGAGCAGCGCCTCGACGAGCGGCCGGTAGGGGACGGGCGGGCCGACGGTGCTGGCCCGCCCGCGTACGGTGACCATGTCCGCCGCGGCGGCCTCGGCGAGGGCCGCGGTGGCGAGCCGGGTCTTGCCGACGCCGGGCTCGCCGGTGACGAACAGGGCTCCGCCCCGCCCGGACCGGGCGGCGGCCAGTGCGGCCGCGATCCGCCCCATCTCTGCCGTACGCCCGACGAGGTGTCCCCGCCCCCGGTGCGGGCCGCAGACGGGGTCCGTGGCGGTGCGGTCCTCGGCCGGCCCTGCCGGCCCTCCCGACCCGAGTGCGGTCACCGGCTCGTCCCCTTCCCGGCGGGCCGTCCGAGGCACCGCCGGGACAACCGTACGAGAGGCGCGGGTGCCCTCTGAAGCCGTCCGTTTGGGGGGCTTGCGCCGGGCGTCAGCCCCCGTCGAGGCTGTCCTCCCGTACCCGCAGGGCGAGGTCGAGCTTGGTGTAGGTGGGGCGTCCCGCCTGCTGGTACTTGGCCTTGACGCGGTCGAGGTAGTCCTTGGCCGTGTGGACGGTGATGCCGGCGCGCCGGGCCGCGGACTTGAGGGTCATGCCGGACGCGTAGTCGAGCAGGATCTGGCGTTCCCGGGGCGAGAGCCGGGGGCGGGCGGGACTGTCGTCGTAGGCGCAGGCGAAGGCGAGTTCCATGGAGTGGGCGCCCCGGCCCTCCGCCACGTCCTTGACGGCGGCGACCAGGGTCGGCAGGTCGTGGTCCTTGGTCAGGTACCCGTCGGCGCCCGCCCGGATCGCCTCGATGATCCGGGAGCGGTCCGGCACCGTGCTGATCATGAGGACGCGGCTCCCGGTGCGCAGCAGCCTGCGGATGTTGTCGGCGGGGTCCGAGCCGTCCCGCAGGACGAGGTCGAGGAGGACGACGTCGGCCGGGGCGCGCTGCGGGTCGCCGCACCGGCCCGGGTCCGCGAGGAGTTCCCCGACGGTGGCGACGGTCGCGACGAGCCGCAGGTCGGGTACGCCGCCGAGCCAGGCCCGCAGTCCGTCGCGGAGCATCCGGTCGTCGTCGACCACCGCGACCGTGATCACCCGGGCCATCTCAGCTCCACCCGTACGCCCTCGCCGGGGGCGGTGTCCACGGCGGCCCGGCCTCCCGCCTCGGTCATCCGGCCGTGGACCGAGCCGCGCAGGCCGAGGCCGGGCTCGCACCGAGCGGGGTCGAATCCCGGGCCGCGGTCGACCACGGTGACGACGGCTCCGCCGCCGCCGTCCGGGTCCGCGGTGGCGGTGAGGTAGGCGTGGCCGGTGCCGGCGTGGCGCCGTACGTTGTTGAGGGCTTCCCGTACGGCGTGTCCCAGTGCGGCGGCCACGTCGGGCGGTACCTGCGGCAGGGCGTGGTACTGGGCGGTGACCCGCAGTCCGAGGCTTTCCACGGAGCCGACGGCCTCCTCCAGTGCGGCGCCCAGCTCCCGGTGCGGGACCTCGTCGGCGGTCTGCTGGATCAGGCGGCGCAGGTAGGCGGCCTCGCGGGCGCACCGCTGCCGTACTTCGGGGGCGTTGGCGTCCACGGTGCCGGCCGCCAGGGTGGTCAGGGTGGCGAGGACGGTGTCGTGCAGGGCCCGGTGGTGTTCGAGGCGTTCGGCGTAGCGGGCCTTGTGCGCTTCCGCGGCCAGCGCGCGGGCGTTGGCCTCGTCGAGGAGGCGGCCCTGGCGGAGCAGGTACCAGCGGAAGGCATAGGTCATCACGGCGGACGACACCAGCGAGTTGAGGTGGCCGACGACGACGGCGGGGGTCGCGCCCACGGCCTGGTAGCCGATGAAGTGGGTCAGTACGAGGAGCGCCACCACGGCGAGGGCATGGAGGCGGTCGAGGGCGATGGCCGCGGTGGCGCTCGCCGATCCGCCGAGCAGCATCGCCCAGGCGATGACGGGGGGTTCGCGCACGCCTCCCCAGGCGCACAGGGCCAGGGGCAGGACGCATCCGGTCACGATGACGTCGGCCCAGATGTGCCGCCGGTCGAACCGGCCGCGTCGCAGGGCCGTGCCGTAGGTCAGCACGCTGAGGCCCAGGGCGGCGGCCAGGCCCAGGTGTTGCAGGGGCGGGTTCCACGGGCGGTGGGCGACGGCCATGACGGCGACCGTGAGGTGGCTGCCCCGGTAGAGCAGGGTGGCCACGATCAGGAAGGACTGGGCCCGGTCCGTCCCCGACCTCACGGAGGCCGTTGCGCGCAGTGCTCGTATGCGGCGTATCTGTAAGGACTGCAACGCCAGAACCACTCCTCCCCAATCCGTGGGCGGCGCGGGGTCCCAGGGGGGCGTGCCGTAGGGGACGGATGTGCCGCGAAGCCCGCAATTGCCAGTGACACCAGGCATTTTGCCCCAACCGGTGCACGCCAGAAAGGCACGTCCCGGACGGTCGGTACCGGGCCGAGGCCGATTTCACCGCCCGCGGCGGACGGCCGGGCCGGTTCGGGCGGTCCCGGCGCCGCGGAAGGAGTGCCGGTAGGCGGCGGGCGGGACTCCGACGATGCGTTTGAACTGGCGTCGCAGCGTGGTCGCGGTGCCCATGCCGGTGGCGAGGGCGACGGTCTCGATGCTCTCGTCGGTGGCCTCCAGCAGCTCCTGCGCGCGGCGTACGCGCTGGGTGAGGAGCCACTGCATCGGGGTCTGCCCGACCACCGACCGGAACTGCCGTCCGAGGTTGCGGGGGCTCGTGTGCGCCTCGCGCGCCATGTCGGTGACGGTCAGCGGCCGGTCGAGCCGCTGCTGGGCCCAGGCGAGCACGTCGGCTAGCCGGTGGTCGCCCCGGGCCTGGACGGGGGTGCCCACGAACTGGGCCTGTCCGCCGGGGCGGTGCGGTGACATGACGAGGCGGCGGGCGACGGCGTTGGCGACGGCGGCGCCGTGGTCGAGGTGGACCAGGTGCAGGCAGAGGTCCACGGCGGCGGCCTTGCCCGCGGCGGTGAGGACGCTGCCGTTGTCCGTGTAGAGCACGTCCGGGTCGACGACGGCCAGCGGGTGGCGTGCCGCGAGCTCCGCGGTGTGCGCCCAGTGGGTGGTGGCCCGCCGGCCGTCGAGCAGGCCGGCGGCGCCGAGTACGAACGCCCCGGTGCACAGGGAGGCGACGCGGGCTCCGGCCTCGTGGGCGGCACGGACGGCCTCGACGAGCTCGGGCGGCGGGGGGACGTCCACGTCGGCGCAGGCGGGGACGATCACGGTGTCGGCGGCGGCCACCCGGTCGAACCCGTGGTCGGGTTCGACCGTGAACGGGCCGACCCGCACCGGGCCGGGCCCGCAGAGCTGCACGTCGTACCAGCCGTCGGTTGCCTCGCGCGGCGGGTTGCCGAAGATCTCGTAGGCCACCCCCAGTTCGAAGTGCAGGAGGTCTCCGGCGGTGGGGAGCACGACGGTCGGCATGTCCGAAAGTGTACGGGCGGTGTCGTTGCGGACCATCACGGCCGGGCTCCCGCCACGGCGAGACTTGGCCCGTCGGCACGTCGAGAGCAGGGGGAAGCCATGGGTACAGCGGCAGTGGTGGTCTACGGGGCGACCGGACACACCGGCCGGTTCGTCGTCGCCGAACTGCGACGGCGCGCGATCGCCGTCATCGTCTCGGGCCGGGACGCGTCCCGGCTGGAGGCGCTGGCCGCGCGGTGGGGAGACGTGGAGGTGCGCCCCGCCACCGTCGACGACGCCGGGTCGCTGGACCGAGCCCTCGCCGGTGCTGCGGCCGTCGTCAACTGCGCCGGGCCCTTCGCGGTGACCGCGGGCCCGGTCGTCGAGGCGGCTCTGCGGGCGGGTATCCCGTACCTGGACGTCGCGGCGGAACTGGAGGCGAACGTCGCGACGTTCGCCGACCACGAGCGGGCGGCCGCCGCGGCAGGCACGCCCGTGGTGCCCGCGATGGCGTTCTTCGGCGGTCTGGGCGACCTGCTGGTGACGGCGGCGATGGGCGACTGGACCTCCGCGGAAGTGGTGCACGTCGCCTATGGATTGAACAGCTGGCACCCGACGTCCGGCACCCGGGCGGCGGGCCGGGTGTCCCACGAGCGCCGCGCGGGCCGCCGTGTGCGGTTCGCGGACGGCGCGCTCCAGTACCACGACGACGCGGCGAGGGAAGAGGACTGGGTCTTTCCGGAACCGCTGGGCCGCCGGTCGGTGATCGCGGAGTTCACCATGGCCGACGCCGTGACCGTGCCCACCCACGTGGCCGTGCCGGAGGTCCGTACCTACATGACCGTCGAAGCCGCGGGGGACCTGGCCGCCGAGGACACCCCGGCGCCGGAACCGGCCGACGACCTGGGGCGGTCGGACCAGACGTTCGTCGTGGACGTGGTGGTGGGTTCGGGTGGCGTCGAGCGCCGGGCCACGGCCCGCGGCCGGGACATCTACGCGGTCACCGCGCCCCTGGTGGTGGAGGCCCTCGAACGCGTACTGTCCGGGCGCACGCGGACCACGGGGGTCGCGTCGGCCGGTGCGATGTTCGACGCGGCCGACTTCCTGCGGGCACTGGCCCCCCACGTGTCGGTGGAGTTCCCGCGCTGAACGGGCGGGCGGTGGGGGTGGCCGCACTCCCGTTGGGGGGTCAGCCGTAGTGAGTGGACACCGCCCCCGCCCCTAGCGTCTCGCTGTATGACACATGGACAGAACACGGTGAAGAACGGCAGCTTGGGACCGGGGCGGCCATGGCGCGCCCGGCGGTACGCCGTGGCTCCCGCCCTGGCCCTGGCCGTACTGGCCGCCGCCGTCCCGGCGGCGTACGCGACGGCCGCCCCGGCGCAGGGCGGCGGGGACGGCCTCGACCGCTTCCACCGGCAGCGCCTCGCCTGGGGCAGCTGCGCCAAGGGCCCGGACGACACGGCGGGTCACGCCCTGGACGGGGCCGGCGTGAGCTGCGCCGATGTGACCGTCCCACTGGACTACGCGGACCCCCGCGGCCGCACGATCAGCATCGCCGTCTCGCGGCTCAGGGCCACCGACACCCGCCACCGCATCGGCGCCCTCCTCCTCAACAACGGCGGCCCCGGCGGCACCGCCGTCGAGTCCCCTCCGCACATCCGTGAGGCGATGAAGGAGGTCGGCGCGCGCTACGACATCATCGGTTTCGACCCGCGGTTCGTCGGCCGCAGCACCCCGCTGGACTGCGGCTGGCCCGTCGGCACGGCGTGGTTCTCGGCCGGCTCCGCCCGGGCCGGCTTCGAGCGCCAGGTCGCCCTCCAGAAGGACCTGGCCGCCAAGTGCCGTGCCGCCGGCGCCTCGGTGCTGCCGCACATCAGCACCCGCAACACCGCCCGCGACATGAACGTCATCCGCGGCGCGCTCGGCGAGCGGAAGATCTCCTACCTGGGCTACTCCTACGGCACCTACCTGGGCACGGTCTACACGCAGATGTTCCCCGGGCGCCATGACCGGGTCGTCCTCGACGGGGCCGTCACCCCCGGCGACTACAAGGCCCGGCTGCTGCAAGGCGCCGAACCCGAGAACGAACGGGCGCTCTCGGACTGGGCCGCCTGGGCCGCCGGGCGGCACGACGCCTACGGGCTGGGCCGCACCCGCGCCGAGGTCCTCGCCACCGTCGACGCCGTCGTCAGGGCGTCGGCGCGGGGACCTCTGACCGTCGGCGCCGGCCCGGACGTCTTCCGGCTCGACGACTCGCACATCCCGTTGATCCTGTTCATGGGGATCGCGGACGACACCGACCCGGCGCGGGCCGCCCTGGCGGAGCAGGTGTCCGCCCTGGCCCGGGCGGCGCACGGACAGCCCGCACCGCTGTCGCCGGACTTCGCCCGGCTGCTCCGGTACACGCTGGGCGGCGAGCAGGCGATCTCGGGCGGCGTCCAGGCCGCGATCATCTGCGGGGACGTCGCCGCCCCGCGCGATCCCGAGGTCTACTGGCGCGACATCGAGCGCAGCCGGGCCGCGCACCCGCTGTTCGGGCCGCTGACGAACAACATCGGCCCCTGCGCCTTCTGGGACCGGCCGCGGGAAGCGCTCACCCAGGTGCGGCGTGACGTCCCCGCGCTGATCGTCGCGGCCACCGGGGACCCGCGCACCACCTACCGGAGCAGCGTCGAGCTGCACGAGCAGCTGCCGAGTTCGAAGCTGATCACCCTCGAGGGCGCCAACCGCCACGGCCTCTACGGCGAGTACGGCAACCCCTGTGTCGACGACGCGGTCAACGCCTACCTCGCCTCCGGAAAGCTGCCGCAGCAGGACCGTACCTGCGGCGCCCGCCCGACCTCCGATTGACATTCTTGCACTCCAAGTGCAAGCGTAAAGCTGCACAGTAAGTGCAATATATTGCCGTCGGATCGTGGAGGGCCCGGATGTTCCTCACCATGGGGCGCTGGTGCGCCCGTCGGCCGAGACGGGTGATCGGGGCCTGGCTGATGCTGCTCCTCGTGCTCGGCGGCGCCGTCATGGCTTGCGGCCGGGTGACCAGCGAGGCGGTGACCATTCCGGGCAGCGACAGCCAGGCCGCGCTCGACACGGCGGCGACGGCCTTCCCCGGCCCGGCCTCCGGCAACCAGCCCCTCGTCCTGCGCACCGGGCCCGACGGTCCGGACCTGACCGGCGAGAGCGCCCGGGAAGCCGTGGAGCGCAGCGCCCGGGCCATCGCCGAGGTCCCGCACGTGGTGAGCGTGGCCGTGCCCTACGAGCGTGGCGGCGCCGCCGGGATGAGCCGCGACGGGCACACCGCCTACCTCACCGTGGGCCTCGACGTCAGCGGCCGCGACATCAGCCCCGAACTGTCGGAGCGGATCACCGACGCGGCCGGACCGGCCGAAGCCGCCGGGATCGAGGTCACGGCGGGCGGCGACCTGGCGGCCGCCGTCGACCGGCCGGACACCGGGCACAGCGAGCTCATCGGCCTCGGTGCCGCCGCCGTGATCCTCTTCGCCGGCTTCCGGAAGGCGGCCGCGGCCGGGCTGCCCCTGGCCATCGGCGTCGCCGGGCTGGTGGCCTCGCTGGCCGCCGTCGGCCTGGTCGGGCACCTCATGGACATGCCATCCTCCGCCACCACCATCGCCGCGATGATCGGCCTCGGCGTGGGCATCGACTACACGCTGTTCTGCCTCACCCGGTTCCGGGAGTTCCGCGGCCGGGGCGTGCCTGCCGCCGAGGCCGCCGCCCTGGCCACGGCCACGGCCGGGAAGGCCTCCGCCTTCGCCGGATGCGCCGTGATCGCGGCACTGGCCGGGCTGGCTCTCGGCGGGCTGCCGCTGCTGCGCGCCCTGGCGCTGGCGCCCGCGATCGCGGTCCTCGTCGCGGTGGCCGCGACCCTCACCCTGCTGCCCGCACTGCTGAGCCTGCTGGCCCGATTCCTCGGCGAAGCCCGGGAGGAGGGCGCCGCCGCACCGGACGGGGCGCAGGTGCCCGCCCCCGCGGGCCGCGGCTGGCAGCGGATCGCCGAGCGCGTCACGGCCCGGCCCCGGCGCCACCTGCTCGCCGGCCTCGCCCTGCTCCTGCTGCTCGCCGCGCCCGCCACCCAGCTGTCCTTCGGGCAGCTCGACGCCGGCGACAAGCCCGTCGGCTCGGCCGGCCGCACCGCCTACGACCAGCTCTCGGACGCGTTCGGACCCGGCGTCAACGGCCCCCTCCAGGTGACCGACACCCTGGCCGCGCCCGCCGCCGGCCCCCAGGACCCCCGGGTGGCCAAGGTGTCCGCCGCCCTGGCTGCCGCCCCCGGCGTGGCCTCGGTGAGCCCGCCGCAGCTCACCGCCGACGGCCGCACCGTCCGCTGGCAGATCACACCCGCCACCGGCCCCGGCGACCCGGCGACCGCCCGGCTGGTCGGCACCCTGCGCGGCGACACCCTGCCCGCGGCCACCGCCGACGGGGCGGGGACGGCACACGTCGGCGGGGCCGCGGCCGCCGTCACCGACCTCAACGACCGCCTCGCGGACCGGCTGCCCGCCGTGATCGGGACCGTGGTGCTCGTGGCCGGACTGCTGCTCCTGGCGGCCTTCCGCTCACCGCTCCTCGCTCTGAAGGCCGCCGTGCTCAACCTGCTGTCGGTGGCCGCCGCGTACGGGGTGCTCACCGCGGTGTTCCAGTGGGGCTGGGGGGCGGAACTCATCGGCCTGGAAGGCCCGGTCCCCGTGCCCGGCTACGTACCGCTGGTGATGTTCGCCGTCCTCTTCGGCCTCTCCATGGACTACGAGGTGTTCCTCCTGACCTCGGTGCGCGAGAAGTGGCTGGCGAGCGGCGACAGCCGGCAGGCGGTGGTCGCGGGCCTCGCCTCGACCGGCGGGATCATCACCTCCGCCGCACTGATCATGGTGAGCGTCTTCCTCGCGTACCTGCTCTCGGACGACCCCGTGGTGAAGATGTTCGGCACCGGGCTCGCCGCGGCCGTCGCCCTCGACGTCACCGTCGTGCGCGGCCTGCTGGTCCCCACCACCATGGCACTGCTCGGGGACCGCGGCTGGTGGCTGCCCCGCCGCCTCGACCGGCTCCTGCCCGAGCTCGACATCGAGGGCAGCGCCCACACACTGCCGGCCGAACGGCCCGGTACCGTCGCCGCGGCCGCAGCCGGCGGACGCGGCGAGACCACCGACACCAGCACCCTTCCCACCCCGTGAGGTTCCGTATGCTCCCCCGCACCACCCCACGGCCCGGCGACACCGCAGGCCGCCGTCCGTCCCGGCACGTCGCCCGGCCGCCCCGCTCCGGGCGCCGCCGCACCCTGCTCGCGGCCGGCCTGGCCGGTGCACTGCTGCTCGCGCTGCCCGTCACCGACTCGGTCGCCCGAGGCCTGGCCGAGGGGCGGCTCGCGGACCGGATCAGCGAGCGGCAGACGCGTCTCGAGGGACGCCCGGACGTGTCCATCGAGGGGCTGCCCTTCCTCCTCCAGGCCGCCCGCGAGACCTACCCCGAGGTACGGGTGAGGGCCGACGCGACGACCGACCGCGGCAGCCGGGTCAAGGCCGACGTCACCCTCGACAACGTCACCCGCGAGGGCGACGGCTTCACGGCGGACTCGGCGTCGGCCCGCTTCACCGCCCCCTACTCCTCGCTGGGCGACGGCCCGGGCGGCGACACCCGGATCTCCGACGCCGGCAACGGCCAACTCCTCATCCGACGCAGCGTGCTGGGCGCACCCGTGGTGCTGACGGCGGGCGTCGAACTCCACGACGGCGTCGTCTCCCTGCGCCCGACGGCCGCCTCGGTGGCCGGCCGGACCCTGGACCCGGACAGCCCGCTCGTCGCACAGGCGCTCGCCCGGCAGACCCGTACCCTGCCCGAACTGCCCCTGGGCCTGCAGCCCGCGGGTGTGTCGGTGGGCGCGGACGGCGTGACGGTGACCGCGCGGGCCGAGGGCGTCCGCCCGGTCTGAGGGCCCGTCGGGTGCGGCCCCGCCGCTCATCCGCGCGGGTGGTCGCCCGCCGCGAGCAGGTTCAGCACGGTGGCCTCCATCGCCGCGCGGGCCTGCTGCGGGCTCTTCCCGCCGGAGCGCCAGTGGTGCCAGGCCCCCCACGTGGTGACGGCGTCCAGACCGTCGAGGAGTTCGGCCGCCCGGTTGTCGTCCAGGCGGCCGAGCTCCTCCGCGAAGACCTCCGCGACCTTCCGCCGCGCGTCCGCGAACGCCTCGTCCGTAACCTGCCGGATGCGCGGCGACGGGTGGTCGATCCGCATCAGCGTCAGCCGCGCCGGGGTGATCCACTCAAGGATCCGCGCCCGCTGCTCGACCAGGGCCCGCACCCGGACCCGGCGGGGGCCGGTCACGGGCAACGGCCTGATCTGCTCGGCCAGTTGCTCCAGCCGGCGGGTGATCGCGAGGTCCACCAGCTCGGACATGTCGGCGAAGTGGTGGAAGACAAGCCGGCGCGAGACACCCGCGCGTTCGGCGACCCGCTCGGCCGGGAACTCCACGACGCCCTCGTCCAACAGGTCGAGCAGCGCGTCCACGATCTTGTCCCGGGTACGGCGTCCGCGCTCGGTCCGCCCGTCCACCCGTACCGGCGCCGGGCCGGGCACCCGGTCGTCCGTCTCCGCCACCGCCGCTCCCTCCGCCGCCCTCTCCGGTATTTTCGCACCTCCTGGCTCGGGGGTGTCCTACGCGTATCCCGCCACGGCCGGCTCCGCGGCCGGGGACGCGGCGGTGAAGCGGTGGCGCATCCGGTGCAGGCCCCGCCGGGTGTGGCTCTTCACCGTGCCGAGCGGCATCCCGGTGCGCTCGGCGATCTGGGTCTGGGTGAGGTCCCCGTAGAAGGCCATGGCCAGCACCTCCCGCTGCGGACCGGGCAGTTTCGCCAGCTCACCGGTGATCAGCAGCCGGTCCAGGACGGCCTCGGGACCGACCGCGGGCTCGTCCGGCGGGGGCAGGGCGGCGCCGGCCGCGGTGACCAGGGCCAGCCGCCGGGTGCGCTCCGCGAGCGCGTCGGCGGTCTTCCGGCGGGTGATGCCGACGAGCCAGCCGGGGAAGGCGCCGCGCTCCGGCCGGTAGCCGGCCCGGCCCCGCCAGGCGGCCAGGAAGACCTGCTGGCTGATGTCCTCGGCCTCCCTGGGATCCCCGAGGGTACGGGCCGCCAGGGCCTGGACGAGGCCTCCCCATCGACGGTACGCGGCGGTCAGGCACTGCTCGTCCCCGCGTACGAAGCCCTCGGCGACCTCGTGGTCGAGGAGGCCCTCCCAGGTCGCGGGGGACGGCTGGACGGTGGCGCTCCGGGCGGTCATGCGGCTGCTCCTCGGGCCGGGACGGAGCCGGCAGCGGGCCGGTCGGCGGACGGGTCGCCCCGTGGGGGGCGGGTCGGACCCCTCCAGATTCGGGCCCGTGCACGCTTCGGCACCACTCGCATCGGTTGTGCGTCGCATCATGGACCCATGACGGAGTCCGCACACGGCTTGACCACGGGGGCGGTGGCCCGCCGGCTGGGGGTCGCCCCGACGACCCTGCGTTCCTGGGACCGGCGCTACGGCATCGGACCGGCCGCCCGCGAGGACGGCCGGCATCGGCGGTGGACGCCCGAGGACATCGCCGTCCTGCGGGAGATGTGCCGGCTGACCTCGTCGGGGATCCCGCCCGCGGAGGCCGCGCGGGCCGCTCTCGCGGGTCCGGCGCCCGCCCCGCCCGCCGACCGGGAACCGCTCCCCCGGCCGGCCCGCCCGCCCGGTTCGGGCAACGGCCTGCCGCTGGGCGCCGTACGGCAGGAGTGCCGCGGGCTGGGGCGGGCGGCGGTACGTCTCGACGCCTGGGCCGTGGACGACATGCTGGCCTCCGTGATCGCCCAGTACGGCCTGGTCACCGCCTGGGAGGAGGTGATGGCGCCGACCCTGCACGCCGTGGGCCGCAAATGGGAGACCTCGGGCGACCGGTACGTCGAGGTCGAGCACCTGCTGTCCTGGCACGTGTCGAGCGCGCTGCGCCGCGCCTGCGGGCCCCCGCCCGCCGGGTCGAGGACGGGTGTGCCCCCGGTGCTGCTCGCCTGCGTGCCGGGCGAGCAGCACACCCTCGCGCTGGAGGCGCTGGCCGCGGGGCTGGCCGAAGTGGGCCTGCCCACGCTCATGTTCGGGCCGGCCGTGCCGCCCGAGGCGCTCGACCAGGCGGTGCGCCGGACCGGTCCCGCCGCGGTCGTGCTGTGGTCCCAGGCCCGGTCGACCGCGAATGCGCCGCTGGCCCGGCACGTGGCCGACACCGTGTGGGGCGTCCGGGGCGCCCGCGCCCGGCCCGCCGTACTGCCGGCGGGCCCGGGCTGGGCCGGTCAGCCCCTCGCCCCGGGCACGCTGCGGCCCGGCGGGCTGCGGGACGCCCTGGTCCTGCTGCGCGGGCTGTGCGACACGGCGGCAGCGGGGGCGGGGCGGCCCGCCGCCCCGGGTCAGTCCTGACCACGGGCCCTGCGGAAGCGGGCCAGCCCGTCCGGGAGTGTGATCAGCGGATCGGGATAGCGGTCGTACCGGGCCCGTTCGGGACCGTCCAGCTTCCACGGCTCGTGGATCCGGGGCCCCTGCAGCCCGGCGAGTTCGGGCACCCACCGGCGTACGTACGCGCCCTCCGGGTCGTAGCGCTTGCCCTGGATCACCGGGTTGAGGACCCGGTTGGGGCGGCTGTCGGTGCCGGTGCCGGCCATCCACTGCCAGTTGAGCTGGTTGTTGGCGACGTCCCCGTCGACCAGCAGGTCCAGGAAGTGGCGGGCTCCGGCGCGCCAGTCGATGTAGAGCGTCTTGGTCAGGAACGAGGCGGTGAGCAGCCTGCCCCGGCCGGGCATCCAGCCCTCGTGGGCGAGTTGGCGCATGGCCGCGTCCACGACGGGATAGCCGGTACGGCCGTCCTGCCAGGCCCGCAGGTCGGCCTCCGCCTGCCGGCCGCTCCGCCATCGGTCGGCCCGGGTGCGGTAGTCGGCGTCCGCGAGGGCGGGGCGGGCGGCGAGCAGCTGGTGGTGGAAGTCGCGCCAGCAGAGCTGCCGTACGAAGGCCTCGGCGCCCGCTCCACCCCGGTCGCGGGCGCGGTGCACGGCCTCGGCCGCCGACAGCGCGCCGAAGTGGAAGTACGGGGAGAGGCGGGAGGTGGTGTCCGCGGCGAGGTCGTCGTGTCCCTCCTCGTAGGCGTCGGCGTACCGGTCGAGCCAGTACGCGAGCCGCTTGCGGCCCTCTTCCTCGCCTCCGGTGGCCAGGCCCGCCGAGACGGCTCCGGCGGCCGGCCGGAGGGGCAGGGCCTCGGAGCGGATGCCGGGCGGCACCAGGACCGCGCGCGGGGCCGCGAGCGGCGGGCGCAGCCGCTCTGCCGACCAGCGTCTGAAGTACGGGGTGAACACGGCGAAGTGATCGGATCCGGTCGGTGTCACGGCGCCGGCCGGCAGCGCCGTGACGACCGCGTCGTGGACGTACAGGCGGCGGCCGTCGGCCTCCAGGGCCCGGCGCAGCCGCTGCTCCCGCCGCAGGGCGAAGGCACTGCACCCGGCGGCCATGTGCACCTCGTCGGCGTCGGCCTCCCGCACGACGGCGCACACTTCGGCGACGGGGTCGCCCGAGCGGACGACGAGCCGGCCGCCCCGCCGGCGCAGCCCCTGGTCGAGGTCGGCGAGGCAGTCCGCGAGGAAGGCGAGGCGGTTCGGCGGGGCGAAACCGGCCCTGTCCACCGCCGGGTCGCGGACGAAGAGCGGGACGGTCTCGTTGCGCGGGCCGAGCGCGGCACGCAGCGGCGGATGGTCGTGGACCCGCAGGTCCGAGGTGAACAGGACGACCGACACGTTCATGATTCCGCTCCCGGGGTGGGGCCTCCGGCGGGGTGGGGCCTTCCGGCCGTCGCTTCCGCCGTGCGCGCGATGTTGCGGGCCATGCCGCCGAAGACGAGGGCGTGGAAGGGCGAGACGCTCCACCAGTAGGCGTGGCCGGCCAGGCCGCGGGGGTGGAAGAGCGCCCGCTGCCGGTACCGCGTGCGGCCCTCGTCGTCGTGCTCGGCGTACATCTCCAGCCAGGCGAGGCCGGGGAGCCGCATTTCGGCGCGCAGTCTGAGCAGGCGCCCGCGTTCGATCTCCTCGACCCGCCAGAAGTCCAGGGAGTCGCCGATCCGCAGGAGGGTGGCGTCGCGCCGGCCCCGGCGCAGTCCGACTCCTCCGATGAGGCGGTCGAGCCAGCCGCGGACGGCCCAGGCGAGCGGGAAGGAGTACCAGCCGTTCTCACCGCCGATGCCCTCCACGACCCGCCACAGCGCCTGGGGCGGAGCGTCGACGATGCGCTCGCGGACGTCGGTGTAGAGGCTGCCGCCGGCCCAGTCGGGGTCGGTGGGCAGCGGATCGCTGGGCGTGCCGGGCACGGAGGCCGAGGACCAGCGGGTGTCGACCTGGGCGTCGCGGACCTTCTGGAGGGCGAGCGAGAGCGCCCTGTCGAAGGAGATCGGAGTGCCGGGCGGATCGGGCACCCAGTCGGCGATGTCGTGCTCGTCGCAGACGACCTCGTACTTGAGGGACTCCGCGAGCGGGCGGGCGATGGACCGGGGCACGGGGGTGACCAGGCCGACCCAGTGGCTGGACAGGCGCGGTGTGAGGACGGGCGAGGGCAGGATCAGCCGCCGGGGCAGTCCGTCGACGTCGGCGTAGCGGCGCATCATGTCGAGGTAGGTGAGGACTTCGGGGCCGCCGATGTCGAAGGCGCGGCTGACGTGGCCGGGCATGGTGGCGCTGCCGACCAGGTAGCGCAGCACGTCGCGGACGGCGATGGGCTGGATGCGGGTGCGCACCCAGCTGGGGGTGACCATCACGGGCAGCCGCTCGGTGAGGTACCGGAGCATCTCGAACGACGCCGAGCCGGAGCCGATGATGACGGCGGCGCGGAGCACGGTCGTGGGGACCCCGGAGTCGAGGAGGATGCGGCCGACCTCGGCGCGGGAGCGCAGGTGGGGCGAGAGGTCGCGGTCGGGGACCCCGCGCGGGACGAGTCCGCCGAGGTAGACGATGCGGCGTACGCCGGCGGCACGGGCCTGGTCGGCGAAGGTGCGCGCGGCCCGGCGGTCGGTCTCCTCGAAGTCGCGCCCGCTGCCCAGGGCGTGCACGAGGTAGTAGGCGACGTCGACGCCCCGCAGGGCGGCGGCGAGCGACGCGGCGTCGGTGACGTCGCCGCGGACGATCTCCGCCTGCCCCGCCCAGGGGTGGTCGCGCAGCTTCTCGGGGGTGCGCGCGAGGCACCGGACGCGGTGTCCGGCGGTGATCAGCTCGGGGACGAGCCGGCCGCCGATGTAGCCGGTGGCGCCGGTGACCAGGCACAGCGATCCGGGGGGCTGCGGGCCGGGGGGCCGGGCCGGGTGCCCTTGGGTGTCGGTCATGGAGGTGCTCCGTTCCGCCGTCGACCGGGGTGGTTCCCTGATCTCTTCCGCGATCGCGGGCGGGACGGATGCACGGGGTAGGCCGGATGGGCGTGCGCTCTTCAGCGGACCGGGGAGCGGAAGCGGTTGCGGTACTCGGTGGGGGTCGTGTCGAGGGTGCGGCGGAAGGCCCGGATGAGGGTGTCCGTGGTGTTGAAGCCGCAGGTGGACGCGATGCGGTCGAGGGTGGCGTCGGTGGATTCGAGCTGGTTGCGCGCCACCTCGACGCGGGCCGATTCGATGTAGGCGGCCGGGGTCGTGCCCAGTTCCGTCTTGAAGATGCGGGTGAGCTGCCGTTCGCTGACGTGGGCGTATTCGGCGAGGTCGGCGACGGAGAGCCGTCCGGTGATGTTGCGCGTGACGTAGTGGCGGAGGTCCTCCGTGCGCCGTGTGGTGGACAGGGGTGCCAGGGGGACGCTGAACTGGCTCTGTCCGCTCGGCCGTTTCAGGTACATCACGAGCTGCCGGGCGACGCGCAGGGCGACGGCCTCCCCGAAGTCGTCGGCGACGAGGGCGAGGGACAGGTCGAGGCAGGCGCTGATGCCCGCGCCGGTCCACACGTCGCGGTCGCGGATGAAGATCGGGTCGGCGTCGACCTCGACCGCGGGGTGGTCGGCGGCGAGCTGCTGCGCGGTCGACCAGTGGGTGGTGGCGCGCCTGCCGTCGAGGAGTCCTGCCTCGGCGAGGATGTGGGCCCCGACGCAGACGGACGCGAGCCGCCGGGTCCGGCCGGCGAGGGCCTTCACCCGGTCGACGACGGCGGGGTCGGCGACGGCGCGTGCCCGGCCGGTGTTGTCGATCTCGACCGAGCCCGGGACCAGCAGGGTGTCGATGCTCCTGCCGGACAGCTCCAGGTCCGTGAAGGTCGTGTCGGGCAGGATCCGGACGCCGGCTGAGGTGGTGACGGGGTCCGCGGTCTCGGCCGCGAGGACGACGTCGTAGCCGTCGGCGTCGCCCACTTCGCGGCGCAGCAGGGCGAAGACCTCCGGCGGGCCGGTGACGTCCAGGAGGTCCACACCGTCGAAGAGGACGACGACCACGAACCGTGCGGCGCTGTTCACGGGGTCTCCGTTCGGTCGGCCGGGGAGGCCGGAAGGCTCTCGTACGGCATGTCTGTTTCTGCAAGTCGGATGACATTGCAGACACTACCCGGGGGCTCATAGCGTTCATGGCACGGCCGCCGCACGATGCGGCCGGAACCTTCCGACATGACGCCCGAGGGGGCACCTCCATGACCACGACCACGCCCGTGAACACGACCACCCTGCGCGAGCTCAACGGCCTCGACCAGACCCCGGCTCCGCTGGCCGGGGCGACGCTGATCCTGGTCGACTACCAGAACACCTACACCCGCGGCGTGCTGGAGCTGACGGGTTGGGAAACCGCCCTCCACGCCGCGGCCGACCTGCTGGCCCGCGCCCGGGCCGCCGGCACGAAGATCGTCCACGTGCAGCACGACGGCGGCGCGGGGACCCCGTACGACATCCGCGAGGACATCGGCCGGATCCACCCCCGGGTGGCTCCCCTCGACGGCGAGAGCGTCGTCGTCAAGACGGCCGCCCCCAACGCGTTCGTCGGCACCGACCTCGGCGAGATCCTCGACGCCGCGGGCAACGAGCACGTCATCGTCGTCGGGTTCATGACCCACATGTGCGTGGCTTTCACCGCGGAGGGCGCCTTCCTGCGCGGCAACCGCCCCACTGTGGTCGCCGACGCCTGCGCCACCCGGCCGCTGCGCTCGGCGGTGGCCGGGCTGCCCGCGGAGCAGGTCCACCACGGCGCCCTCGCGACCATCGCCGACCTCTACGGCGTGGTCGTGCCTACTGCCTCGGACCTGGGCTGAGGCACGGGGCGGCCGGCCCTCCGCGTCAGAGTTCCTCGCCGAGCGGCAGCCGGTGGATGCCCGGCAGGTAAGCGTCGAGCTCCCCCGGCGTGAAACCGGGTCATGCCCCGCACGCGCCAGAGCCCCCGGCCGTCGCCCGTCGTACTTGCAGCCGCCGGGCGGTGTCAGGGCCGTCCAGCCGTCCGCCACGCCCATCGGCGTCGCGCGCAGCGACGGCGGTTCCCCGTCCGCCGGGATGCTCCCCATTCGCTGCTCGGGCATCGCCCGCCGGGACCCGCGGGCTCGCCCGCCCGACCATGTACGTCACCGCCACGCGGGACCGGGAGTTCCCGGGCACCGCCGAGGTCGGCTTCACCCACCCGCCCGAGGCCGTCCACAGCGCCTGCGCGGCGCGAACGCCGAGCTCGACCAGGTGGCCCGTCCGCATCGTCCCCCTCCCGCCGCCGATGACGCCCCGGCGGGTGTGTCGCGACCCGCTTCCACGACGTGGTGCTGTCCCCCACCAGCTCCATGCAACGCGCGCAGTCGCGGACCGACATCAACCACCCGATGTCCTTCGACCACCCCGTCGACACGCCCCGGGCATGCTGCTGCTGGAGGCCGTACGCCAAGCCGTGCGCCCCTCGCGCGCCTTCACCGCGCCCTGGCCTGCCCCAGGGGGTGTCCGCAAAGTCCCGCCGGTCCCGCGGTGCCTGGCACCGCACCTCGCCGTGTTCGCTGTCGGGCGCGCCCGGGTACGTCCGGTACCCGGGCGGTCGGCGCTGCCTTGCGGACACGCCCCCCCACGCGTACGACGAAGGCGCCTGCCCGGCCTCCGCCCGGCAGGCGCCTTTTCCCATGCCACGGATCCCCCAGGTCTCCTCAGACCTTGCGGACCACACGGGACTTGAGCTGCATCTGCCCGAAGCCCTCGATCCTGCAGTCGATGTCGTGGCCGTCCACGCCGTCGACGAGGCGGATGTTGCGCACCTTGGTGCCCGCCTTGATGCCGGTCGGACTGCCCTTGACCTTCAGGCCCTTGACGACCGTCACGGTGTCGCCGTCGGCCAGCACGTTCCCGACGGCGTCCTTGATCACCCGCTCCTCGGGCGCCTCGGCCGGTCCGGCGCCGGCGGTGAGGGGCCACTCGTGCCCGCACTCGGGGCAGATCAGCAGCGAGCCCATCTCGTAGGCGTAGGCACCCGCACACTCGGGGCAGGCTGGCAAGGGGTCCTCAGTCACCCCATCAGTATATTTCAGGCGCCATCGCCCCAGATCGCCCCGCCCGCCCTCCCGTCCGCCCGTCCATCCGCCCGCCCGCCCGTCCGCCCGTCCGCCCGTCCGCCCGTCCGCCCGTCCAGGAGGTCCATGTGTCTGCCGCATCGAGTTACGCGTCCGGGGTCTGCGAAGTGCCGTTGCTCGGTGACACCATCGGCGAGAACCTGGACCGCACGGTGCGGAGGTTCCCCGACCGCGACGCCCTCGTCGACGTGGCCGCCGACCGCCGGTGGACGTACGCGGAGCTGGCCGCCGATGTCGACGCCCTCGCCCTCGGGCTGCTGGACCTGGGCATCGTGAAGGGCGACCGCGTCGGGATCTGGGCCCCCAACCGCGCGGAGTGGACGCTGGTGCAGTACGCCACGGCCAAGATCGGGGCGGTCCTCGTCACCGTGAACCCCGCCTACCGCTCCCACGAACTGGAGTACGTACTGCGGCAGTCCGGCATCCGGCTGCTGGCCGCCGCGGACCGCTTCAAGACCTCCGACTACGCCGCCATGATCGAGGAGGTCCACCCGCGATGTCCGGACCTCGAGTTCGTGGCCCTGCTCGGAGGGCACCTGTGGGACTCCCTGCTGGAGCGCGGCCGCCGGGGCGACCCGGCCGACCTGGCCCGGGCACAGGCCGCGCTGAGCCCCGACGACGCCGTCAACATCCAGTACACCTCCGGGACCACCGGATTCCCCAAGGGTGCGACGCTCTCGCACCACAACATCCTCAACAACGGCTTCTTCGTGGGCGAGCTGTGCCACTACACCGAGCAGGACCGGGTCTGCATCCCCGTGCCCTTCTACCACTGTTTCGGCATGGTCATGGGCAACCTCGCCTGCACCAGCCACGGCGCGGCCATGGTGATCCCCGCGCCGGCGTTCGACCCGGTGGCCACCCTGGCCGCGGTGGAGTCGGAGCGGTGCACCTCGCTCTACGGCGTCCCCACGATGTTCATCGCCGAGCTGGCGGAGCCCGGTTTCGACTCGTACGACCTGTCCGGCCTGCGTACGGGGATCATGGCGGGCTCGCCCTGCCCGGTCGAGGTCATGCGGGAGGTCATCGAGCGGATGGGCATGACGGAGGTGTCCATCTGCTACGGGATGACGGAGACCTCCCCGGTGTCGACGCAGACCCGCGCCGACGACTCGGTCGAGCGCCGGGTGTCCACCGTGGGCCGCGTCGGGCCGCACCTGGAGGTGAAGGTGGTCGATCCGCGGACCGGGCGGACGGTGCCCCGGGGGGAGCCGGGCGAGCTGTGCACCCGCGGCTACTCGGTGATGCTCGGCTACTGGGAGGAACCGGAGCGGACCGCCGAGGCCGTCGACGCGGCCCGCTGGATGCACACCGGCGACCTGGCCGTCATGGACGACGACGGTTATCTGAGCATCACCGGCCGGATCAAGGACATGGTGATCCGCGGCGGGGAGAACCTCTACCCGCGCGAGATCGAGGAGTTCCTCCACACACATCCGGACGTCCTCGACGTCCAGGTCATCGGGGTGCCCGACCCCAAGTACGGCGAGGAGCTGATGGCGTGGCTGCGGATGCGCGAGGGGGCCGAACCGCTGACCGCGGACGCCGTCCGCGCGTACTGCGCCGGCCGGCTCGCCCACTTCAAGATCCCGCGGTACGTGCACGTCGTGGACGAGTTCCCCATGACCGTCACCGGGAAGGTCCGCAAGGTGGAAATGCGCCAGGAAGCCCTCCGCCTGCTGGAACCTCCTTCATAGGACAGCGCGTTGCGGCTCGCGCCGCCGCCGCTCCTGATCGATGATCTTTCTGGGCCCGTCGCGGTCGCGCCGTCCGGCCGTCCGCGACGCCCCGCCCTGTGCCGCCGACTGACCACCGACCAGAGGAACACCGTGCCGCTGCCCGTGCACCGACGTCTCGCCCTGACCGCCGCCCTGCTCGCCGTGACGGCCGCCGTCACCCCCGCGGCCACCGCCCAGGCGGCCGGGACCGCCGCCCCCGATCTCGAAGCGCTGACCCGGGCGCTGCGCAACACGACGGCCGCCGGAGCGCCCGGCGCCATGGCCCGCTTCAGCGGCCCCGGCGGGGTCCGCACCCGGGCCGTCGGCGTACGCGACAAGGCCACGGGCGCGGCCATGGACCCGCAGGCCCGCTTCCGGATCGGCAGTGTCAGCAAGACCTTCTCCGCCGTGGTCCTGCTCCAGCTCGTCGGGGAGAAGAAGATCGACCTGGACACGGCGGTCAACCGCTACCTGCCCGGCCTGCTGCCCGACGACCGGATCACGGTGCGCCATCTGCTGACCCACCGCAGCGGACTGGCGGACTACACGGACGCCATGTTCGAGCAGACGGTCCCCGGCTTCGAGGCCGTGCGCAACCGGGTGTTCAGCCACCAGGAGCTGGTGGACCTCTCACTGCGCGAGCCCAGGACCACCGAGCCCGGCGTGGCGTACAAGTACTCGAACACCAACTTCGTCGTCGTCGGCATGCTGATCGAGAAGGCCACCGGCAACCGGGTGGGCAAGGAGTACGAGCGGCGCATCTTCAAGCCGCTGGGCCTGCGCAGCACCGCGTACGTGCATCCCGACACCGAGATCAAGGGCCTGCACGCCCGCGGCTACCTGCACCCCGACGAGGCGGGCGCGCCGCTGGTCGACTCCACCGAGCAGACCGTGTCGTGGGCCCAGTCCGCCGGTGCGGTGATCTCCAGCCCGGCCGACCTGAACACCTTCACGTCGGCGCTGCTCGGCGGCCGGCTGCTGCCGCCCCGGCTGCTGGACGCCATGGTGACCGCGACCCCGACCGACACCGCGAACACCCGGTTCTACGGATTGGGTCTGCGCCGCTACGACCTCTCCTGCGGCACGTCGGTCTACGGGCACACGGGCACGGTGCAGGGCTTCTACACCTACGCCTTCTCCACGCGCGACGGCCGGCGCAGCCTGTCCGCGATGGCGAACACCTCGAACCGCGGCGAGGCCAACACGGCGCTCGGCGGCACCCTGGAAGCCGCGTTCTGCGGGAAGCAGACCGAGAAGAAGGGCGCGCGCGGCTTCGGCTTCGCGCCGGCCGAGACGGACCTGCCCGAGCGCAACGCGCGCTGACGCCCGCCCGGCGGACCCGCGCCGGCCCGGCGCCTCAGTCGGTGCCCACCGCGTCGTCGCACGCGGGGCAGACCCGGTCCGCGTACTCCGTGTCGTACCACGTCGCGCCGGGCTGCCCGGCGGGTTGCCCCGCCTGCCCCGGCTGCGGCGGGGCGGCCCGCATCGCGAAGGTGTCCCTGCCGCAGAAGGTCCGCGGACCGGGGACACCGGACATCCCGGGCGCCGCGGGCGCCGCGTGCACGCGCACGACGACCGCCTCACCGCCGCCGTCCACGGTCCCGCCGGGGTGCGCCGCCACCGGCTCCTCGACCTCGTACACCACCGCCATCGCACTCATGGCTCGACGGTAGGCCGTCCCGGCGTCTCCGGCCGACCGGCCACGCCGGACCCTGCCCGCCCGTACCGGCACTCCCCGGCGGAGCTACTGACGAACGCTACTGACGGATCATCAGGTCATCCGTCCCGGACTCTTGACTCTGTCGGCGCCAGTGGCGATTCTCGGATCACCGTTTGCGGGTTCATGACAAGTCAGCTCTCCCGTGTGGCCGTCGCGTCCCCGAACGGGTCCGGCTCCTCCACCGCGCCATCCGCTGACCGAAGACGTGAGTGATGACCATTTCCCGACACACGCACCACAGGCGCAGCCCCCTCGCGGTCCTGTCATTGCTCCTCGCCGTGGTGGCGATGGTGCTCGGCCCCGTGCCCAGCTCCGCCGCCGACCCCGGCTGGTGGAATCCGGTGGCGCGGCCCGCACCCGACTCCGACATCAACATCACCGGCGAACCGTTCAAGGGCACCGACTCCCAGGGCCGGGTGCGCGGTTTCGTCGACGCGCACGACCACCTGATGTCCAACGAGGGCTTCGGCGGCCGCCTCATCTGCGGCAGGCCCTTCTCCGAACTGGGCGTGGCCGACGCGCTCAAGGACTGCCCCGAGCACTACCCCGACGGCACCCTGGCGATCTTCGACTTCATCACCAAGGGCGGCGACGGCAAGCACGACCCGAACGGCTGGCCGACCTTCAAGGACTGGCCCGCCCACGACTCGCTGACCCACCAGCAGAACTACTACGCCTGGGTCGAGCGCGCCTGGCGCGGCGGCCAGCGGGTGCTCGTCAACGACCTCGTCACCAACGGCGTGATCTGCTCGGTCTACTTCTTCAAGGACCGAGGCTGCGACGAGATGACCGCCATCCGGCTCGAAGCGCAGAAGACGTACGACATGCAGGCCTACATCGACAAGATGTACGGCGGCCCCGGAAAGGGCTGGTTCCGGATCGTCACCGACTCCGCCCAGGCCCGCGAAGTCGTCAAGCAGGGCAAACTGGCTGTCGTCCTGGGCGTCGAGACCTCCGAGCCGTTCGGCTGCAAGCAGATCCTCGACATCGCGCAGTGCAACAAGGAGGACGTCGACCGCGGCCTCGACGAGCTGCACAAGCTGGGCGTGCGCAGCATGTTCCTCTGCCACAAGTTCGACAACGCCCTGTGCGGCGTCCGCTTCGACCAGGGCGCGCTCGGCACCGCGATCAACGTGGGCCAGTTCCTGTCGACCGGCACCTTCTGGAAGACGGAGAAGTGCACCGGCCCGCAGCATGACAACCCCATCGGGCTCGCAGCCGCTCCACAGGCGCAGAAGGAACTTCCGGCGGGCGTGTCCGTGCCCTCGTACGCGGCGGACGCGCAGTGCAACACCCGCGGCCTGACCGAGCTCGGCGAGTACGCGGTGCGCGGGATGATGAAACGCAAGATGATGCTGGAGATCGACCACATGAGCGTCAAGGCCGCCGGCCGGGCCTTCGACATCCTGGAGTCCGAGTCCTACCCGGGCATCATCTCCTCGCACAGCTGGATGGACGACAACTGGACCGAGCGGCTGTACAAGCTCGGCGGATTCGTCGCCCAGTACATGAACGGGGCCGAGGGCTTCAGCGCGGAGGCCAAGGCCAAGAACGCCCTGCGCGACAAGTACAACGTCGGCTACGGCTACGGCACCGACATGAACGGCGTCGGCGGCTGGCCCGGCCCCCGCGGGGCCGACACCCCGAACCCGGTGCGCTATCCGTTCCGCAGCGTCGACGGCGGCTCCGTCATCGACAAGCAGACCACCGGACAGCGCACCTGGGACCTCAACACCGACGGCGCCTCGCACTACGGCCTGGTCCCGGACTGGATCGAGGACATCCGGCTCGTCGGCGGCCAGGACGTGGTCGACGACCTCTTCCGCGGCGCCGAGTCCTACCTCACCACCTGGGGCTCGTCCGAGAAGCACAAGGCGGGCGTGAACCTCGCCGCGGGCGCGTCCACGGCGGCCAGCTCGGCGGAGTGGAACCCCTTCACGAGCTACGCCCCGTCCCGGGCCGTCGACGGGAACAAGGGCACCCGCTGGGCGAGCGACTGGAGCGACGACCAGTGGATCCAGATCGACCTCGGTGCGGCCCACCTGGTCAAGCGCGTCACGCTCGACTGGGAGCGGGCGCACGGGCACGCCTACCGCATCGAGCTGTCGAACGACGGCACCGACTGGCAGTCCGCGTGGTCCACCACCACCGGTGACGGCGGTCTGGACACGGCGCTCTTCACCGGCACCACAGCCCGCTACGTCCGTGTCCACGGCGTGCAGCGCGGCACCAAGTGGGGCTACTCGCTCTACGAGGTCGGCGTCTACAGCAGCTGACGCCGCTCAGCCGACCCATTCAGGTCCCGGGGCCGGGGCCGGCCGGATCCGCCGATCCGGCCGGCCCCGGCCGCCTTTGCCGCGACTGCACTGCTGCACCACTGCGCTAGGAACGAACGGAACGAAGGGAACCAGCGCCCATGGCACGCATGCCGTCGGCCGAGCGACGCCGCCAGCTGACCGAGGCGGCGATCCGCGTGATGGCCCGCGACGGCGTCGCCAGGGCGACGACGCGGTCGATCTGCGCCGAGGCCGGCGTGTCCCTGAGCGTCTTCCACTACTGCTTCGAGTCCAAGCAGGCCCTGCTGGAATCCGTGATCGTGGCGATCACCGAACACGGCATCACCGTGGCGAGGGAGGCCATCCGGCCCCGGGCCACCCTGCGGGAGACCATCCGGGCCGGCTTCCAGGCGTACTGGGACCACGTCGCCGCCAACCCGGGCGAGCACATGCTCACCTACGAGCTCACGCAGTACGCCCTGCGCCGGCCCGGGTTCGAGCACCTGGCGCGACGCCAGTACGAGCTGTATTCCGACACCTACACCGAGCTCATCGAACAGCTCCGCCTGCTCATGCCCTTCGAGCTGCGCGTACCGGTACCCGTACTGGCCCGCTACCTGGCCGCCATGACGGACGGGCTGACCCTCAACCACCTCGTGCTCGGCGACGCCGAAGTCGTGGCGGCCATCCTCGACATGGTCACCGACCATGTCGCGGGACTGACCGAGACCACGGACGGGGACCGGCCGTCCGTACGGGAGCACACCGGTCCACCGCTCTCCGTTTGAAGGGACCCGCCCGCCCCGCCCGCCGGCGCAGCCGGCGCCCACCTCAGTAGACGTCCTGGCGCCGAGCCGCATCTGGAGCCAGATCCAGTCATGGCGTGAATTGCGTCACTGCGACAGAAGTTGTGTCCCGCTTGTCCGTTTACGAGTACGAACTGCCTGGTCAGGGCGCTACGTTGCTCCCCTCGTACCTGGTTCATCGGGTACTCGCAGAAAGACCGAGGAAGTATGGCTACTCGCTTCTCCACGGCAAGACGCCGTGGAAGAGGGCCCTGGGGGACCACCCACTGGATAGCGGGCGGAGCGGCACTCATCGTGACCGCCACCCTGATCCAGAGCTCGCACCCGGCCGGCGCCGCTCCGGCCGAGGCCGCCACGGCCAAGCCCGGCGCCGTGACCGAAGAACTCAACCTCGCGCGCGCCCGGGTGGCCGCGCGGACGGCGGGGCACCGCGTGGAGGCGGTCTCGGAGCGGTCCGAGACGTCCACGACATGGGTCAACCCCAACGGCACGCTCACGACCGAAGTGGCCGCCGGACCGATCCGCTTCTACGACCAGCAGGCACGCGCCTGGCGCGGGGTCGACGTGACCCTGGGCCACGCCCCTGACGGGTCCGTCGCGTCCAAGGCCCATCCGCAGGGCCTGAAGTTGGCCGCGGGCAGCCTCCCGCGGATGGCCAAGGCCGTGCCCCAGGCCGCGCCCCAGGCCGCGCCGTCCGTCAACTACATCAGCACCGACCTCGTCACGCTGGGCGAGGGCGAGCAGCAGATCACCCTCAAGTGGAAGGGCGCCCTGCCGTCGCCGAAGCTCGACGGGGCCCGCGCCGAGTACACCAACGCCGTGCCCGGCGGTGACGTCGTCATCGAGGCCACGCGCAGCGGCTTCGAGCAGTTCGTCGAGCTGAAGCAGCGTCCGGCCGGCGGGAACTACGCGTACACCCTGCCGCTGGTGGCCAAGGGCCTGAAGGTGGAACAGCAGGCCGACGGCAGCGTGCAGTTCACCGATCGCAGGAGCAAGAAGACCGCGGTCATGCCGGCACCGGTGATGTGGGACTCCACGGTCGATCCGGTCTCCGGCGAGCACACCCGCAAGGTGCCCGTGGCGATGAAGGTCGTCCAGGGCAAGGGCACGGTCGACCTGGTGGTCACCCCGGACGCGAAGTTCCTCGCGGACCCGGCCACCAAGTACCCCGTGACCGTGGACCCCTCGACCTCCTCGCTGGGCAACGTCTTCGACACCTACGTCCAGCAGGGCGAGACCGTCGACTGGTCGGGCGACACCGAGCTGGACCTCGGCAACCCGGGCACCAAGAACGCGAACGGCACCTTCCGCACGGCGCGTTCGTTCATCACGTGGAACACGGCGCCGATCGCGGACGCACTGGTCTCCGACGCCAAGCTGTCCCTGTGGAACTTCCACTCGGGCAACACCGACTGCGTCGCGCAGCCGTGGGAGGTCTGGGACTCGGGCACCCCGAGCACCGCGTCGCGCTGGACGAACCAGCCCGCCATGGGCACCAAGTACGCCACCTCCACCGAGACCCGCGGCAACCCCGGCTGCGGCTCGGCACCGGACGGCTGGATCAACGCCGACGTGACCACCCTCGTCCAGACGTGGGCGTCCGCAAAGGCGCCGCTGTCCAGCATGGGCCTGCGCGCCACGTCGGAGTCGGTCGTCGGGCAGTGGAAGCGCGTCAATTCCGCGAACGCCACCTCCAACCCGCCGAAGCTGACGGTGACCTACAACTACCGTCCGCAGACCGGCACCAAGCAGGAGGCCGGCCCTCCGTTCGTCCAGGACAAGACCCCCGCCTGGCGCGTCGAGACGACGACGCCGATCCTGCGGGACACGTTCGCGGACAAGAACGGCGACACGGTCAACGGCACCTTCCAGATCTTCGACGCCGCCACCAACACCCAGGTCGGCGGCAACCTGGTGTCGCCGTTCGTCCCGCAAGGCACCCCGGCCTCGGTCGTCGTACCGGCGGGCGTGCTCCAGCACGGGCGCATGTACCGCTTCCGCACCTCGCCCTACGACGGCACGCACTACAGCAACAGCTGGTCGCCCTGGTCCAACTGGAGCACCTTCACGGTCAGCCCATTGCCTGACGCCCCGCAGGACATCCAGGCCGGTGCCCAGGAAACCCTGACGCCCATCCTGTCCGCGGTTGTCACGACCCCGGCGCAAACGCGCGTGAGTGCCGAGTTCTCCCTGAAGGACGCGGCCGGCAACCCGGTCCCGAACCTGCCGCTGCCCCCCGTATGGGTGGAGAGCGGCAACCGGGCCGCCCTGCAGATCCCCGAGGGCAAGCTGACGGACGGCGCGACCTACCGCTGGTCCGTGCGCGCCTGCACCAGCACCGGGTGCTCGCCCTGGTCGGCCGAACAGAACATGACGGTGCGCGTTCAGGCTCTGCCTCCGATGCCCGCCGCGCAGTCCCTGGTACTCGGTGACGCCGCTCTCGAGAGTGCGTCGGTCGCCACCGACTGCGCCACGGCGGGCTGCGCCACGCCTCCCGCCGGTCAGCTCCGGCTGGGGACGGCCGACGGCCACTCGTGGGCGACGCGGCTGAAGGCGAACTTCGCCGGGCTCCCCAAGGGGGCCCGGGTCACCTCGGCCAAGCTGTCGCTGAGCAGGGCCGACTGCACCACGCAGTGCGTGGTGCAGCAGCCTGACGTCTTCGAGCTGTCCGCCCCGTGGACCCCGGCGCAGAGCGGCATGGATCTCCTCACCGCCGCCGGAACCGAAAGCTACGCTTCCCAGATCGCGCTGAACGAGATCGAGTTCGGGATGCTCGTGCAGTCCTGGCTCGACCGCGGCGAGAACGAAGGCCTGGCCCTCACCGTCCCCGGCACGGTGCAGGGCGCCGCATACCACTCGGGTGCGGCGACGGACGCCACCAAGCGGCCCAGGCTCACCATCGAGTACCTGCCGCCGACGGCTCCCGGCGCGGTCAGCGAAGTCGTCGCCACCGCAGGCGACACCGGTCTGCTCGCCACGTGGAACGCTCCCGTCGACGGGGGTGCGACCGGCGAGACCGGCTACGTGGTGAAGGCCGAGAAGAACGACGGCACCGTGGTGGGCACCTGGGAGGGCGCCGCGACCCGTGCGGCCTTCACCGGCCTCGACAACTCCCTGTCCTACCGGGTGGCGGTGACGGCGAAGAACGCCGTGGGCACCGGTCCGGTGTCGCGCTCCGCGTCCGTCCAGGGGGCATCGGTGCCCGGCGGGGCGACCCGCTACAAGGACTACGTCCAGGCCTATCTGAGCGCCCGGGGCAAGCTGGTCACGGGCCTCAGCCTGACCGCCGCCGATGCGGCAGCCGCTTCCCCGCACGGAACCACCTTCGGTGACTTCCTGGGCACGCAGGAAGGCGCCCTCGTCGCGACGCGTGAAGCGCTGGAGGGCAAGGGCCAGGCCTACGTCGGTTCCTCCTCCGCGCTGACGGACACCGTGGTGGCCAAGGGCTCGACGGCCGGACGTGTACTGGTACGCACCACCGTGGTCCAGACGATGACGGTGCGGATCGACGGCGTCGACCAGGTGTCCGAGGACACGAGCACCAAGCGGTTCGTCTTCGGCCTCACAGGCGACGCGGCGAAGCTGGAGAGCGAGTCCGACGACACCAGTGCCGGCCAGACTCTGTCGACCACGGCGACCGCCGGCACCCAGGTCGTCGCCACACCTGCGGAGCCGGGCGCGGCAGACGACTCGGGCGCGCTCACACTCGGCGCGGACGGCTTCCCCGTGGAGGCGCCGGCGGCGCCCGGTGCGCAGCCGGCCGCGTACTTCAACGCGGCGGGCACCGGTGCCTGGGCCTTCCACAACACTGGAGTGAAGAAGGAGTACGACCAGGACTGCACCAATTTCGCGTCGAAGGCCCTCTACTACGGTGGTGGCATGAAAATGCGCACCGGCTGGTACCGGTCGGACAGTGCCTGGTGGAAGAATCCGAGCTGGGCCGTGTGGCCCAAGAACAGTTTCGCCTGGTCGGGGGCGGAGAACCTGCGCCGGCATCTCCTCGGCTACCGCTCCCAGTACTACGTGACCGACGTCAATTCCCTGCGCTCCGGTGACCTGCTCTTCTTCAAGTGGAAGAGGGAGGGGGTGTACAACCACGCGGCGGTCGTGACCGGCAGGGGCCAGGGCCAGGTCAACCTCGCCCAGCACGGCTGGACGAACCACACGACCCTGAACGCGGCCATCGGCCGGTACCGCGGCGGGGACAACCCCATCGTCAGCGTGGTGGCGATCCGACTGGTGAGCACGAATTGAGCACCGCACCGGTGAGGTCGGCGTTCCTGGGCTGTCTGATGGCGGTCTCCGTCCTGACGGGCTGCTCAGCCGGGTCGGACCTCGCCTACGACGACGACTATTCCCAGCACGAACCGCTGGCCGTGGTCGGATACCCGAGCCGAGGGACGTTGGAGATCACCCAGCGGGTGGTGTGGGGGATCGCCGACGGCCAGGCGGGCGAACTCGCCGCTCTCGGGACTGACGGGGAACCCCGGAAGACCGCCGAGAACTGGATCGCGGCGTTCGGCCAAGGAGCCCGTGGCAAGGTCACTGCGGATTTCTACGACTCCGGTTCCACCAGGCAGGTGGTCGTGCTGTATTTCCACGACACCAGCCAGATCAAGGAACTCCAGGTCCGGACCGTGGGCGACGACGGCTGGCGCGTGGTCATGGGCCAGCCCGACCCCAAGGACGCCACCGCCGTGTACCCCTGGGTGCCGAAGAAGCCGGGCGAGCTCGGTTCCAGGAGGGAAGGGTGAGCTGACCGGCTCCCGGCCTGCATGAGGGGCGTCGTCCCCGTGGGAGACCACGGGGACGACGCCCCTCGTCTCGCTCCTGGATCACCAGGTACCGACCGAAGGACCGAAGAAATATGGATACTCGCTTCTTCACGGCACGACGCCGTCGAAGAGGGCCCCGGGGCGTCCTCGTCGCCGCCCTGGTGTTCGGTCTGCTGACCGGCTGCTCGTCGGGCTACGACGCCGCCGACGTGGAGTACGCCGGGGACTACAGCAGCCACCCGCCGCTCGCGGTGGTCGGGTATCCGTCCACGGGGACGCTGGGGATCACCCAGCAGGTGGTGTGGCGGATCGCCGACGGGAAGGTCGACGCGCTGGCGTCCTTGGCCGACACCGACAAGGATCGGGGCACGATCGAGAAGACCGCAGAGAACTGGATCACCGCGTTCCGCAAGGGCGCCGGCGGGAAGGTCACCGCGGAGTTCTACGACGAGGGCTCGTACCGCCAGACCGTGGTGCTCTACCTGCACGACACCGGCCAGATCAAGGAGATCTACGTCCTGCCCGTGAACGTGGACGGAAAAGGCGTGTTTCGGGTGAGCATGGCCGAGCGGGAACCCGGCGAGGCCACGGCCGTGGCACCGTGGGTGCCGGAGACGCCGGGCGGACTCGGTTCGAAGATGGTCCCGTGAGCTGATCCGGGACGTGTACGGGCAAGGAGGCGCCGTCCCGCGGATTTCCGCGGGGCGGCGCCCCTATGCGTCCTCCGGGCGGGCCCGCGTCAGTAGCGGTCCAGCAGGGTGGTCAGGACCTTGTAGAGGACCGACTCCGGGTCCGCCACGGCGTCCGGCGAGCGCCAGGCCACGAAGCCGTCCGGGCGGACGAGGACCGCTCCGGACGCCGTGGTGCCGTGCGCCTCGGCCCAGTCGCCGCCGTCCTCCGGGATCAGGTCGGCCTCCGGGCCGGTGCCGATCGCGTAGGCGTCCAGGCGTACGTTCATCCGCTTGGCGACCGCTCCCGCCGCTCCGCTCCACGCTGTGCCCTCGGAGCTGAGCAGGACGAAGGACCGCTCGTAGAGGTCGACCGTGGACCTCCGCTCGCTCCGCGCCGGATCGCGGAGCCACAGGTGCGGGGCGCGCGTGCCCGGGTCCCCGCACAGCCGCATCCGTTCGGGCACGACGGGCAGGTCCGGGTCGGCCCCCACGACCGCGCCCTGGCCGTACCGGTACCCCATGGCCACGGTGAGGACGCCGTTCTGGCGGCCGCCGCCACCACGCGCGGGTGCTCCGGCGACGGGCTCCGCAACGGTCTCGGGGTCCGGTTCGTACCCCGGGTGGCTGTGCTCCGCGGAACGGGCCGAGGCCCGCTCGCTCGTGGCCCGCGCCACCGGGAGCCGCTCGGACTCGTACGTCTCCAGCAGCCCCGGGCCCGCGGCGCCGTCCAGCACCGCGGCGATCTTCCAGGCGAGGTTGTGCGCGTCCTGGATGCCGGTGTTGGAGCCGAACGCCCCGGTGGGCGACATCTCGTGGGCGGAGTCGCCGGCCAGGAAGACCCGGCCTGCCGCGTACCGCTGGGCGACGCGCTCGGCTGCGTGCCACGGCGCCTTACCGGTGATCTCTACGTCCAGGTCGGGTGCGCCGACGGCCCGCCGGATGTGCTCAACGCAGCGCTCGTCGGTGAACTCCTCCAGCGTCTCGCCCCGGTCGGGGTGCCACGGCGCGTGGAAGACCCACCGCTCCCGGTTGTCGACGGGAAGCAGGGCCCCGTCGGCGTCCGGCTTGGTGAGGTAGCACACGATGAATCGCCGGTCGCCGATCACGTCCGCGAGCATGCGGGACCGGAAGGTGATGCTCACGTTGTGGAAGAGGTCGCCGGGACCGCTCTGGCCGATCCGGAGCTGTTCGCGCACGGGGCTGCGCGGCCCGTCGGCGGCGACCAGGTAGTCGGCGCGCACGGTGCTGTGCTCGCCGGTCTCGCGGTTCTTGACGATCGCGGTGACCCCGCTCTCGTCCTGTTCGAAGGAGAGCAGTTCGGTGGAGAACCGCAGGTCCGCCCCGAGCGTGGGGGTGACGGACATCAGCACCGGCTCGATGTCGTTCTGGCTGCACAGGCACCAGGTCGAAGGGCTGAAGCGCGCCAGTGCGCCCCCCGGGTCGATCTGCTCGAACAGCCACTCCTGGTCGTCCCCGGTCAGGGAGCCGCCCTGCAGGATGCCGTGGTTGTCCGCCAGGACCGAGGCGGCCTCGCGGATCCGGTCCTCGACGTGGGCGACCCGGAACAACTCCATCGTGCGTACGTTGATACCGCGTCCACGCGGGTGCAGCGAGGTTCCCGCGTGCTTCTCGACCAGCATGTGCGTGATGCCGTGACGGCCGAGGAACAGCGAGGTGCACAGGCCCACCAGCGAGCCGCCCACGATGAGGACCGGGACGCGGTGGTCGACGTTTTCCTTCATGGCTCTTCCATGCCCTTTACGACGGGGGTTCCCTCGCTCGTTCACCCGGTTGGTTCTCTCCTCTCGCGCCGACGGGGCTACCGGACCACGATCGGTTCGGGTGGCGCCGCCCCGTGGCGACCGTGTGGTCTCGAAGGAGTGTGAACGATGACAACCTTGTCGGAACGGATATCCCAGTCCGCCTTCGACGACTCGAGGCTTCGGGTCGTGCTGCTGCTGGATCTGTACGACGGTGCTCAGAACCAGTTCCTGGAGGTCTACGAGGACCTCCACAAACATGTCTCCTCCGTCCCCGGGCACATCCGGGACGAGCTGTGCCAGTCGATCGAGAATCCGTCGCAGTGGCTGATCACCAGCGAATGGGAGAGCGCACCGCGGTTCTTGGCCTGGGTCAACAGCGAGGAGCACGTCGCGTCGGTCCAGCCGCTCCACGGCTGTGTACGGGACACCCGCTCGCTGCGGTTCAGCGTGCTGAGGGAGACCGGCAGGGACCACGGTCCCGGCGCCGCCGCGGCCTTCTCCCCCGGCCCGTCCGCCGCTACCCCCTTCTCCGCCGCCGCTGCCGCCGTGTCCGCTTCCGCGGACGGACCGGACCGGGCGAGGGGCTGCCTGCAGGTCGCCCCTCGGCGCGGGGACGGCGTCGTCCGCCACGCCCTGACCTTCACGGTGAAGCCGGGCAGCGAGTCCGTCGTGGCCGAGCTGCTGAGCGGGTACGCGTCGCCGGAGGCGCAGGTCGACGAGAACACCCGGCTGCGCCGCACCTCGCTCTTCATGCACGGCAACCGCGTCGTACGGGCCCTGGAGGTCGAGGGCGACCTGCTGGCGGCGCTGCGCCACGTGGCCCAGCAGCCCGGGGTCAGGGCGCTGGAGGAGGCCATCAACCCGTACTTGGAGCAGGACCGCGATCTCAGCGATCCCGGTTCGGCCCGGAACTTCTTCACCCGTGCGGCGCTGCCCGCCGTGCACCATGTGGCGGCGGGCGGGGGCGACGGCGCGGAGCTCGGACGGCACGCGCTGTTCTATCCCGCCAAGAAGGGGTGCGGCACGGAACTCGCCCGGCTGCTCGCCGCACAGGACGAGGCGGCCGTGGACGACGCGACGAGCCCCATCGTGGCGAGCACCGTCTTCCAGCGCGACGACATCGTCGTCCGTCTCCTCGACCTGCGCGGGCCGCACGACGCGCGGCCGGCCCTGACGCTCGGAGTCGAGGGCGGCCACAAGGCGGCGGTGCTCGCACGGCTGCTCGACAGCGCCAAGGACGGCGTCCCCACCACCCACCAGGAGATCTCGCGCTTCCTGGAGCGCTCCGAGATGCGCCTGATCACCGACCGGCGTTCGCCGGCTCGAGCCTGAGGAGAAGCCCGCCATGACCGACCGACTGACCGTGGAAGAACTGGCCGCGCTGATGAAGAAGGGTGCGGGCATCGCCGTCGACCCCGCCGTCATGGCCGACCGGCCCGATGCGAAGTTCGACGAGTGGGGGCTGGACTCCCTGGGGCTGCTCGGCATCGTCGGCGAGCTGGAGAACCGGCACGGCCGGTCCCTGCCCGCCGGTGCGGACCAGTGCAAGTCTCCGCGCGAGTTCCTCGACCTGGTCAACGAAGCCCTGACGGCCGGGACCTGACGGTTCCGGGCGGACGGGCGCCGCCGCCCGGCACGCATGACGACGCCCCGGGACCGGCCGACCGCCGGTCCCGGGGCGTCGTGGCGCGTGCCGGCCGGGATCACCCGGGCACGGTGCACTCGAAGGCGTGCAGGTACGCGTTGACGGGGCGGACGTCGCCGAGCAGGAGTCCGGCGTCCGCCAGACGGGTGCGGAGGCTTTCCTCGGTGTGCTTCGCCCCGCCGACGTTGAGCAGCAGCATCAGGTCCATGGCCGTGGTGAACCGCATCGACGGGGTGTCGTCGACGAGGTTCTCGATGACGACGACCCTGGCTCCGGGGCGCGCCGCGGCGACGACGTTGCGCAGGGTCCTGCGGGTGCTCTCGTCGTCCCATTCGAGGATGTTCTTGATGATGTAGAGGTCGGCGTCGACCGGGACGGCCTCGCGGCAGTCGCCGGGGACGATGCCGGTCCGGTCGGCGAGGGGGCCGCCGTCGCGCAGCCTGGGATCGGCCTTCGCGACCACGCCGGGCAGGTCGAGGAGGTGCCCGCGTACTGTCGGGTGCTTCTCCAGCAGGCTGGCCAGGACGTGTCCCTGGCCGCCGCCGATGTCCGCGACGACCGAGACGCCGGTGAGGTCGAGGAGGTCCGCGACGTCCAGTGCCGACTGCCTGCTGGAGGTGGTCATGGCGCGGTTGAAGACGTGCGCCGACTCGTGCGCGTCCTCGTGCAGGTAGTCGAAGAAGCCCTTGCCGAAGAGGTCGTGGAAGACGCTCCCGCCGGTGCTGACGGCGTCGTCGAGCCGCGGCCACGCCTGCCAGGTCCAGGGTTCCGTGCACCACAGGGAGATGTAGCGCAGGCTGTGCGGGTCGTCCTCGCGCAGCAGCCGCGACATGTCCGTGTGGACGAAGCTGCCGTCCTCGGTCTCGGCGAAGATCCCGTAGCAGGACAGGGCGCGGAGCAGCCGCCGCAGGGGCTGCGGCTCCGCGTGCACCGCGGCCGCGAGCTCGGCGGGGGTGGCGGGCGACTCCCCGAGGGCGTCGGCCACCTTGAGCCGCGCCGCGGCGCGTACGGCGGCGGCGACGGCCGCACCGAAGGCGAGCTCGCGCAGGCGCATGGCCGGCGGGGGTGTGTGCGGGGGGCCGGCGTTCGGGGCGGGAACGGCCGCGGGGGCGGCGGCGGGGGTGGAGCTCACCGTGGTCATTCGGTCTCGATTCTCCTCATGAGGGGGGCGCGGTTCAGCACAGGCCGGCCGGCACGGAGGTGTCGCACCGGTTGTCGAGGAACCGGTTGCCCGATCCGGCCCCCTGGTCGGCCAGGTCGTACGGCAGGTTGTCCAGCACCACGTTGTCCTCGATGACGTTGTCGGTGTTGGTCGCGCCCACGAAGCTCTTGAACAGCAGGATGCCGCCCGACAGGGGGGAGGATCCGACGTTGCCCCGGATGGAGTTCGCACGCACGATCGTCTCTTCGGCGCCGGTGAGGACGACGCCGACGCCCTGGATGTCGGGGAGGCGGCTGTTGCCCTTGCAGAACTTGTTGTTCTCGTGGATGCGGTTGCCGCGGATGGTGAGGTCCCCGGCGCCGGGCTCGCCCTCGTCGCCGACGACGAACACGCCGCCGCAGTTGCCGGTGAGGTGGTTGCCGCTGACGGTGAGGTTCCGCACGCGCCTGACCGTGACCCCGATCCGGTTGCCGGTCAGCCTGTTGCCGCGGATCACGGTGCCGCCGGTGTCGGTGGCGCCGCCCTCGCGCGCGACGGTGTTGGCGATGAAGATGCCCGACTCGGCGTTGTCGCGGGCGATGTTGTCGCGGAAGAAGCCGCGGGTGGAGCGTTCCTGGGCGATGCCCCAGGTGCTGTTGTTCTCGGAGATCACACGCTCGACGCTCAGCCGGTCGGTGTAAGAGGCCCAGATGCCGTTCCGCTTGAAGCCGGATACGGTCAGCGCGCGGATCTCGACACCGGTGACGGGCTGCTCCTCCGTACCCATGACGCAGATTCCGGTGTCGGCCTGGGAGCAGGCGGGGGCGGCCCGTCGCCACGTCTTCGGCGTGGCGGGCAGGGTCTTCGCGGCCGGTGGCTTGATCACCGTCCGCTCTCCCCACCCCCGCAGGGTCAGCCTCTTCGTGATCAGCACGTTCTCGTAGTAGGTGCCCGGCATCACGGTGATGATGTCGCCCGGCCGCGCGGAGTCCACCGCGTCCTGGATCGAGTCGCCCGGGCGCACTCGATGTCCGGCCGCGGATGCGGGAGGCGCGAAGACGCCGAAGCCGGCGGCCATGACGACGGCGATGCACGTGAGGGACTTGAGTTGTCGGTTCGTCACCCTGCAGAAGTTATGGGGCGATTGCGACAAATCGCCACACTGGGTGAGCGGATCGACGCATGCCGTCGGCAAACGGCCGCATTTTGACGCCTGGAGAGTGGATCGTCGTACCGCAGGCGGGTCCCGCGGGCCCTGCCGCTCGCGTTGTTGCCCCCTGACCGGCAACGACGCAGGCCACAAGGGGTTTCCCGGTCCGACGGAGGACGGTCGACGGGCAACCCGTCGACCCCGGGGCCCGGGCGGCACCAGGCTGGAGCCGTCAGCACGAGGCACGAACCGCAAGGGGAAACCATGCGCAAGCTGTTCCGCGGCGCCGCCGCTCTCGCCACGTCCGTCGTCGCGGTGATCGCGCTCAGCGCCGCGGTGGAGGCCAAGCCGGTCGGCTCCTGGGCGGGATGCCCGGACGGGGCGGTGTGCATCTACCCTCAGAACCAGAACCCGGCCGTCAAGCCGACGCACGTCTTCCACCGGTACGGGGCCCACAATCTCAGCAACCAGTTCGGACATCACTGGGTGCTCAACAACCAGTACGGCGGTGCGACCGCAAACCTGTGCACCGGCACGGGCGGCGCGGGCTGCGGCAGCCCCATCGCCGCCAAGACCGGTGTGTACGCCGACCTCACGCCGGTCAACTCCATCCGCCTCGACCGCTAGCGTCCCCGCGAGGGGACGTTCGGGTCCGCCGCGCGGCGGACCCGGACGTTCCTGTGCTCGTCATACCGGCTGGAAGATCCACATTTCCGGCCGCCCCGCGCGGTAGCCTGGGCGACGCCATCTCACTGCCTGGGCGCACTGCCATGGGGGATGCTTTGGGGGATCCGGACCGCCGGCGCAAGGCCGACCAGCTGCGGGAGTCCGACGACACCGCGCGGCCCTTCCCGGCCCAGCTGAGACGTCTGCGGTCGCAACGCGGCCTGTCCCTCGCGGACCTCGCGCGCGCGACGCACTACAGCAAGGGCTATCTGAGCAAGATCGAGACCGGCTCGAAGCGGGTGACCGTCGACGTCGCGCGGCGCTGCGACGACGTCCTGCGGGCGGGGGGTGAACTGCTGCGGCTGGCCCGGGACACCGAGGCTGCGGAGGGTGCCGTCGCCGGCGACGTCCGCGTGGCCGGGCCGCGGACGGAGGGCGAGTGCCCCTACCGCGGCCTGCCCGCCTTCACCGCGCGGGACGCCCGCTGGTTCTTCGGCCGGGAGCGGGCCACCGCCGAGCTGGCCGAACGGGTCTTCGAGCGGATCGGCGCTGGGCCCCTGGTGCTCGTCGCCCCGTCGGGCGCCGGCAAGTCCTCCCTGCTGAACGCCGGCCTCGTACCGGCTCTGCGGGGCGGCGGCTTCCCGATGCCGGGCGCCGACACCTGGCCGGTCGTCAGGCTCACCCCCACCGCGCACCCGCTGGACGAACTGCTCGACCGGTCCGCGAAGGTGCTGGGCGGCGATCTCGGCCTCACGGCAAGGGGGTTGCGGGAGCGTCCCCACGCCCTGCTCGAAGCGGTCCACCGGCTGTGGGACCCGCCCCCGGCGGCCGATCGGGGCCTGGCTGCGCCGCCGCTGCGCCCGGTGCTGCTGGTCGACCAGTTCGAGGAGCTGTTCACCCTCTGCGGCGACGAGGACGAGCGGCGCGCGTTCGTACGGGTGCTCTGCGCGCTGGC
The DNA here is from genome assembly GCF_055559995.1 of Streptomyces sp. NPDC023541. Lineage (NCBI taxonomy): Bacteria > Bacillati > Actinomycetota > Actinomycetes > Kitasatosporales > Streptomycetaceae > Streptomyces > Streptomyces sp. NPDC023541. Next base: position 42,637 of record NZ_JBVHJO010000017.1, read on the forward strand.
GGTCCCGGGCGCGGAAGCCGTCCCGTACGACCCGGCCGTCGTGGTGCTCGGCGTACGGGCCGACTTCTCCGGCGACTGCCTGGACCTGCCGGAGCTGGCTCCGGTCTTCACCGGCGGGCTGTTCGTCCTGCCGCCCATGTCACCCGCGGAGCTGCGGGAATCGGTCACCCGCCCCGCCCGGCTCGCCGGTCTCGCCCTCGAACCGGGGCTGGTCCCGCTACTGCTGCGTGACGTCGGCCTGCGCGACGACCCGTCCGGCGGGACGACGCCCTCCGGCGCGCTGCCCCTGGTCTCCCACGCGCTGATGGCCACCTGGCGCCAGCGCGAGGGCGCCACCCTGACCGTCGCCGGATACGAGCGCACCGGCGGCATCCAGGGAGCCGTCGCCCGGACCGCCGAGGAGGTGTTCGGCCGCCTCTACCCCGCCGAGCAGAACACGCTCCGCCGTGTCCTGGTGCGGCTGGTGCACGTCGCCGACGGTACGGGTGCGACGCGCCGGCGGATGAGCCGAACGGCCCTCATGGAGCAACTGGTCGACGCGGGCCCGGCCGCGGCCGCGCTCGACGCCTTCGTACGGGCCCGCCTGATCACCATGGACAGCGACACCGTGGAGATCACCCACGAGGCCCTGCTGCACGCCTGGCCACGGCTGCGCGGTTGGATCCGCGCCGACCGGGCGGGGCTCCTGATCCACCAGCAGCTGGCCCACGCCGCTGCTGAATGGGAGCGCGAGGGCCGCGACCCGTCGGCGCTCTACCGGGGGACCCGGCTGGACACCGCCCGCTCCTGGGCGGACGAACTCGACGGCAGGGGCCGGCTCGCGCCCAGGGAGGCGGCCTTCCTCCGGGAGAGCCGGGCCGCGCAGGACGGCCGGGAGCGGCAGGCCGCCCGCCAGGCGCGGCTGCGCCAGCGGATGCTGGCCACGCTGGTCGTCCTGCTGGTCCTGGCCGTGGGCGCCGGCGGGCTGGCGTACCAGCAGCGCGCCGGCGCGCTGGACCAGGAACGGATCGCCCGTTCGCGGGCGCTCGCCCTGCAGTCGGCGGCGCTGGCCGCGGGCCAGCCGGAGGCCTCCATGCTGCTCGCCGGCGACGCGTACCGGACCTCGCGGACGAGCGAGGCGCTCGGGGCGCTGCTGAGTACGCAGTCGCAGCCGTTCGTGGCCCGGTTGGGCGGGCACGGCGGACCGGTCAACACGGTGGCCTTCGGGCCGGACAACGGCATGCTGGCAACGGGCAGTTCCGACGGGACGGTGACCCTGCGGCGGCTGTCCGACCGGCGGACGACCGCGACGTTCACGATGGCCGGGCGGGTCCGCGCGGTCGCCGTGAGCCCCGACGGCCGGACCCTCGCGGCGGTGTCCACGGACGGGCCGGCCCGGCTGTGGGACACCGCCGACGGCCGGCCGAAGGCGGTGCTCCCGGCGAGCACGGCGGGCTCGCGGACGGTGGCCTTCGCACCGGACGGGCGGACCCTGGCGACCGGCTGCCCGGACGGGACGGTCCGGCTGTGGGAGACCACCGGGGAGTACCGTGCCGTCGCGTCCCTGGCCGGGCACACCGGGCGGGTCAACGCCCTGGCCTTCGCCCCGGACGGCCGGACGCTGGTCTCGGCCGGCGCCGACCGGAGCGTACGGCTGTGGGATCCGGTCCGGGCCGCGCCGCTGGCCGTGCTGTCCGGGCACACCGACGAGGTGCTGGGGGCGGCGTTCGCCCCGGACGGCCGTACGGTCGCCACGGGAGGCGTCGACCGGACGGTGAGGCTGTGGGACGTGGCCGGGCGCCGGACCACGGCCACGCTGACCGGGCACAGCGACGACGTCAACGGCGTCGCCTTCACTCCGGACGGGACGACCGTGATCAGCGCGGGCGGCGACGGCGCGACCCGGATGTGGGACGTCGCCGGCGGCCGGCTGACGGCGACGCTCGCCGGGCACACCGACTACGTGCTCGGGGTGGCCGTGGACAGCCGGGGCGCGTTCGTGGCCACCGCCGGATTCGACCAGTCGGTGGTGCTGTGGGACCTGCGGGGCGCGGTGCTGGCGTCACGTCCGTTCACGGAGATCTGGCAGGCCGCCTACAGCCCGGACGGGAAGCTGCTGGCCACCGCGGAGGCGGATCACGCGGTGCGGTTGTGGGACGTCGCGGGGCGCCGGGTCGTGGCCACTTTAGAGGGGCACAGCGAGACGGTGTTCTCGGTGGACTTCTCGCCGGACGGTCGGACGCTGGCCTCGGCCGGTTCCGACGGCACGGTCCGCCTGTGGGACGTCTCGGCGGGGGGACCGGCGGCCACCCTGGCCGGCCAGGGCGGGACCGTGTTCGCGGTGGACTTCGCACCCGACGGGCGGACGCTGGCCTCGGCCGGATCGGACGGCACGGTCCGGCTGTGGGACGTCGCCTCGCGCCGTCGGCTCGCCACGCTCAGCGGGCATACGGATTTCGCCAACGACGTGGAGTTCAGTCCCGACGGGCGCACCCTCGCGAGCGCCGGCGACGATCTGACCGTCCGCCTGTGGGACGTGGCCGGCCGCCGGCCGCTGGCCGCCCTCACCGGACATACGGGTGCGGTCCGGGGGGTGGCCTTCAGCCCCGACGGACGGACGCTCGCCACCAGCGGCAACGACGGGACCGTACGGCTGTGGGACACGCGGCGCCACCGCTTCGAGGCGTCGCTGGCCGGCCACACCGGCTCGGCGCGGGGCATCGCCTTCTCCCCCGACGGCCGGACGCTCGCGAGCAGCGGCAACGACCGGACGGTGCGGCTGTGGGACGTGGCCGGCCGGCGCACGCTGGCGGCGCTTTCCGGACACACGAACGCGGTGTGGGGCGTTGCCTTCGCGCCCGACGGCGGGACGGTGGCGAGCAGCAGTACGGACGGCACCGTACGGCTGTGGAACCTGGACGTGGGGGCGCGGTTGGCGGTGGTCGACCGGTTGCGGGAAGGGCCGGCCGACGCGCCCTCCCAGGGCGTCCGGGCCACCCGCAGTGGGGCCCTTTTCAGCCGCATTTGACGCAGCGACCATAAAGACTCGGCCAGAGTTTGGCTGAAACTCCTTTGCAGAAAACGTTGTTGAAAACCCGCCAATCGATAGTACGATTTACACCGAACATGTGCCCTTGGCAACCATCGACCGGGACCTCGACCATCCAGATCTTCCGCCAAAGGCGCATGCCGCATTGCTGTTCGTCCACCGGCACCGTCAGGTGCCCGGCCGAGGTCACAAACCTTGACGGGCGGGATGCGGGCGACGCGCACATCATGCACGCCGCCCGTCCCCCGCCGGCAACAACTAGGGGAGATTTTTCGTGTCGCACATGCGCAAGATCGTCGTTGCAGCCATTGCCGTTTCGCTGACCACCGTCGGTATTACGGCCAGCGCCTCCGCGGACCCGTCGAAGGACTCCAAGGCCCAGGCCGCCGTCGCCGAGGCCGGCATCACCGGCACCTGGTACAACCAGCTCGGTTCGACCTTCATCGTGACCGCGAACGCGGACGGCAGCCTCACCGGCACCTACGAGTCGGCCGTCGGCAACGCCGAGAGCCGCTACGTCCTGACCGGTCGTTACGACAGCGCCCCGGCCACCGACGGCAGCGGCACCGCCCTCGGCTGGACGGTGGCGTGGAAGAACAACTACCGCAACGCCCACTCCGCCACCACGTGGAGCGGCCAGTACGTCGCCGGCTCCGAGGCCCGCATCAACACCCAGTGGCTGCTGACCTCGGGCACCACCGCGGCCAACGCCTGGAAGTCCACGCTCGTCGGCCACGACACCTTCACCAAGGTGAAGCCGTCGGCCGCGTCCATCGACGCCGCCAAGAAGGCCGGCGTCAACAACGGCAACCCGCTCGACGCCGTCCAGCAGTAGAAGCGTCCGGGCACCCAGGGTGCCGAGACGCCGGACCGAACACGCGCGGGCGGTCCGGAGGCATGCCCTCCGGGCCGCCCGCCGTCGGCGGACCGCCAGGGCGGCGTCCGCACGAGACGCGTCTCACAGGTTTCTTCCCCGGCTGGTATTCAGCGTGATCACGACGACTTGGTACCGTCGACCGGGGGAAGGTGGAATTGACGTGATGGCAATGCCCGTTGACAGTGTGGACCTGTTCGACCAGGGGTATGCGCTGGACCCGTATCCGGCGATGGCGGCGCTCCGAGAACACGAACCCGTGAAGTTCGACGAGAACACGGGGCTTTGGCTGATCAGCCGCTACGAGGACGTGCGCGCCATTCTGCTCGATCCGGAGAATTTCCTTCCGGACAATGCGATCGACGCAATAGGACGATTCTCCGTACAGACGCTCCGCGTCCTGGCGCGGGTCAAGTTCGACCTCCCGCAAACACTCGCAAACAACGGCTCCGACAGCCACGCCGGCTATCGGCGCATCATGACCAAGCTGTTCAACGCCCAGGCCGTGAGCGCCTCGGTGCCGATGGTCGAGAAGGTCGTCGCGGAGGCGCTCGACGACGTCGAGCAGCGGCTCGCCGCCGATGGCGTCTGCGATCTGGCGACAACCATCGCCCGGGACGTTCCGTTCCGGGTGATGCTGCGGCTGCTCGGCCTGGAAGCGGCCATCGACGTGGACATCGACACCCTCGCCCGCTGGAGCGACGCCTCCCTGGAGCTCTTCTGGGGACGGCCGCGCGGGGAGCGCGAGGTGACGCTGGCCCGCGAGGCCGCCGAGTTCTACGCCTGGCTCACCGACCTGGTGTCGAAGCCCGCGTCCGAGGAGGGCACGCTCCTCGGCGCACTGGGCGCGCACCGGCTGCCGGACGGGGAGCCGCTGGGGGTGACCCAGAAGGCGGCCGTGGTCTACTTCATGATCATCGCCGGTCAGATGACGACCACCCAGATGCTGAGCACCATGTACCGCAGGGCGCTCCGGGAACCCGGCCTGTGGCAGCGGTTCGCCGCCGAGCCGGCGGCCGTGGAGCCGTGGACCGAGGAGGTGCTGCGGCGGGACCCGCCCATCACCACCTGGCGCCGGGTCACCGGCCGGCCGATGACGCTGTCCGGTGTCGACCTCCCGGCAGGGGCTCCGCTGCTGCTGATGCTGTCGTCCACCGGCTCGGACACCGAGGTCTTCGAGAACCCCGAGCAGATCTGTCCGCACCGGGCCAACGTGCGCAAGCACCTGTCCTTCGGCATCGGACGCCACCGCTGCTCAGGGGCCGAACTGGCCAGGATGGAGGCCGACGTGGTGATGCGGATGACCGCCGAGCGGCTTCCGGACCTCCGCTTCTGTACCGAGTCCTCGCCGGAGATGCTGGCGCTGCTCTCCTTCCGCGCCCCGCTCCAGGTGCTGGTGCGGCGGGGCTGACCCCGCCGCACCCGTACCGCCGTCCGGCCGGCCGGCACCCTCGGTCGGCCGCCGTCGGGCGGCCCCCCCCCTCAGTGGGCCGGATGGCGTTCGAAGAGGGTGGCGATGCCCAGACCGCCCGCCGCCCCGAGCGTGGCCAGGCCGTAACGGGCCCGGCCCGCCACGGGGTCGGCGGTCCCGAGCATGTCCGAGAACATCCGGGTCACCAGAACGGCCCCGGAGGCACCCCAGGGATGGCCGAGCGCGAGTGCGCCGCCGCCGCGGTTGACGCTCTCCTCGGGGATGCCCAGCTCGTCCAGACAGGCCAGCACCTGTCCGGCGAACGCCTCGGTGAACTCCACCACCTCGATGTCGGCCAGCTGCAGCCCGGGGTTGCGCTTCAGCAGCCGCCGTACCGCCGGCACCGGACCCCAGCCGAGGATCACCGGGTCGACGCCGGTCACCGCGGAGTCGACCACCCGCAGTCCCCCCGACAGCCCCAGCTCACGGAACTTGCGCTCGGAGACCACCGCGACCATCGACGCACCGTCGTTGACCGGGCAGGAGTTGCCCGCGGTCACGGTGCCACCCTCGACGAACGCCGGTCCCAGCCGGGCGAGCTTCTCCATGCTGGTGTCAGGGCGGGGGCACTCGTCCGACGCCACCGCCACGGCGGCGGCCCTGCCCACCCGGACCTGAACCGGCACCAGTTCGGCGTCGTAGCGCCCCGCGCGGGCCGCCTCGACCGCCTTGCGGTGGCTGGCCAGTGCGAAGCGGTCCTGCCGCTCCCGGCTGATCCCGCCGCGCCGTGCCACGTTCTCGCCGGCGACCCCCATGTCGGGGTCCCCGTACTCGGCGGGCACGAAGTGCGGGCGGGCGTAGAAGCGCGGTGTCCCGTGGGGGACGGCGGGGCGCTCCACCCGCCAGGGCGCGGTGCTGGCGCTCTCCGCGCCGCCCGCGAGGATGACGTCCCCGGCCCCCGACGCCACGAGCCGGGCGGCGAGGTTGACGGCCTCCAGGCCGCTGCCGCACTGCCGGTCCACGGTCGTCGCCGGCACCTCGATGCCGAGGCCGGCGGTGAGGGCGGCGTAGCGGGCGGGGTTGCCGCCGGAGCCGCCGGCGTTCCCGACGATCACGTCGTCGACGTCCGCGCCGGTGATGCCCAGGTCCTCCAGCAGCGCCGTGAGGACGGGGCTGAGGAGCTCGTGGATCGGGGTGGTGGCGAAGGCGCCGCCGATCCGGCCGATCGGGGTCCGCCGCGCCGCCGCGACGATGGGCCGCTGCCCGTTCACAGAACCTCCCGCATGTCGTGCCGACCCTCCAGGAGGGCGCCGCGCACCCGCCCGTGGTCGATCTTTCCGCTCGATGTGTGGGGCAGCTCGTCCGTCTCGAAGAGCCGCCGGGGGCACTTCTGCCGCGACACGTGGGCCGATGCCCGGTCGCGTACCTCCGCCAGGCCGAGGCGGGCCCCCTGCCGCCACCGGACGACGGCGCACACCAGGTCGCCCCAGTGTTCGTCGGGCAGTCCCACGACGGCGGCCTCCTCGACCTCCTCCAGGCGGAGCAGGGCCGCGGCGACCTCCTCGGGGTGCACGTTGAGCCCGCCGCTGATCAGCATGCCCTTCTTCCTGCCGACGAGGTGCAGGTAGCCCCGCTCGTCGACGCGGCCGATGTCACCGACGGTGAACCAGCCGTCCCCGTCCGGGCCTCGGCCGTCCTCGGCGGACAGGTAGCGGGTGAAGAGCATGTCGCTGCGGACGTGCACCTCGCCCGGCTCGCCGGCGCCGACCTCCTCGCCCGTGGGCGAGCGCAGCGACAGCTCCACTCCGGACACCGGCCGGCCCACGGACTCCTCCGGGCCGTCGTCGCCACCGTGCAGCACGGAGACGAGGCTGAGTTCGGTGGCTCCGTAGAACTCCACGGCGTCGGCGTTCGGGAACAGCCCTCCGGCGAGGGCTCGTCGGGCAGGGGACCATTTGGCGCCCACCGAGAGCAGCGAGCGCACGTGCGGGAAACTGCGGCCCGGGTGCCGGCGGGCGTGTTCGAGCAGTGCCTGGAACATGGTCGGCACCAGGTAGAGCCGGGTGACGCCGTACCGCTCGATGTCTTCCAGCGCCCGGGTCGCGTCGAAGGCGGGCATGAGACGGACGGCCGCGCCGACGTGCAGGGCGTGCATCAGCCCGAAGAGGAAGTGCGAGTGCGCCAGCGAGCCGGGCAGCAGGACGGTGTCGGACGGGCCGATGTCGAACTCGGCGGTGTAGCGGTCGAAGGTGCGCAGCCAGGAGCGGTGTGAGCGGACCACTCCCTTGGGGCGGCCCGTGCTCCCGGAGGTGAAGCCCACGTAGAAGGGCCTGTCGTCCGGCACGGGCGGCAACTGCGTGTGCAAGGACGGGCCTTGGGGGCTCCCGTGGTGGCGAAGCCACGTCTCGAAGCCGGGGCCGGTGACGTCCACCAGCGTGGCGGTGTCGGCGTACCGGGCGACCGGCCCTCCGGGGGAGTCGCAGAACAGCCGTGCGGGCGGGGCGTCCCGCAGGACGGCGCCCAGTTCGGCGCCGCTCCATGCCGGGTCGAGGACCATCACGGGGATGCCGGCGAGCGCGCCGCCGAGGAATACCCGTGCGAACTCCTCGCGGTTGCCGAGGAGTACGGCGATCCGGACGCCGGGGCCGGGGTCCGGGCCGAACTCGGCGCGCAGGGCCCGGGCGACGGCGAGTGCGCCGCGCCGCAGCGCGTCGTAGCTCCACCGTCGTCCGGTCCCGTCGCCGACGGCGAGGGCGGCCCGGTCGGGTGACCGGGTGGTGTGCGTGAGGAACCCACTGGCGATCGTCATGACGCCCTCCGTCACTCGGCCCGGGCCGTCGTCCGCCCCAGGTCAGCTGCCCTACCAGGGACTGTGCTTGACCACCACGTCGATGGCGCGGTCGATCTCCGCCTCCGTCAGGTCGGCCCGGGAGGTGAGCCGGATGCGGGAGAACCGGTCGGGCACCGACGGCGGGCGGAAGCACGCCACCTTGACGCCGTCGGCCAGGCAGTTCTCCGCCCACTGCGCGGTCTGGGCCGCGGAGGGTCCGCGGACCGAGACCACGGCCGCCTGTGCCTCGGTCACCGGCAGGCCGGCCGCCGTGAGGCGTTCGGCGAGCGCCACCGCGACCGCGCGGGTACGTGCCGGACGGTCCGGCTCGGCGCGCAGGACCCGGAGCGCGGCCAGGGCCCCGGCGGCGGAGGCCGGGGCGAGCCCGGTGTCGAACAGGAAGCTGCGGGCCATGTTCATGACGTGGTCGACGACCCGGCGGGGGCCGATCACCGCGCCGCCCTGGGCGCCCAGGGACTTCGACAGGGTGATGGTGGTGACCACGTCGGGGCTGCCGGCCAGGCCGGCGGCGGTCACCGCGCCCTCTCCGCGCTCGCCGATGACGCCGAAGCCGTGCGCGTCGTCGACGAGCAGTCCGGCGCCTTGCCGGCGGCAGACGTCGAGGACGGCGCGGAGGTCGACGAGGTCGCCGTCGACCGAGAACACCGACTCGGTCACCGCCACCGCGCGCTGCTGCTCCCGTTCGGCGAGCACCCGTTCCAGCGCCTGCGGGTCGGCGTGCTCGGTGTCGATCACGTCGGCGCCGGAGAGGCGGTAGCCGTCGATCAGGGAGGCGTGGTTGAACGCGTCGGAGGCGATCAGGGTGCCCGGGCGGGCCAGTACGGTCACCGCGCCCAGGTTGGCCAGGTAGCCGGAGGAGAAGACCAGCGCGGCCTCCGCCCCGGTGAACTCGGCCAGTTCCCGCTCCAGTTCGACGTGCACCTCGGTGGTGCCGGTGGCCAGCCGGGAGCCGGTCGACCCCGCCCCCCAGGTCAGGGAGGCGTCGGCCACCGCGTGGACCACGTCGGGGTGGCGGGTGAGGCCGAGGTAGTCGTTCCCGCCGAAGTCGATCACGTCCGGGCGGGGGCCCCGGACCTGGACCCGGCGGGTGAGGCCCGCCCGGTCCCGGCGCCGGGTGCTGTCGTCGATCCACGCGAAGACGTCGTGCGGATCACTGTGTCGCTCTGTTTCCATCGCTTCGCTCCGAACGCTATCCGGCAGGGCCGAGGACGAGGACGCCGTTGTGGCCGCCGAAGCCGAACGACTGGGTGAGGGACGGTCCGGGCTCCCACTTCCTGCCCTCGCCGGTCACCACGTCCACGGCGAGTGCCGGGTCGAGCGCGGTCAGGCCGACGGTCGGGGGTATCACTCCGTGGCGCATGGACAGGAGCACCGCGACCGCCTCGAACGCGCCGCCCGCTCCGAAGGCGTGCCCGGTGGCCCCCTTGGTGGAGGTCACCGGCGGGCAGTCCGCGAAGACGGACAGGATGGCGTTGGTCTCCGCCTCGTCGTTGCGCAGGGTGCCGGTGCCGTGGGCGTTGATCTGCCGTACGTCCTCCGGACTCACCCCTGCGTCCTGGAGGGCCAGGCGGATGCAGCGGGCCGCGTCGGCGCCGGTGGGCGCCGGCATGGTGATGTCGTGCGCGTCGGCCGTGCTGCCCGAGCCGAGCACCTCGCCGTAGACGGTGGCGCCGCGCGCCACCGCCGTGTCCCATTCCTCCAGGACCAGCACCGCGGCGCCCTCGGCGATGGCGAAGCCGTCGCGTTCCGCGTCGAAGGGTCGGGTGCGGCCGGACGAGGACAGGGCCCGCATGTTGGTGAACCCGGCCACGACGGTCGGTGTGATGGCCGCCTCGGTGCCGCCGGCGAGGACCCGGTCGCAAGTGCCGTCGGCGATCATCCGTGCCGCGTGCCCGATGGCGTGGGTGGCGGCGGCGCAGGCGGTCTCCAGGCTCTCGCACGGACCCCGCCAGCCCTGGCGCATGGCCACGGTCGCGGCGGCGGCGTTGGCCATCATCATCGGCACGAGGAAGGGGGAGACCCGCCGGCCGCCGCGCTCGTGGTGGATGACGCTCTGCCGTTCGAAGGTGCTGACGCCGGCGAGGGCCGTGGCGACGACGACACCGCTGCGCTCGGCGTCCACCTCCGTCAGGCCCGAGTCGCGGTACGCCATGTCGGCGGCCGCGACGGCGAACTGGGTGAACCGGTCGGTGTGCCGGGCTTCCCGGACGTCCATCCAGGGTGACGGGTCCCAGTCCGCCAGTTCTCGGTGGCCGTCCGGCGGCGTCTGGAAGAGACCCTCCCAGAAGGCCTCCGCCCCCGTGCCGCAGGCGCTCACGACACCGAGACCGGTGACCGCGACGCGGCGTGCGGACTGTGCTTCGCCGGCCATCAGGCGACCAGCGACAGGATCAGTCGGTGCAGGTCGCCCACGGTCTGGATCTCCTCGACGGACTCGTCGGGCACCGAGATGCCGAACTCCTCCTCGACGGCCATCACCAGCTCGACCTGGATGAGACTGCTGGCGCCCAGATCGTCGGTCAGGCTCGCGTCCGGGGTCACGGACTCGGCCTTGACCTGCAGGACGTCGACGGTGCAGGTGGTGAGCCGGTCGAAAACGTCGTCGTTAGCCACGGGTGGCCAACCTCCCCCAAAATCAGATGAATTGTCTAGGTTTCATACTTTTCCAGCTTTCGCGTCGCTGTGTCAGCGCCGGAAGTCCGGAAGTCGTCAAGGTCACACTTCGGGCACGGGCTCCCGCAGCACACCGGCGGGCTTCCCGGCCCGGCCCTTGCGGCCCGCGTGGACCCTGGGCAGGACGACCAGGGCCAGGGCGATCAACTCCAGGCCCGCCCCCGTCCAGGCGAGGGCGGCCGGCGAGAGCCGGTCGAGGACCGCGCCGCCGACCGCGCCGCCGAGGGCGACGCCGAGGTACGACGCGGAGCTGTTGACGGAGATGGCCACGCTCGGGGCCGTCGGCGCCAGGTCCAGCACGCGGTGGATGGCGGTGGGGGGTTCGGCCCAGTAGACCGTGCCCCAGGCGACCGTGACGGCTAGGAAGACGGCCACCACCGCCGCCGACCCGGAGGCGAAGAAGCTCGACAGCACCGCGAGCAGCGCCATGGTCAGTGCGACGCCCGACACCGAGGCGGTGAAGGTGCGTTCCGCGCCGATGCGGTCGCTGAGGCGGCCGCCGACCGCGTTGCCGACCGCTCCCGCGACGCCGAACACCAGCAGGACGATGCTCACCTTGGCGTCGTCCATGCCCGTGGTGGCGCGGGTGAAGGCCGCCAGGTAGGTGAAGACGGTGAAGCAGCCGGCGACCGCGAACAGGTTGGCCAGGACGGCCAGCAGCACCGGACGCTGCGCACCGATCCGCACCCGGTCCCGCATGCTGACCGCGGGCGGCTGCGGCACCGCGGGCAGGACCGCGAACAGGCCGATGAGGACGGGAAGGGCCAGCACCACGACCAGCGCCAGCGTGAGGCGCCAGCTGCCGAGTTGCCCGACCAGCGTCCCGCCGGGCACGCCGAGCGCCGTGGCCACCGTGAGCCCGCCGATGATCATGGAGACCGCCCGTCCCCGGTACCGCTCCCCCGCGAGCGCCGTCGCGGTGGCCGCGGCGGTGTTCATGTAGAGGGCGGCGCTGATCCCCGCCAGGATCCGGGCCGCCATCAGCACCCCGTACGTCGGGGCGAGTGCGCCCAGCAGGTTGGCGAGCAGGAAGGCCAGCATCGAGCCGCGCAGCATGACGCGCCGGGACAGTCCGGCGGTCAGGGTCATCAGGACCGGCGCGCTGATCGCGTAGCTCAGCGCGAAGGCCGTGACGAGCTGCCCGGCCATCGGCTCGGACACGTCCAGCTCACCGGCGATACGCGGAAGGATCCCACTGATGACAAAGCCGTCCGTGCCGACGGCAAAGGAGCCGATTGCGAGAAGCGCCAGAATCACCTTGTGGGGCATGACGCCTCCCCGGGACCCTGCGCGGGATCACGCATGTCAGGATCGTGAATTTCCCAGCTCCCCTTTCAAGTCGAGCCGGTCTCGTGAACCGGCTTTACGAACGGGGTTGTTCCGATCAACGTACCAGCAAGCATGTACCGACAAAAACGGCGCGGGCGTGAGGGCGATCACGCTCACCAGTGGCTGAAATCGTCCGCGTTGCCGCCGACTTGACCGGGAAGGAAAGTCGGTTTCCGGTCAACCTCCCCCCGAGCCCACTACATGTGGCTTGAAACTATCGGGTCGGTCGATATGTTCGGATCGGTTGTCAATACCCGATTCCGACGGAGTGCCCGCACATGGGCGAACCGCGAAGGAGGATTCCGTTTCCGTGCCCCGCGGTGACGCGGACGTGGCGGCGGCCTCGCGCGACGCCGGGCGCGAGCGGGTGCGGTGCGCCCTACCGCGACGTGGTCTACCGCGCACCCCGTTCCCCACCGGCGACACCGGCCTGGCCAGGATTGCGGCGGGCGTTCCGGCGGCCGCCGACGACGACTGATGGTCCATCAATATTCGCTTGCGGCGGGGACGTAGAGAGTGTGACAACTGACTCGGGTCACGACCGCGGGAGTTACCGCAGGTCGCAGTGGGTTGAGTCACACAAGGATGCATATTCGGCCCGGCATGACTAGCATCGAACGTTGGAACGGCCTTCCCGGACCGCAGTACCGGCCATCGACCAACGGCCATTTATGAACGTCCGGTGAAGATCCGAGCAGTGACAGACGCAACGGGGGCTTGAAAACATGTCACTTTCATCCGCATCGCCATGCCCGGCTTCCGCCTGAGCGTGCCGTCGTGCGCTCAATTCGGCGCAGTGGATTCACCGATGAATCACCACCGGTAGAAAAGTCGGTCAGCCGGTCCACCGTGCCCAAAAGGCCGGACCGGCCGTCAAGGAGCTCGACCACATCGTGATAGACCTGCGGATCCTTCTCGTAGACAACTATGACTCCTACACGTGGAACCTCTTCCAGCTGATCTGGAAGGTGGCGGGTGTGCCGCCCGTCGTCGTGCGCAACGACGAGGCGACGGCGGACGAACTGCTCAGGCAGGACTTCACCCACGTCGTGATCTCCCCGGGCCCGGGCACCGCGGCCAGGGACGAGGACTTCGGGCTGTGCCGGGACCTGCTGGAGCGGGCCACTGTGCCCGTCCTCGGGGTGTGCCTCGGCCACCAGGGCCTGGCCCTCGCCTTCGGCGGCGACGTGCGCCACGCGCCGGAGACCGTGCACGGGCAGACCAGCGGGATCACCCACACCGGGACCGGCGTCTTCGCCGGCGTCCCGCAGGGCTTCCGCGCGGTGCGCTACCACTCCCTCACCGTCACCGAGCCGCTGCCGGAGCACCTCGTCGCGACCGCCTGGTCCGAGGACGGCGTCCTGATGGGCCTGCGCCACCGCGAACGTCCTCTGCACGGCGTGCAGTTCCACCCCGAGTCGGTGGACAGTGAGTACGGCGAGGAGATCGTCGCGAACTTCCTGGGCATCACGCCCGCGCTCCGCTGGAGCGAACTGGAGGCGGACCTCGACGCCGAGGGCCTCTTCCTGCGCGCCTTCGCCGACAGCCCGTACAGCTTCTGGCTCGACAGCTCGCGCACCGCCTACGGGATGGGCCGCTACAGCTACCTCGGCTCCTGCGCCGGGGACGGCCTGGAGGTCCTCCGGGCGTACGCGGGGGCGGGCGTCGTGGAACGCGAGACCCACGAGGCCGTGGAGCGGCTGCCCGGCACCGTCTTCGAGCACCTGCGGGCCGGTCTCGCGACCACGCCCGTACCGGCCGGCGCGTCTCCGGTGCCGTTCGCGGGCGGCTACCTCGGCTACCTCGGCTACGGCGTGAAGGGGAGCGTCGGCATCGGCCGGGCCGGCAGCGGCGAGCGGCCGGACGCCGAGCTGCTGCGGGTCGACCGGTACGTGGCCTACGACCACGAGGCCGACCGGCGTTACCTGGTCACGGTGGGCCTGTCCGCCGAGGAGCACCATGCGTGGTGCGAGGAGGTGCGCACGCTGGCTCGCCGCCCGCTGGTGCCGCGGCCCCGGCGCGAGAGCGCCCCGGCCGTACTGGAGTCGGGCGTCGACCGGGAGACGTACCTGCGCCACTTCGACACCGTGCAGCAGTGGCTGCACGACGGCGAATCGTACGAGGCCTGCTACACGTACCAGATCAGCGGCACCAGCGAGGCCGACCCGCTGGAGACCTACCTGCGGCTGCGGGCCACGAACCCGGCGCCCTACGCCGCCTACATCCGGCTCGGCGAGCGCTCGCTGCTGAGCTCCTCGCCGGAGCGGTTCGTCACGGTCGCGGGCAACGGCGAGGTGGAGGCGAAGCCGATCAAGGGCACCGCCCCCCGGCACGCCGACCCGGTGGCCGACGAGGCCGCCCGCGAGGCGCTGGAGACGGACCGCAAGATCCGCAGCGAGAACCTGATGATCGCGGACCTGCTGCGCAACGACCTCGGGCAGGTCTGCGACGCCGGCACGGTCCACGTGCCCAAGCTGATGGCTGCGGAGTCCTACGCCACGGTGCACCAGCTCGTCACCACCGTGCGCGGGAAGCTGCGCGCCGACCGCGGCGCGGTGGACTGCGTGCAGGCGCTCTTCCCCGGCGGGTCGATGACCGGTGCGCCGAAGAAGCGGACGGTGGAGCTCCTCGATGCCCTGGAGCCGGAGGAGCGGGGGGTCTACTCCGGCAGCCTCGGCTGGTTCGGCTTCGACGGGGCGGCGGACCAGTCCATCGTGATCCGCACCATCGTCTGGGAGGGCAACCGCGTGCGCATCGGCGTGGGCGGCGCACTGATCGTGCTCTCCGACGGCGAGGAGGAGTTCCAGGAGACGCGGCTCAAGGCCCGCGCGCTGCTGCGGGTCCTCGGCGTCGAGGAGCTGGACGGGGCCACATCGGGAACGGCTGCGAGGTGCCAGGGATGAGCACGGTGGAATGCGGGACGGGCTTCGAAGCGGGGCCGGCCAGGCCCGAGGAGGCGCAGGCGGTGGCCGATGCCGTCACCGCGCTCCTGCGGGAGCTGCGCGGGGACGCCTCGCACACGATCCCGGGGCTCGGTGCGGCGGTGGCCGACGCCATCGCCGGCCGGGACGGCGCCGGGGTGCTGGTCGCACGGGACGGGCAGGGACGCGTGGCCGGCGTACTGGGGTACACCACCCAGACCGCGCTGCGGCTCGCCGCGCCGTACCGGCACGTGCAGGAGCTGTGGGTGGAGCCGGGCCTGCGGTCGAAGGGGGTCGCCGCCCTGCTGCTGGCCGAGCTGGACGCGCTGTGCGCCGCCGACGGCGTGCGCCGGGTCGAAGTCTGCCTGCCGGCCGAGCAGTTCCCCTCGTACCCGCGGACGCTGGCCTTCTACGAGCGCTCCGGCTTCCGCGTCATCGGCCCGCGCGTCATCAAGGATCTGTCATGACCCTGCATGTGGTGGTACCGGAGGAGTCCGAGGCCCTGCCGTTCACGGTCGAGCCGGGCGGCGCCCAGGTGGCCAGCAAGGAGGTGCCCGAGCGGATCCACCGGATCCTGGCCGGGCTGCTCGACGGCGGGGCGGTCCTCGCCCCGCCCGGCGGCACGGACGAAACGGTCCGGGCCGAGCGCCTCGCCGAGGCCGTGCACGGCGAGGAGCTGCTGGAACACCTGCGCCACGGGGTGCCCGCGGGCGCGGAGTCCGTCCTCGACGACGCGTTCGCGGCGCCCGGCCTGGAGCAGGAGACGCCCGTCACCCGGGGGGTCTGGCCCGCGGCGCTGGGCGCGGCGGCCGCCGCGGTCCGCGCGGCCGGGCTGACGGCCCGCCGGGGAGAGCACGCCTACGCGCTGGTGCGGCCCCCGGGCCACCACGCGGGGCCCGGCTGGTACGGCGGGTACTGCTTCCTGAACAACGCCGTCATCGCCGCCCGGGCCCTCCAGGAGGACGGCGCGTCCCGGGTCGGCATCCTCGACGTCGACTACCACCTGGGCAACGGCACGCTCGCCTGCGTCCAGGGCGACCCCACGCTGCCGTTCGCCTCGGTGCACTCCAGCCGGCCCGACGACTTCCCGTACGCCTTCGAGCCGGGCCCCGGCCTCTTCGGAGCGGGGTCCGACCCCGGCCCGGAGGGGTTCCTGGCGCTCGTCGGGGACGCCGTGTCCCACCTGCGCGGCCAGGACGTCGAGGCTCTGGTGGTCTCGGTCGGCTACGACGTGCTCGCGGGCGACCCGCACGGCTCCTGGAGCCTGGCACCGGAGGTCTTCGGTCCCGTCGCCGCGCTCGTGACGGAGCAGCGGCTGCCCACCGTCTTCGTCCAGGAGGGCGGATACGGACTCCCGTCCCTGCGCGGCGCGGCCCGCGCCCTGGCATTGGAGGCATCGCGATGAACGCGACTCCCGAAGAGGTCCTGCGGCCGTTCCGCGAGCGGCTGGAGGCACTGGACCAGCAGCTAGCGGAACTCGTGGCGGCCCGCCTGGCCGTCTGCTGCGAGGTGGCCGAGGTCAAGCGGGCCAACGGCATCCCGATGATGCAGCCGCAGCGGGTCACCGCGGTCCGCGAGGCGTACGCGGCCCGGGGCGAACGGCTCGACCTCTCCCCCGACTTCATGCGCTCCCTGGCGACCCTGCTCATCGACGAGGCCTGCCGCCTGGAGGACGAGATCATCGACGCTCCCGCGGCGGCCGGCGCGGAGGCACTGCGATGACCCTGACCTTCACCACCCTCGGTCCCGAGGGAAGCTGCCACGAGAACGCCGTACAGCACTACTTCGCCTTCCAGGGCATCGAGGACGAGGCCGAGATCGACCTCACCATCGACCTGCACGAGGGCCTGGAGCGGGTGCGCCGCGGCGAGTCCGACTACCTCGTGCAGTGCAGCGCGCACCCTGAGGTGCACCTGCTCACCGAGCGGTACTTCAGCGAGGTCCACGTGGTGGACACCTTCGTCCACCCCACGAAGGAACTGGTACTGCTCAGCCGCGCCGACGTGGAGCGGCCCCGGTCGCTCGGGCTGGTCCCGGCGACCGCCGGCTACGTCGACGTGTCGCAGTGGGAGGAGGTCGTACCCGTGGCCTCCAAGCCCGTGGTCGGCGCCGAACTGCTGGCCGGGAAGTACGAGTCCGGGCTCACGCACCTGGAGTACCTGGAGAAGTCCGACGGGGCACTGCGCCTGGACCGCTACATCGGCGCGGTGACCACCACCTGGGTGGTCTACGGACGCCGCCCCCGGTTCTCCGGTGAAGTCATCGGCACCAAGTGCCGCGCATACCTGCTGGGAGAGGACGCATGAGCCGGACCGCATCCGCCGCGCGGAAGATCCGCGTCTGTGACACCACGCTGCGCGACGGCGAGCAGACCTGCGGCGTGGCGTTCCAGGTCGAGGAGAAGGTGAAGATCGCCCGTCTCCTGGACGAGATGGGCGTCGACGTCATCGACGCCGGTTTCCCGGCCTCCTCACAGGCCGACCAGGACGCCGTGCGCGGCATGGCCGAGCTGGGGCTGAACGCGCGCGTGGTGGCGTTCTGCCGGCCGACCCGTACCGAGATCGACCTGGCCAGGGCCTGTGGCGCGAACGCCATCTACACCTTCCTCCCCACCTCCGACGTGCACATGCGGGTCAAGTTCGGCGGTACGGACAGCTCGGTGCGCGACCGCCTCAAGCGCGAGATGGCCGACGGCGTCGCCTACGCCAAGGACCTCGGCATGTACGTCGGCTGCGGGTCCGAGGACGCCACCCGGACCCCGTACGACTACCTGGAGGAGGTCCTCGTACTCGCCCAGGAGAGCGGCGCGGACCTGGTCGGTGTCGCGGACACCGTGGGCTCCACCACTCCCGACGCCTTCCGCGCCCTCATCCAGCGGCTGCGCTCGCAGATCCACGTGACGCTCTCGCTGCACTGCCACAACGACTTCGGGCTGGCCACGGCCAACACGGTCGCCGGCATCCTCGGCGGCGCCGATGAGGTCCAGTGCACGATCAACGGCCTCGGCGAGCGCGCCGGCAACGCCTCCCTGGAGGAGGTCGTGGTGGCCCTCACCCAGCTGTACGGCTTCGAGACGAACATCGACCTGTCCCGGCTCAAGCCCATGTCGAACCTGATCGCCGACCTGTCCGGCATCGAGGTCAGTCCGATGAAGCCGATCGTCGGCGGGAACGCCTTCTCGCACGAGTCCGGCCTGCACGTGTCCTCCGTGATGAAGGACTCCACCGCCTACGAGCCGCTCCGGCCCGAACTGGTGGGCCACACCCGGCGGATCGTCATGGGCAAGCACTCCGGCAAGGGGATCATCTCCCACGTCCTGGACAAGCACGGGCTCGCCTACGACGACGCGGTCCTCGGCACGGTCCTGCGCGAGGTCAAGGAGGCGTCCGTGCTGACGAAGTCGAGCGTCACGGAGGCCCAGGTCGTCGCGATCTACCACGAGCGAACGGCCATGGCGGTATGAGCGAGGAGCACGACACCGGCGCCTGGTTCGCGGACCAGGCGTTCTGGAGGGACTTCTACCCGCACCTGTTCTCGGCGGAGCGCGCCGCGCAGGCGGTGCGGATCGTGGAGCGGTCCCCCCTGTTCCGCTTCCCGTCCGGTGCCCGTGTCCTCGATCTGTGCTGCGGTCCTGGCCTGTTCACGGTGCCCCTGGCCCGGGCCGGGCACGCGGTCACGGGCGTGGACCTGAGCGCGCCGCTGCTGGAACGGGCCAGGGCGAGCAGCCGCGACGCGGGCGTCGACGTCCGTCTCGTCGAGGCGGACATGCTCGCCTTCGCCGAGCCGGAGGCCTTCGACGCCGCCGTCAACATGTTCACCTCCTTCGGGTACCTGGACCGGCACGAGGACAACGTGCAGGTGCTGCGCAACCTGCACACCAGCCTCGCGCCGGGCGGGACCCTGCTCGTCGACGTCGTCGGCAAGGAGGTCCTGGCGCGCCGCGACGAACGCGTCTCGCTGTCCGAGCTGGACGGGAAGATACTGGTCCAGCGCGACACAGTCCTCGACGACTGGAGCCGGCTGCGCAGCGACTGGTACTCCATCGAGGGCTCGCGCGCGGCCACGGGATCGATGACCCTCCACCTCTACAGCGCCGCCGAACTGCGGGACATGCTGCACAGCGCGGGCTTCGCCGAGGTCCGCTTCCACGGGGACTACGACGGCGGACCGTACGACCACCGGGCCGAGCGCCTGATCGCGGTCGCCACGAAGGGCGTGGACGTCCGTGGGGACTGAGGTCGTCGTCATGCGGTCGGCGTCCGCCGTCGGCCGTGAGGAGTGGGACGCGCTCGTCCCGCCGGCCCAGGTGTACCTCTCGTACGACTGGCTGCGCGCGGTCGAGGAGTGCTTCGGGTTCGAGCTGGTCCTCTTCCTGCTGCGGGACGGCGGGCGCACCGTGGCCGGCGTACAGGGTCTGCTGGTCCGGGACCCGGACGCGTTCCCGTACCACGATCCGACGGGCGCCCTGTTCGGAGACTACGAGATGGACCACCTCCGGCAGGCGCTGGAGCGGGACCGTTCGCCGCAGGAGTCGGCCGAGGCGGGCGCGCTGCTCGCCGCCGTCGTGCGCGCCGAGGCCGGGCACACGCGTGCGGCGGGCTATCCGGCGCTCGTGATGACCAGCCCGTACGGGTACGCCAGCGACGTCCTCACCCTGCCCGGGACCGACCGGAAGGGGGCGATCGGCGAACTGCTCGACGCCGTGGACGCGTTCTGCCGGGCCGAGGAGATCCCCTCGCAGTCCTTCCTGTGGGAGTCCGGCGGGGACGCGGACCTGCACGGGGCGCTCGCCGGCCACGGGTACCTGGAGTTCCTCTCCGACCTGGAGTACGACCTCGACACCGGGCCCTGCGCCTCGCTGGAGGAGTACCTGGGGACCTTGGAGCGCAAGCGCCGTACGGTCGTCCGCGCCGAGATCCGCAAGTTCGGCGAGGCCGGGCTGCGCGTGGAGCGGATCGCGGACCCGGGCCCGGCGGTGA
Source organism: Streptomyces sp. NPDC023541 (assembly GCF_055559995.1). Lineage (NCBI taxonomy): Bacteria > Bacillati > Actinomycetota > Actinomycetes > Kitasatosporales > Streptomycetaceae > Streptomyces > Streptomyces sp. NPDC023541. The sequence continues at coordinate 62,703 of NZ_JBVHJO010000017.1, forward strand.
TCGCCCGCTGCGCCGAACTGTCCGAGGGACAGCAGAAGAAGTACGGGCTGCCCGTGGACCGCGGCGCGATGGAGCGGCTGTTCACCGCGCTGCTGGCCGCCCCGGCGCTGGGACCCGCGCTGTACGTGGTGCGGCGGAGGGACGCGCAGGGGCCGGACGTGTCGGGCTTCCTGCTGTGCCTGGAGGCCGGGGGCGTCCTGCACCCCAAGTTCCTGGGCTTCGACGCCACCGCCGTGGGGGCCGGCTACGCCTACTTCAACCTCGTCTTCTACCACCAGGTCGAACGTGCCGTCGCGGGCGGCGTCCGCCGCATCGCGTACGGCATGGGTTCGGCGGACGCGAAGCGGCTGCGCGGCTGCCGCCCGGCTCCGGTGCGCGGATGGATCCGGTTCTCCTCGCCGGCGGCGCAGCGGCGGATCGAGCCGTACGTCGCCGTCTTCGACTGCCTCAAGAAACAGCTTCTCGGCGACCAGGATGGACGCGTTCAGCGATGACTCTCGTAAAGCAGCTCTTCGAGCACAAACTCGGCCGTCCCGTCAGCACCGGCGAGGTCGTGGACCTGCCGTTCGACCTGTGCTGGGGCAGCGAGATGACCGTCAAGTGGGCCCTGGACATCCTGCGCGACTCGGGCTTCGACGACGCGTACATCGCCGCGGGCCTCGCCGCGCAGCGTGAGAGGACCGCCTTCGTCTTCGACCACGTCGTCCCCACCCACACCGCTTCGATGGCCTCGATCCTCGTGGAGCTGCGCCGCTTCGCGCGCGAGCACGGGATCAAGGTGTTCGACGTCGGCTACGACGGCGGCATCCAGCACAAGATCCTCATCGAGCAGGGTCTGATCCGCCCCGGCGACGTCGCGGTCGGCGCGGACTCGCACAGCTGCACGGCGGGCGCGATCGGCTCGCTCGCCACCGGCATCGGCTCCACGGACCTGGCCATGGCGCTGGTCCGGGGCAGCTGCTGGATGCGGGTGCCCGAGGCGACCCTGGTCCGCTTCCGCGGGAGCCTGCGTCCGCACGTACAGGGCAAGGACGTGGCACTGTACCTGTGCGGCCTGATCGGCGTGCACGGGGCGGTCTACCGCAGCCTGGAGTTCGGCGGCCCCGGTCTGGCCTCCCTGGCGATCACCGACCGGCTCTCGCTGAGCAACATGGCGGTGGAGATGGGCGCCAAGTACGGCCTGTTCCCCACGGACGGGGTGCTGGCCGACTACCTCGGCGACGAGGTGGAGTACCCGTCCTTCACCATCGACGAGGACGACGCCGAGTACGTCGACGTGATCGACGTCGACCTGGGCCTGATCGAGCCGACGGTCGCGCTGCCGTTCTCCCCGGACAACGCCGTGGGCACCCACCAGCTCCAGCACCTGCTGCGCAACTGGGGCGAGTACGAGGGCCGCGAGGACCTGATGACGGGCGTGGCGCCGCTGGCGCGGAGGGCCAACGAGAACGGCGAGATACCCGTCGACCAGGTCTTCATCGGTTCCTGCACCAATGGTCACCTGGAGGACCTGCGGGTCGTCGCGGACGTCCTGCGGGGCCGGCGCGTCCACGAGGGGGTGCGCACCATCGTCATCCCGGCCTCCCAGAAGGCCTACCGGGCGGCGATGAAGGAGGGCCTGATCGACGTCCTGATCGAGGCCGGCTGCTACGTGGAGTCCTCCAGCTGCGGACCGTGCATCGGCATCAAGTCCGGTGTGCTCGGCAAGGGGGAGGTCGCGATCTTCACCTCCAACCGGAACTTCCGCGGCCGGTGCGGCGACGTCGACGCCAGTGTCGTCCTGGCCAGCCCCGCCATCGCCGCGCGGGCCGCGCTGACCGGTGTGCTCGCCCCGATCGGCGACCGCGGCGACTACTACGCCGACGAGGACGCGGTGCGCGACAGCATCGACGAGCTGTTCGCGCTGCACTCGGCGCGCGAGGGCCGGGCCCCGCTCACGGGCGGAACGGACGAGGTCCCCGCGGCGGCGCCGGAGGCGGGCGGTTCGGGGGGCGGCGGAAGCCTGGCGTGGGTGTTCGGCGACCACGTCAACACCGACGTCATCCTGCCGGGCGTGTTCTGCCAGATCCCCGACCCGGCCGAGTACAAGAAGCACATCATGGCCCACGCGGGCAACCAGCCTTTCCTCGACCACTACGCGGCGTCCGGGCACGACCTGCGCGGCTCGGTGATCGTCGGCGGGATGAACTTCGGCTGCGGCTCCTCCCGCGAGAACGCCCCGATGGGCATCAAGGCGTCCGGCGCGCCCTTCGTCGTCGCGCACAGCTTCGCGCGGATCTTCTTCCGCAACGCCCTCAACATCGGCCTCAGGCTGGTGGAGGTCGGTGACTTCGCGTACGAGATCCGGGAGGGCGACCGGCTGGTCGTCGACGACGAGCGCGGCGAGCTGGTCAACGTGACCCGGGGGACCTCCGCCCCCATCACCCCGCCGTCCGCGTTCGAGCGGGAGCTGCTCGCCGCGGGCGGCCTGGTGGCCTACGCGGGGGCGCAGGTACGGGCGGAGGCGTCGGCCGTATGAGTACCCTCGCGGTCATCCCGGGAGACGGCATCGGACCCGAGGTCATGGCCGAGGTGCTGAAGGTGCACGCGGTGGTCGAGGACGTCTTCGGCACCGGCCTGAAGACCGAGGTGCTGCCCTACAGCGCCGACTGGTTCCTGGAGCACGGGGACGTCGAGATCGACATCCAGGCGATCCGCCGCGACCACCGGGCGGTGCTGCTCGGCGCACTCGGTGACGCCCGGATCCCCGACAACCGGCATGCGATCCGCGTCATCGGCGGGCTGCGCCAGCAGCTCGAACTGGGCGTGAACCTGCGCCCGGTGCGCCTGCGCGCGCTCGCGCACTGCCCGCTCAAGCACGTGAGCGCCGTCGAGGACGTGGACCTCGTCATCGTGCGGGAGAACACCGAGGACGTGTACGTGGGCGTCGGTGGCACGGTCCGCGGCGGCAGCCCCGGACACGTCGCGATGGAGGTCGGCGTCCACACGCGCTGGGCCGTGGACCGGGTGGTCACGGCGGCCTTCGAGCTGGCCCGCTCCCGCCGCCGCCGGCTCACCCTGGTGGACAAGAGCAACGCGATGCCGAGCGCCGGCCCGCTGTGGCAGGGCCGGTTCCGCGCGATCGCCGCGTCCTACCCGGACGTGGAGTGCGACCACCTGTACGTCGACGCCGCCGCCATGGAACTGATCCGCAACCCGGCCCGCTTCGACGTGGTGGTGGCCGGCAACCTCTTCGGGGACATCCTCAGCGACGAGGCCTCCATGCTCGCCGGCGGTCTCGGGGTCGCTCCCTCGGCGAGCTACGACCCGGACGACACCGACTTCGCCGGCGTGTTCGAGGCGGTGCACGGCAGCGCCCCCGACCTCGTGGGCACGGGCCGGGCCAACCCGCTGGCCTCCGTGATGAGTTACTCGCTGATGCTGGACCGGATGGGACTGCGCGCGGCGCACGCCGCCGTGGAGCGCGCCGTCGACGAGGTGCTGCGCGGGGACCTGTTGACACCCGACCTGGGCGGCACCGCGCGCACCGGCGAGGTGGGCGACCTGATTTGCCGGGCGGTCGCCCGGCACGACAAGGACTGAGAAGGATGAACGAACCAGCGAAGCTCATGTGGTGGCAGGGCAGCGTGGTCCCCGCCGGGGACACCGCCCTGACGCTCGCCAACCACAGCCTCCACTACGGGCTCTGCGTCTTCGAGGGCGTCTGCGCCTTCCCCTCCGGGGAGGGCGGCCACCACGTCTTCCGGCTCGAGGAGCACATGACCCGGTTCGCCGAGTCGTGCCGCCTGGTGGGGATCTCCCTCGCACAGTCCCCCGCCGAGCTGGCCGCCGCCTGCCACGAGACGCTGACCGCCAACGGCCTGCGCCGGGCCTACCTGCGTCCCATCGCCTTCCTCGGCGACGGGGTGCTGGGCCTCGCGGCACCCGGCGCCGAGGCCCAGGTCGCGGTGCTGGCCTTCGACGTCTCGTCCTTCGACTCGGTGATCCGCGCGCAGCAGCCCCGCCTGACCCTGTCGCCGGTCGCCCGGCTCAGCCCGCACGCCTTCCCGACCAAGGCGAAGGTGTCCGCCGGCTACCTGGGCTCCCGGATCGCATGGACGGACGCCCGGCGGCGCGGCTACGACGACGCCCTGCTGCTGGACGACACGGGCTTCGTCGCCGAGTGCACCGTGCAGAACGTCTTCGGCGTGCGCGGCCGTACGCTGCTGGTGCCCGACTCCCCCGCCGCGCTCGACGGGATCACCGTGGCTTCCGTGATCGAGATCGCGGGCGGCCTCGGGTACGAGGTGGACCGGAGCCCGCTGACCGCGGCGGACCTGTCGGCCTGCGACGCGCTGTGCGTGGCCAGCACCGCCGGCGGGGTGCGCCCCGTGCAGTGCCTGGACGACATCGCCTTCGACACGGACAACGCCGTGGTCGCCGAGATCGTCCGCGACTACCGGCAGGCCGAACTGGGCCTGCTGCCCGGTCACGAGCGGTGGGCGGCCCGCCCATGAGCGACGCACGCGGCGACGCACCCGTGGTCGACCTGTACGACACCCTCCCCGAGGAGGTGCGCGCCCGGATCGACGCGCTCGGCCGGGAGCACTGGCGGCGGGGACACGCCGGCGTGCCGCGCCTCGCGGACTCCTGGTGCCCCACCCGTCCCCTGCTGCTGGACGCCGACGCGTACGCACTGGTCGGCGCGGTCGCCGACCGTGCGGCGGGCCTGGTGCTCCAGGCGTGCCTGCGCCGGGTGTCGACGGCCGGGGAGCTGCTGGAGGCGCTCTCCATGCCCCGCAGCCAGTTCCCGCTGCTCGACCCGGCCGAGCCGCTCACCGAGCGGCTGCTGACCTCGATGCGCGCCGACGTGATGGTCGAGCGGGGCGTCCCGAAGGTCGTCGAGCTCAACATCGACGGGGCGATCGGCGGAGCCATCGAGGCCGACCTCATCGCCGGGCAGTTCCAGGAGCTCTACGCCGGCCCGGCGGCGGCCGGGGACCCGTCGGGAAGCCCGCTGCGCACCCCGCCGTCCGCGGTCGACGCGTTCTTCACCGAGCTGGTCTCCTTCCTCGGCCTGCCCGAGGGCGGCTGCCTCGTCGTGCCCGTCTTCAACGAGGACGGCCTCGACCACCTGGCGGACCTCGACGACTTCATCTCCTTCCTCGCCCCCATGGCCGAACGGGGCAGGGCGCACGGCATCACGGTGGTCGGCCACCCGCTGGACGGGCTGGCCCTCGACGACCGGCAGCGGCTGCTGGCCGGCGGGCACGTCGCGCACGGGGTGTTCCGGCTCTTCCTGCCCGTCGAGCAGGCCGGTCCCGGACTCGACGCCCTGGGCGCGGCCCTGCGGGCGGGCACGGCCCGCATGTACACCCCGGAGGCGACCAGCCCGGTCAGCGACAAGCGGGTGCTGGCCTGGATCTGGGAGGACCTCGACCTGCTCGGTCCGGACGACCGGGACTTCGTACGCCGGCACGTGCCGTACACCGTGATCGCCCGGGCGGAGGCCCTGGGCGAGGAGCGGACCTCTCTGGTGCTCAAGCCCGGTGACGGCTACGGCGGTGCCGGGGTGACCCTGGGCCGCTCGGTGGAGCAACGGGAGTGGCGGGAGCGGGTCCTGGGAGCCGCCGGATCGGGCGACCACGTCCTCCAGCAGGTGGTGGAAGCCGACCTCGTCACCTTCGAGTTCGCGCACGAGACCACCGGGGAGATCCGCAGCGCCGCCGTCGCTTGCGTCCTCGGGCCGATGATGTACGGCCGCAGGCTCTCGGGGATCTACGTCCGGCACGGCAGTCCCAAGCGGGGCGACCTCATCAACACGCACCAGGGCGCTGCCTCCAACAGCGTGCTGATCGTGGAGAGGCCGACGGTCCGACGATGAACGCCGAAGGGACCCGCGCCCCCACCCTGCTGGACCCGCTGCGGCAGCGGAACTTCCGCTGCCTCGCGGGCGGCCGGATGGCCACCTACTTCGCCAACGCCATGGCGCCGATCGTGCTCTCCTTCGCGGTGCTCGACCTGACCGGGTCGCTGATCGACCTCGGGATCGTGGTCGGGGCCCGGTCGGTGGCCAACGTGGCGCTGCTGCTGTTCGGCGGGGTGATCGCCGACCGGCTGCCGCGCAGGCTGGTGCTCCAGGGGTCGAGCGTGGCGGCCGGGCTGGCCCAGGCCGTGATCGCGGCAAGCGTGCTGTTCGGCTTCGCCTCGATCCCGGTGCTGGTCGTCATCAGCGTGATCAACGGCATGGTGTCCGCGCTGTCCCTGCCGGCGGCGGCCGCCCTGGTACCGCAGACGGTCCCGCACGAGATGATCCGGCCGGCCAACGCGGTCGTCCGGATGGCCGTCAACGCTGGCATGGTCCTCGGCGCCTCGACCGGCGGCATCGTGGTTGGCCTCGCGGGCCCCGGCTGGGGCATCGCCGTCAACGCGGCGGTGTTCCTGCTGGCGGGGCTGTGCTTCACCGGACTGCGGGCGGCGGGGACGCCCGCGGCGCCGGCCGGGCCGGCCCGGCCGCTGGCCGAACTGCGCGAGGGATGGAAGGAGTTCACCTCCCGCACCTGGGTGTGGGTGGTCGTGCTCCAGTTCCTGGTCATCAACGCGGTGGTCGCCGGCGGGCTCCAGGTCCTCGGGCCGACCATCGCCGACCAGTCCTTCGGGCGGACGACCTGGGGGCTGCTGCTCGCCGCGCAGACGGCCGGCGCGTTCGCGGGCGGCTTCGTCGCGGCCCGTACCCGGCCGCGCCACGCCCTGCGGATCGGCGCGGCCGTCGGAGCGTTCGAGGCGGTGCCGCTGCTCGCCCTCGGGACGACCTCGCACGTCGCCCTGCTGGTGGCCGCGATGTTCATCAACGGTGTGGCACTGGAACAACTGGCCGTCGCCTGGGACGTGTCCCTCCAGGAGAACATTCCGCAGGAGCGGCTGGCCCGGGTCTACTCCTACGACGCACTCGGCTCCTTCGCGGCCATCCCGATCGGGGAGGTGGCCGCCGGCCCGATCGCGCTGCACGCGGGCATCGACACCACGCTCGTGACCGGCGCCGTACTCGTCGTCGCGGCCACCGGCCTCGCCCTGTGCAGCTCCAGCGTGCGCCGCCTGACGGTGAAGCCGGCCGCGCCGCCGCACCTGCCCGCCGGGGAGGTGGCCGCATGACACGGACCACCGCGGCACCACCGCAACGACCAGCACCACGAGCACCGCGAGCACCACAATCAGGGGGACCACCATGCCGCACGGCATATCTCTAGTCGACAAACCGGGTTGGTACGGAGGGGAACCGTATCCGGCCGAAGCCCTCGACCACATCGCCGCACTGCCCGCCCTGCAGCAGCCCGACTGGGCCGCTCACGAGGACCTCCCCGCGGCGCTGCGGGAGCTGCGCTCCGCGCCGGGGCTCGTCGGCCCCGGCGACGTGAACGACTTCGGTCTGCTCGTAGCCGGGGCCGCACGGGGCGAGGTGAACATCCTGCAGGCCGGGGACTGCGCCGAGGATCCCGCGGACAGCACGCCCGAGGCCGTGCGCGCCAAGGTCGGCATGCTCGACGCCCTCGCCACCGCGTTCTCGGAGGCCACCGGCCGGCCGACGGTACGGGTCGGCCGCATGGCCGGCCAGTACGCCAAGCCGCGCTCCCGGCCCACCGAGCGCCACGGGGGCGGTGAACTGCAGGTCTTCCGCGGCCACATGGTCAACGGCCCGGAGCCGGACGCCGCCGCCCGCTTCCACGATCCGCGCAGGCTGACGGACTGCTACCGGGCGGCCCTGTCGGTGCACGCCGCGCTGCGACCGGACACCGGGTGGACCTGCACCACGACCTGGACCAGCCACGAGGCCCTCGTCATGGACTACGAACTGCCCCTGATCCGCGGGGACGGATCGGGACGGGCCTTCCTCTCCTCGACACACTGGCCCTGGATCGGTGAACGCACCCGCTCCGCCCGTGGGGCCCACGTACGACTGCTCGCCACGGTGGGCAACCCGGTCGCCTGCAAGGTCGGGCCGACGATGACCCCGGCGGAGCTGCTGGAGCTGTGCGGTCTGCTGGACCCGGAGCGGCAGCCCGGGCGGCTCACCCTCATCGCCCGCCAGGGGGCCGCCGCGGTGCGGCAGAACCTTCCCGCGCTCGTGGAGTGCGTACGCCGGGCCGGGCATCCCGTGGTCTGGATGTGCGACCCGATGCACGGCAACACCGTCACCACCGCGGCCGGCCGCAAGACCCGCCTCGTCGAGGAGGTCGTCCGCGAGGTCCGGGGTTTCCGGCAGGCCGTGGAGCGCGCCGGCGGGGCCGCCGGGGGACTCCACCTGGAGGCCACGCCGGACGACGTGCTGGAGTGCGTGGCCGACACCGACGGCGTCGCCGGGCTCGACGGCCGGCCCAGACCGTTGTGCGACCCCCGCCTGAACCTGGAACAGGCTGCCGCGGTCGTGTCCGCCTGGCGCGTCTGAACGCCACCGACCACCTCTCACCAGCTGGTTCTTTCTTTTCTGCAACGGGGGAACATCCGAGATGGACCAACATCCCGACCAGACGGTCCGTGCTCTGCGCGGCCCCTCCGTCGACCATCCCGCGCCGTACGGCATCCCGGGCCTCATCCGCTCCGCGGGCGAGCGCGCACCCGACGCGGTGGCGTGCACGGGCGCCGGGGAGACCTGGACCTACCGCCGGCTGGAGGAGGTCTCCGACCGCCTCGCCGCCGAACTGCTGCGCCGCGCCCTGCCCGAGGACCGCCCCGTCGCGGTGCTCGCGGACCGCGGCCCCCACATGGTGGCCGCGCTGCTCGGCGTGCTCAAGGCCGGTCTGCCCTACCTGCCGCTGGCCACCGACGAGTCGGCCGAGCGGCTCGCGCTGATCCTGGACACCGCCCGGCCGGACCTGGTGGTGGGGACCACCGGGGCACTGGTCGGCTGGCAGGGGCCGGACGGGGTCGCCCTGCTGGACGTGGAGCCGCTGTCCGCCGGCCCCGACGCGGCCTACGTGCCGGGCCCGCTGCGGCCCGTCACCGCGGACCAGCCGGTCAACATCATCTTCACGTCGGGTTCCACGGGCACGCCCAAAGGCGTCGTGGTGCCCAGCGGGGGCGTCACCAACCGGCTGCTGTGGGGCCAGCGCCACTACGGGCTGACGGCCGAGGACCGCGTCCTGCAGAAGACCCCGTACACCTTCGACGTGTCCGGCTGGGAGATCTACTGGCCGCTGATCGTCGGTGCGCGGCTCGTCCTGCTCGCGCCCGGCGAGCACGCCGACCCGGCCGCGATCATGAAGACGGTGACCGAACAACAGGTCACCGTCTGCCATTTCGTTCCGTCGATGCTGGACGAGTTCCTGCGCTGGCCGAACGCCGCCGACTGCACCAGCCTGCGGCACGTGTTCTGCAGCGGCGAGGCGCTGCCGGCCGCGCTGGCGCGGACGTGCGTCAAGACGCTGCCCGCCCGGCTGCACAACCTCTACGGTCCCACGGAGGCCTCGATCGAGGTGACCTACTGGGACAGCCCCGAGGATCCCTCGCTGATCGACGACGTGCCCATCGGGCGGGCCGTCGACAACTGCGCACTGCTGGTGCTGGACCGGCGGGGGCGACCGGTCGCCGAGGGTGAGACCGGTGAACTCTGCATCGGGGGCGTGCCGTTGGCACTCGGCTACCTCGGCCGTCCCGACCTGACGGAGCGGGTGTTCGTCCCCGCCCCCGAGGGCAGCGGCCTGGAGCGCGTCTACCGGACGGGGGACCTCGTCCGCGTGGTGGACGGCCAGATCCGCTACCACGGCCGGATCGACGAGCAGGTCAAGATCCGGGGTGTGCGCGTGGAGCCCGGCGAGGTCGAGAGCGTCCTGCGCGAGCACCCCGGGGTCGACGAGTGCGCCGTGGTCGTCGCCGGTGACCGGGCGCCCCGCCTCGTGGCGTTCGTCCGCCCGCACGGCACGGACCCGAACGCGGATCCGGGCGGCGCGGACCGGCAGGAGGAGTACCGCTCCCACGTCGCCGCCCGGCTGCCCTCCGCGTACGTCCCCACGCACTTCGTCGCCCTGGACACGATGCCGCTGACCCGCAGCGGCAAGCAGGACCGGGTGCTGCTGCGACAGCGCGCCGCCGAACTCCTCGCGCCCCGGTCCGGCGGGCCGGCGGCCGTGGAGGGCGACCCGCTGGCCCGGCTGTGGGCGCAGGTGCTCGGGCTCGACTCCGTCGACGAGGACGCCGACTTCCTGGCACTGGGCGGCCACAGCCTCGCCGCCGTCCGGCTGCGGGGCGAGCTGCTGCGCTCGTACGGGCTGCGGATCACCCTCGCGGAACTGCTGCGCGAACGGATCACCCTGGCCGGTCTGCGCCGGCGCGCGGCCACCGCGGCCACCGCCTCCACCCCGGCCGGTCCTCCTGGGGGTCCTGCTGCCGGCGGCGCCCCGCCCAGGCGGCCCGACCCGGCCCGCGCGCCCGTCTCCGGCGGGCAGCGCCGGCTGTGGCTGATGGAGCAGCTCTACCCGCGGCTGAGCGCCTACAACGTCGTCGCCGCGCTGCGCGTCCCGGGCGGTCTGGACGCGGCCCGGCTGCGCGAGGCCCTCGCCCTGGTCGTCCGGCGGCACGAGTCCCTGCGTACTGCCGTCGTCAGCGACGGGTCCGGCCCCTACCAGGCGGTCGCGGAGCGGGTGGAGCCGCCGCTGGAGACCCGGGTGGCGGACGGCGCCCTGACAGCGCAGCACTGCCGGGCACTGGCGGCCCAGGCCGCGGCCGAGCCGCTGCCCGTCGACCGCGCGCCACTGCTGCGGGTCCTGTACGCACAGGACGGTGACGGTGACGGCTGCCTGGTCGCCGTGCTGCACCACGCGATCGCCGACCAGCGCTCGGTGGACGTCTTCCTCGCGGAACTGGCCGCCGCCTACGACGGCTTCCCACCCGCCGACGAGCCGCCGCACTTCGGCGACCTGCTGGTGGACCGGGCGGGCCGCGAGGACGCGGCGGAGCAGCAGGCGCACCTCGCGTACTGGGTGGACCGGCTGGGCGACGCCCCGCGCACCCACGGGCTGCCCTTCCAGGCGCGCCGTCCGGCCGTCACCACCTTCGAGGGCGGCGCCGTCGACTCCACGGTGGGCGGGGCGGACGCACGGCTCCTGGAGGAGGTGGCGCGGCGCACGGGGGTCACTCCCGTCGCCGTGGTGCTCGCGGCCTTCACCGCCGTGCTCACCTCGTGGAGCGGGCAGGATGAGGTCGTCGTCGGCGTCCCGTGCTCCTCCCGCGACGGAGGCCCCAGCGAGGACGTCATCGGGTTCCTCATCGACACCCTGCCCGTCCGGGTCGACGTGGGGTCCGCGGAGAGCTTCTCCGCGCTGGTCCGCCAGGTATCCGACACGATGGTCGACGCCCACGGCCACGCCGGCGCGGACTTCGAGCAGATCGTCCGGGCGCTGGGCCTGCCCCGCAACCTGAGCCGCAACCCGCTCTACCAGATCTGGTTCAACGACCTCACGCACGCCGCTCCCGCCCCCTCGTTCGACGGGGTCCCGGCCGAGCCGGTGGAGCCGGGCACCACCGGCTCCCTGTTCGACCTCGGCCTGTACCTGCACCGGGACGGCGAGTCGGGCTACCGGCTCCAACTGGTGCACGCCCTGGACGTCTTCGACGCGGAGACCGCCCGGCACCTCCTCGGCCAGGTCGTCCGGCTCCTGCGGGAAGCCCCGGCCGATCTCGGCCGGGCGCCGTCCGGGTGGCTGCTGGGCGGTGACCGGCCGCCCGCCGGACCGGTCCCGCGTCCGGCCCTCACCGGCGTGGCCGAGGCCTTCGACCGGGCGGCCGCGCTGCACGCCGACCGGGTGGCGCTGAGCCACCCCGGCGGCCGGATGACGTACGGGGAGCTGCACGACCGGGTCGTGGCGCGCTCGGAGGCCCTGCGCGAGGCCGGCTGGTCGGGGCGCGCCGTGCTGCTGCCGGGCGACCGGTCGCCCGCGACCGTCGTCGAACTCCTGGCGGCCTGGTACTGCGGGTGCTCGGTGGCCCTGGTGGACGCGGCCCTGCCCGCCCGCCGGCTGCTGGCCGCGCTCGCCGGCTGCGGCGCCGAGGCGGTGCTGACCGGCGACGGCGCCGACTGGCCCGTACCGGTGCTCACGGGACCGGACCTGCCGCGTCCGGCCACCGAGCCGGTGGTCCTCGACTGGGGGCACGCCCTGTGCACTTCGGGCACCACCGGGGAGCCCAGTGTGGTGTTCGCCCCGCGCGAGGCGCTGCCCGAGGCACTGCACTGGTACCGCGAGGCGTTCGGGACCGGCCCCGACGACCGGTTCCTGATGCTGTCCGCGCCGGGCCACGACCCGGTACTGCGCGACGTGCTGGTGCCCCTGACCAGCGGCGCGGCCCTCCACCTCCCGGCCGCGGGCACCGAGCCCGGGGCACTCGTGGAGCTGCTGGCGGAGCACCGGATCACGGCCGTGCACGCCACCCCGGGCCTGGCCCAGCTGCTCGCCTCGGCGGCGCGCGGCACGGGCAGGCGGCTCGACCGGCTGAAGCACGTGGTGCTCTCCGGGGCGCTGCTCACCGACCCGGTGGCCCGGGAGCTGCGGCGCGTCGCCCCCGCCGCGGAGATCCACCACGGCTACGGGTCCACCGAGACCCCGCAGTTGAGCTCCTGGCTGCGCTGGCGCGACCCGGCGGGCGACCCCGTGCGACGCCGCCGCGACCGGGCGGGTGTGCCGCTGGCGGCCCACAGTCCCTGGCGCGAACTGCTCGTCGAGGGCGCCGGCGTCGGACAGCTCGGGGAGATCGTCGTACGCGGGCGCGGGCTGGCGATCGGCACGAGCCCGGTGCAGGAGCCGTCGCCGTTCGGGCCCGACCCGTACGGGCAGCCCGGGGTGACGGCGTACCGCACCGGCGACCTCGGCCGGTACACGCCCGACGGACTGATCGAGTTCGTGGGGCGGCGCGACCGGCAGGTGTCGGTCGGCGGCCACCGGCTCGAACCGGCCGAGGTCGAGGCCGCGTTGCGCGCCCATGCGGCGGTGGCACAGTGCGCCGTCGTGGTCTCCGGGACGGAGATCACCGCGTTCGTCGCGGCACCGGGCGCGGACCCGGTGCTCGGGGAGGAGCTGCGCCACGAGCTGGGCGCCGTGCTCCCGGCCTGGGCGGTGCCGGGCCGGATCGCCGTCATGGACGAACTTCCGCTCGACCGCAACGGGAAGGTCGACGTCCGCGAGGCCGCGGCCGCCCTGGCACCGCGGACAGCGGCCGTCGGGCCGGCGCGGTCGGCCACCGAGGACGTGATCGTGGCCGCCCTGCGCGAGCAGCTCGGCGAGGGGAGCGCCGTACAGGGCGAGGGGCTCGGATCGCCCGATCCGCTGGACTCGGCCACGAACTTCTTCGACGCCGGTCTGACCTCGCTGTCGCTGCTGCGCATGCACGAGCGGCTGCGGGAGCAGGGGCTCCCGGTCGAGGTCGTGGACCTGTTCCGCTTCCCCAACCCGCGGCTGCTCGCCCGCCACCTGCGTGGCGACGGCGCCGGCCCGCCGGGCGTCGTGCCGCCCGCCCCCGTGCGGCACGCCGCACCGGCCCTGGCGGCCGGCGCCGCACTGACCGGCACGGCCGCTGCGCGGCGTGCGGTCCGCCGACGCATGAACGACCAGAAGAGGACCACTCAGCGATGAACCCGCCGGAGAAGCAGGACATGGACGCAACGACCGACGAACAGACCGCAGCACCCGTCGCGATCGTCGGTATGGCCGGCAGGTTCCCCGGGGCGCGGAACCTGGAGGATTTCTGGCTGGCCCTCTCGGAGGGCGAGGACTGCTTCAGCACCCTCGGCGACGAGGAGCTGCGGGCCGCCGGCGTCGAGGAACGGCACCTGCGGGACCCGCACTACGTGCGCCGGGTCCCGCTGCTGGAGGACGCCGACCGGTTCGACGCCGCGTTCTTCGGGATGACCCCGCGCGAGGCCTCCATGCGCGATCCGCAGCAGCGGCTCTTCCTGGAGCTGGCGCACTCGGCCCTTGAGGACGCGGGCTACGACGCCTTCGCCGTGCCCGGCACGGTGGGCGTATACGGCGGCGCCGCCTCCAACCGGTACGCCGAGTTCAACATCCGGGCGAACAAGGAGCTCGCGGCCCGCGCCGGCGCCCTGTCCCTGGACATCTACAACAACAACGACTACGTCGCCAGCACCGCCTCCTACCGGCTGGGCCTGACCGGGCCCGCCCTGTCGGTGGCCACCGCCTGCTCCACCTCCCTGGTGGCCGTGCACCTGGCGTGCGAGGCGCTGCGTTCGGGCGAGTGCGACGTCGCCCTCGCGGGCGGTACGGAGATCGAGCTGCCGTACGGGCACGGCTACCGCTGGGCGCCCGGCAGCATCTACTCGCAGGACGGCGTGTGCCGGCCCTTCGACGCGAAGGCCAACGGCACGGTCTTCGGCAACGGCGGCGGTGTCGTGGTCCTGAAGCTGCTCGCCGACGCGCTGGCGGACGGTGACCCGGTGCGGGCCGTGATCCGCGGCTCGGCCGTCACCAACGACGGTTCGGACCGGGTCAGTTTCAGCGCGCCGGGCGTGGACGGGCAGATGCGGGCCGTGGTGGAGGCGATGACCGTGGCCGGGCTCGCGCCCGCGGACATCGACTACGTCGAGGCGCACGGCACCGGCACGGACATCGGTGACTCGATCGAGATCGAGGCGCTCACCTCGGCGTACCGGTTCCTGGCCGACGGCGGCCGGCTGACCCCGGCGAGCGTGGCGCTGGGGTCGGTGAAGTCGAACATCGGCCACCTCGGTCCGGCCGCCGGCGTCGCGGGGCTCATCAAGACCGTCCTGTGTCTGGAGCACGGCGAGCTGGTGCCCACGGTGCACTTCACCGAGCCCAATCCGAAGCTGAACCTGGGAGCCACGCCGTTCCGGGTCGTGGGCCAGCGCGACGCCTGGCCGGGCGGGGGCGAGCGGCCGCGGACCGCCGCCGTCAGCTCGTTCGGCGTGGGCGGCACCAACGCGCACGTCCTGTTGGAGCAGGGGCCGGCCGCCCGGCCGGGCACTCCGGCCGACGGGCCCGAGCTGCTCGTCTGGTCGGCGCGTACGGAGCCGGCCGAGGCTGAGGTCCGCGCGCGGCTCGCCCGGCACCTCACCTGGCGGGGCGAGGACGCCTTCGTGGACACCGTCTCGACGCTGCGCGGCGGCCGGACCGCGCACCGGGAGCGGCGGGCCGCCGTCGCCGGGTCGGCCCGGGACGCGGTGGACCTGCTGTCCGAGGCGGAGGGCCGCGGCGTGATCCGCCCGGCGGAGGGGGCGGCCGCCCGCCCGGTCGCGCTGCTCTTCCCCGGGCAGGGCTCCCAGCGGCCCGAGATGGCCGCCGGCCTGATGGGGTACGACGCGACGTTCACCGAGACGATGCACCAGTGCCTCGACACGGTGGCAGGGCTCGGCCTGGACCTCGAACCGGCGTGGCGCGGGCCGCACGCCGCCGAACTGCTGGGGCGCACCGAGTACGCGCAGCCGTTGCTGGCGTCGGTGGGCGTCTCGCTGGCCGCGATGTGGCGGGCGTGGGGCGTGTCCCCCGTCGCACTGCTGGGCCACAGCGTCGGCGAGCTGGTCGCGGCCGTGGTGGCGGGGGTGACGGGCCTGGAGGACGGGCTGCGGCTGGTGACCGCGCGGGCGCAGGCCATGCAGGCCATGCCCGCCGGCTCGATGCTCGCGGTGTCCCTGGGTGAACGGGAGGCCCAAGAGCTCCTGGGCGCCGCCGACGGGGTGGTGTCGGCGGCGGTGAACGGCCCCCGCCAGAGCGTCCTCGCGGGCCCCGCCGAGGCGATCGCCGCCGTCGAGGCCCGGCTGGTCGCGGACGGCGTGCAGTGCAAGCTGCTCGCGACCTCGCACGCCTTCCACAGCCCGGCCATGGCCCCGGCCGCCGAACGCTTCCTGGAGGCCTTCGACGGGGTGTCCCTGTCCGCGCCGCGGATCCCGGTGGTCTCGGCCGCCACGGGCCTGCCGATGACCGACGGGCAGGCGGTGGACCCCGCCTTCTGGGCCGGGCAGTTGACCACCCCGGTGCTGTTCGGGCCGGCGCTGGCGCGGCTCCTGGACGGTCAGCGGCTCACCACGCTGGAGGCCGGCCCCGGACGCGCCCTGTCCACACTGGCGCGCCGGCACGGCGCGGACGCCCTGGCCGTACCCGGCCTCGGCCCCGCCGGGAGCGACCGGGAGGCCGTCCTGGCGGCGGCCGGAGCGCTGTGGACCGAGGGGCACGACCTGCGCTGGGAGGCGGTCGGCCCCGCCCGTCCGGCCCGCCGGATCTCCCTGCCCGGCTATCCGTACCAGCGTGAGCGGCACTGGATCAGCCCGCCCGCGCCGACGGCACCACAGGAGTCGGCCACGGCGACCGGGACCACGGTGCCCGGGACCACGGTGCCCGGGACCACGGTGACCGAGCCGGAACGGCCCAGGACGGCGGACACGCAGGATCAGCCGGCCGCGGCCGCGCCGACCGCGGCCGTGCAGGAGGCCGCTGCCGTACCCGCGCCCTCTCCGCTGTCGGTGATGCGATGGGAGGAGTTGCCCACCGGGACGCGGCCGCCCCGCCACCGCAGCAGCGTCGCGCTGGCGCTGCTGCCGCAGGACCCGGACGCCGCCCGCCACGTGACGGCCGTGCTGGGCCGGGCCGGGCACCGCGTGGTGCCCGCCCGGCCCGACAGTCTGCGTTCCGTGCTGGACGGCCTGCTGGCCCGGGGCGAGGAGCCCGCCGTCTACGTGCACGCCCTCGCGGCGCAGCCCTGGCCGCAGGCCACGCCGGACACGGTCGAGGAGCAGGCCGCCGCGGGCGTGGAGAGTGCGTACGCCCTCGTCCAGACCGTGGTCCGGCACCCCCGGCTGAGGATGCCCGCCCGGTTCCTGCTGCTCGCGGCGCACGCCGCCGACGTGTCCGGCGGCGAGATCGTCAACCCGGCCAAGGCGGCGCTCGCCGGGCTGGCCCGGACCGTACCGCTCGAAGTGCCCGGCGCGCAGTGCATGCTGCTCGACGTCTCGCCGGGCACGGACGCCGATCTGATCACCCAGCAGGTGCAGGAGCCGCAGTGGCCGGCGGTGGTCGCGCTGCGCGGCGACCGCCGCTGGGTGCCGGTGGAGGTACCGGTCCCGCACGAGCCGGCCACCGAGCCCCCGGTCCGCCCGGGCGGGACGTACCTGATCACCGGCGGGTTCGGCGGCCTCGGGCTGGCCGTGGCCCGCGGGCTGGCCGAGACCGGTCTGGCGCCCACCCTCGTGCTGGTCGGCCGCTCCGGCCCCACCGACGCCGCGGCCGAGGAGGTGGCCGCTCTCGAAGCGCTCGGCGCGACGGTGCTGGCCGAACGCGGGGACGTCACCGACGAGCAGTCCATGCGGGCCCTGGTGGAGCGCGTCGAGGGTTCGGCCGGGCAGGTCCACGGGGTCCTGCACGCGGCCGGGCTGCCCGGCGAGGGCATGATCGCCTTCCGTACGCCCGAGCAGGTCAGGGCGGTGCTGTGGCCCAAGCTGCTCGGCACGCTCGTGCTGGAGCGGCTGTTCGCGGAGCGGCCCCGGCTTGACTTCTTCACGTCCTTCTCCAGCCGCGCCTCGATCTCGGGGCTGGTCGGCAGCGCCGACTACGCGGCGGCCAATGCCTTCCTCGACGCTCACGCCGCCGTCTCCCGGCACCGCTGCGTCAGTGTGAACTGGCCGAGCTGGGCGAGCGTCGGGATGGCCGCCCGGTCCACGGTGGACCCGGGCAGCGGTGAGCCGCTCTCCGCGTGGACGACGGAGCAGCGCCGGGCTCCGGAAGCGCTGGTGTACGAGGAGGAGTTGACGGAGAAGGACTGGGTGCTCGACGAGCACCGGTTCGCCGGGCGGGCGGTCCTGCCGGGCACCGGTCATCTCGACCTGGTGGTCCGCGCGGCCCGGGAGGTGTGCCCGCGGCTCGCGGGCGTACCAGTGGACCTGGGGGAAGTGGTGTTCCGCCGGCCCCTGTTCGTCGACGGGTCGCAGCGGGTCCGGGTCGTCCTCGAACCGCGTGGCGACGATGCCTGGGCCTTCTCGGTCCGGACCGGCTCCACCGTGCACTGCGACGGCCGCATCGGCGTCGCGGCCGAGCCGTCCGCGCCCGAGGTGGACCTGGCGGCGGTGGCCGCGCGCATGACGGAGACCGTCGACGCGTCCGGGGCCGGGGACCTGGCCGAACTCGGGCCGCACTGGCTCAACGTCACCGGACTGCGCCGCTCCGCGGACGAGCAGCTGGGGTCGCTCGCCCTCGACGAGCGCTTCCGCGCCGAGACGGACGGCCGGCCGCTGCACCCCGCGCTGCTCGACAGCGCGACGGCGCTCACCCGGCGCCGCGAGGACGCGCACCACCTGCCGCTGCTGTACTCCGCGGTCACGGTGTACCGCGACCTGCCCGCCGAGTTCACCAGCCACGTACGGCACGTGCGCGGCGGCGGCGACGGCGGAGTGCTCGTGTCGGACATCGACCTGGTGGACCGGGACGGGGTGGTGGCGGTCTCCGTGCGCGGCTTCACGATGCGCAAGGTGGAGGGCAATCCCTTCGGGGCCGGTCCGCCGTCCGAGCAGCGTCCCCCGGCGGAGCCCGCAGGGATGCCGTCCTCGGACGGCATCCCGCCCGGAGAAGGCGTGGCCCTGCTGTTCGACGTGCTGAGCGGGCGTCCGGCGCGCCAGGTCACCGTACGTCCCTACCGCGACGGGGCGCCGGTGCCGCCCGGGACGCCGCGTGCGCCGCTGGCTCCGCCGGCGGCGGCGACCGCGGCGCCGAGCCCGGTGCCGACCCCGGCCGCACCCCCGGCGCTCGTTCCCGTCCCTGCCCAGGCGGCGCCGCCCGGGCCGGTCCCCGTCCCGGCCGCCGGCAGCGGCAGCGGCAGCGGCAGCGGCGCCGGTGCCCCGGACATCGCCGAGATGCTGGAGGAGACCTGGCGGGCGGCCCTCGGCATGAGCTCCGTCGACCACGGCGCGGACTTCTTCGACCTCGGCGGGGACTCGCTCAGCGCCGTCGGTCTGATCGCGGAGGTCCGGGACCGGCTGGGCGTCGAGCTGAGCATCGGCATGCTCTTCGAGTTCCCGACCATCTCGGCACTGGCCGCCCAGCTGCGCGGCCGGACGGAGGGAACCCGGTGAGCGCGCCCGGACGGGACGACACGGAACCGCGCTGGTCCGTCCGCGGGGAGCACCGCGAACGGGCGCGCCTGCGGCTGTACTGCTTCCACCACGCGGGCGGGTCCGCCTCCGAGTTCGCCCGCTGGCACCGCTACCTGCCCGAGGACGTCGACGTGTGCGCCGTACAGCTCCCCGGCCGCGGGGCGCGGGTCAAGGAGCGCCCGCACACCCGCATGCGCCCGCTCGTGGAGGAACTGGCCGGGCAGCTGGAGGCGGACCTGCCCATGGTGTTCTTCGGGCACAGCTTCGGCGCGCTGGTCGCGTTCGAGCTGGCCAGGGTGCTGACGGAGGCGGGCGGGCCCGCGCCGCTGCACCTCTTCCTCTCCGCCCGGCCCGCCCCCGGCCTGGTCACGTACCGGGGCCGCATCCACGACCTGCCCGAGGAGGAGTTCCTGGACGTGATGGACAGCCGCCACGGCGGAGTCCCGGCGGAGCTGCGCGAACATCGCGAACTGCGCGGGATGGTGCTGCCGTACTTCCGGGCGGACTACGAGGTCATCGAGACCTACCGGCCGGCCGCGGCCGCTCCCGTCCCGGTGCCGGCGACCGTGCTCGGCGGTACCGACGACTCGATCCCGCTGGAACAGCTGGAGGCGTGGCGGGAGCACCTGTCCGGCCCGTTCGGACTGCGGATGTTCCCCGGCGACCACTTCTACCTCCGGCCGCGGCGGACTGCCGTGCTCGGCCTGGTGCGCGCGGTGGCCGGATGAGTACGGACGTACGCGCCGCGCTCGCGAAACGGCGGCTCGGCGCACCGTACGAGCTGCTGCTGTTCGCCTTCGTGGTGTCCGGGCTGGGCAACTGGATCTACCGCCTGGCACTGCCGCTGATGGTGTTCGAGCTGACCGGCTCGGCCCTGAACACGGCGGTGGTGTACGCCCTGGAGTACGCGCCGCTGCTGCTGCTCTCGCTGCCGGGCGGCGTCATCGCCGACCGGTTCGAGCGCAGGCGGATCCTGGTCGTGGGCGACCTGGCCGCGACGGTGCTCGCGGGGATCCTCGCGCTCGTCGTGACGTCGGGGTCCTCGTCGGTGCTGCTGGTCTACCTGGCGGCGTTCCTGCTCGCGTGCGTGGAACCGCTGTACTACCCGGCGTTCCAGGGGATGGTGCCCGACCTGGTCCGCGACAAGGACTTGGAACGCGCCAACGCCTGGATGCAGATGGGGGACAACGTGATGAGCCTCGCCGGTCCCGCCGTGGCCGGCGTGCTGATCGCGGCGGTCGGCTACGAGGGCGCGATCTGGGCCGACGCGGGCACGTTCGCCGTGTCGGCCCTGGCCATGGTCGCGATCAGGACCAGGTCGAAACCGCCGGCCGCGCGGCCGGCGGGGACGGAGCCGGTACGCCGGGACCTGCTGCGGGAGGTGAAGGACTCCCTGGTGCACATCACCCGGGACAACCGCCCCCTGCTCAGCGGGGCGGTCCTGTTCGCCCTGGCCAATCTGGGCACCTGGCTCGTGCAGGCCAACCTCGTCTACTACCTGAGCGACTACCAGTCGATGTCGCCGGCGTTGATCGGGGTGGTCTTCGCCGCGCAGGGCGCGGGCGCGGTGCTGGGGGCCGCCGTGTGCCCCTGGCTGGGCCGCCGCTTCGCACCCGGGCGGGTCGTCATCGCGGGCACGGTGCTGGCGGGCGCCGGGATCGTCCTGCTGATCCCGCTGCGGGACGTCGTGAGCATCTCCGTGCTGTGGGCGCTGATCTACGGCATCGGGACCGTGAACATGGTGAGCTGGTTCGTCCTGCGCCAGCGCACCGTGCCCCCGCAGATGCTGGGCCGGGTGGTCGCGACCACCCGGATGATCGCCTTCATGTCGATCCCGGTCGCCTCGGTGCTGGGCGGTGTGCTGGAGCAGCGGTGGCACAACATGTACCTGATCATCGCGATCGCGGGTGGGCTGCGCCTGCTCGTCGGCCTCGGGGCGCTGCTCTCGCCGCTCAACTCGTCGGCGGGATGGCGCAATCCGGCCGATTCCTGACGGCGGCGGGGCCGGCCGGTACGACGACCGCGGCCAGGATCAGTCGCCGGGCGGCCGCCCAGCGCCCCTCGTAGACGAGGGGCGCGGGCGGCGGCTCCTCCCCCGTCCCTCCCACGATCTCGGCAAGGAAGGTCCCGCCGGCAGGATCGAAGGTGACCGAGGCGTCCCGGAAGCCGAGCCGGCGCCTCGTCATCGGGAACCACGCCTTGTAGACGGCCTCCTTCGCACAGAACAGCAACCGGTCCCAGTGCACTTGGGGGAAGTCGGAGGCGAGGGCGGCCAGCCGCTCGCGCTCCGCGGGGAGGGTGACCGCCCCCAGCGTCCGCCCGGGCAGCGCCGCGTGGGGTTCGGCGTCGATCCCGACGGCCCGCACGTGGTCGCTGAGCGCGACGGCCGCCGCCCGGTACCCGGCGCTGTGCGTCATGCTGCCGACCACTCCGTGCGGCCACAGCGGGGCGCCGCGCTCGCCGGGCAGTACCGGGACGGGCGGTACGCCGATGTCCGCGAGGGCCTGCCGGGCACAGTGCCGGACCGTCGTGAACTCCCGCCGGCGCCCTTCGTGGCGCGCCGCCCCGAGTGCTTCCAATTCCTCGGGAAGAAGAGTGGATTCGGGTACGTCGGCAAAGCTCTCGGCACATGCCACGGCGGTCGGAAGGATCAGTTCGAGCACTTCAGGACCCTAGCGACCGGAACCGTTCTTCCGCCATTTCTGCGGGTCGTTGCGGCTGCTAGCGTGAGTCGGGACCGGCAATTGCATTCGAACGAAACCCAGAAGTTCGTTCACCGAGGGGGATTTCCGCAATGACCAGCGGTATCGATGATCTGCCGACCTCCATATCGGCGCCCGTCACCGGCCAGACGAAACGCCCGCCCGGTCTGCGGCTGCCCGCGGTGGTCCAGACCCTGTTGTTCGCCCAGTACCGGCACCGGCTGTTCCCGTTGCTGAAGCGACGGCACGGGGACGTCTTCACGCTCCGGCTCATGACGCCGACCCGCCATCTGGTGATCCTCACCAAGCAGGAGGACATCAAGACGGTCTTCGGCGGTCCGGTGGAGGTCCTGCACGCCGGCGAGGGCAACGCGATCATGGGGCCGGCGCTGGGAGAGCACTCGGTGCTCCTCACCGACGAGGCCGAGCACCGCAGGGCCCGCCGGCTGCTGATGCCCGCCTTCACGGGCGCGGCGCTCGCCGGCTACCAGGAGATGGTCGGCGGGCTGACGCGGGCGGAGGTGGAGAGCTGGCCCGAGGGGACGGTGTTCAGCTCCCACGAGCGGATGCAGGCGCTGACCCTGGAGGTGATCCTCCAGGTGGTGTTCGGGGTGACCGACGAGGCGCGGCTGAAGCGGATGCGCCCGCTCGTGCGCGGCATCGCGGACATCGGTCCGGTCACCCTGCTGGGGCTGCCCTATCCGCTCCTGCAGCGCTTCGGGCCGTGGCGCCGTCACATCGGGCTCCAGCGCGGGCTGGACAAGCTGCTGTACGCGGAGATCACCGACCGGCGCCGGGCAGCGGACCTGCACAGCAGGACCGACGTGCTGTCGCGCCTCCTGCAGGCCGCGGAGAACGAGGAGGGCGGCGGGTTCAGCGACGCGGAACTGCGCGACCAGCTGATCACCCTCCTCCTCGCCGGGCACGAGACCACGGCCACGGGCCTGGCCTGGGCCCTGCACGAGCTGGTCCGCCGGCCCGAACAGCTGCGCCGGGCGCAGCGCGCCGCGGACGAGGGCGACGACGCGTACCTCACGGCCGTCGCCAAGGAGGCGCTGCGCCTGAAGCCGGTGGTGTACGAAGTGGCCCGGCAGCTCACGCAGCCGCTCACGGTCGGCGGCTACCGGCTGCCCGCGGGCGCGACGGTGATGCCCGCCATCGGCATGGTGCAGTCGGACCCGGCCTACCACGACCAGCCCGACCAGTTCCGTCCGGAGCGCTTCCTCGACGGCCAGCCGCCGGCCAACACCTGGATCCCGTTCGGCGGTGGCGCCCGCCGCTGCATCGGCGCCGGCTTCGCGCTGCTGGAGGCGACCGTGGCGCTGCGCGAAGTGCTCCAGCGGTACGAGATCCGGCCCGACCGGCCGGCTCCGGAGCAGCAGAAGGCCCACCACGTGACGCTGATCCCCGCCCGGGGTGCGCGCCTGGTGGTGAGCCGCCGCCGCTGAGCCGGCTGTCCCGCGCCGTGGCCGCCCCGCACCGGGGCGGCCAACGGCCGGTGTCAGCGGGCGACTTCCGCCAGGACCTCCAGGCGACCGGTGAGGTACCGCTCCCGGCACAGGCCGCGCTGGACCTTGCCGGAGGAGGTGCGCGGGATCGTGCCCTTGTCCATGGCCACGACCTTGTCGGGGGCGTGGCCGAGGTGTTCGCGCAGCCGCTTCATCACTTGCGCGGCCACCTCCTCGTGGTTCTCCACGCCCTTCGCGGACTCGAAGGCCACGATCATGCGCTCGGTGTCCGGCACGGCGAAGGCGGCGCACACGGGGCGTACGCCCTCGACCTTGGCGGCCACGTGCTCGTAGTCCTCGGGGTACAGGTTGCGGCCGGAGACGATGATCATGTCCTTGATCCGGCCGCAGACGACGACGCCGCCGTCCTCGGTGCGGTAGCCGAGGTCGCCGGTGTGCAGCCAGCCGTCGCGCAGGACGGCTGCGGTCGCCTCCGGGTCCTGCCAGTACCCCTGCATCAGCGAGGGGCTGTGCACGCAGATCTCACCGACCTGCCGTTCGCGCTGCGGCTTGCCGTCCGCGTCCCTGATCTCGACGCGGACGCCGGGTACCGGCGGCCCGCAGACCGCCAGCGCGCGGGCGTCCGGGGCGCCGGCAGGCACCGGACGGGCGACCCCGCCCGCCTGCAGGCCGTCGCGGGAGACGTGGTCCCAGACCAGCGGCCGGGTCGCCTCCCCCATGGCCACGGCCAGCGTCGCCTCGGCCATCCCGTACATCGGGGTCATGGCCCGGGGCGTGAGCCCGTAGACCGCGCCGGCCTCGACGAACTGCTCCAGCGTGCCGGCGCGGATCGGCTCGGCGCCGTCCCCGCACACCTCCAGCCGTGACAGGTCGAGGTCGCGCGGGCGCAGCCGCATGCTCTGGGCGGCGAGGCCGTAGGCGAAGTTGGGGGCGACCGTGCTGGTGGCCTTGAACCGGGACAGCGCGTCCACCCAGGAGTCGGGGCGGGCCAGGAAGTCCTCCGGGGGCTGCAGGACGAGCTTGATCCGGTAGGCCATGCCGGACAGGACGGAGATCAGGCCCATGTCGTGGTAGAGCGGCAGCCAGCTCACGTGCACGCTGCGGTCCCGCTCCAGCTCCAGCCGCTCGCAGCACACGGCGGCGTTGGTGAGCATCTGCCGGTGGGTGAGCGCGACCGCGCGGGGCAGACCGGTGGTGCCCGAGGTGAACTGCAGGTACGCGAGGTCGTCGGGCCGGGTCTCGACCGGCCCGCTGATCTCCTCGCGCTCCGCGGCCAGGTCGCCGCAGGTCAGGACGGGACGCTCGCCCGTGATCCGACCGGTCACGAAGTCGCCGAAGGCGTCGGCCACCACCACGCAGCGCGCGTCGACGTGGTCGAGCCGGCGGTTGACCTCGGCGACGAACTCCGGCAGGTCCGACAGCCGGTGCGGCAGGGGCAGGATGACGGGCACGGCGCCCGCCCGCCAGGCACCGAACAGGCTGAGCAGGAAGCCGGGCGAGGTCGAGGAGACGATCGCGACGCGGTCGCCCTTGTTCACGCCCGCCCTGACCAGTCCGCCGGCCACCCGGCGCGCCCCGGCGGCGAGCAGGGCGTAGGGCAGCGGGGTCTGGTCGAGCTGCCGGTTCACGACGGTGATGCCGCGCGGGGTGGCGGCGGCCAGCTCCAGCACCTCGGGCACGGTCACCGCGCCGAACATGTCCTCGGGACGCGGGTGGTCCATGGTCTTCTCTTCCCCGTTCATCCGGCGCTCCGCGCCAGCGTGTGCAGTTCGTCGATGAAGCGGTCGGCCAGGTCCCGGACCGTCGCTTCCGTGTGCAGGTTGGTGCTGTAGGTCCACACCAGGCGCAGGGTGCCGTCCGAGGCCATCGCCATCAGGTCGAGGGTCCGGGTGCGGTGCCCGAGGCCGCTGCGGTGGTGGCCGAAGGAGTCCACGACGGGACGGGCGTCACCGGTGAAGTACTCGCTGACGTCGCCCCAGTAGTTGAAGCCGATCTCCGGGACGGGGATCCGGGCCATCCGGGCCCGTACGGCGGGGTCGGGGTGCAGATGGCGCAGGAGGCCGTACCCAACGCCCTGGTGGGGCATCTCCCGGATCTGGTCGCGGACGTCGGCGAGCTCGCCGGGGCGCAGGACCAGCGGGGACAGCGTGGAGAAGCGGGCGACGGTGCGGGAGATGTCCAGCGCGCCGAAGGCGCTCTGCCGGCCGTGTCCCTCGATCTCGACGACCAGTTCGGGCTGCCCGGCCCATGCGGTGACGGCCCGGGCCAGCGCGGTGAGCAGCACCTCGCGGATCTCGACCCCCAGCCGCCTCGGCAGCCCGGTCACCACGGCGGCGGCGGTGTCGCCGGCCACCTCGGTGAAGTGACGGACTGCGGAGGCCTGCGTGTTGGGGCCGAGGCGGTGGTCGACGGGCAGCGGCGGCGGCGAGAGGTCGGCGAGCCTGCTCCAGTACGGCAGTTCCGCCTCGACCTGCTCGCTCGCGGCGTACGCGTGGAGCTGCTCGGCGGCCTGCGGCAGCGAGGCGGTCTTGGGAGGCAGGTGCGGTTGGTCGCCCCGCTCGATGGCGAAGTAGGCCGTGCGCAGGTCCTCGTAGAACACGCGGGAGGAGTAGTAGTCCATGACCAGCCAGTGGGCGCTTACCAGCAGCCTGGGCCTGCGCCGCGGGCCCAGGTCGAACTGGGTGAGCTGGACGGTCATGCCGTCGGCCAGGTCGAGGGCGCTGTTGCGGAGGGCGACGTGCCGGGTGATCTCCGCCTCCACGTCGGCGTCGGCGACGTGGCCGAGGTCGACCTCCGAGACCCGGGAGGCGTCCGGCGCCCGCATGGCGGGCAGTTCGGCGTACGGGCCTCGGGCGTCGATGCGGAAGCGGGCGCGCAGTCCGTCGTGGTGGGCGAGGACGGTGGCCAGTGCCCGCAGCAGCGCACCGGGCTCCAGCCGCCGGTCGAGCTCGAAGACGGGCCACATGCCGTTCCAGTGGTCGGCGGCGGCGAAGTCCTGCTCGAAGAACCACAGCTGGCTGGGCGACAGGCCGGCGCGGCCGGTGATCTCCGACTGGTCGGCCGCGGCCGCGGGCCGGTCGGTGGCGCACCCGGCCTGTTCGGCGATGGTCGGACGGGCGAAGAAGTCGGCGAGCGTGAGGTGGAGTCCCTGCTCGGCCGCCTTGGCGACGGCGCGCACGCCGAGGAGGGAGTCCCCGCCGAGCGCGTAGAAGTTGTCATGGCGGCCGATCCGCTCCACGGGGAGCACGGACGCCCAGGCGCGGGCGAGCGCCTCCTCGACGGGGGTCGCGGGCGGCTCGTCGCCCGGCGCGACGGCCGCCGGCACCGGCAGGGCCCGCCGGTCGAGCTTTCCGTTGGCGCCCGTCGGCAGCCGGTCCAGGGTCATGACGACGGCGGGGACCATGTACGAGGGCAGCTTGGCGGCGAGGTGCTCGCGCAGCTCGCCCTCGGCGAAGTCGGCCCCGGTCTCGGGCACGGCGTAGGCGATCAGCCGCTTGCCGTCCTGGGCCACCACGACCGCGGTGCGGACGCCGGGGTGTCCACCGAGTACGGCCTCGATCTCGCCGAGCTCGATGCGGTGACCGCCGATCTTGACCTGGAAGTCGTCGCGGCCGAGGAGTTCGAGGGTGCCGTCGGGCAGGTAGCGGCCGAGGTCGCCGGTCCGGTACAGGCGTTCGCCGGTGGCCGGGTGGAGGATGAACTGCGCGGCGGTGCGCTCGGGGTCGCCCCAGTAGCCGCGGGCCACGCCCACGCCGCCGATGTGGAGTTCGCCGGTGACGTGGTCCGGCTTGTCGGTGAGGTCGGAATCCAGGACGTGGAAGGTCTGGTTGCGCAGCGGGGTGCCGTACGGGATGCTGCGCCACTCGGGGTCGATGCCCTCGATCGGGTGCCAGATCGACCAGATGGCCGCCTCGGTCGCGCCGCCCAGGCTGATCAGTTCGGGTGCGCCGGAGGAGACGGCCCGGACCCGCCCGGGCAGGCTCAGCGGGATCCAGTCACCGCTGAGCAGTGCCGTCCGCACCGATCGGGGGAAGGCCGCGCCCTGCTGCTCGCAGTGTTCCACCAGCAGTTCGAGCAGCGGCGGGACGGTGTTCCACAGCGTCACCCGGTGCTCGTCCGCGAGGGCCGCCCAGCGGCCGGGGTCGCGGGACTCGCCGGGCGCGGGCAGGACCAGCGCCCCGCCCGCTCCGAGCACGCCGAAGACGTCGTACACCGACAGGTCGAAGCTCAGCGAGGACAGTCCGAGGACCCGGTCCTCGCGGCCCACGGCGAAGCGGGTGCTGATGTCGTCGACCGTGTTCACCGCGGCGCGGTGGCTGATCATCACGCCCTTGGGGCGGCCGGTCGAGCCCGAGGTGAAGATGACGTAGGCGAGGTCGTCGGGGCCGGTGGCCGCAGGCGGGACCGGTCCGTCCGCCGCGTCCCGCCCCGGCTCCCGCTCCACGGTCAGGGCGGTGACGCCCTGCGGGACGTAGGCGCCGGGCTGGGTGACCGCGACGCTCACCCCGCCCGCCGCCAGCAACTGCTCGACGCGCTCGCGCGGCAGGCCCGCGTCCACGGGCAGGTAGGCCGCGCCGGCGCGGAGCACGCCCAGTACGGCGGGGACCTGCTCCCATCCCTTGTGCATGAGGACGGCGACCAGGGTGTTCGGCGCCGCGCCCAGTTCGCGCAGCCGGCGGGCGATACCGTCGGCGCGGCGGTCGAGTTCACCGAAGGTGAGGGTGGCGTCGGCGCTGATCACGGCCGGCGCGTCGGGGTGTGCGGCGGCCTGCCGGCCGATCGCGGCGTGCAGGAGTTCGCCGGGCTGCGGGCCCGTGGTGTCGTTCACGGACCTGCGGACGGCGGCCTGCCGTTCCGGCAGGCCGACCGGTGCGGGATCCTCCTGCTCCGCGATGCGCCCGACCAGGTCGACGTAGGCGGCGAACATGTCGTCAAGCACGCCCTCGGGGAAGACCTCCTCGACGGCGTCCCAGCTGATCAGCAGGTCGCTGCCGCGGGCCACGACCTGGTTGTCCAGGTAGACCTGGGGGGTCCGGGAGACGGCGTACGCGGTCTCGAAGACCATGCCTTCGAGGGAGCCGAGGCTGTCCTGCTCGCGCAGCAGGCTGGTGAAGACGACGGGCATCCGCGCCTGGGTGCCGTCCCCGCGGCGGGCCAGCTCGCGCTGCACCTCGACACCGCTGAAGCGGGCGTGGGCGAGGTCGCGGCGCAGCTGCCCCTGGATCCGGGTCGCGGCGGTGGCCAGGTCCGGTGCGCCGCCGAGGTCGCACTCCAGCAGGATCGTGCTGGTGAAGTCGCCGATCAGCCGGTCGATGTCGGCGTGCCAGCGGGGCCGGTCGGCGAGGGTCAGGTTGAGGGTGAACCGGGACGAGCGGCTCCAGGTGCGCAGCACCTGTGCGTACGCGGCGCACAGCAGCACCGAGGGCGTGACGCCCAGGGCGTTCGCGCGGTCCCGGATCTGCCGCCACACCCGGCCGGGCAGCCGGCGCTCGCGGCGTACGAAGGCGGGCGCCTGGGCGTGGGCGACGGCCCGCACGGGCAGTTCGGGAGCCGGCGGCAGCGTGTCGACGCGGTCCAGCCAGTACGCGCGGGCCTGCTCGTGGCCGGGCTGCGCGCGGTGGGCGGCGACGCCGTCGAGGTAGTCGCGGAAGGCGACCGCGGGGGCCGGGCCGAGGGAGTCGGCGTCGAGGATCAGGCGGATCCACTCGGCCAGCAGGACCTGGATGCTGCCCGCGTCGACGAAGAGGAGGTCGACGCTGATGTGGAGGCGGAGCCGGCCGGCGTCCAGCTGGTGGGTGCGTATGTCGTACAGGGGCCAGGTGTGCGGGTCGAAGACCTGGGCGGCCATCTCCTCGCGGGTCTCTTCGAGGCGACATCGTCCGTCGGCCTCGGGGAGCCCGCTCAGGTCGCCGTGGCGGAAGCGGTAGTAGGGGACCTCCCGCGCCACCTGCTGACGGCCGTCGGGCAGCAGCGTCGCACGCAGCATGCCGTGGCGGCCGATCAGGGTGTTGAACGCCTCCTCGACACGGTCGCGGTCGGCGGTGAACAGGTCCACTTCGACGTAGAAGTGGGCGGAGCGCCCGCCGAGGTCGAAGCCCCGGCTGCCCAGCCAGTACGCCTGCTGGACGTCGGTCAGTTCGAAGGGCTCGTGCTCGCGCCCGGGTGCCGGAACCAGCTGCGGGACGGCCCCGGCGTCCGTACCATGGTTGAGCAGCGCCGAGGCGAGCGTCTCGAGCGTGCAGTGGCCGAAGAAGATCTCCAGCGGGAGGTCGGTCGTACAGGCGGTGTCGATCGCGGACTTGAAGCGTACGGCGTCCAGCGAGTCGAGGATCAAGGGCTCCTGCGGATCGACCTGGCGGTCGTAGTCACTGTTGACCCCGGCCAGCAGGTCGCGGAGCCGGGTCAGGCCCTCGTCCTGGTCGGGAGCGGGCACAGCGGAGAGTTCGGACATCGGTTCCCCCGTATCGACCAGCGGGTCAGGCTGGTTCAGAGTGTTGTTGCGAACGTGTCTGCGCGTCGGCGACCCCGCGCAGGTACTTGTAGATACCACCGTTTCGGGCGATCCAGGCGGTGAGCCGCGGGGAGAGGGCGCTGACCACGTCCGCGACCTTCTCCATGACGGGAGCCACGGTGATCTCCACCTTGTCCTCCCTGATGCACTTCAGGACCGCGCGCGCGACCTCGTCGGGCCCGACCCGGCCGAGCAGGGCCGGGCGCCGGCCCGCCTGCCAGCCGGCGGAGATGCCGACGTCGGCGATCAGCGTCGGGTACACCGCCGACACCCCCACCCCGGTCCCCCGCAGTTCCTCGCGCAGGGACCAGGTGAAGCCGACGAGACCGTGCTTGGCCGAGGAGTTGATCGTGGCGTACGGATAGGCCGTACGCCCGCCCACGGACCCGATGTTGACCACGTGCCCGCGCCCGGCCCCGAGCATGTCCGGCAGCACCAGCCGGGTCATGGCCTCGGCGCCGAACAGGTTCACCAGCAGGACCTGCCGGATGCTCTCGACCGAGGCGTCCTGGAACCGGGTGATGTGCTCGATCCCGGCATTGTTCACCAGGATCCCGGCCGGCCCCAGTTCACGGCGGACCGTTTCCACGATCCGCCTCTGCGCCCCTTCGTCGGAAACGTCGGCGGGCACCACGAGCGGCTCGGGACCGAGCCGGCCGATCTTTTCCGCGGTGGCCCGGAGTCCTTCCTCGGACCGGGCGACGAGTGCCAACCGGACACCCGCCCCGGCCAATTCCGCGGCGATGTACGGGCCGACACCGCGTGACGCCCCTGTGACGATTCCCACAACATTGTTCAATTCGCGCACGGACGTCGTCCTTTGCCGAGAGGGACAGATTTCAGCGGGTCGGCTGCAGGGCAGCGCGCCTGCCGCAGAGCACCTGGATCAGCACCGCGACGCAGCACAGCAGCGCCCCGGTCAGCGCCACGGCGGCGATGCCGGCGTGGTCGAGCACCGCGCCCCCGACGACCCCTGACAGGCCGATGCCCAGGTAGAGGGCGGAGGCGTTGAGCGCCAGCAGCAGGCCGCCGGCGTCCGGGGAGAGTTCGAGCAGCCGGCGCTGGACCGGCGGGTTGAAACCCCAGCTCGACACCCCCCACACGAACAGCAGCACCGCCGCGATCGCCGTGCTGTGCACCGCGGACAGCGCGGACAGCGCGACGACGCTGCCGGAGACGGCCACCAGCAGCGGCATCCGGTAGCCGTAGCGGTCGGCGGCGAATCCGCCGACCACGTTGCCGACGGCGCCGCCGAGCCCGTACCCGAAGAGCAGCAGGCTCAGTCCGGTGCCGTGCGCCCCGACGGTCTCGGCCAGCACCGGAGCCGCGTACGTGTACACGGTGAACACCCCGAGGCTGGCCGCGAGGGTGATCCCGAGGACGGTGACGACCCGGCTGTCCGAGGCGACCGCGACCCTTTGGCGCAGGGTCACCCTGGCGGGCGCCGCGACCTCGGGCACGGCCACCGCCACGGCCACCGCGGAGAGCGCGCAGAATCCCGCGACGAGCCAGAAGACGCCCCGGTGTCCGAGCGGACCGACCAGCAGCGTTCCGGCCGGCACGCCGACGATGGTGGCGGTCACCAGCCCGCCGAAGACCCAGGCCGCCGCGCGGGCCCGGCGCTCGGGGCCGCTCAGCTCGGCGGCGACCGCGGTGGCGGCCGGCGTGAACACCGCGGCCCCCACGGCCGTGACGATCCGGGCGGCCGTCAGCACGGCGAAGTTCGGCGCCAGCGCGGCGAGCGCGTTGCCCGCCGCGGCCACCAGCAGCGCCGCGATGATCAGCGGTCGGCGGCGCCACCCGCCCAGGGCCACGGCCAGCAGCGGGGAGCCGATGGCGTAGGCCACCGCGAAGGACGTGGTCAGCAGCCCGGCCGTGGACAGGGAGACGGACAGCTCCTCGCTCAGCTGCGGCAGCACACCGGTGACGACGTAGCCGCTCGTCCCCACTGCGAACGCTCCGAGCGCGAGCGTAGAGATCTTGCGCAACACGAAATGAACCCCCTGCCCCCCGGCTGGTCAGTGCCGAACGTGATCATGGCACGGGTCTCGAAGGCCGCGCGAACCGGAGTCCGTTCCACACTCCCACAACAGAAGTTGCAGGCCAACAGAGGTTTTGCGCCATGATCACATCACCGGGCGCGGACATGGGCGACCCGCCCGCCGCGGGAAACCTCCTCGCTGCGGACGGATCGCACGCTCGCCGGTGCGGCCGGATCACTCCCCGCCGGAGGCCGGCGGATTCGCAGATGTCACGCCCAGCTGACGCGCCTTCTCGATGTCGGCGGCGGAGGGCTTGACCCGGGTGAACTCGTCGTGGCCGAGGAAGGTGGACTTCCACTGGTCGGCCGGCGCCGTGCCGTAGCTCAGCAGCCACTGGGTGACGATCCGCTCCTGGCTGCCCCCGACGTACTGGCCGCTCCAGGTGGCGACGGAGTGGGCGTTGCGGTGGGCGTTGCGGTAGGCGACGGTCCATCCGACCGCGGTCCCGGTGCCGTCGGCGGGCGCGCTGTCGTAGCGGCCCGTCATGACGTAGCGCTTCTCGGCGTTGCCGACCGCGGACTCGTAGGTCCCGACGAACCCGCCGTCCGCGGCGCGCGTCACGACCATGACCGAGCCGAGCTGGTTGTACCAGGTGCCCAGGATGCCGGGGCGGGACTCGGCCACGGAACCGGTCTCCGCGGCGTCCGCGGCCACGGCCCCCCGGGGGTCCGCCGAAGCGCTCGCGGATACGGTGACGAAGGTCAGGGACAGGGCGCACAGTGCGACTAAGGCTTGGCGTACACGCGTCACGAGATGATTCCCCCTGTGAGGGCCGAAGGGCCCGCCGATCGCCCGTGATGGTGGAAGGCCACGGGCGCTTTCGGGGAAGAGCGTAGTGTCGTGACCGGCGGTAAGCCGGGGTCGCACCCGCGAATTGTCGGAGTTCATGCGGAGAGTCGGCGTGATGTGTTCACCCGCCGGCCTCCGGCGACTTGCGGAGGCCGGCGGTCCGCCGATGTCAGCGGTCGCGGACCGCGACGATGCCGTTGAACACGCCGACGTAGGCGGTGCCGTCGGGGCCGAGCGTGATGGTTGCCCAGTTGTTGTCGTAGAGCGGGCCGGTGCCGGTCAGCTGCCGCCAGCGCCGCTCCCCGGTGCGGAAGTCCACGGCCGTGAGGTACCAGCCGTCGATCCCCCAGGCGTTCGGCTCCTTCTCGTAGAAGTAGAGGAGCCCGTTCGCGGTGGAGAGCTTGGGGACCACCGACGGCGCGCGGACGGCGCTCTGCCACACCGTGTCGCAGCCGCTGCCGTCGGCGCGGACGTCGATGCGGGCCACCCCGCCCACGACGGACCTGCCCAGCAGGAGGCTGGTGGGGTTCTCGTATCCGTAGTTGTTCTCGACGACGATGCTGTTGCCCCACGTGATCAGCGAGTTGTCGGTGGTGGACGCGCCGGAGCCGAAGACGGGCACCTTGCAGACGAGCCTGCGGTCCGCGGCGACGTCCGCGCCCCGCCGGTGGACGAGGACGTTCATCCGGTCGTCGGCGTTGTCGGTGATGGCGACGTAGCCGTCGCCGAAGAGGTCCGGAGTCGTGCCCGAACCCTGGTTGACCGAACCGGGCTTGGTACCGGTGCCGCGGTCGTAGGTCTGGCGCCACTGCACCTCGGGGGTGCCGTCGGCTCCGGCCCGGAAGCTGTAGAGGGCGTGGTCGGAGACGATGGAGACACCGTCCTCGGCGACCGAGAAGGAGTTCTGGATCTCCTCGCCCTCCAGCCGCAGGGAGCGGATCTGCGAGGTCGCGGGGTCCACGGTGCCGACGCGGCCCTGGCGGGTCACCCACCAGATCCGGCCGTCCCAGTCGGGCATCACCGAGGTGACGGGGTCGCAGGTGCCGCTGGGCCGCAGGTTGGTCCAGGTCACGCAGTCGTGCGGGACGTGGCCCGTGAGGTCCCAGTCGTCGTCGACGGTGAACTTCCAGCTGCCGTCCGGGTTCTGGGAGTGGGCCAGGCGCAGGACGTGCTGGCGGGAGTCGGCGAGCACCGCCCGGTC
Organism: Streptomyces sp. NPDC023541; assembly: GCF_055559995.1. NCBI lineage: Bacteria > Bacillati > Actinomycetota > Actinomycetes > Kitasatosporales > Streptomycetaceae > Streptomyces > Streptomyces sp. NPDC023541. Next base: position 96,492 of record NZ_JBVHJO010000017.1, read on the forward strand.
CTGGTCGTCCAGGTAGAAGTAGGCGCCGCCGGAGGTGTCCTTGAAGATCTTCGCGAAGTCGAGCGAGGTGATCGCCTCGACGGTCGAGGAGCGCTGCGGGAGCTGGTGCTCCGCGAGTGTGGCGAGCGTACGCGGCTCCAAGAGCTTGACCTTGAAGCCGGTGAATGTGCCGCACATCGTGACCAGCCGGCCGCCCGAGTCGAAGGTGGCGGTGGCGCATTCCCCGCCGAGGGCCGCGATCTTCTCGCTGGTCACCCGGGGGTTCCTGCCGAGCGGCCCCGACCAGGGAGAGGTGGCGCTGCCCGCCGCGTCGGAGTGCATGCCGCTGCGGCCGTTGGGCGCGAGGTGCGGGTGTTGCGGCGGGGCCTCGCCCGGCAGCGGGGCGGCGGACGCGAGGCCGCCCTCGTAGTGGGGGATCAGCCGGTGGCCGGGGGCCTTGGGTATCTCATCGCCCTGGGCCGGGGAGCCGCCGTGGAGCACCGCGAAGGCGGCCACGACGGGCAGTACGGCGCAGTTCAGCGCTCTTCGGAACATCCGGACTTCCTCCGTGTCACCACAGGTCTCTGTCGACATTGCGTCTGACATCGCGCCGCCGCCAGACGCTAGAGCGCAGTGCCGGAGGAGTCCATGGATGCGCCGGATGCTTCACGAAGGCGCAACAGTCGATCAAGGATTGAGGCTGGAGACCACGTTCGCGGTGGCCGTCAGGCCGTCGTGGATGGTGGCGGCCATGCTGCTGCTCGCGAGGTAGAAGCCGAGCAGGACGCAGACGAGGGCGTGCGAGAACTTCAGCCCGCCGCTGCGCAGGAAGATCCAGGCGAGGATGAGGAGCAGGACGACCACGGAGAGGGAAAGCACCATCGAGACCTCCTGAGTCACCGTCATGGTGGCGCAGAGCCGGGTGCTACCGGGCGAACGACGTGTCGGCCGTACGGGTGTTGACCGTCCGTGACGGGCGTCAGTCCTCGACGCTCTCTCGTTCCAGTGGGTGGTGCGCCCGCACCAACGCGACAGCAGCACCGGGTCGTGGCCCACCGCGAGGAGTCCGGCGTCCGTCTCGGCACGGCGGTCCTCCACCACCGCGACCGGGGCCGCCGTGGTGGAGGCGTCCGGCATCGCCGTCGTCTCGTCGCGGACCGGCCGGCGCGGCCGCAGCGCCAAGGCCCCCGTCGGGCAGGTACGTTGCAGCCGGCCGTCGCCGACCTCGCGGGGGCGGCCGGGGAGCAGGTCCGCGCCCGAGGCCCACCCGTTTCCGCCAACTCGGCGAGCCGCGCGGCCGCTTCCGTACGCCGGCCGGTCGCCCGGAGGGGCTCCGCGAGGAGGTCGCGCAGCCGCAGGCGGGGGTCGGCGGCGAGCCGCGGCTGCTGGAAGACGGCGCCGACGGCGGTGCGCGCCAGCTGGACATGATCAGAAGTCGACGAATCGGGTCGTGTAGCCGGTCCTCGGCGCACAGGTCTTGTCGCCCTCCCGCCTTCCGTGCCATATATGTCTAGACCTTTACGGAAGCCGAGGAAGGCACCCCGTGCGACGCAGCGCCCCCACGCTCGCCCTCTTCCTGGCCCTCACCGGCCCCGCCGGCCTCTCGGGCCTCACCGCGTGCACCGCGCCCGACACCGTGCCGCCGCCCGCCCCCACCGGGCTCACCGCCCAGGCCGGCAGCGCCACCTCCGTCCACGTCATGTGGGACGCCGCGGCGGACCGGGCAGGGGTGACGCGCTACCAGGTCTTCGAGGGCGGAAGGCCGGTACGGGAACTCCCGGCCGAGAAGACCATGGTGGACATCACCGGCCTCGCCCCCCAGACCGGCTACTCCTTCACGGTGCGGGCCGAGGACGCGGCCGGGAACCTCTCCGCAGCCGGCCCCGCGGCGCTCGTGACCACCCCGGCGGCCAAGGCCGAGGACCGCCTGGCCCCCACCGCCCCCGCCGCCACCACCGGTGGCGCGACCGGCCCCCGGTCCGCCCGGCTGTCGTGGGCTCCCTCGACGGACGACACCGGCGTCACGGCGTACGACGTCTATCAGGGCGGCGTGCGCATCCACACGGCCGGCCCCGGCGACGAGGAGACCACGCTGACCGGCCTCCAGCCGGACACCGTCTACACCTTCACGGTCCGGGCCCGCGACGGCGCGGACAACTCCTCCCCCGACGGCCCGGCCGTGGACGTGAGCACACCGCCCGCCTCCGGCGACGGGCCGCCCACCGCCCCCGCCGATCTCACCGCGACCGCCTCACCGGGCGCCGTCACCCTCACCTGGACCGCCCCGGACACCGGCCGCGCGACCACCGAGTACGAGCTGTACGTCAACGGACGGCCCACCACCGTCATCCAGTTCGGCGCCGGCGCCCTCCCCGCCGGGCGAGTGGAACACCGCCTCACCGTGGCCGAACCGACCGGCACCGAATGGGCCGTGAAACTGCGGGCCAGACTCCCCGACGGCAACTGGGGGGCCTTCTCCGCGGAACGGCGGATCACCCTCGTCGCGTGAACCGGGCGGCACGGATCCCGCCCCAACGGCACGGTGGGATAAGAAGATCACGCACAATACTCCCGTGTTCGGTGAGTACTCGGTCAATGACAATCAGCCAGATTCCACGGACGGCGTGCCCCAGCCGGGCGCCGGGACACCACCGGGAAACCTGCCGCCGGAACCGGCGAGCTTCATCGGCAGGGAGTCCGAACTGCGCCTGCTCGAAAGGCTGTTACGTGAGCGGCGACTGATCACCCTGACCGGGGTGGGCGGCGTCGGCAAGTCCCGGCTCGCCCTTCGCGCCGTCGCCGCCGCCCACCAGGCCCGGGCCGACGGCGTCTGGTGGGTCGAGCTGTCGCCGCTGCGCGACCCCGCCCTGCTGACCGCGACCGTCGCGCACGCCGTCGGCCTCGCCGACCACTCCCCGCGCCCGCTCGACGAGGAACTGTGCGCGTGGATGGCCGACAGGGAACTCCTGCTCGTCCTGGACACCTGCGAGCACCTCGTCTCCGAATGCCGCCACTTGGCGGGCGAACTCCTTCAGTCCGCGCCCGGGTTGACCATTCTGATCACCTCGCGGGAGCCGCTGCGCTGCGCCATCGAGGAAGTCGTCGAGGTCCGGCCGCTGCCCTGCGAAGGACCCGACAGCGACGCCCTGGCCCTCTTCCGCGCCCGCGCCCTCACCGCGGCCCCCCGCGCCGCCGCCGTCTTCGCCGACCCGGAGCGGACCGCGGTCGCCGCCGAGGTGTGCAGGCGCCTGGACGGCATCCCCCTCGCCCTGGAACTCGCCGGAGCCCGGCTGCGGTTGTGGACGGTCGAGCAGATGGCCGAGCGGATCGGCGAGCGTTTCGAGATGCTGTCGGACGTCCGCGTGCCACGGCCGGCCCGGCACCAGACGATGCGGACCACGATCGGCTGGAGCCACGAGCTGTGCGAGCCGCTGGAACGGCTGCTGTGGGCCCGGCTCTCGGTGTTCACCGGCGACTTCGACATCGCCGCGGCGCGCGCCGTGTGCGCGGGCGGCCCCCTGCCCGCCGCCCGGGTGGAACGCGTACTGGCCGGCCTTGCCGCCAAGTCCGTGGTCCTGCGCTCCCAGGAACGGGGCGCCGGCGCCCGCTACCGGCTGCTGGACACGATCCGCGAGTACGGGCACGACTGGCTGTGCGAACTCGGCGAGACCCAACTGGTCACCGACCGGCACGCACACTGGTACGCGGCGCTCGCACAGGCCGCCGACCGGGGCTGGATGGGCCCGGGACAGGTCGACTGGTACCGCAGGATCACCGCCGAGCACGCCCAACTGCGCACGGCCCTGGAGCACCTGCTCGCCGCCGACCCGACGGCGGCGCTGGAGATGGCCGGAAACCTGTGGTTCTACTGGTTCGCGTGCGGGCACGTGCACGAGGGCCGGGCCTTCCTGGAACGGGCCCTGAGACTCGCTCCGCGCACGGAGGCCGCGTACAACCAGGCCCTGTGGTCCCTCGGGCTCACGATGGTGCTCCAGGGCGACATGGAGCAGGCGCGGCGCCTCGGCGAGGAGTGCGCGCGGGACGCCGCCCGCCTGGCCGACCCCGAACGGGAACTGCGCGCCGCCTACCTGTACGCGGCCTCGGTCCTCATGCCGGGCGACCCGGTACGGGCCCTGGAGCTGTCCGGCCCGCGGGCGCGGGCCGCCCACGGCGGGCGGCCCACCGGGCCGGGGTGGCTCCTGTGCAAGCTTTCCACCAGCTACTCCCTGTGCGCCCTGGGGCGCTTCGAGGAGGCGACCGAGGAGGCGCGCTCGCTGCGGGAGGCCTGTGCGGAGCTGGGCGAGCGGTGGATGCGGGCCTACGCGGACTACATTCTGGCGGTGGCTGCGCTGGGTCTGGGCGACCACGGGGAGGCGGCGCGCCACGTACGGGCCATGCTGTCCGGCAAGCGGCTCCTCGGCGACCGCCTGGGCATCGCCCTGGGCCTGGACCTGCTGGCCACGGCGGTGGCGGGGCTGGGCGACGGCGAGCTGGCGGCCCGCCTCCTGGGTACCGGGCACGCGTGGTGGCGGACCGTGGGCCGGCCGCAGATGGGCTCGCCCTCCCTGACGGCCATGCGGGACCAGGGCGAGCGGCAGGCGCGGGCGGCGATCGGTGACGCGGCCTTCGAGGCGGCGTTCCGGGGCGGGGCGGCGGCGTCCACGGGCTGAGGGCGTCAGCCCGTGAACGGCGCGGTGTGCAACTTCGTCGGGGCTCCCGTCAGTACGGGAGGGGTCTGCCCGACGGTGTGCGCAGGTCCAGGTCTCGGGGGGCGGGCTTGGGGACGGGCTTGCGGATCAGCTGCTGGCGCATGCTGCCTCCTCGCTCAGACCAGGGCCGGGCGGCGGGGTTCCACCGCGCGGCTGTCGGGGAGCAGTTCACCGGTGTCGTCGAAGATCACGACTCCGTTGCAGAGCAGGCTCCAGCCCTGTTCGGGGCGGGAGACCACAATGCGGGCGGCGTCGTGGTCGGCGCTTTCGGCGGCTGGGCAGGGGGGCTGGTGGGAGCACATGGCGCACCTCCTCGCGATGTGGGGCGGGAGGGCCGGTGGTCACCCGGTCGAACCGCGATCCACGGTGGCGGCGAGTATTACTGATCGCCACCCCCGGACGGAACCCATATTCGCCGTCCAGTTCACGGTGTGTATGCCCGATTACCATGCGCTCATGCCCGTTATCCGGATCGTTCACCGTACGTCCACACCGGCCGCCGAGGCCTGGTCGAGGCTCACTGACTGGGAGCGCCACGGCGCGCAGGCCCCCCTCACGCGGACGATCATCGAGACGGCTCCGCCCACGCACGCGGGAACGATCTTCACGGCCCGCACGGGTGTGGGCAGGATCACATTCGACGACCGCATGGAAGTGGTGGCCTGGCGCCCACCCGCCGAAGGCGCGCCGGGATTCGTCCGGCTGGAGAAGCGCGGCCGGACGGTGACGGGCTGGGCGGAGATCGAGATCCGCCCCCTTCCCACGGGCGGCTCGGAGGTCCACTGGCGCGAGGAACTGCGCCTGCGCGGCCTCCCCCGCGCCCTGGACCCCGCGGTCACGGCGGCGGGCCGCCTCCTGTTCACCCGCGCCATCGCCCGCCTGCTGGCCCGCTGAGGGCGCGGGCAGGACGCTCCTCTATGGTTCCTTGATCACCGCGCCGGTGATCACGAAAGCGAACGAGGAGAGATCCGTGGCCACTCCGCCACCGCCGCAGCAGGCTCCCGGTCCGTACGGCCCGGCCGGGGGGCCCGTGTTCACGGGGCCACAGCAGCCGTACGGCGCGTACGGCGCCCACCCGCAGCCGGGCCGGTACGGGTGCAGCCTGTGCGGGTCCTGGCCGGCCGCGCCCGCCACCGTACGGGGCCACCAGGGCATGGTCGTGCTGGCGCGGTTCCTGAGCCGCCGCGGCCCGTTCTGCCGGGACTGCGGCCTCGCCACCTACCGCGGCATGTCGTCGGACACCCTGTGGCAGGGCTGGTGGAGCCCGGTGTCCCTCTTCGTCACGCCCGTGACCCTGCTCATGAACCTCGGCCCGCGCGCGGCCTTCCGCAGGCTCGCTCCCCCGGCCGGCGGCTTCCGCCCGCCCCTCGACCCGGGCAGGCCCCTGTGGCGGCGCGCACCGGCCCTGCTCTTCCTCATGCCGGTGCTGCTCCTCGTGCTGGCCGTCCAGACGCTCCTCGTGCTCGGCCTGCTGGTCGACGGCCCGCCGCAGCTGTCCGTGGGGCAGTGCGTACGCAACGAGGGCACTTGGGTCGAGCAGGACCTCCAAGTCGTCTCCTGCGACTCGTCCCGCGCCGCGTACAAGGTCACGGGGCTGCTGGACACCCCCGGAGCGCACTGCGCCGCGCTGGACCACATCGCCGACCCGAAGTACGGCCCGGACGAGTTCACCAGCGCCTGCCTGACACCACTGCGCTGAGGCACGCGGCGGTCACGGTACCCCCGGGCGAGGGCCAGGGCTCGGACCCGCCCGGGTCCCACCGAGGCCCCGCTCCGAGCGGACGGGCATGCCCGTCCGCTCGCGCCGGGGCGCGGGGCCACACCCCGCACCCCCACCGCAGAGGCCCGCGCTAGCGGATCGGCATGCCGGAGATCGTGCGTGCGATCACCAGCCGCTGGATCTCGCTGGTGCCCTCGAAAATGGTGTAGATCGCGCTGTCCCGGTGCATCCGCTCGACCGGGTACTCGCGGGTGAAGCCGTTGCCGCCGAGGATCTGGACGGCCTGGGCGGTGACCTTCTTGGCCATCTCGCTCGCGAAGAGCTTGGACATCGAGCCCTCGGCCGATTCGAACGGCCGGCCCGCGACCGCCATCCACGACGCCCGCCACACCAGCAGCCGGGCCGCGTCGATCTGCGTGCGCATGTCGGCGAGCTGGAAGGCCACGCCCTGGTTGTCGATGATCGGGCGGCCGAACTGCGTACGGGTCTTCGCGTAGTCGAGCGCGACCTCGTACGCGGCGCGCGCGGTGCCCACGGCCATCGCGCCGACGGCCGGCCGGGAGGCCTCGAAGGTGGCCATGGCCGCGTTCTTGACCCGCTCGCCCCCGCCGCTGCGGGCGCGCTCGCGGGACCGGGCGAGGCGCTCGTCCAGCTTCTCCTTGCCGCCGAGCAGGCAGTTGCCGGGGATCCGCACGTCCTCCAGGACCACCTCGGCGGTGTGCGAGGCGCGGATGCCGTGCTTCTTGAACTTCTGTCCCTGCGACAGCCCGGGGGTGCCCGGCGGCACGATGAACGAGGCGTGGCCCTTGGTGCCGAGCGCCGGGTCCACGACGGCCACGACGATGTGGACGTTGGCGATGCCGCCGTTGGTGGCCCAGGTCTTGGTGCCGTTGAGGACCCACTCGTCCTTGGCCTGGTCGTAGACCGCCCGGGTGCGCATGGAGCCGACGTCCGAGCCGGCGTCCGGCTCGGAGGAGCAGAAGGCGGCGACCTTCACGTCGTCGGGGGTGCCGTACATCTGCGGGATCCAGGTGCCGATCTGCTCCTCGGTGCCGTTGGCGACGACGCCGATCGCCGCGAGCCCGGTCCCGACGATGGACAGCGCGATGCCCGCGTCGCCCCAGAAGAGCTCCTCCATCGCCATCGGGATGCCGAGTCCGGTCGGGTCGAAGAACTGCTGGGCGTAGAAGTCCAGCGAGTAGATGCCGACCTTGGCGGCTTCCTGGATGACGGGCCACGGAGTCTCTTCGCGCTCGTCCCATTCCGCGGCGGCGGGGCGCATCACATCGGCCGCGAAGCCGTGGATCCAGTCCCGCACCTGCTTCTGGTCCTCGTTCAGCTCCATGGTGAACTCCGCCATGTCCCCTCCACCTGTCGTACTCGTCGCTCCGGAGGTTACTAGCGGTAACCTACGTGGGGGCCACAGTCTGTTACCGGCGAGTAAGTACTGTCAAGCACGGGCGATGCCGTCGCCGGCCCTCAGGTCGCGTCCACCGATTCGATCGCCGGGGTGCCATGGGTGTTACGTTGCGTGGGCGTCACGCACATCGCAAGGGCGGGGAGAGAACACGTCATGGAGACCACGCAGCAGACCGGCGAACCGGGAGCGGCCGAACGCCGCCGGCGGGAGCTGCTCGAAGCCGCCGACCGGGTCGTGCTCAGGGACGGCCCCAAAGCCTCCATGAACGCCATCGCGGCCGAGGCCGGCATCACCAAACCCATCCTCTACCGGCACTTCGGGGACAAGGCGGGCCTCTACCAGGCGCTCGCCGTCCGGCACACCGACGCCCTGCTCGGCTCGCTGCGGGCCGCGCTCGACGCCCCCGCCGAACGCCGCCGGCGGGTGGAGGCGACCCTCGACACCTACCTGGCCGCCATCGAGGCCCGACCGCAGGTCTACCGCTTCCTGATGCACCCGGCCGAGGACTCCCACACGGCCGAGCGCGGCTTCGACGTCGGCCTGCACTCGGCGCCGCTGCTGCGCAGGCTCGGCGAGGAGCTGGCCCAGGTGATCAGCGAGCGCGTCGACCTCGGCCCCGGCGGAGAACAGCTGGCCCGGGTCTGGGGCCACGGCATCGTCGGCATGATGCACGCGGCCGGCGACTGGTGGCTGGGCGAACGCCCCTGCGCACGCGCGGACCTGGTCGCGGGCCTCACCGACCTCCTCTGGGGCCGCCTCGCCACCGCCGGCAACCGCGAAAACGGCCCCGGCTTCTGACCCTTCGGGCTGCGCCACCCTTCAGCCCGCAAAAGAGGCGGGCGCGGCCCGGTGGCGGGAGGGCTCCGCTAAGGGCTGTCCCGTGATCCCCGGCGGGCGCACGACGACAGCCACGGCACCTCGCCGCGTTGTCGGAACGCCCGGATACGCCCAGTACCAGCACGCTCCTCCGCCTTGCGATGCACCGCGTCTGACGCCGCGCGCTGATCCACCGGGGATTACGGGACAGCCCTCAGCCGCGCGACGCGCCGGGGCCCCACGGGGCCTTGCGGATCGCCCGCCGAAGGCGCCGGGCCCTCACCCCCGTCACGCGGTCCGCGTACACCGTCCCGTCGAGGTGGTCGCACTCGTGCTGGAGGCAGCGCGCGAAGAAGCCCGTACCGGCGATCCGCACGGGGGCGCCGTCCGACGTGACCCCCTCCACGACCGCGTGGTCGAAGCGGACCGTGCCCGCCTCCAGCCCCGGCAGGGACAGGCAGCCCTCGGGCCCGAGGAACTCGTCCCCGTCGGCCGTCACCAGACGGGGGTTGACGACGTGCCCGACGTGTCGTACGTCTTCGTCATCGGGGCAGTCGTAGACGAACACCCGCTGGGCGACGCCGATCTGGTTCGCGGCCAGGCCGACGCCCTCGGCGGCGTACATCGTCGCGAACATGTCCTCGATGAGCCGGTCGAGGTCCGGCCCGAATTCGGTGACCTCCGGGCAGGGCGAGTGGAGCACCGGATCACCCAGCAGGCTCATGGTGCGGACGAGGCCGGTGGTACCGGGGATGAGGCGCTGTCGCATGGCCGCAAGCCTACGACGGGCGACTGTATGAGGAGATCCGCGGCGGGGCGGGGGCGCCGCGGTCAAGGCTCCGGCCGGTACTGGATAGGCTGGGGCCGACCGACGCTAGGAGGACAAGGGACGATGGCAGGCAACACGGAGCCGCTTTCGCCGCGGGCCAAGCTGGCCGTGACGGCGGGCAAGGCCGCGGCGGCGGTGTCGCGGGCCGCGGGACGCGGAAGCGGATCGGTGATCGGCGGCAAGGTCGCACTCAGGCTCGACCCCGATCTTCTCGGCGCGCTGGCGCAACATCTCGACGTCGTCCTCGTCTCCGCGACGAACGGCAAGACCACGACGACCCGGCTGATCGCCGAGGCCCTGCGGGCCAGCGGACCGGTCGTCTCCAACGCCCTCGGCGCCAACATGCCGGCGGGCATCACCTCGGCCCTCGCGGGCGGCTCCGACGCCAAGTACGGCGTCATCGAGGTCGACGAGAAGTACCTCGCCGGAGTGGCCCGGGACGTCACCCCCAAGGTGATCGCCCTGCTCAACCTCTCCCGGGACCAGCTGGACCGCGCTGCCGAGACCCGCATGCTCGCGGAGAAGTGGCGTGAGGGCCTCCAGGGCTCCAAGGCGGTCATCGTCGCGAACTGCGACGACCCGCTGATCGTCTGGTCCGCCTCCTCCTCCCAGAACGTGGTGTGGGTCGCGGCCGGCCAGGAATGGAAGGACGACGCCTGGTCGTGCCCCTCCTGCGGCGGTGTCATGCAGCGCCCGGGCGACGACTGGTTCTGCGGCGAGTGCGGCTTCCGGCGCCCGACCCCGACCTGGGTGCTCTCCGGGGACCACGTGCTGGACCCGCACGGCTCGGCCTGGCCGATCCACCTCCAGCTGCCGGGCCGCGCCAACAAGGCCAACGCCGCCACCTCGGCCGCCGTGGCCGCCGTCTTCGGCGTCCCGCCGCAGGTCGCGCTGGAGCGGATGTACCAGGTGCAGGCCGTCGCCGGCCGCTACGACGTGGTCAACTTCCAGGGCCGTGAGCTGCGGCTCCTGCTCGCGAAGAACCCGGCGGGCTGGCTCGAAACGTTTTCGCTGATCGACCCGCCGCCGACCCCGGTGATCCTCTCCGTGAACGCGCGCGGCGCCGACGGAACCGACACCTCCTGGCTCTGGGACGTCGACTACCCGCGCCTGGCCGGCCACCCGATCTTCGTGATCGGCGACCGCAAGCTGGACCTGGCGGTCCGCCTGGAGGTCGCGGGCCTGGACTTCCGGGTGTGCGAGACCCTCGACGAGGCCGTGCAGCTCGCGCCGCCCGGACAGATCGAGCTGATCGCCAACTACACCGCCTTCCAGGACGTGCGCCGCCGCGTCGGCAACTAGTACTCGTACCCCCAGAGGACACAAGAGCATGAGCGACAACAGCCTGCGTCTGGTGTGGGTCTACCCCGACCTGCTCAGCACGTACGGAGACCAGGGCAACGCCCTCGTCGTGGAGCGCCGGGCCCGTCAGCGCGGCCTGGACGTGCAGCGCGTGGACGTGCGCAGCGACCAGCCCATCCCCACCTCGGGCGACATCTACCTGATCGGCGGCGGTGAGGACCGTCCGCAGCGCCTGGCCGCGGAGCGGCTGCTGCGCGACGGCGGTCTGGAGCGGGCCGTCTCGAACGGGGCGATCGTCTTCTCCGTCTGCGCCGGCTACCAGATCCTCGGCAAGGAGTTCGTCAACGACCAGGGGCAGCGCCAGGAGGGCCTCGGCCTGCTGGACGTCGTCACCGTGCGCGGCGAGGGCGAGCGGTGCGTCGGCGACGTCCTCGGCGACATCGACCCGCGCCTGGGCCTGCCGCAGCTGACGGGCTTCGAGAACCACCAGGGCATCACGCACCTCGGCCCGACGGCGAAGCCGTTCGCCCGGGTGACCATGGGCCGCGGCAACGGCACCGGCGACGGCACCGAAGGCGCGTACAACGACACGGTGTTCGGCACCTACATGCACGGTCCCGTGATGGCCCGCAACCCGCAGATCGCGGACCTGCTGCTGAAGCTGGCCCTCGACGTGAACGCGCTCCCGGCCATAGACGACCGGTGGTACGAGGCGCTGCGCGCGGAGCGCATCGCGGCGGCGACGCAGCCCGCCTAGCACCCTCGCGGACCGCTCATCGGGGCGGCCCCCGCATCATGTGTTCGGCCCGGTTTTCCCTAGGGAGAACCGGGCCGATGTCGGTTTGTACGACGATCACGACCAGCATGTGGAGGATGGTTCAGCGCACCTCCAAACCGCTTGTAGGGTGGCCGTAGTTCCAACCGGACGACGTGGTCCGGTCGTCGGCCCACGTTGCAAAGGTCTCTTCTGCCATGCGCATAGGTGTGCTCACTTCCGGTGGCGACTGCCCCGGCCTCAACGCCGTCATCCGCTCCGTCGTGCACCGCGCCGTCGTCGACCACGGTGACGAGGTGATCGGCTTCCACGACGGCTGGAAGGGCCTGCTGGAGGCGGACTACCGCAAGCTGGACCTCGATGCCGTCGCCGGCATCCTCGCCCGCGGCGGCACCATCCTCGGTTCCTCCCGGGTCCAGCCCGCGCACCTGCGCGACGGTGTCGAGCGTGCCCGCGGGCACGTGGCGGACCTCGGCCTCGACGCGATCATCCCGATCGGCGGCGAGGGCACCCTGAAGGCCGCGAACCTGCTCTCCCAGGCCGGCCTGCCGATCGTCGGCGTCCCGAAGACCATCGACAACGACATCTCCTCCACCGACGTCACCTTCGGCTTCGACACCGCCGTGGGGGTCGCCACGGAGGCGCTCGACCGGCTGAAGACCACCGCCGAGTCCCACCAGCGCGTGATGGTCGTCGAGGTCATGGGCCGCCACACCGGGTGGATCGCCCTGCACTCCGGCATGGCGGCCGGCGCGCACGCGATCGTCGTTCCGGAGCGCCCCTTCGACATCGACGAGCTGACGGCGATCGTCGGCGAGCGGTTCTCGGCGGGCAAGCGGTTCGCGATCGTCGTGGTCGCCGAGGGCGCCAAGCCGAAGCCCGGCTCGATGGCCTTCGAGGAGCGCGGCAAGGACATATACGGCCACGAGCGGTTCGCCGGCATCGGCAACCTGCTGGCCGTCGAGCTGGAGAACCGCCTGGGCAAGGAGGCCCGGCCGGTGATCCTGGGCCACGTGCAGCGCGGCGGCACGCCCACGGCGTACGACCGGGTCCTCGCCACCCGTTTCGGCTGGCACGCGGTGGAGGCGGCGCACCGGGGCCAGTTCGGCATGCTGACCGCGCTGCGCGGCACGGACATCGTGATGGTGCCGCTCGCCGAGGCGACCTCGACCCTGAAGACGGTCCCCGCCGAGCGCTACGACGAGGCCCAGACGGTCCTCTGACGCTTCGCCGACACCCCTTTCGACGCCCCTTTTGTCCTGGGCCGCCCCCGCGCGCACGAGCGTACGGGGGCGGCACTACTGTGGTGGGGCAGCACAGTCAAGGGAGTGGACAAGATGGATCACAGCGGGCACGGCATGGACATGAACATGGACTTGCCGCCGTTCACTCTCGCGCGCGGGCTGGAGTTCTCCTTCGACGCCTTCTTCCTGTTCGGCTCGCTGTTGGGGCTCGCCCTGTACGGGTGGGGCGTGCTGCGGCTGCGCCGGCGCGGGGACTCCTGGCCGCTGGGCCGGACCATCGCCTTCACCGCGGGCGTGCTGACCGTGATCCTGGTGATGTGCACCCAGCTGAACGACTACGGCATGGTCATGTTCAGCGTGCACATGGTCCAGCACATGGTGATCAGCATGATCACCCCGATCCTGGTGCTGCTGGGCGCCCCGGTGACGCTGGCGCTGCGCGCGCTGCCGCCCGCCGGCCGCGGCCGCAAGGGCCCGCGCGAGCTCCTGCTGGCGCTGCTGCACAGCCGGTACATGAGGGTGATCACCCATCCGGCGTTCACGATCCCGATGTTCATCGCGAGCCTCTACGCGCTGTACTTCACCCCGCTCTTCGACTTTCTGATGGAGAGCCGCACCGGGCACATCGCGATGATGGTCCACTTCTTCGCGGTCGGCCTGATCTTCTTCTGGCCGATCATGGGCATCGACCCCGGTCCGCACCGTCCGGGCTACGTCATGCGGATGCTGGAGCTCTTCGCGGGCATGCCCTTCCACGCGTTCTTCGGCATCGCCCTGATGATGGCGAGCCAGCCGATGATCAAGACGTACGCGAACCCGCCGGCTTCCCTCGGCATCGATCCGCTGCTCGACCAGCAGTGGGGCGGCGGCATCGCCTGGGCGTTCAGCGAGATCCCCTCGGTGCTGGTCCTGATCGCCCTGATCTACCAGTGGTACCGCTCCGAACAGCGGGCCGCGAAGCGCTCCGACCGGGCCGCCGACCGCGACGGAGACCAGGAGCTGGAGGCGTACAACGCGTATCTCGCCTCGCTCCAAGCGCGTGGCCAGTAGCGGAACCCGGCCTCCGCGCGCCACCATGGGGCATGACCGGATCCGTTAAGGCGATGGCAGTCATGACCTTCGCCGCACTGGTGGCCGTCGCCACGTACTCCGTGGTCCTCGGCAGCAACGGCTGGCTGTGGTTCGGCTGGGTGGTCCTGGGGCTGCTGACGGCGGGGATGGCCGCCTCGCGCAGTACCTGAGGAAGGTCACCACCGCCCCCTCCATCCCGCGACTCACCGTCCGTAGACTGGCCGTGACAACGGGATACCGACAGGAGCGGCCTGGTGTTCTACCACTTGCTCAAGCACGTGTTCCTCGGACCCCTGCTGCGGCTGCTGTTCCGGCCGCGGATCGAGGGGCTGGAGAACATCCCGGCGGAGGGCGCCGCGATCGTCGCGGGCAATCACCTGTCGTTCTCCGACCACTTCCTGATGCCCGCGATCCTGGCCCGGCGGATCACCTTCCTGGCGAAGGCCGAGTACTTCACCGGTCCCGGGATCAAGGGCAGGCTGACGGCGGCGTTCTTCCGCAGCGCCGGGCAGATCCCCGTGGACCGGTCCGGCAAGAACGCCGGCCGGGCGGCCCTGCGCGAAGGGCTGGGCGTACTGGCCAAGGGCGAGCTGCTGGGCATCTACCCGGAGGGCACCCGCTCGCACGACGGCCGGCTCTACAAGGGCAAGGTGGGCGTGGCCGCCATGGCTCTCGGCGCCGGGGTGCCGGTCGTGCCCTGCGCGATGGTGGGCACCTTCGAGATCCAGCCGCCCGGGCAGAAGCTCCCGAACATCCGGCGGGTGACGATCCGGTTCGGCGAGCCGCTGGACTTCTCCCGGTACGCCGGGATGGAGGGCGAGCGCGCCGTCCTGCGGGCGGTCACCGACGAGATCATGTACGCGATCCTCGGCCTGTCCGGGCAGGAGTACGTCGACCGGTACGCGGCCGAGGTCAAGGCCGAGGCGGAGGAAGCGCGGAAGAAGGCCCGGCGCACGACGCGCTGAGCCTTCTCCCGCTTCACGGGTCACGCGGGGGCTGCCCGCTTCCCCGTCCGCGGCCTCAGCGGACGGCGGGGAGCTCCTCGCGCGCCGGGAGTCCGGCCGCAGCGGCGTCCAGCGCGCGGGCGGCCGCCGCGGCCGGGGCCACCGGAGTGGCGTGCGGGGCGCACGTCACGTCCTTGGCGTCCACCTTGCCGGTCAGCAGGTAGGTGTCCACCCGCGTGTTGATGCAACCGTTCACCAGGCTGGTGACACCGTGCGAGCCGGCGTTCTGCTCGGTGATCAGCCGCGAGCCGGCGAGGCGGCGGTGCAGCTCGACCGCGCCCTTGTAGGGGGTGGCCGCGTCCCGCTCGGACTGGACGATCAGGACCGGCGGCAGACCGCGCTCGGCCCCGACCTCGATCGGGGTGCTCTGCTTTGCCCTCCAGGTCGCGCACGGCAGGTTCATCCACGCGTTCGACCAGGTCAGGAACGGGTACTTCTCGTGCAGCTTGGTGTTGTCGCGGTCCCACTTGGACCAGCTGGTGGGCCACTTCGCGTCGGCGCACTCGACGGCGGTGTAGACGGCGTTGCTGTTCTCCGACGCCGCGTTGCCCTTGGTGTCCGACATGTCCGGGGCGATGGCGTCGATGAGCGCCTGCTCGTCGCCGGCCGCCCAGGCCGCGAAGGTCTGGGCGACGGGCACCCAGGAGGAGTCGTAGTACGGGGCGCTCTGGAAGAAGCCGATGAGCTCGGCCGGGCCGACGATCCCGCCGAGCGGGTCGGCCTTGGCCTTGCCGCGCAGCTCCTGCCACTTGGCGTCGACCTTCGCGCGGGTGTCGCCGAGGTGGAAGACGGCGTCGTTCTTGGCGACCCAGTCCTGCCAGTCGTTCCAGCGCGTCTGGAAGGCGACGTCCTGGCCGAGGTTGGCCTCGTACCAGATGTTGTCCTGCGACGGGTCCACCACGCTGTCGACGATCATGCGGCGCACGTGGGTCGGGAAGAGGGTCGCGTAGACCCCGCCCAGGTAGGTGCCGTAGGAGACGCCGAGGTAGTTCAGCTTCTTCTCGCCGAGCGCGGCCCGGACGACGTCGAGGTCGCGCGCGGTGTTCGGCGTGGTCATGTGCGGCAGCATCTCGCCGCTGCGCTCCTTGCAGCCGTCCGCGTACTCGGCGGCGAGCTTGCGCTGGGCGCGCTTGTCGGCCTCGCTGTCCGGGACCGGGTCGGCCTTGGGGGCCTTCACGAACTCCTGCGGGTCGATGCAGGAGATGGGCGCGGAACGGCCGACACCGCGCGGGTCGAAGCCGACGAAGTCGTAGGCCTTGGAGGCGTTGACCCACAGCGGGCTCTTGGTGGTGACCCGGCGCGGGAAGCGCATGCCGGAACCGCCGGGGCCGCCGGGGTTGTACACGAGGGCGCCTTGGCGCTCCTCCTTGGTGCCCGTGCTGCCGATCCGGTCGACGGCGATGTCGATGGTCTTGCCGTAGGGCTTCGCGTAGTCCAGCGGGACCTTCACCCAGCCGCACTGGATGGGCTTCTCCAGGCCCCAGTCCGCCGGGCAGTCCTTCCATTCGATCCCGGTACGGGAAGCGCGCGCGGCGGCGATCTGCACGCCCAGCGACTCCGGGAGCCGGAATTCCCGGTCGGCCGGCGCCGCGGCGGCCGGCGGAGCGAGCAGCAGGCCCGCGGCCAGCGTGCCGGTGATCAGTGTGGCGGCGCTCCCCAGCGCCGCGTTGCGTATCACGTGGTTGTTCCCCCTGCGTCAGATCCCGCCGTGGGCGGCCGGGTTGGCCGCTTCGGTCGTCGGCGTGCAGGGGGATCCTGACGTCTGGGCCCGCCCCGGCGACAGGGTGGAGCGGACTTCTTTGCCAACCCGATAACCGGACAGGCGTGTACCGCTGAGCGGTGCCCGATTCGTCCCCGCGTTCAGCGGCCGTAGGTACGGCAGGCCGCGTCGAGCACCTCGCGCAGCCGGAGGGCGTCCCCGGCCAGGGCCGTCACGAGGACGGCGGGCCCGGCCAGCGGAGTCGCGACGGCGCACTCCCCCAGCACCGCGGCCGGTGGCGGGTCCTGCGCGAACGCCGGGTCCACCACGAGGAGTTGGCCGACGGCCCGGTGTCCGCCCAGTCCGGCCGGCCCGTCCCAGCCCCCGGGTGCGCCGGGGCCGCAGGCCAGCTCCTGGTCCAGCAGCGGCCGGCCGCCGCGGGTGACGGTGAGGCGGCTGCTCAGCAGACCGGGCGGTTCTCCGTGGCGTCCCAGCACCTGTTCCTCGCGCAGCATCAGGCGTGCGGTGGGCGCGAGCCGGACGCGGGTGCGCACCCGCAGGTCGCTGCCGCGCACCGAAACGAGCGGCTCCGGCAGCCACCGCACCGAGGCCCCGTCCTCCAGGTCCAGCTCCACGTCGTAGCGGGCGGGCTCGCCGGCCCGGCCGGGCAGGGCCAGGGTGGCCGCCGCCGAGGCCAGGGCCAGGCGGGCGCCGGGCCCGGCGGTGGCGCGGACGGTGAGGTGGTCGCCGCCGAGCGGGGCGCTCATCGCGCCGACGAGCACGACCCCGGCCTCCTCCGCCTCCCGGCCGCGGGTGCGGCGCAGGGCGAGCGGGCCCTCCCCGGCGAGCAGGGGCAGGGCGGTCCCGCCCCGCCCGTCGGCCACGGCGTGGATGCGGGCGGTGGCCCGCACTCCCGTCGCGGGCGGGGGGACGGGCGGCGCGGTGGTCACCGCACGCTCCAGGCGGCGATCCGCCCGCGCACCCAGTCGGCGACCGGGGCCACGCCCTCGGGGCCGCGCAGCGACTGGAAGGCGACGGGCAGTTCACCGCGCTGCTCGGCCGCGTCGCGGGCCATCCGGCCGAGGTCGGAGCCGACGTGGGGGGCGAGGTCGGTCTTGTTGACGATGAGGAGGTCGGCGGTGGTGACGCCGGGGCCGCCCTTGCGGGGGATGTCGTCGCCGCCGGCCACGTCGATGACGAAGATCTGGGCGTCGACGAGGCCCCGGGAGAAGGTGGCGGTGAGGTTGTCCCCGCCGGACTCGACGAGGATCAGGTCGAGCGGGGCGTGCTCGCGGAAGGCGTCCTCCAGTTCCTCGACGGCTTCCAGGTTGGCGGAGATGTCGTCGCGGATGGCGGTGTGCGGGCAGGCCCCGGTCTCGACCGCTGCGATCCGCTCGGGCGGCAGGACCGCCTCGCGGAGCAGGAACTCGGCGTCCTCGCGGGTGTAGATGTCGTTGGTGACCACCGCCATGGACAGGTCGGTGCGCAGGGCGCGGCACAGGGCGGCGACGGTGGCGGTCTTGCCGGAGCCGACGGGTCCGCCGAGTCCGATGCGCAGGGCGCGCCGGGTGCCGTCGGCGCGCAGCGGTGCGGCGCTGTGGGTGTGCCGGTGGGGCTGCGCGACGGCGTGGTCGAGGTGCATGGGTGCTCCCGGGGGTCGAAGGGGTGCGGTGGCGTGGTCAGGAGGCGAACAGGCGTACCGGCCAGCCGGCGTGCACCTCGGCCGCGATCTCCAGCAGGGGCGAGGAGGCCGCGGGCAGGGCCTCGGTCCCGTCCAGCAGTGCCCGGTGCGCGGCCTCGGCGGCCCGGGCCGCGACGGAGTCGAGCTCGGGGGCGAGCCGGGCCAGTACCCCGCTCGCCTCGAAGGGGTCGAGGCCGAGCAGCCGCACGGTGGCGGTCGCCGGTCCGCCGACGCTCTCGTACGCCGCCACGTGCGCGGCGTCGAGCGGCCCGAGCCCGGCCGCCCGGGCGGTCAGACCGAGCACCAGGGGCTGGTGGGCGCCGCGCGGGAAGGCGGCGGCGAGCTGCTCCAGGCCGGGGTCGGGCCAGGTGGCCCGTGCGGCCCGCAGCAGCTGGCGGCCCAGTCGCCGCGCCGCGGTGCGCAGCGCGGGCGACGGGGTGCGGGCGTCGGCCGCGGCGTCGAGTACGGCCGGGTCGAGGCCGAGGGCGGCCGCGGCGGCGAGGGCCGCCGCGGTGAGCCCGGCGGTGTGCAGCCGGCCCCGGCAGAAGTCCTCCAGGGTGGCCGCGTCGTGGATCCGGCCCGCCTTGCAGGCGGCCTCGGCTCCGCCGGAGTGGGCGTGGCCCCCGGCGGGGAAGCGGCCGTCCGCGAGGACGAGCAGCGCGGCGAGGCTCATGTGGCGGGGCCCCATCAGAAGAGGAAGTAGCGCTGGGCCATGGGAAGTTCCGCGGCGGGCGCGGGCTCCACCGCCTCGCCGTCGATGGTGACGGTGAAGGTGTCGGCGTCGACCTCGACCCGCGGCATGGCGTCGTTGTTGCGCATGTCCGCCTTGGTCACCTTCCGCGTGGTCTCGATGGCGGTGAACCGCTTGTCGAGTCCGAGCCGTTCGGGCAGGCCGTCGTCGAGTGCCGCCTGGGCGGTGAAGTTCAGCGAGTTCAGGCCGGGCGCGCGGCCGTGGCTGCCGAACATCGGCCGGGGCAGCACGGGCTGCGGGGTGGGGATGGAGGCGTTGGCGTCGCCCATCTGCGCGTAGGCGATCTGACCGCCCTTGATGACGAGTTCGGGCTTGACCCCGAAGAAGGCGGGGTTCCACAGCACCAGGTCGGCGAGCTTGCCGGTCTCGATCGAGCCGACGTCGCGGGCGATGCCCTGGGCCACGGCGGGGTTGATCGTGTATTTGGCGACGTAGCGGCGGGCCCGGTGGTTGTCGGCGGGTCCGTCGCCGGGGAGGAAGCCGCGCCGCCGCTTCATCACGTGGGCGGTCTGCCAGGTGCGCAGCACCACCTCGCCGACGCGGCCCATGGCCTGGGAGTCGGAGGAGATGATGGAGATGGCGCCGAGGTCGTGCAGGACGTCCTCGGCGGCGATCGTCGAGGGCCGGATGCGGGATTCGGCGAAGGCGAGGTCCTCGGGGACGGCCGGGTTGAGGTGGTGGCAGACCATCAGCATGTCGAGGTGCTCCTCGACGGTGTTGACGGTGTGCGGCCGGGTGGGGTTGGTGGAACTGGGCAGGATGTTCGGCTCGGAGACCACAGTGATGATGTCGGGTGCGTGCCCGCCGCCGGCGCCCTCGGTGTGGTACGAGTGGATGGTCCGCCCGGCGATGGCCGCGAGGGTGTCGGCGACGAAGCCGGCCTCGTTGAGCGTGTCGGTGTGGATGGCGACCTGGGCGCCGGTCTCGTCGCAGACGCTCAGGCAGGCGTCGATGGCGGCGGGGGTGGCGCCCCAGTCCTCGTGGATCTTGAATCCGAGGGCGCCGCCGCGCAGTTGGGAGTGCATGGCCTCGCGGGAGGTGGTGTTGCCCTTGCCGAGGAGGCCGATGTTGACCGGGTGGGCCTCCAGCGCCGCGAACATCCGGGCGAGGTGCCAGGGCCCGGGGGTGACGGTGGTGGCCTTGGTGCCCTCGGCGGGTCCGGTGCCGCCGCCGACCAGGGTGGTGATGCCGGAGGCGAGGGCCTCGTCGATGACCGTCGGGGAGATGAAGTGCACGTGGGCGTCGATGGCGCCGGCGGTGACGATCTTCCCGTTGCCCGCGATGATCTCGGTCTCGGGGCCGATGACGAGTGCGGGGTCGACGCCGTCCATGGTGTCGGGGTTGCCGGCCTTGCCGATGCCGCAGATCCGGCCGTCGCGGATGCCGAGGTCGGCCTTGACGATGCCCCAGTGGTCGAGGACCACCACTCCGGTGATCACGGTGTCGGGTGCGCCTTCGGCCCGGGTGGTGCGGGCCTGGCCCATGGACTCGCGGATGACCTTGCCGCCGCCGAAGACGGCTTCGTCGCCGGAGCGGCCGGGGCCGCCGCCGAGGTCCTGCTCGATCTCGACGAAGAGGTCGGTGTCGGCGAGCCGGATCCGGTCCCCGGCCGTCGGTCCGAAGAGGTCGGCGTACACCTGGCGGGAGATCTCAGCCATCGAGCGGTCCTCCGGTCTCCCCGCGCAGTCCGGGTACGGTCCGCAGGCCGGCGAGCGGGACCAGTTCCACCGACGCCGGAATGCCCGGCTCGAAGCGGACGGCCGTGCCGGCGGCGATGTTGAGCCGGAGCCCGTGGGCCGCGGCGCGGTCGAAGTCGAGGCCGGGGTTGGCTTCGGCGAAGTGGTAGTGGGAGCCGACCTGGACGGGACGGTCGGCGGAGTTGAGCACGGTGAGACGGGTGACGGGGCGGCCCTCGTTGAGGAGTACCGGGCCCTCCCCGAAGGCGATTTCGCCGGGGATCATGGGAGGTGCTCCTTGTCAGACGATGGGGTCGTGGACCGTGACGAGTTTGGTGCCGTCCGGGAAGGTCGCCTCGACCTGCACGTCGTGGATCATCTCGGGGATCCCCTCCATGACGTCCGCCCGGCTCAGCACGGTGCGGCCGGAGGCCATCAGCTCGGCCACCGTCCGGCCGTCGCGGGCGCCTTCGAGGATGTGCGAGGTGATCAGCGCCACCGCCTCGGGGTGGTTGAGGCGTACTCCGCGCGCCCTCCGCTTCTCGGCCACGTCCGCGGCCACGTGGATGAGCAGTCGCTCCTGTTCGTGCGGTGTCAGTTGCACTCGTATTCACCAAGCTTCCGGGACGAGATCGACTTCGCGCCGAGGCGGCCCTAGCGGCCCTCAACACTTTGTTGACCTGCACGTTTCCGACCCAAGCGTCTCTTGCCCAACGCAGGGGAAGGCTTTCCGTTCCGCCCACCGCAGCTTTGCCGGCTCATGGGTGATCATTGGTGGTCGCACGTGACCGTCACGTTAAGGGCGGCACTTTTCCACCGGGTTAACCCACGTTTCGGGAAGGCACCCGGTTCAGGCCCGCGGCCCGCCGGCTCCGACTTCCGTATACGGATCGCGGCGCGTCCGCGGTCAGCAGCCCCCGGCGGCCGCGGCCGGTGCCCCCACGGTCCAGGGCAGCGCGATCCACACGGTCTTGCCGCCGTCCTCGGTGGGCGTGACCGAGAGCCTGCCGCCCGCCTCCGCGGCGAGCCAGCGGATGATGACCATGCCCCGGCCGTTGTCCTGCTGGACGGCGGCGGGAAGCCGCCGGGGCCAGCGCGGGTGACTGTCGGTCACCCCGACCCGGAGCCACTCCTCGCGCTCCAGACGGATGTCGACGGTGAAGGTGGGCGACTGGCCGAAAGTGTGCTGTACGGCGTTGGTGGCGAGTTCCGAGACGATCAGCCGGACGCTGTCGGCGGTCTCGGCGTCATCGGGCAGTCCCCACTCCCCCAGCACCTCCGCGACAAAGCGCCGGGCAGCGGCCACCGAGGCGGGATCGCTCGGCAGAGTGACGGATGCTTCCTGGTGGTCTGCCATGGCGACGTCCCTTTCCCACCGGAGCGGAAAAGCCCCGGATCTGTGCTGGACGCCAGAGTGCCACCCATCGTGCCGCCACATCAGCCTTTCCCCAAAGATATGCATATATCTGTCGCCCGATGCGGTGAACTCTGCTACGGAAGAGCGTATTTGGACGGCAGACTGGTGCGAGCTGTGCCGGTGGAAGGAGGCGGGTGTGCAGCACGGTCCCGCGGTGCGTCGGCGCAAGCTCGGCGAGGAACTGCGTGCCCTGCGTGACCGGTCCGGTCTCACCAGTGGTGAGGCCGCCCGGATCGTGGGATGGCACCAGTCGAAAATCAGCCGTATCGAGACGGGCCGCAGTGGCGTGAAACCGCAGGACATCCGGCTGCTCCTCGACGCCTACGGGGAGTTCGTGAGCCCGGAGCAGCGGGCGCTCCTGGAGGCCCTCTCGGCCTCCGCCGCCGGTCCCGGGCCGGGCGGCGACACCGGGCGGGGGCGCCAGTGGTGGCACGACTACCGGGGGCTGCTGCCGCAGGAGTACCGGGACTTCATCAGCCTGGAGGCGGGGGCCCGGTCGGCCCGTACGGTGGAACTGTCCGTGGTGCCGGGGCTGTTGCAGACCCCCGATTACGCGCGGGCCGTGACCCGGGCGGCGCTGGGCGGGCTTCCGGAACCGAAGGTGGACGCGCTGGTCGACGTACGGCTGGCCCGGCAGTCGGTGCTGCGGGCCGATCCGCCGCTGGAGCTGAGCGCGGTGCTGGACGAGGCGGTGCTGCGCCGGCAGATCGGCGGGCCCCGGGTGATGGCGGAGCAGCTGCGGCACCTGGCCGGCGTGGCGCGGCTCCCCCAAGTGAGCCTCCAGGTACTGCCGTTCAGCGTGGGCGGGCATCTCGGCCTCACCGGACCGTTCGTTATTTTCTCATTTACGAACATCGCCGATCTGGATGTGGTGGTACTCGACCATTTGACGAGTAGCCTCTATCTGGAGCGGAAGGAAGACCTAGAAGCGTACGGCGCCGCGTTCCGCACCATCCAGGCGCACGCCCTCCCGCCCCAGGACTCGTCGGAACTCATCAGCTCACTCGCTGACGACGCGTAGAGGAGGCACCCCCGTGTCCGCAACCCCTATGAGCACCAGCGGACTTCTGATCAGAGCTGCGCGGTGGCGGCGGAGCAGCCGCAGCACCGGGATGAACAACTGCGTGGAAGCGGCCGTCCTCGGCGACGGCCTGCTGGCCGTCCGCGACTCCAAGCGGACGGACGGCCCGGCTGTGCTCTTCACCGGGCCGGCCTGGGACGGCTTCCTCGCCTCCGTACGGGCGGACGCGCACGCGTCCGTCTAGCGGTCCGCGGCCCCGGCGGGCGCGGTCGCGACGATCGTCCCGACCGCCCGATCGATCTCGTCCCCCGTGAGGTCGGCCCGGGCGGTCAGCCGCAGCCGGGAGATGCCGTCCGGCACCGACGGCGGGCGGAAGCATCCCACGGACAGACCTGCCTCGCGGCAGTCGGCGGCCCAGCGCAGTGCCGCCGAGGCCGACGGGGCCCGTACCGACACCACGGCCGCGTCCGGCCGGGCCGCGGTCAGACCGGACGCGGTGAGCCGCCCGTACAGCCGGTCGGCCACCTCGCGGGCGCGGCCGGCGCGCTCCGGTTCCCGCCGGAGCAGGCGCAGGCTCGCGAGGGCCGCGCCCGCGGCGGCCGGCGCCAGGCCGGTGTCGAAGATGAAGGTGCGCGCCGTGTTGACCAGGTGCCTGATGACCTTGGCCGGGCCGAGCACCGCACCGCCCTGGCTGCCCAGCGACTTCGACAGGGTCAGGGTGGCGACCACGTAGGGCGCGCCGGCGAGCCCGGCGGCGTGCAGCGCGCCCCGGCCGCCCTCGCCCAGGACACCCAGACCGTGGGCGTCGTCCACGAGCAGGGCCGCGCCCTCGTCACGGCAGGCGGCGGCGTATCCGGCGAGCGGGGCGGCGTCGCCGTCGACGGAGAACACCGAGTCGCTGACCAGCAGGGCCCGGCCCTCGTGCGCGGCGAGCGCCTTGCGCGCGGCGTCCTGGTCGGAGTGCGGGACCACCGCGGTCTCGGCGCGCGAGAGCCTGCAGCCGTCGACGATGGAGGCGTGGTTGCCGGCGTCGGAGACGACGAGCGTGCCCCAGTCGCTGAGCGCCGTCACGGCGGCGAGGTTGGCCGCGTATCCGGAGGACAGGACGAGCGCGGCCTCGAAGCCGCAGAAGGCGGCGAGTTCCCGCTCCAGCTCCGCGTGCAGTTCGGTGGTGCCGGTGACGAGACGGGAACCGGTCGCTCCGGCGCCCCAGCACTCGGCCGCCTCGCGGGCCCCCCTGATGGTCTCGGGGTGCCGGGACAGGCCGAGGTAGTCGTTGCTCGCGAGGTCCAGCAGCGCCGACACCGGCGGCCGGGGCCGCAGGGAGCGGACCAGTCCGGCCTGCTCCCGCGCGCGCTCCGCGGCGTCGATCCAGGCGAAGACGTCCGCGGGGTCGGGAGTGTGCTGGGGCATCGGCGTGTCCTCGTGTTTTGTCGGCAGTCCACAGACCTGCCCGACCCTAGTCCCCGCGACTTGTCCGCCAGGTGTGGTGATACACACACACCCATCCGGCCATGTTGTGCGATCTCTCCTTGGCCGGGATGGGTCGAGTGGGACAGGATCGGGTCCATGGACCTGCTGAACACCCTGGTGGACAAGGGGCTGCGGCGTGAGCTGCCGACCCGCGAAGAAGCGCTCGCCGTACTGGCGACTTCTGACGACGAACTGCTCGACGTGGTGGCCGCGGCCGGCAAGGTGCGCCGCCAGTGGTTCGGGCGTCGGGTCAAGTTGAACTACCTGGTCAACCTGAAGTCGGGCCTGTGCCCGGAGGACTGCTCCTACTGCTCCCAGCGCCTGGGCTCGAAGGCCGAGATCCTCAAGTACACGTGGCTCAAGCCGGAGGAGGCCTCGCAGGCCGCCGCCGCGGGCGTCGCGGGCGGGGCGAAGCGGGTCTGCCTGGTCGCCAGCGGCCGCGGTCCGACGGACCGGGACGTGGAGCGCGTCGGCAAGACGATCGAGGCGATCAAGGAGCAGAACGAGGGCATCGAGGTGTGCGCCTGCCTCGGCCTGCTCTCGGACGGCCAGGCGGAGAAGCTGCGCGAGGCGGGCGCCGACGCCTACAACCACAACCTCAACACCTCCGAGGCCACCTACGGCCAGATCACCAAGACCCACACCTACGCCGACCGCGTGGACACCGTGGAGAAGGCCCATGCGGCGGGCCTGTCGGCCTGCTCCGGCCTGATCGCGGGCATGGGCGAGACCGACGAGGACCTCGTCGACGTGGTCTTCTCGCTGCGCGAGCTGGACGCCGACTCGGTTCCGGTCAACTTCCTGATCCCCTTCGAGGGCACTCCGCTGGCCAAGGAGTGGAACCTCACCCCGCAGCGCTGCCTGCGGATCCTGGCGATGGCGCGGTTCGTCTGCCCCGACGTCGAGGTCCGGCTGGCGGGCGGGCGCGAGGTGCACCTGCGCTCGATGCAGCCGCTGGCCCTGAACATCGTCAACTCGATCTTCCTGGGGGACTACCTCACCAGCGAGGGCCAGGCCGGTCAGGCGGACCTCGACATGATCGCGGACGCCGGTTTCGAGGTGGAGGGCGCCGGTACGACGACCCTTCCCGCGCACCGCTCCGACCTGGCCGACGCGGCCCCGTCCGGCGGCGGCTGCGGTTCCAACGGCGGCGCCTCGCTGTGCGGTTCGGGCGCGGGCGCGGCTTCGGCCGGGGACGAGGCCGCGGGCTGCGGCGCGGCGTGCGGCGGCTGCTCGGGCCACGCGCACGCGGAGGCCGCGCCGGTGCCGGCGCAGCCGGCGCAGGCCGAGCCCGGCGCGCTCCGGTCGGACCTGGTGGCGGTGCGCCGCCGCGGCGCGGGGACGGACATCGCTCCCAATGCCTGATCAGCCCCACCCGCGGTCGGCCGGCGCGGAACTGCTCGCGCTGGACCGGCAGCACGTCTGGCACCCGTACGGCCCGATGCCCGGGCGGCAGGAGCCGCTGGTCGTCGACTCCGCCTCGGGGGTGCGGCTGAGGCTCGCCGACCCGTCCCAGGGGGAGGGCCACGTCGAGCTCGTCGACGGCATGTCCTCCTGGTGGTCGGCCATCCACGGCTACAACCACCCGGTGCTCAACGAGGCCGTGACCGCGCAGCTCGGCAGGATGTCACACGTGATGTTCGGCGGGCTCACCCACGAGCCCGCCGTCCGGCTCGCCGCGAAGCTCGTCGAGGTCACCCCGGCGGGCCTGGAGCACGTCTTCCTCTCCGACTCGGGTTCGGTGTCCGTCGAGGTCGCCGTCAAGATGTGCCTCCAGTACTGGCGTTCGCTCGGGCGCACGGGCAAGACCCGGCTGCTGACCTGGCGCGGCGGCTACCACGGGGACACCTGGCAGCCCATGGCCGTCTGCGACCCCGAGGGCGGCATGCACGAGCTGTGGCAGGGCCACCTGCCGCGGCAGGTCTTCGCGGACGCGCCGCCCGGCGGCTTCGACACGCCCGTGGATCCCGCGTACGCCGACCACCTGCGCGGCAAGATCGCCGCGCACGCGGACGAGCTGGCCGCCGTGATCGTGGAGCCGGTGGTACAGGGCGCGGGCGGCATGCGCTTCCACCACCCCGGCTACCTGCGGGTGCTGCGCGAGCTGTGCGACGAGTACGGGGTCCTGCTGATCCTGGACGAGATCGCCACGGGCTTCGGCCGCACCGGCGCGCTCTTCGCGGCGGACCACGCGGGGATCACCCCGGACGTGATGTGCCTGGGCAAGTCCCTGACCGGCGGCTACCTCACGCTGGCGGCGACCCTGTGCACGGAGCGGGTGGCCGACGGGATCTCCCGGGGCGAGGTCCCGGTGCTCGCGCACGGACCGACCTTCATGGGGAACCCGCTGGCCACGGCGGTGGCGCTGGCCTCCGTGGAACTGCTGCTCGGCCAGGACTGGACGCTCGACGTCAAGCGGATCGAGACGGGGCTGCGCGAGGGGCTGGCGGCCGCGGCCGAGATCCCCGGCGTACGGGACGTCCGCGTGCTCGGGGCCATCGGCGTGGTGCAGCTGGACCACGAGGTCGACGTGGCGGCGGCCACCCGGGCGGCGGTGCGCGAGGGCGTGTGGCTGAGGCCGTTCCGGGACCTGATCTATGTGATGCCGCCGTTCGTCACGGGCGACGCGGACGTGAACCGTATCTGCCGCGCGGTGTGCGCGGCGGCCCAGGAAGGCTGAGAAGGCTAGATGTCCGTAGTGATGGTGTCCGGGACGGGCACCGAGATCGGCAAGACCGTGGTCACCTCGGCCCTCGCGGCGGCGGCCGTGGCGGCGGGCCGCTCGGTGGCGGTGCTGAAGCCGGCGCAGACCGGTGTCGGCCCGCAGGAGCCGGGGGACGCGGCGGAGGTGGTGCGGCTGGCCGGCCCCTCCGTGACGGCGATGGAACTGGCCCGCTACCCGGAGCCCTTGGCCCCGGACACCGCCGCCCGGCGCGCGGGGCTGCCGACGCTGGCCCCGGCGCAGATCGCGGAGGCCGCCCGGCGGCTGGCCGAGGACCACGACCTGGTCCTGGTGGAGGGTGCGGGCGGACTGCTCGTGCAGTTCGACGAGTCGGGCCACACGCTGGCCGACGCCGCACGGCTGCTGGACGCACCGACCCTGATCGTCGCCCAGGCGGGCCTGGGGACCCTCAACTCCACGACCCTCACGGCGGAGGCCCTGCGGGCCCGGGGCCTGACCCCGCTGGGCGTGGTGGTCGGGAGCTGGCCGCACTCCCCGGACCTGGCGGCCCGCTGCAACCTGGCGGACCTCCCGAAGTCCTCGCAGCTGCCGCTCCTGGGCGCGGTCCCGGAGGGCTCGGGCACGCTGGCGCCGGAGCGCTTCCGCGCCGAGGCCCCCGCCTGGCTGGCGCCGTCCCTGTCGGGCACCTGGTCGGCGGAGTCCTTCCTCACCACCTGGTCCCCCCCGGCCTTCACGACCGCCGGCACCTGAGTCACGAAGCCCCGCGCCTCCAGCCGCACTGGCGTGCGCTTCCAGCCGCGCCGGCGTTGCTTTTCCAGCCCCGTCGGCGTGTTCTCCCAGCCGCGCCGGCGGGGTTTTCCAGCCTCGCCGGCCTTTGAGGCACGGGGCGCGGGGCGGAGCCCCGCCACTCCGGCCCGGCCGGCGTGCAATTCCAGCCCCGCCGGCGTTTGAGGCGCGGGGCGCGGGGCGGGGCCCCGCCACTCCGGCCGGCGCCGGCGTCCGAGCCGCGGGCGCGGGGCGGAGCCCCTCAAGACTGCGGCCCCGGCGGCGAGCCGAGCGGCTTGACCCACCGCGTCCACTGCTCCTGCGGCCCGTACCCGGCCGCCTCCCACGCCGGGTGCGCCCGCTCGTTGCGGTCGAGCACCATCGCGTCGGCCCGCCGCCCGCCCAGCGCTGCGAACCGCTCCTCGGCGGCGGCCAGCAGCGCCGCGCCTATCCCCCGCCGCCGGTGCCCGGGGTGCACGGCGAGCCGGTAGAGGTGACAGCGCCAGCCGTCGAAGCCGGCGATCACGGTCCCGACGAGCTCGCCGTCGCGGCGCGCGAGCAGCAGCGCCCCCGGGTCCCGATCGTGGAGTCGCTCGACGCCGGCGAGGTCGTCGCTGATACTCGTCCCCTCGGCGGCGGTCCTCCAGAAGTCCAGTACGGCGCCGAGATCGCCCGCCGACGCGGGGCCGATATGAAGATCGTTCATGTCCCCGATCCCATCACCCCGCCGCGCTCCGCCAAAAGGATGATCCGCCCGCTTTGCTCGTCCTTTACCATGTGGTCACCGTCCCTCTTGAGTGAAAGGTGTGAGCGTCCGCCCATGGGCGAGCCTCCCAGTCCACGACATCCCGCCTCACGACATCCGCGTTCGCGAACGCCGCGTCCGCGACATCGCGCGATCCCCCTCCTCCTGGCCGATCATGGGACGGAGGTGATCGACCGATGACCGAAGTCCTCCTGCTCGTCGTGGCACTGCTCCTCTGCGTTGCCTGCGGAGTCTTCGTCGCGGCCGAGTTCTCGCTCACGACCGTCGAGCGCAGCGAGCTCGAGCGGGCCGCCGAGCGCGGTGAGCGCGGTGCCGACAGCGCCCTGGCGGCCGTCCGCACCCTCACCTTCCAGCTCTCCGGCGCCCAGCTCGGCATCACCGTGACCGGCCTGGTCATCGGCATGATCTCCGAGCCGTCGATCGCCGCCCTGCTCCAGGGGCCGTTCGAGGCCATGGGACTGTCGGCGAGCGCCGCCTCCTCCACCGCCCTGGTCCTCGGGACCGTGTTGTCCACCGTCGTCCTGATGGTCGTCGGCGAGCTGGTCCCGAAGAACTGGGCGATCTCCTCGCCGCTGGCGATCGCCAAGCGGGTGGCGACCTTCCAACGGGTGTTCAGCCGGGCCTTCAGGCCGCTGATCAGCCACCTCAACACCACGGCGAACCACCTGGTGCGCCGTTTCGGCATGGAGCCGACCGAGGAGCTGGCCTCCGCGCGCACCCCGCAGGAACTGGTCGCCCTGGCCCGGCACTCCGCCAAGCAAGGCGCCCTGGAGAAGGACACGGCCGAGCTGTTCGTCCGGACCCTGAACCTGGCCGACCTGACCGCGGAGAACGTGATGACCCCGCGCGTCCAGGTCACCGCCCTCGACGTGCAGGCCACCGCCGAGGACGTGGCGAACGCGACGATGGCCACCGGCCTGTCCCGCTTCCCCGTCTACCGCGGAAGCCTCGACACCGTCGTCGGCACCGTCCACATCAAGGACGTGCTGGCGCTGCCCGCCGAGGAGCGGCGCCGCCGTCCGGTGTCGCAGCTCCTGCGCGCGCCCCTCCTCGTACCGGAGTCGCTGACCGTGGACCGACTGCTGGACCGGCTGTCCGGCAAACAGACCATGGCCGTGGTCATCGACGAGTACGGCGGCACGGCGGGGGTGGCCACCCTGGAGGACATCGTCGAGGAGGTCGTCGGCGAGGTGCGCGACGAGCACGACCCGCACGAGACCCCCGACCTCGCCCCGGCCGGTACGGACGACTCCGGACGGCAGCTCTACTCCGCCGACGGCGCCGCGCGCACCGACCAGCTCCGGCGGATCGGGCTGCGGGTGCCGGACGGCCCGTACGAGACCCTCGCCGGCCTGATAGCGACCGAGCTGGGCCGGATCCCGGCCGTCGGCGACAGCCTGGAACTCGACGGCTGGCGCCTGGACGTGGTGGACGACATCGGGCGCCGGGCGGCGCGGGTACTGCTCCACGCGCCCGTAGGCTCCGCCGACGGGACGGAGGACGCGCGATGACCGTGATCCAGCTGTTGATCGGCCTGGCGACCCTGGTCGTGAACGCCTTCTTCGTCGGCGCGGAGTTCGCGCTGATCTCGGTCCGGCGCAGCCAGATCGAGCCGTACGCCGAGCAGGGCGACCGGCGGGCCCGCGCCGTCCTGTGGGGGCTGGAGCACCTGTCGGCGCTGATGGCGGCGGCGCAGCTCGGCATCACCTTGTGCACCCTGGTGCTGGGTGTGGTGGCCGAGCCGGCCATCGCCCATCTGCTGACGCCGCTCTTCGACCTGGTCGGGGTGCCGTCCGGGCTGACCCACGCCATCTCCTTCGTGGTGGCGCTGGCCCTGGCGACGTACCTGCACATG
This sequence comes from Streptomyces sp. NPDC023541, assembly GCF_055559995.1. Classification (NCBI taxonomy): domain Bacteria; kingdom Bacillati; phylum Actinomycetota; class Actinomycetes; order Kitasatosporales; family Streptomycetaceae; genus Streptomyces; species Streptomyces sp. NPDC023541. The sequence continues at coordinate 127,148 of NZ_JBVHJO010000017.1, forward strand.
CTCTTCGGGGAGATGCTCCCGAAGAACGTGGCGCTGTCCGAGCCGGTGCCCACGGCACTGCTGCTGGGGCCGCCGCTGGTGACCCTCACCCGGGCGCTGCGACCGGTGATCTTCGCGATCAACGCCTTCGCCAACATCCTGCTGCGGCTGCTGCGGGTGGAGGTCAGGGACGAGGTCGCGGCGACGTTCTCGGACGACGAGCTGGCCCGGATGGTGAAGGACTCCAGCGATGCCGGGCTCCTCGACGACCGGGCGAGCGAGCGTCTGCACGACGCCCTGGAACTGGGCCGGCGGCCGGTGACCGACGTGGTGCTGCCGACGGAGCGGGTGATCTCGGCCCGCGAGGGCATCACTCCGGCGGGTCTGGAGCGGCTGTCGGCCGAAAGCGGGTACTCCCGCTTCCCGGTGGTCGACGCACAGCACAGGATCCTGGGTTACCTGCACGTCAAGGACGCTCTGGACGCCGACGGGGAGTCGCGCGACGAGCCGTTCCCGGCGTCTGCGCTGCGCCCGATCGCGCAGGTGCGGCCGGAGACCCCGCTGGACGACGTACTGACCGCGATGCGGCGCAGCCGCACCCACCTGGCGGCGGTCCTGGGGGCGGAGGACGCCATGACGGGCCTGGTGACGATGGAGGACGTGCTGCGGGAGCTGTTCGGAAGGCCGGCCTCCGCGTAGCGCTCCGGGGCGCGGTGTCCCGGCCTTGAAGGCGGGGCCGGGATACCGCGCGGTAACATCACTCCGCCATGGAGATGAATGCGTCCTACACCAGTTTCGTCGCGGTCGGCGACTCCTTCACCGAGGGAATGTCCGACCTCCTGCCCGACGGCTCTTACCGCGGCTGGGCCGACCTGCTGGCCGCCCGCCTCGCGGCGCGTGAGCCGGGCTTCCGCTACGCGAACCTCGCGGTCCGCGGCAAGCTCATCGGACAGATCGCGCAGGACCAGGTCCCTGTGGCGGCCGCGATGGGCGCCGACGTGGTGACTCTCGTGGGCGGGTTGAACGACGCACTGCGCCCCAAGGTGGACATGGGCCGGGTCCGTGACCACCTGGAGTCGTCGGTGGAGCTCCTCGCACCCTCCTGCAAGAAGCTCGTCCTGATGCGCTCCCCGGGACGCAACGGGCCGGTGATGGAACGCTTCCGCCCCCGCATGGAGCAGCTGTTCGCCACCATCGACGAGCTCGCCGCCCGGCACGGAGCCCTGGTGGTGGACCTCTACGGCGCTCCCGTCCTCGCGGACCCCCGGATGTGGGACGTCGACCGGCTCCACCTGACGCCCGACGGCCACCGCCGGGTGGCTGAGGCCGTCTGGCAGACGCTGGGCCTGCCCTCCGAGCTGGACTGGCGTACCGAACTGCCCGTCGCCGAGCCGCCCGGCTGGGCGGCGCGCCGGTCGCAGGACCTGAGCTTCGCCCGGCAGCACCTGCTCCCGTGGATAGGGCGCCGCCTGACGGGCCGCTCCTCCGGGGACGGCCGCCCGGCCAAGCGCCCCGAACTGCAGCCGTACGGGGACGCGCCGCTCTCGTAGCAAGGCACAATCACGAGCGGTCGCCCGACCTGCGTAAACACACAGCGGCGGCCCAAGTAGAATCCCTACACGTGACTGCCAAGCCCCGCATCCCCAATGTCCTGGCCGGCCGCTACGCCTCCGCGGAGCTCGCCGTCCTGTGGTCCCCCGAGTACAAGGTGACGCTGGAGCGGCGGCTGTGGCTCGCCGTGCTGCGCGCCCAGAAGGACCTCGGTATCGAGGTCCCGGACGCGGCCCTCGCCGACTACGAGCGCGTCCTCGAGACGGTCGACCTCGCCTCCATCGCCGAGCGCGAGAAGGTCACCCGGCACGACGTGAAGGCCCGCATCGAGGAGTTCAACGACCTCGCGGGTCACGAGCACGTCCACAAGGGCATGACCTCCCGTGACCTGACCGAGAACGTCGAGCAGCTCCAGATCCGCCTCTCGCTGGAGCTGGCCCGCGACCGTACGGTCGCCGTCCTCGCCCGCCTCGGCAAGCTGGCCGGCGAGCACGCCGAGCTGGTCATGGCCGGCCGCTCCCACAACGTGGCCGCGCAGGCCACCACCCTGGGCAAGCGCTTCGCCACCGCGGCCGACGAACTGCTGGTGGCCTACGACCGCCTGGAGAACCTCCTCGACCGCTACCCGCTGCGCGGCATCAAGGGCCCCGTCGGCACCGCCCAGGACATGCTCGACCTGCTCGGCGGCGACGCCGCCAAGCTGGCCGACCTGGAGCAGCGGATCGCGACCCACCTCGGTTTCGCGCACGCCTTCACCTCGGTCGGCCAGGTCTACCCGCGCTCGCTCGACTACGACGTGGTCACCGCGCTGGTCCAGCTGGCCGCGGCCCCGTCCTCGATCGCCAAGACGATCCGCCTGATGGCCGGCCACGAGCTGGTCACCGAGGGCTTCAAGCCCGGCCAGGTCGGCTCCTCCGCGATGCCCCACAAGATGAACACCCGCTCCTGCGAGCGCGTGAACGGCCTGATGGTCATCCTGCGCGGTTACGCCTCGATGACCGGCGAGCTGGCCGGCGACCAGTGGAACGAGGGCGACGTCTCCTGCTCCGTGGTTCGCCGCGTGGCCCTGCCGGACGCCTTCTTCGCCTTCGACGGCCTGCTGGAGACCTTCCTGACGGTCCTCGACGAGTTCGGCGCGTTCCCCGCGGTCGTCGCCCGCGAGCTGGACCGCTACCTTCCCTTCCTCGCGACCACCAAGGTCCTGATGGGCGCGGTGCGGGCCGGTGTGGGCCGCGAGGCCGCCCACGAGGTCATCAAGGAGCACGCGGTGGCTTCGGCGCTCGCCATGCGCGAGCAGGGCGCCGAGCGCAACGAGCTGCTGGACAAGCTGGCCGCCGACGAGCGGATGCCGCTGGACCGGGCCCAGCTCGACGCGCTGATGGCGGACAAGCTGTCCTTCACGGGCGCCGCGGGCGACCAGGTCGGGACGGTGGTCTCCCGTATCGAGGCGATCGTCAAGCAGCACCCGGAGGCCGCCGGATACACGCCGGGGTCGATCCTCTGACCCCCGAAGAGCTGGCCGCCGCCCGCGACCGCGTCCTCCCGGACGTGGTCGCGGGCGGTCTGCGTGTGCTGTTCTGCGGCATCAACCCCGGTCTCCTCTCCGCCGCGACGGGCCACCACTTCGCCCGCCCCGGCAACCGCTTCTGGCCGGTCCTGCACCTCTCGGGCTTCACTCCGCGCCGCCTGGCCCCCGCGGAGCAGGAGGAACTCCTGACCTACCGCCTCGGCATCACCAACGTCGTGGCCCGCGCCACGGCGCGTGCCGACGAGCTGAGCGCGGAGGAGTTCCGCGAGGGCGGCCGCATCCTGACGGCGAAGGTGGAAGTGCTGCGCCCCCAATGGCTGGCCGTGGTCGGCGTCACGGCCTACCGGACGGCCTTCGGCGAGAGGAAGGCACAGATCGGCCCCCAGGAGCGCACCATCGGCTCCACCCGTATCTGGGCCCTGCCCAACCCCAGCGGCCTCAACGCCCACTGGACCGCCGAGTCCATGGCGCAGGAGTACGCCCGCCTCCGCGAGGCCGCGGCTCCCCCGGCCTGACGGCCCCGGGAGCCGGGCTCACTCCGGCCATCCGACCCGCCCGCCCTCGACGTGCAGCACCTCGGGGAGCTCGGCTTCGTGGAACCTGAGGAACCCGACCCCGACGGCGCCGTCCCACCGCAGGTGCGTCTCGTGAGCCCTTGCGGCCATCCAGCGGAGCAGCTCGCCGGCCTGCTCGAACTCGTCCGGGTGGATCTCCTGTCGGGACATCAGCGCCCAGCCCTTCCGCGGCAGGTCCGCCCGACTCTCCAGCGCCGAGCAGAGCACCCCGCCCACCCGCGCCGCGGCCCCCCGCCCGGCCAGCAGCGGACGGGGATCCTCCTCGATCACCGGACCACCCTCGTCGTCCCACACCACGACCGGGAACCTGGTGACGATGGACAACCGCTGCGGCCGATCCCCGATCCCCAGATGCCAGCGCAACTCGGCGAGTTCTCCCTCGGAGATCTCATCCCGCAGGTCAATGGCAACCATCAGCTCATAGACGTCACTCACCGGGAAACCCTAGCGCCGCCCTGGCCGCGTTCATCCCCTTCGAGGACCAAGTCGCCCCGATCCCGCGCCCGCTCCTACTCCAGCATGCGTTGCGCGTCATATCGCTTACAGGCCCGAATGCCTGTCCGTGAAGAGACGGCCTGGGGCGTCTGATCCCGGACCGGACCACGTCAGCGGCTGGTGACAGGATCCGCCCGCTGGTGGCGGGCGAGTCACTACTGACCCGCCCGGGCGGGGCGGTACGCCGTGGGTCCGCGATGCGCGCAGTGCCCTGGCGTACCGGTGTCTACGGCGGGTCGATGGCGGTGACCGCTGCCGTCAACAGGTAGGGGTCTTCGTGGTCTCGCTGTGTCACACAGGCCACCAGCCAGCGCTCTCCGGCCCGCCAGAGGTGGACGTGGTCGGTGCCGGCGCTCAGGTCGGTCCATGGCTGCGATATCTCCTCCCCCTCGAACACCCGGTCCCTCAGCGTCCCCAGGCTGAAGATCTGCGGGTCTCCCCATCGGTCGGTCGCGGCCTGGGTGAGTGCCCCGTACTCTGCGCTGATCTGGTCGGCGGCCTCGATGCGGCCCGAGCCGTCGTCGTCCCAGAAGTGCGGTGTCCGGGAGAGCTGCACCAGGTGGAAGCCCGGACCGCTGCTGCTGTCGACGGTGCGGACCGGCTCCCGGGGGAACTCCTGCGCCAGGAGCCGGTCGATCGTGTCGAGGTGCTCTGCCGTGGTCATGCCGTCAGTATCCCGAGCAGCACTGACAACTGGCCTGACGTCACGCGTCCCTGCGGCGCACCGCCAGCCAGCCGCCGAGCACGGCGGCACCCGCCCACAGGGCCATCACGCCGAGACCGGTCCAGGGGCCGAGGTCGCCCTCCATCCGGGAGTGCACCACCAACTGCCCGGCCCGGTCCGGCAGGAACTGGGCCGCGCCGCCCGAGGCCTCCCCGACGACGAAGGACACCAGCAGGACGAAGGGTATGAGCAGGCTCAGTACGACCGTCCCGCTGCGCAGTACGGCGGTCAGCCCGGCCGCGAACAAGGCCATCAGCGTGAGGTAGAGACCGCTGCCGACGACGGCGCGGTAGGTGCCCGGGTCGCCGAGCTCCAGGGCGTGCTGACCCATGAACGCCTGCCCCGCCACGAACGTGGCCAGCCCGGTGACCTGACCCGTGAGCAGGGCCAGGGCGCCCACTGTCGCGACCTTCGACAGGTAGAAGCGGGTGCGGTTCGGGATGGCCGCCAGGGAGGTGCGCAGAGCGCCGTTGTGGAACTCGCTGGAGACGGCGCCGGCGCCGAAGACCATCGCGGCGATCTGGCCGAAGGATATGCCGTAGTAGGCGGCGAAGAGCGGATCGGAACCCATGCTGCCCTCCTCGGCCCGGCCGATCGCTGCGGCCGTCAGCGCCTGGATGCCCGCGGTGGCGGCGAGGACGGCGATCAGCCCTCCCAGGGTGCCGCGCAGGGACCGTATCTTGATCCATTCCGAGTGCAGGGTGGGGACGGTGGGCAGAGCGGCGCGCATGGCGGTGCCTCCTGAAGGCTCGGGGAAGTCAGTGGGTTGCGGTGAACTGCGCGTGGTCGGCGGTGAGATCGAGGTAGGCCTGCTCCAGTGAGGCGCGCTCGTCGGACAGTTCCAGTACGGGGATGCCCTCACGGGCGGCCAGGTTGCCGAGCTGCTCGGCCCGCATGCCCTCGACGGTCCACCGCCCGTCGTCGGCGTTGGCCAGCTCGAAGCCGTCCCGGACCAGGGCGGCCCGCAGCCGGACGGGATCGGAGGTGCGCAGGCGCACCCGGCGGGTGCTGCGGGCGTCGATGAACTCCGCCATCGACGTGTCGGCCAGCAGCTTGCCGTTGCCCAGGACGACCAGGTGGTCGGCGAACGCGGAGGTCTCCGACATCAGGTGGCTGGAGACCAGCACGGTGCGCCCTTCGGCGGCGAGGCCGCGCATCAGCTCGCGTATCCAGATGATGCCCTCGGGGTCGAGCCCGTTGGTCGGCTCGTCCAGCAGGAGCACCCCGGGGTCTCCCAGCAGCGCGGCGGCCATGCCGAGGCGCTGGCGCATGCCCAGTGAGAAGGACTTGATCCGCCGCCGGGCCACGGAGGCTATGCCGGCCTGCTCCAGGACCTCGTCCACCCGGCGTACCGGCATGCGGCCGGCGGCGGCCAGGAAGCGGAGGTGGTCGCGGGCGGTGCGGCCGCCGTGCGCCGACTGCGCGTCCAGGAGGGCGCCGACCCGGTGCAGCGGGTCCGGCAGGTCGAGGTAGCGCCGGCCGCCGATGGTGGCCGTGCCGGAGGTCGCCCGGTCCAGGCCCAGCAGCAGGCGCATGGTGGTGGACTTTCCGGCGCCGTTGGGGCCCAGGAATCCGGTGACCCGCCCGGGCAGGACATCGAAGGTGAGGCCGTCCACCGCACGGTGGGAGCCGTATGCCTTGGTCAGTTCTCGGATCTCGATGCTGTTCATGGCTCAAGATTCGCCGCCCGCCCCACCCCCTTCCCTCCCCCATGCGAGGGTGCCGTCTCCCCCACGTGGGGGAGACGGCACCCGGCGGCGCGCTGCGACCATGGGGGCATGTACCGACTGCTGCGGGCCCCGCTCCGACCAGTGACGTATTCGCGCTGGTTGCACCTCTGCGTGCCGCTGCTGCTGCTGGCCATATGGATGTTCGTGGTTCCCGAGTGGCCGTGGGGGCCGATGCTGCTCGTCCTCCCCTTCGGGCTGGTGCCCTGGGTGCGGCTCGCGGAAGGGCTCCAGGCGCAGTTCCTGCTCACGCCGTATGACCGCGGTCAGGCCGAGGGGACCATAAGCCTCGCGCCGTCGGCGCATTGGAGCGACCGCTGGCGGACGGTGCTGTGGCTGGAGACACGGATGGTCATCGCGATCGGAGCGGTGGGCGCCACCGTCTGGATGCCGGCGATGAGCGTCGAACTCATCGCGACGGCGCTCGGGCATTCCCTGGATCCCGACCCCTTGGCGCCGTTCATACCGGAGAGCCGCTGGGTCGCCGCGCTGCTGGCGCCCCTTCCACTCGTCGTCCTCATGGTCGTCGTGGTCCTGCTCGGCGAATTGATCACGGCTGCCGCCACACGGTTGCTCAGCCCTTCGGCGGCCGAGCGGCTGAGCGCACTGGAGGAGCGGACCGAGCAGCTGCTGGAGCGCACGCGGATCGCGCGGGAGCTGCACGATTCGATCGGGCACGCGCTGACCGTGGCCGTCGTGCAGGCGGGGGCGGCGCGCGCCGCGGGCGATCCCGCCTTCACCGACCGGGCGTTGTGCGCCATCGAGGAGACGGGCAGAGCCGCGCTGGAGGACTTGGAGCGCGTGCTCGGCGTGCTGCGGGAGTCGGGGCAGCCGCCGTCGCAGCGGCCGACGCTGGCGGAGGCAGATCGGCTGCTGGAGTCGGCCCGGGCGTCCGGATCCGAGGTGGACGCGCAACTGATCGGGCCGCTGGAGAAGTTGCCTGGGCCGGTCACCCGGGAGGGGTACCGCATCCTGCAGGAGGCGCTGACCAACGTGCTGCGCCACTGCGGGCCCGTGCCGGTCCGGGTTCGGGTGGAGATGGCCGGGGACCGGCTGGATCTGGAGGTGACGAACGCGCTGCCGGAACGCCCCGGCGTGACGCTCGGCGGCGGCAGCGGACTGCGCGGGATACGCGAACGGGCCGCGATGCTCGGCGGAGAGGCCGAGACCGGGGTGTACGAGGGCGGTTGGAGGGTGCGCGCACGGCTTCCGCTGGAGCGAATACGCTGACGGGATGCCGGTCACCGTACTGCTCGTCGACGACGAACCCCTGGTCCGCGCGGGTCTGCGCGCCGTCCTGGACGCCCAGCCCGACATCGAGGTGGTGGGTGAGGCTGCCGACGGCGCCTCCGTGATCCCACTCGTACGGCAGCTGCGGCCGGACGTGGTGGCCATGGACGTGCGGATGCCGCTGCTCGACGGGATCGAGGCGACCCGCGCGGTGCTGCGGACGGTTGACTCGCCGCCGAAGATCCTCGTGGTGACCACCTTCGAGAACGACGAGTACGTCTACCAGGCGCTGCGGGCCGGAGCGGACGGGTTCCTCCTGAAGCGGGCCAGGCCTTCGGAGATCGTGCACGCGGTACGGCTGGTGGCGGAGGGCGAGACGCTGCTGTTCCCGGCGGCCGTGCGGGCCCTGGCCGCGGAGTACGGCAACCGGCAGGCACGGGCGGTGCTGGAGCGGGCCTCCCTGACCGAGCGGGAGGAGGCGGTCCTGCGGCTCATGGCGCGGGGGCTCACCAACGTGGAGATCGCGTCCGAGCTGATCGTCGGGACGGAGACGGTCAAGTCCCATGTCAGTGCGATCCTGGCGAAGCTGGGGGCGCGGGACCGCACCCAGGCAGTGATCACGGCGTACGAGTCGGGCTTCGTCTCACCCGCCTGAGAGGAAGGGCCCGCTACGGCCGATGTGGGGGGCTGCTTCTCGCCGCCGCACCCGGCGCGCAGTACGATCCGGCTGACAAGCTCGCTAGCTGGGAGGACACACGTTGGGGCAGCTGACCGGCGGGGACCCCTCTCTCCTCCGGCGGATCAATTCCGCCGTGGTGCTGCGTGCGCTGCGGACGGCCGGGTCGCCGACCCTCACCGACCTCACACGGCTGACCGGGCTCTCCCGGCCGACCGTCGAAGGCGTCGTGGAGGGGCTGATCGGGACCGGGCTCGTCGTCGAGGCCGCGGCCGAGGAGGGCGCGCGGCGGCAGGGACGGCCGGCCAGACGGTTCCGGTTCCGGGCCGAGGCGGGGCACCTGCTCGGCATCGAGATCGGCTCGCACCGGGTCGCGGTGCTGCTGTCCGGGCTGGACGGACGCATCATCGGCGCCGGCACCAAGGAGGTCGCCGAGACCGCCACGGCCGACGAGCGGCTGGAGCGGGTGCGCGCGGCCGTGGCCGATCTGCTGCGCCGCGCCGGCGTGCCGCGGGACTCCCTGCGGGCGGTCGGGGTCGGCAGCCCCGGGATCGTGGAGGCGGACGGCACGGTACGCCTCGGCACCGCCCTGCCCGGCTGGACCGGGCTGCCGCTCGGGGACCGGCTTCGCCGCTCGTTCCGCTGTCCGGTGCAGGTGGAGAACGACGCCAACGCGGCGGCGGTCGCCGAGCACTGGAAGGGGGCCGCGCGGGACACGGGCGACATGGTGTTCGTGATGGCGGGGCTCAGTCCCGGCGCGGGCTCGCTCATCGGCGGCCGGCTGCACCGGGGCTTCGGCGGGGCGGCAGGGGAGATCGGCGCCCTGCACCTGCTGGGCCGCGAGGCAACGCCCGAGCGGCTGCTGTCGACCACCGGCGAGCCGCTGCACCCGCTGGACGAGCCGGCCGTCGCCGAGGTCTTCGCGAAGGCCAAGCGGGGGGACGAGCAGGCGGTCGCCGCCGTCGAGCGGTTCCTGCAGCGTCTGGTGCACGACGTGGCGGCGCTGGTCCTGGCGATGGATCCGGAGCTGGTGGTCGTCGGCGGCTGGGCGGCCGGCCTGGACGGGGTCCTGGAACCCCTGCGCCGGGAGCTGGAGCGCTACTGCCTGCGCCCGCCGCGGGTGGCCCTGTCACTGCTCGGCGAGGCGGCGGTGGCGACCGGTGCCCTCCGGCTCGCGCTCGACCACGTCGAGGAGGAGCTCTTCGCGGTGGAGAAGACGGTCACGGCCCGCCGCCGCTGACACCCGCGCAGCCCGCGCTGCCGCCCGGCCCCGGCGCCCGGCGCCCGGCGCGCAGCGAAGGGCCCGGCCCAGCAGCCCCACGGCCCCCGCGCAGCCCGGCCGGCCCCGGCGGCCCCGCGGCCCCGGCGCCCCGGCGCCCGGGAAAAGCCGTACGGCCGTGGGGGGGGGCCCCGGGGGGGGGGGGGGGCCCCCCGGGGGCCCGGGGGGGGGGGGGGGGGGGTTTGGGGGGGGGGGGGGGGGGCGGGGGGGGGGGGGTTGACGGCGCCCCCGGCGGGCACCCCCGG
>NZ_JBVHJO010000018.1:0-132314 GCF_055559995.1 Streptomyces sp. NPDC023541
CAGTTCCAGGCCCGAATCAGCCACTACAAACGACGCGGACACACACCACCAGAAGCAGCCAACCAGTCAGCCCAAAGACCGTTGCAGTACTAGGTGTATCGACCCGCAGGGTTGTTGACGCGGCTGATGGGCGGGTGTCCGCTCAGTGCGGTGGGGCAGCGGTGGTGGTTGTAGGTGTGGAGGAAAGCCGTGCACGCCATCGCGGAGGGCCGTATGGACGTGTGCATCGCCGGTGCCTCGGACTCGCCGATATCGCCGATCACCGCGGCCTGCTTCGAAGGGCTGCGGTCTGGCCGGCGGAGCGGAAAATGGGTCGCGTGGACGGCGCGGGGCACGGCAGATTGCCCGGATGCGGCAGGCAGGCGGCCGTACGCCCTTGTGCGAGACAGTCCTCAGATCCTTCCTCGCACCAACCGGGTCCGGTGCCCGAGTGCCTGGCCCAGCTCCGTAACGAACTCCGGCAGCAACGCGGGCCCGTTCCAGAACTCGAATCCCAGGTACGCGAAGGCAAGCCCGTCTCCAGCCCACTCCCACGCGGCCAACGGCACCACGCGTCCGCACGCCAGACACGGCACTTCGCCCCTGCCGGTGTTCCACCATGCGTTCATGACCGGCGAGAACACCTCGCGGTGTCCATCCCCGAATGCCGCCGCGCAGTCCGGACAAACCGGGGGTCCGCTCTGTTGCGGCGAGAAGAACACCGTCCGCCCCGTGACAACGGTCAGCCCCTCGCTCCCGCTCGCTTCTCGGCATCCCGTCACCCGCTCCCACCGCGGGCCGGGGCAGTGATCCGGCAGCTGCACGATTCCCTCGCCGACCAGCCACGCTGCCACCCGCTCCCCGTGCGCGACGGCGTCCTCGGCGGTCGCTTCCAGGTCCACGATCGTCTGAAAAGAGCTGCTCACAGCCGAACGGTAGGTGGTCTACCCGATTCTGCCCAGCCCGCACTGCCGCCTGCGACAAGATCGGAGAGCCCGACTCTCCCGTGCACAACACGTCCCATACGTGAGTGGCAAGACCTCCTGAGCCGCGGAGATCTTTTACGGGAGCGTGCAGGCGGGGCCAGAGGATGAACTGCGTGTATGCATATACGGACGGTCGGGTAGGGAAACTGCCGCGAGGCGTGGACCCCCAAGGTCCTGACGTCGGGACGCCTCCGACCCCCGTCTAGTCTCCCGCGCATGGACATGGGCGAGCGGTGGACGGAATACGACGGGCTGCGGGGACAGGTCCCCTCGTGGCATCCGGTCGGGGTGGTGGTCCAGACCGATGGGCCGGTCGTCCGCCGGCACTACGGGACGCACGGCACGGCCGAGCACGCCGCCCTCGCGCCCGGGACCGACATCGCCAGCCTGGTCCGCCGCCAGCAGGAAGCCTTCTCGGATCGTGACGAGCCGGTGGAGTGGAAGGTGTACGGGCATGATTCGCCGGACCTGGGCCCGGCGCTGACGGCGGCGGGGTTCACTGGGGGCTGGGAGCGTTCGGTGCTGATTGCCGAGGAGCTGCCGGGCGAGAAGCCCGGTGTTGTGGCGGAGCCCCGGAACGGGCTCCGCAGCCTGTACGAGGTACAGGAGCAGGCCGAACGGGCCTGGGAGATCGCCGTCGGTTCCCCCGGTCCGCACGCGGTGCCCTACGCGGAGATGATCGCGGACGGCGCCTCGGAGCACGGCAACATCTACATTGACGTCCTCCTGCAGCACGGCGAGGTGACCGCCGTGGGCTGGGTCTACGCCGACCTGACCCGCCCCTTCAAAATCGTCGGTGGGCTGAGCGGCGACGACGCAGACTTCGTCAAGGACTGCACCGCCCACTGGCGCACGCGGAGCTCACGTCCCCTCCTGGCCGAGGCCGGCGGCCCCCTGCGCGAGCAGCTTCTGAAGGCCGGCTTCATCGAGGCCGCCACCGTCCGCTCCTATCACTGGCGCCCGACCGGCACCCCCGAGACCACCCGCTCCGCGCAGTTCCTCGACTGGCTCCTCGACGACGTTCCGCTGTGGGGCCGCTTCTACACGGTCTTCGACTTCAAGCCGAGCACCACCTCCCTGCCCGCGATCAGCGCTCCCGTGCCCTCCGCCGCCTGGCATCTGCACGCCCACCACCGGCCCCTCCCTGCCCTCCCTGAACGGATCGACGCGATCGTCCAGCGCGGCCTGCTCACGGCCACCGAGCCCGGCGAGTTCGTCCACTGGCTCCACTGGCAGCACGACGGCTACCGCTACGACCCCCGCCGCACCGACCTCCCTGGACGGCCGCCCCGACCCGGCAAAGGCACCTACCCCGACGGCGACTACTACCTCCACCTCACCGACGACCTCCGCCTGGGCACCTTCGGCCACCCCTGGGAACAGACGCTGACCGTCTGGGGGCCCCCGCTGCTCGCCGCCGTCGAGGCGGAACTGACCGAGCTGCTCGGAGAGCCGGTCAGGCGCCGCGACTGAAGGGTGGCCCGGGTCCCCGCCCTGGTCTTGAGGTCGGGAGCCCGAACGCCACACAGATTGGCGCGGTTCCGCAGCGTGCCGAGTCGCACAACGGGCGCGAAGGCTGAGAGGTGCAGTTGGCCGGCCGGGCAGTGGGACAAGTCCGGTGGTGCCCCGTGTCCGGTCAGGAAGACAAGCATTGGACCCGGCCCGGCTCTACCTCCCGGTGCCGCTCCGTAGCTGCGTTACCTGCCACCGCTGCCACCCCCGGCACCTCGGCGGGGTGGCTCCTCGTGTCACTCCGCGGGGGTGATCCGCCAGGTGCCGTGGCGTACGTCGAGCGTCGCGGTGAGGTCGGCCTGCTGCGGGAACGAGACGCCCAGCCGCCAGGGGTCTGGCAGGGTAGCCAGCCCGATGGTGACCTGATCCTCGGTGACGTTGCCCAGGGCTCCGATCCAGTGGGGTGCGGTGGCGATCAGCTGTTCAGGCAGGCGGGGCCCGGGCTCGGGAACACGCGAGAACGACTCCTCGGCGAGTTCGGTGAGGGCGGAGCCGGCCAGCAGGGTCAGCAGCCGTGCCAGGACCGCGGCCGGCAGGGCGGGGTCGAGGGTTTCCAGGAGTACGTAGCAGTCGTCGTGGCCCGAGAACCAGAACCGGGAGTCTCCCAGGCGGTTCAGGAGCGGCTCGCCGACGCTGGTCGTGCCGAGCACGAGGGCGAGCTCGTCGAGCTGCTCCGGGGTCACGTCGGCGGGCACGTCGACCAGAGTCAGCTCGTACGGCGACCAGGTGCCGTCGAGGAGACGGGGCAGGAGGTCGCGGTCCATCACCAGGAACTCCTCCGCGAGTCCGTATGTGCCGGACGCCCAGGATCCGAGAGGGTGGACCGTGCACGGCACGCCGAGCTCGGCCGCGATCAGCGAGGGCTGTAGCGTCTGCCAGTCTTCGTCCAGGTAGGAGTTGGTCTCCAGCGACACCACCGCGACCGCGTCGTTCGCCACAGCCACGAGCAGGTCGGCCAGCTCACCCGCCCGGGCCGCGCCGGCGCTCACCCGCCACACCCCCTCGGCCTCGCGGACGCTGAAGCTCAACGGGAACGGTCGGCGCTCCATGCCGACACTGTTCACGCTGAACGCGCCCTGCTGCCCGACCTCGATCACTGCCCCACCCCCGAGAAACCTGCGGACGCCACTGCCCAGCCCGCCCGCATCAATCATCGCCGGTCAGCGGGGGCGGGCCTGCCACGGCCGACCACCCCTCGACGGGGTCGTGGGACAGGGCGCGGTGCCGTTGACGCCTGGTGCACCCGGCGAAGTACGACCGAAATCCGGCGGTCGCGCAGGCGCGGCAACAGTTCAACTGCGTGTGTGCTTCCACGACCGCCGGGACCTGAGCACTGTTGTGACTGAGCACTGGATCCGCCCGATGCGCACGGGAACTGTCGAGCTGTGCATTCATGTTGGCGGGCGGGCCGCGGCGCCGAAATGAGCGATCAGCCCGTCTTGAGGCCACTGCGTGCCCGTCCACTCCCGCCTGGGCATGTGGTGTGATGTCCGCGGCTCAGGTGACGGGCACACGCGACGAACGGGGGATGCAGTGTCCGGCAGGCAGGAGACTCCAGTGGCGATCTCCAGTACCCCACGGTTGCCGGCAGGTGCGTTGACACGCGAGTCGGGCCGCGCCGGGCAGCTGCTGGCTGCCGGGGAATGGCTCCCCGCCGCGGCGGACACGGCCGCGGCGGCCAGGGTCCTTGCCCGCCTCTCCGCCCCGCTCCCCGCCAGCAGGGCCGGCAGTGCACGGGCGCGGGCCGCGGACCGAGACCGGCGGCTCCAGCGGATCTGGCGCACCGCAGTTCACCTCCTCGACGCAGGTGAGGTCAGTCCACCAGCCGCGGCCCTCCTGGCCGCTGTCGCTCGCGCCTTCCTGCCGTGGTTCGCCGCCCCAGCCGCCGGCCGCTGCGGCGGCTCCGCGCTACCCGACCGGCCAGGGCACGGCAGACGGCTTGCCGGTACCGCCGGCCGATGCGGGCGAAGCCCTCCTGCCCGACTTGATCGCGCTGTTCGCCGCACTGGCGGCCCCGATTCCGTCCGGGACCAGTTCGCGGACGCCCGCAGCCGTTTCCTGGCAGGTCCAGTACGAGGGTCGGTTCCGGCACTACGAGAGACCTGCCCACGGTGTGTGGACGGCCAAGACCGTCCGCTGCTCCGGATGCGCGCATGCGGACGGCCCATGGACCGTGGTCTGCGACTGGCATGTGGTGACCCTGGGCTGCCCGTGCGGGCTGGTGACTGATCGGCACGGCCTCAAGTTCTCCGAAGTCATCCTCGTTCTGCCGGACATGTGAGCAGGCGGCGCCTGCCGCTCGCAGGCCGATCGAGTTCAGCCACTTCGCGAGTGGACCCTTGCTCGGCACCGCCGTGCGGACCCCTTCGCCGCCTGATCCGGTGTCGGGCCCTTGGCATGTGTCCTCGGCTTGCGGCGACGGTGATGCCCCGGCTGGTTAGTCTCGGAGCATGCGGATCTCTGTTTCCTCGGACATGGACGAACCGGTGGCTCGCGCACTCCTCGGGCACCTACGCGACCGCGGACACGAGGTGATGGCGTACGGGGCGCTCAGCCCCGGCGATGATCCGCAGTGGGCAGCCTGCTCGGAGGCGGCGGCCCGCGAGGTGGCCGCCGGGAACGCGGACCAGGCGGTCGTCTGCTGCTGGACCGGTACGGGTGCATCGATCGCAGCGAACAAGGTTCCGGGCGTACGCGCGGCCCTGTGCACGGACGCCTACACGGCGGACGGGGCGCGTCGCTGGAATGACGCCAACGTGCTCGCGCTCAGCCTGCGCCTGACCTCGGAACCGCTGCTCAAGGAGATCCTCGACGCCTGGTTCGCCGCCGAGGCGAGCGCGGACGCGGAGGACCGAGAGAACGTAGCGCGCGTCAATCGGCTCGACAACGCCGGAACCACCCCCTGAACGAAGGCGGTGGCGCCGACGGGTGGAACGATCGCTCCCGGCACCAGGGTCGAGGCCGCGGATGTGCCTCGGAGGGGTGCCGCCGGCCGGCCGCAGCCGTCCAGGGCTCCTGGAGGGTTCCTTTGGTCGGCGCGGGTGGTCTCAGGCGTGGGGTGTGGTCCGCAGTCCTTCGAGGAGTGTGGCCAGGTAGCGGTGTGCGGTGTCGATCCGGTCGGCGGGTGTGCCGCCGTGGACGTTGACGGCGTGGGCGATGCCGCACATGAGCGGGACGAGGTCGGCGGCGGCCAGGTCACGTCGGACGGCTCCGGCGGCGCGGGCCCGCTCGTGGAGTGCGGTGCCGGCTGACTGAAGCGCACTTTTGAGTTCTGTGGTGCGCGGCAGGGTGTCGGTGGCTGCGGCGGCGACCGGGCCCAGGGATGCGTCGGTGATCTGGGCTTCGAGGGTGCGGAGCAGGAAGCCTTCGAGCGCGTGCCAGGGGTCGGGGTCGGCCAGCGCCTGCCGGCCGTGGGCGGCCAGGGCTTCCAGGCAGGGAGCGGCGACGGTCTCCAGCAGTGCCTCGGGGGTGGCGAAGTGCCGGTAGACGGTGCCGACTCCGAGTCCGGCGCGGCCGGCGACGTCGTTCAGCTGCAGGGGTGTGCCCTGGTCGACCAGGGCGCGGGCGACAGCGACGATCCGGTCCCAGTTGCGGGCTGCGTCCTTGCGCAGGGGCGTCGTCATAGGGGGCATGGTAATCGGATGGCTCATCCGGATGCCGCCGCCGGTGTCCGTCGTCCGGCGGTCAGGCGGTTGTGAGGGGTGCGTGCCGTTCGCTGAGCCGGCGCACGTCCTCGGCGACGCGGGGGTCTGTGGCTGCGCGCAGCGGCGGCACGGGGTGTGTCCGGGCGCCGATGACGATGCCGGTCCGGCCTTGGAGGGCGTCGTCGGTGGCGGCGACGAGTGAGGGGCGGGCGGCGAGTGAGGCCGGTCCCGAGGTGGAGCGTTCGAAGGTGCGGCGTACCAGCGGCCACAGCAGCCGCAGGGCCGGGGAGACGATCTTCGGGTCGGCCAGGGTGCCGTTGGTCATGTCGGTCGCGGCGCCTCCGGGGTCGGCGGCGAAGACGGAGACACCGGTGCCTTCCAGGCGGGCGGCCAGGTCGAGGGTGTAGGCGAGGTTGGCGAGCTTGGCGCGGCCGTACCGGTGGAAGCCGTAGTAGCCGCCGGGGGGCTCGACGGCGTCGAAGGACCGCTTTCCCAGCCCGGCGGCGCCGGAGGTCACGTTCACGATCCTGCTGGGGGCGCCGGCCGTCAGCGTGGGCAGCAGCAGTTCCGTCAGCAGGTAGGGCGAGAGGTGGTTGACGACGAACGATGCTTCGAGCCCGTCCAGGGTCCGCCGCTGCGGGAACATCGCCCCGACGTTGTTGACCAGCACGGTCAGCGGTCGGCCGGTAGCGGCGTGCTCGGCGGCGATCCGTTCGGCGAGCGTGCGCACCTGGTCGAGCGAGCCGAGATCGGCCGGCAGGAACCGGGCGGGGTGTGCCGGGTTCGTCGCGCTGATGCGCTCGACCGCCCGGGCGCCCCGGTCGGTGTCGCGTCCGACCACGGTGACCGAGAATCCGGCGTCGGCCAGTCCCAGAGCCGTCTCGAGTCCGATGCCGCCCGTCCCCGCCGTGACCACAGCTGTCCTCGTCATGCCATCCTCCACCCAGCCATACGGATACTTCATCCACTTCCTCACTTCCTGGACCGTAGCACAATCGGATCATCTATCCGCTTAGTGTCCGGTCGGCCGGCAGCTGCGGGATGGCACGGCGGCGCTGCGGTCCCGGACCCGCGCCGGGAAAGAGTGCGTGCCGCTCGCCTCAAGGAGGCACGTGAGCGCCGGGCAAGGGGCGCTCCGGATGCTCGAGGGCCGCGCGGCGGCGGGGTGTACGCCGAAGACCGCCGGGCAGGGGCACAGCGAGAAAAGCAACCGCCGAGCCGGCGCGTGTCCCGGCGGCCCTTGCGGGAGGTCCGGATGGAGCGGGCAGCACACGGTCCGGCGCCTTCAGGGCGCGGCTTCGTCCTGGCGGGCGTCGAACCCGGCCCGGAGGCCACGCGTGTCATCGTCTACGCCGCACGCCAAGCGGTCATCCGCCATGCGGACGGCTTGCGCCTCCTCCACGCCGGGGTCGAGGATCCGGCGCAGACACAGTGGCTGGCCTCGCACGCCGAGCAGGTCCGGGCCGACTTCCCGGGCCTCCCGGTCGAAACGCTCGTCCGGGAGGTGGAGGCGTCCGCCGCACTGATCGAGCAGGCCGCAACAGCTCGGCTGGTGGTCGTGGGGCCGCCCGGGCGCGGTCTGTCCCGGCTGCTGAACCGCTCGGTGGCCTTCGGCGTCGCCGGCGGCGCGTCCTGCCCTGTGACCGTGCTGCGCGACTGGCCGGCCCGCGGTGGCCCGGTGACCGCCGCGGTCGGGGACCCCGCCCGCGACCGGACCGTCCTGGAGACCGCCGCGGGCGAGGCCGACCTGCGCCATACGGCCCTGCTGCTCCTCCACGCCGACATGCGACCGCAGCCGCTGCCTCCCGGACTCGCCCCGCACGGGCAGCAGAGCCAGAAGGGTGTCCTGCTGGCCGAGCGACGGTTCCTCCAGGAAGAGGCCGCGTTCCTGCGCGGGCGGTGGCCGGAGCTGACCACGGACATACAGGTGGCTTCCTCCGCCACCGCCCTGGCGCTGCTGCAGGCGAGCCGCGACGCCGCCCGGACCGCAGGAGCGAAGGCAGCGGCCGGGGCCGGCCGTAGCGGGCGGGGAAGGCACGGCGGCCCCCTCCTCGTCCGGTCTGCAGGGACCGATGGCGGAGGCGGCCGGGGGCGAGGTGGTGCGGACCGCCACCGGCCGCCGCCCGACGACTCGCCGGCACGTCGGGTTCCGCCGCCGGCCCACGTCGGGCACGAGGGCACGCCGGCACCAGTTGCAGGACCGGGCGCAGCTGCGCGGCCTCATGGCCGAATCCCGAGTCGCCCCCGCCTTCACCGGACCCTGCCGGGAGTGGGCGGAGAGCCGGCGCGCCGTCGTACTCGCTCTCGCTCCCCCGCGGGGTGCGGCTCGGCGAACTCCCGCCCACCGCACGATCCGGAAGCCGCCGAACATCTCTTCGGCCTCTTCCGGTGTCGCCCGCCGGCCGGCCGCCGACCTCTGCCCCCGGCGAGGCCTCGCGGCCGGGCCCGTGCTCATGTCGACCGGTTGCCGCACGGACTCGGCGCGCGGCACGACCAGCAGGTATGTCGACGCCGGCTCGGCGCGTGCCGTCACGGCCGGCAGGTGAACAACTGCCGCCGGGGCTCGGGGCGCCACCGGTTCGGACCGGCACTCGCGGCGGTGGCATTGCACTGGGCGAACGCCGTCGCAGGGGTGCTCCGCGGCGGCGGCCCCGGCCCGCCACTGCCTAATACTCCGACAGTCGTTCAACACCGTAGGGCGCCCCCGCACACCGTCTCCGGCCGCTGCCAACGGGGCCGGGAGCGCGCCCCGGCCCGGCCGCAGCCCGCCACTCGTGTGCTGGCAGCCGGTCAGGCCCGGTGAGCATTTCGACGTATCAGGAGCCGTAGTGACCGTTCAACGCATCGACGTGATTCGCCCTGCCGAGCTGAGCCCGGCCGACCTGGAGCGGTGGGGCGAACTGCGAGCCAGTACGGCGCCGGAGGCTAACCCCTTCATGAGCCCGGAGTTCTGCCAGGCGATCGGCCGTGTCCGGCAGGGTGCCAGGGTCGCGGTGGTGCGCCAGGACGGCGAGCCGGCCGGCTTCTTTCCCTTCGAGCGGGGCCGGTGGGGCCGCGGCCGTGCCATCGGCCTGGGTGTGTCCGACTGCCAGGGGGCCGTGCTGCGCCCCGGTGTGGCCGTGGACCCGCACGAGCTGCTGCGTGCCAGTTCCCTGTCCGTCTGGGAGTTCAACCACCTCGAAAGCGGCCAGGACCTGTTCCTGCCCTTCGCCACCGGGCGGTTCGCCTCGCCCGTCATCGACCTCGCCGACGGATACGCGGGCTACGAAAGCCTGCTCCGGGCCGGTTCCCGCACCTTCTTGAAGGCGACCCGGGCGCAGGAACGCCGCCTGGCCCGGCAGGCCGGGCCGCTGCGGTTCGTGTTCGACGAGCGTGATCCGGCGGTCCTGCGGACGCTGATGGCGTGGAAGTCCGCCCAGTACCGCCGGTCCGGCCGGCGCGACCGGTTCGCCCAGGAGTGGATCAACAACCTGGTGCGGATGCTTGCCGCCACGCAGACACCGGCCTGCTCGGGCCTGCTGTCGGTTCTCTACGCGGGCGGGCGGCCCGTGGCCGCGCACTTCGGTCTGCGCTCGCGCACCGTGCTGTCGTGCTGGTTCCCCGCCTACGACCGCAGCTTCGCCACGTTCAGTCCCGGACGCGTCCTCTACCTCCGCATGATCGAGGCCGCCGCGGCCGCCGGGATCGGCATGCTCGATCTCGGCAGGGGCGACGCCGCCTACAAGGACTCCCTCAAGACACGGGAGCTGATCGTGCACGAGGGTGCCGTGCTGCGGGCCGGGGCCGGGGCGGCCCTGCACTGGCTCAGCCACGAACCGCCACGCGCCGTCCGGGGGTTCGTGCGTGAGCGGCCGCACCTCAAGGCCGCGGCGCTGCGCACCCTGGCCGCGGTCGGCAGGATGCGTGACCGGACCAACGGCCTGTGAGACCGCATCGGGACCCGGCTGGTCACGGGCGGCGGCCCCCGCTGCGGAACACCGGAACGGCACAGCCGTCTGCGGCGCCGTCTGCACCGGCCCCGGCGCCGGGTCCGGGAGGCCGGCGCCGCTCCCGTCGCCGCCGTGGGCCGGCCCCTTCGGGGCGGTGGCGGCAAGCATGCCGGCGGCGGTGTCCGGAGCGGCCTTCGTGCAGAGGGCGGCTCGGGTGCGGCGATGTTGCCGTAGGGCCGCAGGGGCTCCCGGCTCCGGGTCAGCACGGACGTCGTGGCCGTGGGGAGGAGTGCCTCGAGGAGGCGGACGCCTTCCGTCGTGAGGGGGTGGGGGGGTGGGGTCCGGGCGGGGGAGGTTGAGGGCGCCGATGATGAGGCGCCCGTCCCCGGCGGTGAGCCGTGGCACTCGCCGCAGAGCCGGCCGGCGGGGGCGGTGGGCGCAGCGCCGTTCGTCGCTGCGAGAGCGCCTCGCGGTGGAGTCGAGAGTGGGCGCCGCTGCCCGCGCGGCGGGACGGGCCGCTACGTTCCGGGCCCGAGCTCCCCGGCACGGAGGCGGGCGGTGTGGTCGGGGTGCCCGGCGGTACGGCGTGCTTCCTGCATCTCCGCTTCGTAGAGGTGGTCGCGACCTGCTGCCATGGCGTCCAGGGCTGCTCGCTCCAGGGCGCGGAACGGCTCGTAGTAGGTGCGGTTGTACGCCTCGACGATCTGGAAGGTCCAATGGCCCGGAATGACGTTGCGGCCGAGGATCTCCTCCTCGACGCGGTCGGCCCATTCGTCGTGGCCGGCGTCGCGGAGCAGCCTCACCGCCCGGTCCAGCTCCAGGTCCGCCGTCCCGGTCAGCTGGTGGAATCCGTACAGGTGACCGCGGGCCCGCTCCACCGTCTCCAAGGCCTTCGACAACGACCCCAGTGCCTCCACCGTGGCATCGCCGACGCCCTCGGGCCGCATGTGGACGCGGTCCGGCCCGTCTCCGTCGCTGCTGGTCATACCCGCGCACATCCCCCTCCTACGCCGCGGTGTAAGCGCCTTCGGTGCCATGTCCTCCGAAAGGAGCACCGCGGTGCAGGACCACGGGGACCAACCGGGCTCGGACCAGGGAGCCGCGGCGGGTCCGCAGGAGCAGCCGGCCGCCGGGGCAGGCCGGGGCGAAGAGGATCGCGCCGCCGGAGCAGGACGGTCAGGAGGTCCACGGTCCCATCCCCGCCCAAGCGGCTTGCCGGCGTCCTCGTCATTCACGGGGTGCGGGGGGCCTGTTCGGTCCAGATGGTTTTGCCGTGCTCGTTGTAGCGCACGCCCCAGTCGTCGGCGAGCTCGCCGACGATGAACAGGCCGCGGCCGCCCTCGTCGGCCGGACCGGCGTGGCGCAGGTGCGGGCAGGCGAGTGTGCGGTCGTGGATGAGCCGCAGCTCCAGAGGGGGTTTGCCGTAGCGGACGGCGTTGGTCACCAGCTCGCTGACGATGAGTTCGGTGTTGTGGGCGGTCTCCTCGTCCACGTTCCACGTGGTGAGTTGCCGGCGCACATGGTGCCGGGCGGCCGCCGCGGCCGTGGGCGCGGCCTGGAGTCGCCACGTGGCGACGTTCTCGGCGGGGAAGGCACGGGTACGGGCGAACAGGACCGCGGTGGGCGTGGCGCGGCTCTCGGCAGGAAGCGCGTAGAGGACATCGTCGCGCAGGCTTGCGAGCGAGCGGCCGTCGGTGCCCGGGGAGCGGCCGACCGCTTCCAGGGCCGGGATGGGGCGGGTGGAGAGCACCACGAGGCTCTCGTCGGGGACGTCGAAACGTGAGGCGGCGAAGGGTGTTCGCTCCGGCCCGCCCAGCGGCGAGCCGGAAGTGAGTTCCGGTGCGCAGGCAGTGCCGTCAGGTGGGATCAGGGTGAGAGCCGCGGAGCCGGCGCCCACGACGGTGAGGGTCCTGTTCAGCGGGTCGTGCACGGCGTATGCGCAGCTGGCTGCGAGTGCCTGCTGGTGAAGGGGGTCGGAGGGCGGAAGGCCGGCGCGCTCGGCTGCCAGGGACGCGACGGTGCCGTGCAGCCGCGCCAGGAGTTCGTCGGGCTGCAGGTCGAAGGCGGACAGGGAGCGGATGACGGTGCGCAGCTGTCCCATGACGGTGGCGGTGTGGATGCCGCTGCCGGCGACCGTGCCCACGACCAGTGCGGTGCGGGCTCCGGAGAGGGCGATGGTGTCGTACCACTGGCCGACTCCTTCGGCGGGTACGAGGAGGTGCTCCGTCTCCAGTGCGGTGCGTGAGAGGGGGCGGCGGGGCAGCAGGTTGCGCTGGACCGTCGCGGCGATGGTGTGTTCTCGGGTGTAGCGGCGGGCGTTGTCGATGCACAGGGCGGTGTGGTCGGCCAGCTGGAGCACGAGGTCGGCGTCGGGCTCGTCGTAGCCGACCGGCTGCCGCGTGCGGTAGAGGCTGATCAGCCCCAGCACGTTGCCCCGCACGGCCAGCGGAGTGCGCCCCCGACCGGCGGATCGCGTCGGTCCGGTCCGGGTCGGCTGCGAGCCATGGCAGGTCGCCGTCGAGTGCCACCACCCGGGGCCGCAGGTCGGCGAGCGCCTGTGTGTACGGAGTGGGGGAAGGCAGGCTGCGTACGTCGCCCAGCGGGTGGGCCTGCGGCTCGTGGGCTCCTGCGTCGCCGCTGCTGCGGAACGCGGCCCGGCGCAGGGGCACGCCCGGCGCGAGGGGAGAGGGCTGGGGCTCCTCTCCCCGCACGACGGCATCCACCACTTCGACGACCGCGACGTCGGCGAAAGCCGGTACGAGGGTGTCCACCAGTTCCTGGCAGGTGGCGACCACGTCGAGGGACCGCCCGACCTCCTGGCGTACGGCGTTCAGGACCACCGCGCGTGCCCGCCCCCTCTCCCGCTCGCTGACGTCCACCGCGAGCAGCGCGACGCCGAGGACCTCTCCGGGGGGTGTCTGGAGGCGGAATGCGGACATCTCGTAGAAGTTTTGCCCCCCGGGACCGGGCTTGGGGTGGGCCTGCACGACATGCCCCACCACGCAGTGGCCGCTGTCGAGCACCCCCCGGACGAGAGACGCGACCGCGGCCGCGTCCTCGAGGAGGGGGAGATAGACCTCCTCGAAGCGGCGCCCGAGCACGTCTCCCGTCCGGATGTGCCGCATGGCAGGCGTGGCGGTGTTGACCCGTACGATCCGCAGGTCGGTGTCCAACACGTGCAGGCCCACGGGAGACTGGCCGAACAAGGCCTCCAGCAACGCCGCCTCCGGGCCGTCCACAGCCCTGGTCGAGTCACCCCGGCCCATCGCCACCACCCTCTGTCGCCGCGGATTCGCCGCATGTCGGCGCCGTCCGGGGCACCCGACCGTTCCGGCTCGTCCCCACATGTAGACCAGCCCGTCAGTACGGGCCGCCGCGCCACGCCGAGGGGCCTGTGCCTGAGCGCGCCGGCGTCGCGGCGCCCGCGGCGCCGAGTGGACGGGGCCTGTAGGGGGGAGGGGGCGGCGGGCACCGGGGTCCGCCACCGGCTCGTGGTCCGTGGTGTTCTCCGTGGTCGGCACGGAGGCGGTGTGCGGGCCGGCGGGGGCAGTCTGTGGTCACGGCGATCGGCCCGGCAGCAGAGCGAACCGGTCGTGACCAGCGACTGAAGGAGTGACCATGGCCGGCACCGCCAGCAGCACGTACGAGGGGTTCAGCGTCGAGGAGCGGGCCGCGATGAAGGCGCACGCTCTGGAGCAGAAGAAGGCGGCACGTCGTGGTTCGGCTGCGGAGAAGGCGGCTGAGGCGGAGCGGGACGTGCTGGCGAAGATCGCCGAGATGCAGGAGTCGGACCGGGTCATGGCCGAGCGCGTCCATGCCGTCGTCACCGCCAACGCCCCGGGCCTCGCGCCCAAGCTCTGGTACGGGATGCCCGCCTACGCCCTGGAGGGCAAGGTCGTCTGTTTCTTCCAGAGCGCGCAGAAGTTCAAGGCGCGCTATGCGACGCTCGGTTTCAGCGACCTGGCGACGCTGGACGACGGTCCGATGTGGGCGGCCGGTTTCGCGCTGACCGAGGTGACGCCCGAGGTGGAGGCGCGGATCGCCGAGCTCGTGCAGCGGGCGGTGTGAGACGCGGCGGCCAGGGTCGCCGGTCCGGCGGGGGCCGGACCGGCCGGGTCGCGGCGGCGCCCGCGGGTGAGGGCCGCGTCGTGGCGCGGCTACCGGATGGTCATCGGGGCGAGACCGAGGCCGGTGAGGGCGCGCGCGCCGCGGGCCGTGTGCTCGCCGCCGGCGAGGGTCAGGGTTCGTGCCGACTGGTAGCGGCAGCCGGCGGCGTCGAACGCGGTGGCGGTGGCGAGGAGCCGTTCGGTGTCGGCGTCGAGCAGTGCCGTCGCGCGTTCCACGAGGGCGGTGGCGACGGGGTTGCCGGCCACGGCGGTCCGGGCCTCGGCCAGGCGGGTGGCGGCGTCGGGGGCTGCGGCGAGCACGGAGGCCTCGGCGCGTAGTGCCACGTACCAGTGGAGCCAGATCCAGGTGGTCCACTGCCGTACCTGTGCGGGTTCGGGAGCCGTCCGTTCCAGGGCTGCCTCGGGCCGCCCCTGGTGGAGCATGAGGATGGCGTCGAAGACCGCCCCGTATCCGCGGGTGTTCCACGGGGAGGGGTCGACGTGTGTGAGCACCGTGCTCCAGTCCCGGCGGGCTTCGGGGTCGTCGCGCAGTCCGTGGATCGTCGCCATCGCTGCCGCGGGCGGACCGAGGACGGCCCGGGCGGGGCTGCCGGCGCGCTGCCACGCTTCGCGGAACCGCAGGCCGGTGGTGAGTGCCTGCTCGGCGTCGCCCGCCAGGGTGTCGGCGACGAGGAGCCAGCCGGTGGCGCGGTGGCCGACCTCGGCCAGCTGCGGATGGTCCGCGAGCCGCCGTGCCCAGTGGCGGGCGCCGGGCAGGTCCCCCACGCCGAGGGCGGCTTCGGTGGCCTCGCCGAGTGCCTCGATCAGCTCGTGGGTGTAGGCCGGGCCGCCCGAGGCGTACGGGGCGGCCAAAGCGTAGGGGGCGGCATCCGAGGCGTACGGGGCGGACTGGGCGGACGGGGCGGACGGGGCGGACGAGAGCAGCTCGACCCGGCGCCGGGCCGTGGCCGCTGCCGCGAACGCGTCCCCGGCCCAGCTCAGTGCGCCGGCGAGGGTGTCGAGGGCGGCGGACCGTGCGAGCGGGTCCCCTTCGAGTCGGGCGAGTTCGACGGCCCGTTCGGCGGATGCGACGGCTTCCTGGACGGTGGGGCCGGCGAAGCACGGCGCGGACGATGCCGCCCGAAGCGCGGCTCGCCAGGGCACGGACGGACCGACCCAGGTCTCACGTACGGAAGACGCGGTCGAGAACGGTCCGACGGACCCCATCGACCTTGCGACCGGCGTGATGTACCTGCCCCAGCGGGACGTCGTGCTTCCCGGCGCCCTGCCACTGGTCTTCCGCCGCCGGGTGGCCTCCGACTACCGGGCCGGTCGCTGGTTCGGCCCGTCCTGGTCGTCCACCGCCGATCAGCGGTTGGAGATCGACTCCGAGGGAGTCGTCTTCGTGGGCGACGACGGCCTCCTTCTCGCCTACCCGCACCCCGCACCGGGGGTACCCGTGCTGCCGAGCCACGGCCCGCGCCGGCCCCTGGACCGTGCGGGGGACGACTACAGCATCAGCGACCCCGACACCGGCCGGGTCTGGCACTTCACCCTCAGCCGTACGGGTCTCGCACCCCTGACCCAGATCGACGACCAGCACGGGAACTGGATCACCTTCGAGTACGCTGCCGACGGCAGCCCCACGAACATCGTCCACAGTGCCGGCTACCGCCTCCTGCTGACGACGGCCGCAGGCCGTATCACCGCGCTGCACCTGGCAGGCGCCGCACCGGACGGCAGCGACCAGCAGATACGCCGCTCCGGCTACGACGACGGCGAAAACCTGACCGAGGTTTTCAACTCCTCCGGCAAGCCGCTCGCTTTCACCTACGACGATCGGGCCCGGGTCACCTCGTGGACCGACACCAACGGCAGCCGCTACGACTACGAGTACGACGACCAGGACCGCTGCGTGGCCGAAGGCGGCGCGGAGGGACACGTCGCACTTCGCATCGACTACGACGCGCCTGACCCGACGACCGGGCTGCGGGCCACCACGACCACCCTCTCGACCGGCGCTGTCCACCGATACCTGATCAACGACGCCCACCAAGTGGTGGCGGAGATCGATCCACTGGGCGGGGTCACCACCTTCGAGCGCGACCGTTACAACCGCCTCCTCTCCCGCACGAACCCCCTCGGGCGCACCACTCGCTTCACCTATGACGAGAAGGGCCGACTGACTTCCGCCGTCCGGCCCGACGGGCACGAGACCACCGTCCAGTACGACGATCGTGGGCTGCCGGTCAAGGTCGTTCATCCCGACCTCACGACGACGGTGCAGGAACACGACGAACGCGGCAACCGGACGGCAGTCACCGATCCATCGGGTGTCACCACGCGCTACACGTACAACGAGAAGGGCCACAGCACGGGAGTGACGGATGCCCTGGGCCATACAACCCGCATCCGCACCGACGCTGCCGGGCTGACCGTCGAGGTCACCGATCCGACGGGCGCGACGACGCGCGTGGAGCGTGACGCGTTCGGCCGCCCGATCGCCCTAGTGGATCCACTCGGGGCCACCACCAGGTTCCAGTGGACGCCAGAGGGGAAACTGACCCGCCGAACGGGCCCCGACGGCAACGAGGAGTCATGGACCTACGACGGTGAAGGCAACTGCCTCACCCACACCGACGCCGTCGACGGAGTGACCCGATTCGCCTACACCCACTTCGACCTCCTGGCGGCCCGAACCGGACCCGACGGAGTGCGCTACGAGTTCCACCACGACACGGAGCTGCGCCTGACGCAGGTCGTCAACCCCGCCGGCCAGAGCTGGGACTACCGGTATGACGCCGCGGGACGCCTCATATCCGAGACGGACTTCGACGATCGCGTGCTGACTTACACCCACGACGCGGCGGGCGCACTCTCCAGCCGCACCGACGCCGCAGGCCGGACGATCCGCTTCGAACGCGACGAGTTGGGCCGCGTCATCGCGAAGGACGTGCAGGGAACGGTCACCACGTTCACCTACTACCTCTCGGGGCAGCTCGCCGAAGCGGTCGGCCCGGACGCTACGGTCACCCACCTCCGTGACCGCCACGGACGCCTCCGGGCCGAGACCGTGAACGGCCGCACCACTATCTACACCCACGACGAACTCGGCCGCCGCATCTCCCGCACGACCCCCTCCGGGGCCGTGAGCTCCTGGGCGTATGACGCGATGGGCCGACGGAGGGAGCTCACGACCGCAGGCAGGACGCTGACCTTCGAGAGGGACGCTGTCGGCCGCGAGACCGTCCGCCGCATCGGGGACGGGCTGACCTTCGCCTCCACCTACGATGAACACGGCCGCCTTACGGACCACCTGGTGTCGAGTGCGCAACGCAGCCTCCAGCACCGCTCCTACAGCTATCGCGACGACGGCGTGCTCATCGCGATGGACGACCAGCTCTCCGGCAGCCGCCGCTTCGAGCTGGATGCCGTGGGCCGCGTGACCGGTGTGACCGCCGCGCCATGGACCGAGCGCTACGTCTATGACGCGAGCGGCAACCAGACCGAGGCTTCCTGGCCGACCACCCATCCGGGCCAGGAGGCGACAGGGCAACGGGAGTACGCCGGCACGACCCTCATCCGGGCGGGCAGAGTCCGGTATGAGCACGACGAACTCGGCCGGGTCGTCATGCGCCAGAAGGTCCGGCTTTCCAGGAAACCGGATACCTGGCTCTACGAGTGGGACCCCGAGGACCGGCTGACGCGGGTGACCACGCCCGACGGCACGGTGTGGCGGTACTCCTACGACCCGCTCGGTCGCCGCGTCGCCAAGCAGCGCCTGGCTCACTACAGCGACGAAGCCGTGGAGCAGGTCTCCTTCACATGGGACGGCACGCTCCTGTGCGAGCAGACGACGACGCTGAACGAAGCCGAAGCTCCGGCCGTCGTCCTGACCTGGGACCACGAAGCCCTGCGCCCGCTCGCCCAGACGGAACGTGTCATACGCGACGGAGCATCCCAGGAGGTGATCGACGAACGGTTCTTCGCCATCGTCAGCGACCTCATCGGCACTCCTACGGAGCTGATCGACGAAGAGGACCGGATCTGCTGGCGAACCCGGGCCACCTTGTGGGGAGCCACGGCCTGGAACAGTGATGCGTCGGCATACACTCCCCTGCGGTTCGCCGGTCAGTACTTCGACCCGGAAACCGGTATCCATTACAACTGTCAGCGCTACTACGATCCCGAAGTCGGCCGGTATCTCAGCGCCGACCCTCTCGGCCTCGCCCCGTCTCCGAACCCTTCGGCATATGTGCCCAATCCTCTCCAGGCCACCGATCATCTGGGGCTCGCACCCGACTACCATGAGTTCCACACCGTGCAGGACCCCGCGAATGCCACCCGGCTGAGAGGTGACGGAAACCCCTGGCCGGAGGCGGACACACGAGGCCAGTGGGGCGAGGGAGTCTACTCGTGGGGCACGTTGGACGAGGCGGTCCGCTACGCGGAACGCCTTCGCGGACGGGACATCGAGGTGGAGATTCTCACCTTCAAGGTGTCCGCGGACGACTTCAACATGATGAACAAGGTGGACATCACCAAGATGACGCCCGACAAGATGGACGAATTCTTCGAGAAACACAGCCGCCTGTACAGCGAGGCCGGAGCGCAGCCGCATAATTTCGACTACGTCCGCGGCCCCACTGGCATGGGAGTCGAGAACTATTTCAGCCGAGGCGTGTTCCATCTTCTCAAGTTCGCGAATTGAGTGAAATGATTCGAAAATTCAAGTATCGGCTCAGGAGTCCGCTTGGCGGACTGGCGGCGGACCTTTCGGCCGAGACCGTGCCACCGGGCGAAGCGGCGGCTCCCTCCGTGGGGATCCACCGAGGAGTGCGCCTCCTGCTGCCAGCGTCGGGCATGTACTGGGAGGACCTGGCTTGGCTCTCCTTCGTCGTCGCGCTCCGTGCCGAAGAGCTGCGAACCCGGCATCCGGAAGGTGTCCACCTGCGGATCGTCTCCCTCGACTTCCCCTTGGCCGACTACCGGCCGGAGGTCGCCGCCCTCGCCATGGACGGGTGGCTGCGCGAGGAGTTCGGCCTGCCCGACACCGGAATCACCTGCTCGTACGCGGGTGGCGCGGACCCCTACGCCTTCTCCTGGGGAGGCGCGGAGCCACCACTGCGGACCCCGCGCCTCTGAACGCGCCATGCGGGTAGGGAGCGTCGGGGCATGCGGTGAGGGCAGTGCGCCAACTCTCCCTCGCCGCGTTTGGCGCTATCGGCTTTCGCGTGGTCGGCGGCGCGGAAAGCGCCCGTAGGACAGCGGACACGGCCGTCGTGTGTGCGGCATTCCCTGGCGCGCGCACGAGCCCCGCCGAATATTCGGCGACGGCCGGATGCAGGTGAGCGTGGAAGCGCCCGACCTCGGCGGGGCCGCAGGTGCGGCCGAGGAAGTGTGCGAGAACCAGCGGCTCGGTCGGGCCCGATGTCTCACCCGCACGTTCGGCTGTCCCCCACATCGGGTCCCCGGCTTCCACCGAGGCATACCGGCTCGTCACCGCGGTATATCTGGATCATGGAAGAGAACGGCGAGCACGCCGAGAACGGATCGACCGTCCGGTCGAGACGACAGAGCCCCGCCTTTGCAGCGCTGGCAGGAGCGCTGATCGGCGCCCTGGCCGGCCTCCTAGTACTCCAGCAGCACTTCGCTGTTTTCCCTGGTCAGGGGCGGCTTGGGTGAGTGTAGGGGGCTGGTTGCCGACCCGTGTTCTCTTTCCCGGGCCGCCCCTCGATCGTGTGCAGCCGACGCTGATAGTGACAGCGGCGAGCGACGGCTTGGCGTCGTCGGCGCCAGTGTGACCATTTCAGTGCGCGTGCGCTGATGAAGAGCCCACCCTCAGCCCGTCCTGGCCTTCGATGGAGACTGCGGCTTCTGCCAGGCCGTCATCAACCAGATATCCGCCCGGGGCCAACCGACCCTGCCCGCCGTCCCCTGGCAGTTCCTCCCCGAAACCGCCACCCAACCGCATCGGGCCCGCCTGGATCATGAAGTCCTCCTGCTCCACCACGACCAAGTGATCGCCAGCGGCGCACAGGCCCTGGCCGAGTACCTCCGCCACTCCCCCAGCCGCCGCTGCCAACTGGCCGGGGCAGCCATCCAGGCCCCCCTCCTGCGCAACGCCGCACGACACATCTACCGTTGGGTGTCCCGCCACCGGCATCGCATGCCCGCCGGAACCCCGGCTTGCGCCGTTCCGCCCGCCCGCCCCTGAAAGGACCCGCGCCGTTGTTACGGACACGCACACCCACATGTGTCCTCACCAGCGCCGCCGCGCCCCGCACCACACATGGCCACCACCCGGACCGTTACGTCCAGATCGGTTCACTCACCAAGGTCCTCACCGGCACCGCCTTCGTCCGCATGGCCTCAGCCGGCCTGCTGGACACCGCCGACCCGGTGGAACGCTGGCTCCCAGCACCCCACGGGACCGGCATCACCCTGCAGCATCTGGCCGAGCACACCTCCGGACTCCCCCGGCAGCCTCCCGGGCTGCCGGTCAAAGACCCCTACCGCAGCTTCGACACCGCCGCCCTGCACCAACTACTGGGCACCTGCGACGAGATCACCGCCGCGCCCGCCGGTACGACCGAGGAATACTCCAACCTCGGATACGCCGCTCTCGGCGCAGCCCTGTCCGCCGCGGCCCAGCAGCCCTACGAACAACTCATCCGCGACCACGTCCTCACACCCCTGGCCATCCACGAAATCACCGCCCACCCCCCGGCGGAACGCTGCCTGCACCCGACGGGACTCTTCGGGCGCAGACGGCCCGAATGGACCCTGGACGGGGCCATCCTCCCCTCCGGCGGTCTCTGGGCGACCCCCCGCGCCACTGCCGACCTGCTCAAGGGCCTGCTCGTCGACCGGAAACTAGGGGATCCCGCACCCGCCTGGAAGACCACCGGCATAGTCACCTGGCACAACGGCGCGACCGGGACCTCCTCCACCTTCGCCGGCGCGCTACCCAACGGCGCCTGGGTCCTGATCCACCGAATCGGTGGAACCTCCAGTGACACCGACCGCATGGGCATCGAACTCCTCAGAGACCTACACGATGCTTGACACGTCCCGGTCCGCTACCAGCCTGAAACTGAGGGGCGGTCATCCCTCGCACCCGTGAGCCCGACCCATTGCCTGCTGGGCTGCTGTCCTTCACAGCCCCAACAGGTCGGGCCATCCCTTGCAGGCCATGGTGTCCGGCGCTCGCCTGACCTTCGGAGAGCTGGCCGAGCGCTCCGGCCTCTCCGTAGCCCAGGTGGCGGCTCTGGCTACCGAGCTGGTATCCAAGGACGCGGCCGCCGTCTCCCACCTGAGGCAGAAATCCGCCATGTTCGAGGCCCCCGCCCCCGCCACCGTCGATCGGATGCTGGCCGCCCAGCGGCACGCCGCCGACCAGTTCGGCCTGCGTGCCACCGGCCGACGGGTGTGGGGGTACCGGGGCCGGACCCTGTCGGGCGCCGCCGGCCCGCACTGGCTCCGCGTGGTCTGCGCCGAGGCCGGCACCGAGGGCGGCAAGCTGTGGCACGGCCCGTCCACCTCCCGCGCCCTCCCCGCGTCGGTACCGCGCCCCGACCTGTTCCGCATCCGGGACTGGACCACCGACGGCTACGCCTACCGGGCCGAGCTGTACGCCTACGCACCCGACCCGATCGTCTCCCCGCGCCTCGTCCTCGACGAGGACCCCGGCCTGCCCGAGACGTGGTGGAAGGAGATGGTCGCCGCCCTGGACGCCCTCGCCGACGTCCCGCCGCCGACGTACCGCGAGGCTGTACGCGAGGAGTACCTGCGCCGCGTCATCCCCGAGTTCACCGGCCACCAGGTCGACGACGTCGTCTGGACCACCGCCCACGGCGACCTCCACTACGGCAACATCACCTGCGGCCCGCACATCCTGGACTGGGAAGGATGGGGCCGCGCCCCGCACGGCTACGACGCCGCCACCCTGTACCTGTACGCACTGCTGGCCCCCGCCGCGGCCGCCCGCATCCGAACCGAGCTTGCCCCCGTCCTGGACCGGCCCGAGGCGCGTACCGGCCTACTGACCGTGTGCGCCCAGATCCTCCATGGTCAGGACCGCACTGACTTCTACGCCGAGCTCGTCGGCCCCGTACGCGAGCAGTTGCCCCACCTGTAGCAGGGCCGCTGCACACCGGCCGCCGTTTCCATTAATCCGCGCTGGTGGGAGCGGATCACCGACCGACTCACCACCGACTCCGGCGTGCTCCAGTCTGAACCGGACTGGACACCCACGGAACCAGCCGCGTACGCCCCGGATGCTCAGCTCCCCGTTGTCCGCCCTGCGCAGCACCTCGCCCCCGTTCTTCAGCGCCACCAGCCGGTCCGGGTGCCTCGTGAGTTGCCTCCAGTACCAGGAGCCCGGCAAGACGATGGTCCGCCCGCCGACCGATCGGCGGGCGGACCCAAAGAAAAGAGGGGCAGTGGCCAGCGATGGCGAGTGCCCCTTCAAGTGCGCCGACCGTAGCACGGGGCGCATGCAGACCCCGCCGGGTGACACGGCTGGTCTTGGACGGTCCTGTCAATGATCAGGATGGACGGCCTGGACGCCGGTGCCGTCGTACAGCTCGGGTTCCAAAGTGAGCAGGTAACGGCCAGCGGGGAAGTCTGCCGAGGGGCGGGCCGCGTGGATGGCGTGGACGACTGCCCAAGGGTGCCCGGCGTGCAGGAGCTCGGTGGCGGACAGGGCGGAGGCCGTGTCGAAGGGCTCGATCTGGATGAACCGCAGCCCGTTGATGTAAGCGAGCAGGCCGGGCCGCCCGGTGTCGCCCACGGTCAGGGAGAGCACGGGCGCGTAGAGCGTGCCCAGACCGCCGGAGGCTTGCACGTAGAAGGCTGCGACGGCCTCGTTGTACGGGTCCTTCGGATCATGCAGGGCAGTGGCGGTCGTGTGGTCCAGGACGACGGCGATCGGCCCCACTACGCGGCCGCCGAGTCCTGCCGAGCACCCAGGCGCTCCAGGAGGCCGCGCGCCTTCGCCTCCGCCTCCTCGCTCGGCACGGTACCCAGCACCGAGGCGAGCTCGGCACGGGCCTGCTCGGCACGCTCCGCGTACTCGGCCTGAGTCGGCCGGCCCTCGGCGAGCTCCTCGACCAGCTGCCGGATCGTCGTGCCCTGCTCGGTCGCCAGCGCGGCCAGCCGGTCACGGGTCGCCGCGCTCACCTTGATGCTCGTCTCGTCTGCCATATATCCACTCTACCGCCAGTAGAGGACGGGCGGGCAGGTTACGCCGACCCTCAACGCGACAACCCCGCTGGCGCGGGCGCCACCTTCCCCGTCAGCGACGGTCTTGCCGGAGCTCCTCGCCGTGCTTCACCATCTGTAACCAGGCCGATACCGGGGAGCCGGGGGTGGGCATGTCGTCTGGTACGGGCGGGAGCTACTGGGCGGACAAGGCGCTGCCCAGCGTGTTCAAGCACGAGCTACTCAAGCGCTATCTGCCGCAGTTCGGCGGCATGACGGGCTCGCGCTCGCACGACAAGCGCGTGGTCTACCTAAGGGCTGTCCCGCAAGTGCGGCCGAGCCGTGACCCGAGACCGGATCGATAGGGTCAGGGGCTCAGCCGATGGAAGAGGATCGTTCGATGCCGCCGTACGACCAGCTGTCAGAGTGGGCCGGCCTGGGGCATGTCACACGAGCCGGACAGGACGCTGTGTGCGGCTGGCGGATCCCTGGCTCCATGAAGGCACAGCTTGTCGAGGTGGGCATCCCGGTAGCTCCGCGCCTCATTGAACGAGTCGTGATGCAGAGCGAGGCGAAGCCAGTCCTTCTCTCGTCCCGTGGCCCGCTCTACCGTCTCACCGAGCAGGCGGACCCCGATGATCAGGCCGAGCGGTCATCGTTCGGCGTTGAGCCGGTGACCGGGGCGGTCTACTTCGTCATGCCGGATGGGGAGGCATGGTTCGCCAACTCGGGTGTCGGTGTGTGGCTCGACGTCCTTCACTGTTACGGCAGTCGCGTCACAGCCTCAGAGCTTCTCAGCGAGCCGGACGGCCCCGAGGAGTACCTCTCTGAAGAGGAGGAAGAGCGGGCCTTGACCGAGCTGAACCTGCTGGCCGAGGAACTGAAGGAGATCGACCCGGCGGCTTTCAACGGCTACGAGGGGGTCCTCTGGCCAGGGCTTCTGGACCGCGGGCTCTACTGACCTCGGCCGGTAGATCCAGGGCCCGTAGGTCTGGACCGTGCAGGGATGCCAGGCCCACGACTGGCATGATCTTCATGTGGGGGCTGTGATCACGGCGTCGGAGCCGTCATGGATAGCGCCGTACTCCGGTCTGAGACCGAAGCAGTTCGGCAAACTGATCACCATGCTGCGGCGCGGAGGCCCGCCCCGTGTTTGCAGGGGCCGTCCGTGGAGTCTTCCGTTGGAAGACCGGGTGCTACTGGTTGCCGCGTACTGGCGGACGAACCTGACCTTGCGGCAGCTGGCTCCCTTGTTCGGGGTCTCCAAGTCGGCCGCGGGTCGGATCGTGAGCCAGCTCGGTCCTTTGCTCGCGCTGCGGCTGCGGAGCCACTTCCGCAGAGACACGGTGCTGATCGTGGACGGCACCCTGGTGCCGACACGGGACCACAGCGTGGCGGAGCAGTCCAAGAACTACCGCTACTCGACCAACCACCAGGTCGTCATCGATGCCGACTCACGCCTTGTCGTCTGCGTTGGCCGACCCGTGCCCGGCAACCGCAACGACTGCAAGGCATGGGAGCTGTCCGGCGCCAAGAGCTCGGTTGGCAAGACCACCGTGATTGCCGACGGCGGCTACCGCGGCACCGGTCTGATCATCCCGCACCGCCGAGAACCCGGCCAGACCGACTATCGGCCTGGAAGGAAGCCCACAACACCTCCCACCGCAAAGTCCGTGCCCGAGTGGAACACACCTTCGCCCGTATGAAGACCTGGAAGATCCTCCGCGACTGTCGCCTGAAAGGCGACGGCGTCCACCACGCCATGCTCGGCATCGCCCGTCTTCACAACCTTGCCCTGCCCGGATAGCGGATCTTTGCCTACAGGACCGCGTCTGCGACTGCGTTTGGGATCTCAGTGCGCAGTGCTGGCGTGGTGGCGTGGTGGGAAATCTGGTTGACCCGATGTGGATGATGAAGGCGTGATCTCCAAAGAGCGTGCCGTCGAGCGGGTGGAGTCGTTGCTGGCCACGATGCGGCTGACACACGAGCTGGTAGTCCACGAGGTGAAGGAGCACGCGTTGGGCTGGCTCGTCTTCTGGAACTCGGCGGAGTACGCCCGCACCCGCAATCTGCGCGATCTCCTCGTCGGCGGCGGCCCCTATCTGGTGGACCGGTACGACGGGAGCGTCCACCACATCCCTGTCACCACGTGGGTGGGCGAGGACTGGGAGGAACTCTACCTCCGGCAGATCAAGGGGGTGCGGGCGCCCGACCCTCTGGCCGCTTCCGTGCTCGCGCTGATGAACTCCGCCGGTACGGTGGCCGCGATGCATCACCTTCGCAAGCAGGCTCCGCGCTTGAGCCTGCAGGAGGCGAGGACCTACGTCATGGCCGTCCGAAACGGAGCCGAGCCGCCACGCGAGCTGGCGGACCTCACCAGGGAAGAAGAGCTCTGCCCACCTCTGGCGATCGAAACAGTGGCCGGCCCGGACCTCCTGTAGTCCGCTTGCGAGGGCGAGGCCCAGGTTGTGTGGCTACGGCAGCCCTCAAGCGCGGCCTGAGATCACTTGCGGGACAGCCCTTAGTCCCGAACACGCCGACCAACCGCGCCGACGCCAACAAGGAACACCGTGACCAACCTTAGCGAACTGACCCGACTCTGCCCCCCACCGCCCACCCAGCCCGATCCCATCGACTGGGACCGCGTGGAAGCCGAGCTCGGCATGCGCCTGCCCGAGGACTACAAGCTGCTCGCTTCCACTTACGGACCGGGCCGCTTCGACGACTACATCGGCATCCACCACCCACACGGCGTGACACCGTATTCAAGCCTGACCGGGCCGATGCCCTCTCGTGTCCGCGCATACCTGCAGGACGACTACGACCAGGGCACATACCCCGTGCCCCACGACCCCCGACACCTGTTCGTCATCGGATCCACCGACAACGGCGAATACGTGTTCTGGATCACCGACCCCGAAGACGCCTCCGACACCTGGCGCATCGCAGTCAACGAAGCACGAGGCCCCCAATGGTTCACCTATGACGGAACCCTCACAGCCTTCCTGACCTCCGTCTTCAGCGGAACAACCCAGGTCCCGCAGTTCCCCGACGGCCTGCTGAACCAGCCCGTCGAGTTCGATCCCGCGGTTCCCCTGGCATACGAGATCCAGGAGGCCCCCTCCCGGGCACCGATCGACACCGAGACCATCCGGAACTGGGCCCGCGCCAACGGCTTCCAAGTCCCCCCGCGGGGCCGAGTCCCCCGAGAAGTCCGCGAAGCATGGGAGGAGGCCCACCCCGCCTGAGCGCGCCTGGCCGGCCCGGGTACCACGTTGCGTATGCCAGAAGTTTCTGCAGCCGGACGCATGCGCTTGGGTGCCCGCCCTACGCGCCCGCGCACACCCTGCACAGACACCCAGCTCCGAGCCTGCGTCCCCAGAGGCGTCCCGCTTGGCCCGGCCGAGCAGGTGCTGCATGCCGTCCGGGGTGGCTTCCCCCGCCCACTCGGCGATGGTCCAGCAGTTCTTGCGCGGCAGGTCTGCCAGTAGGCCGAGTACCAACTGCCGCACCTGCCGTCGGGGTTCGACCCGCGCGAACCGTCCCGCGATGCGGCCCATCAGGCCCTCGAACGACTCCTGCCAGCGGGCAGGGTCTACGTTGTGACCTGCGGCCACTGTGTGATCATCTGTATTCACGCACCGATGATCAACCCGTACCCGTCTCCGTAGCGGCCCTGCGGCCAGATCACGAACTATGGCTGAGCGCCAAGAGGACAACGATGACGATGCCCCCGTGGTGGCACGATCTCCTGGCGGTCAGCGATGAGCTGGTCATCGTCGATGACGATCTCCCGCCGACCTTCCTGCTGGCTGAATTCGGCAACGTGTTTGCCGCTCGCGCATCCGAACTGACACACGATCAGCGCAGACGAGTGCTGAATCTTCTCGAGCAGGTGCTGACGGACGGCACCGAGGCAGATGGGGCACTGGTCGCCACCGGCTTCCTCGAGGCACTGCTCAACGCCTGGGACGAGGGGTTCGAGCTGCGGACGGTCTGGGATGGCCTCGGCCCAGAATCCCAGGCGCACTGCCTGGCCTGGAACAAGTTCACAGGCGTCGACTCGCCGGATTGGATGCGTCTCCGTTGACCCGCCGGGTCTGACCTCGGACGTGGAGTGATCTGTCCGAGGTCAGAACAATATCGTTGCGTCCACCCGCCTCCGGGGCGGCCCCGCGGGCTGAGATCACGATCTACGGCTGGAGTACTAGTAGGTCGGATTCGCACACAGCAGCGGGGGACGCCACCCAACCCGGTGGCGTCCCCCGCTGCTGTGATGCCGCCGCAGGCCCAGGGCTCCCGCTCACGTAGCTATTGCTCCCACTCCTGCTGGCGCTTGAGGCTGATCATCAGGTCGGCAGGGAAGCGGAAGGGCGTCACCCATTTATTCAATCAGGTGTTCGAATTGCGGGGCCACTGGAGTGACCGGGCACCGGCAGGGTGAAGGGATGAGCCCTGCCCCGCGTGTAGTCGTCTATCCGCCGGACGCCCAAGGCGGCCGGCGGGTGCGCTGCGACGGGGAGATTCTCGGCCGCGCCCTCGGCCCCGCCGATCTGCTGGAGTTCCTGCGGCGGGCCGGCCTGGACCCCGACATCGTCGGCCTAGATGATCCGCTGCTCATCGAGTGTGCTTCGCTCAGTGCTCGCCGGGATGGGGACTCCATGCGGACGGTCCAAGTGCGGGTCGCCCTGGCCGCCCTCGATGGCACCGGTCGCTGCCCACCGACACCGACCTGGCACAGGCGGTCGCTGTTCTGGCACGCGCACAGCAGGACGCGGTCTGGAATCGCCAGCAGGTCGCCAACCAGCTCAGGTCCCTGCTCAGGGAGTACTTCCCGGCAATGATCGAGGCGTTCAGGGACAAGCCGGGAACCCTGACCCGCCCCGATGCCCGCCGCATCCTGGCCGTCGCGCCCACACCCACCAGCTCACTCTTCGCCCCACGGTGGGCATCGGCGCATCGGTGCGGATGATGTTGGCGAGGACCAGGGCGTCGCCCGGGTCGGACTTCTTGCGGCTGACTCCGTGCCGGTCGCAGTAGCGGGAGGCAGCCATCGGGTTGACCGCGTAGATCTTCCGGGGACCCTGCCACAGCGTGGCGACCAGCAGGGCCGCGGCTGGTCTCGATGGCCACAGGGATTGGCGTCTCTGCGGTGTCGCCGTGCTCCGCCAGCAGGTCCAGCAGCAGCCGGTAGCCGTCCCGGTCGTCGTTGATCCGGCACTTGGCCAGCAGCTTGCCGGTGTCATCGACGAGCGCGACGTCGTGATGTCCCTCCGCCCAGTCGATCCCGCAGAACACGTCCATGAATCCCGCCCCTTCTCCGGTGCTGTACTCGAAGGCGAGCACGCGGGGCCGCACGGCGCACTAATTCCAGGACTCTGTGGTCCGCCACCTCATCAGCCGTGCGCGGCGCCGCAAGGCCGCACGGGCGCGCGCCGTGTCCAGAGCTCGGAGCTCGTGAGGAGAAACGCGTCACCGTGCGGCAGCTCATCCATCGAGGATCCCGAACCCGACGGACCCGCGGGGCAGAACGTGCGAGGACCGGCCGGCGCCCAGCGCCACCAGTCTTTGCAAAGACCTCGCACGGTCGGAGGTGTCGTAGGGGTCACCACGGCACCGACCGGACCACACACGTCCTGCCCCAGGCTGGACAACGCCGCCCCGGGCCCCTCAGAGATCCAGAACCTCTAATTACTAACGAATTAGACTTTTCCGAAGGGGCTTGCCCACGGCCTCTGACCTGCACGAATGGAAGATCAACGGTTTCGGGGGTTCCCACCTCCGGTCCCCCGCCTAGTGCAACCGTGCAGACAACTGTCCAGCCCCCTTCCGGTGCCACCCTCCCGGGCCTGCCGTTGCCGCCGGGATCTTCGGAAAGGCATGGCTGGTGAGTGCGTTGCGCGGATAGGGTCGCCCGGCACAAAGGGGGTAGCTGATGAGCAGCAAGGTCGTGACTCTGCCAGACATCCCGAAGGCCGGCGAGGAGCTCCAGGACTACATCGCCGCGCTGTTCCAGGCGTCTGGGCGAGCTGGCGCACCCGGCCGTGTCGCAGTCGGTGGCGGTCGACATGGCCGACCGCCCCTTCGAAGCGTACTGCCGCGCATCACACAGCTGGTGGTGGGCCCCTCGTCACGGCGGAACCCCCACCAGCTCTGTGCCGAGCCGAATTACGCGAGCGTCCAGATCAGGCGCGTCGGAGCCGAACAGGACCTGTTGCGGGTGATGTTGCGAAACTGAGGGCACACCCTGCGGCCAGGAGGGCGATGCTGGCAGAGAGCGCCGGGCCCGAGTTCGGGCGGTGCAGGATGAGGGCCCATGGTTCTGCGCCACCGCCGGGACGCCATCCGGCGGCGGCGCAGACGAGTGGGAAGACCGCAGTAAGGGGTGCAGCGACGCGGTGGCCGACGATCGGGTTGAGTAGCAGAGCGATGGCCAGGTAGACGGCAGTGTTACGGCCGACCGAGACCGCGATGCCGGTGAAGCCCAGGCCGTGCGCGATGCCGGTAATAGTGAGGGCGGCTGTGGCGAGTCCCATTGCGAGGGCGGTGTCCCAGCGGTGCACGGGACGCACGGCGGTGATCTCGGTCGGCGTGGTGGCGCGGCCAGTTCCGTTGATCCACAACACTGCGGGAAGAACGGTGATCAGGTCTGCCAAGAGGAACTTTCCTGCCTGGCCGGCCAGGACGGGTATGGGGATCTCGACGTTGCCGATGACGAGGCTGGCAAGGGCGGTGATCAGGGTGCAGGCGACCAGTGCCGCCGCGGCACGTGAGCGGAGCCACCAGATCACCGGCCTGCCCCCGTCGGGTCGAGACGTGGCGGCTGGTCGCAGGTGGCCAGGGCCTGACGGTTTGCTTCATACCAGGCCAGCTGCGCCTCGCGGGGCTGTTGCAGCACTTTCTGGGCGAGGGCAGCCTCCTCGGGCCTGAACCGTCCCGGCTGGGGCGGTGACTGGGTTGCGACGGCCGTGATCCAGGCCATCAGGGGTCCACGAGCGGGGTAGGCGGCGAACTTGCCTGTGGTGCGGGCACACTCTGGAAGCGGGGGCAGGACGGCGTTCGCCATGTTGGCGGCGAGGTCTTCGAGGTGTGGGACCTCGTTGATGCCGAGAGTGGTCTCCCCCGGCTTGGGCCTGCGGTTCTGTGTGAGGGTGGCAGGGACGGGCAGCCCCGCCTCGGTCATGCGGGCTGCGTAGGTACGTGTCTGTTGTATGACACGGCTGTGGTCGGTGGTCTCGGGCCAGAGGCAGATCTGTGGGGGTTGCCGTGTGTCACAGACCAGCTCGGAGGCATCGCGGACGACGACCGGGTCGTAGCCGAGGGGCTTGGCCGCGGGTATGGCGACGGCGACAGCGATGGCGACCAGGGCCAGCGCGAGTGCAGCCGCGCCCCGCGTCGCACGGTGGATGACGGCCAGGGCCGCGGCACACACTGCTGCTGCGAAGAGCACTGCCACCCCCACGGCTCGCTGGCTGATGACGGTCCCCACGGAGCAGCAGCTTCCGAAGCCGCCGGCGACGAGTTGGCGGGGCCATGAGCTCTCCCAGGAGGCGGGAAAGGCCATGAGGAAGAAGCCGGCGATCAGCCCGAGCGGCGCAGCGGCCAGGCCTGGCAGATGGGAGCCGAGAAGGTACCCGGCGAGGGTGTTGGCCGCCAGCAGCAGCCCCTGCGCGAGGAGCATGCCCAGATGCGAGAGGGACGGGGCTGCGCCGACGGCGGTGGAGGAGATGACCAGAGCCACTGCCATACCACCGATGCCCATGAGCCAGACCGGCACAAGAACGGGTAGGGCAACGCTCAGTCGGCTGCGTACAGGGGCCTGGTCGAAGATCCGGCCGCGCTTGAGGCGGGCGGCTTCCCACGCTGCGCTACCCGCGCACGCCGCGGCCGCGAACGGAAGAGCCATGGACGCCTTGCCGAGGGCCGAGGGGCCGTAGCCGTGGGTCACGAAGCTCGTCAGCGTGTCGTTGAGCAGGAAGGCCACGAACGCGGCGAGCAGGAAGAACATGACCGTCGCGGAGGACGATCGTATGAGGGTGCGGGTCAGCATCGTTCAGATCTCCTGCCCGACGAGCAGCGCATAGGCGGCTTCCGCCCGTTCGCGGCTTCCTCCGCCAGCAGGGGCGAGGGCGTGGAAGTCTGCCGGGCTCCCCTGGAAGCGGACGTCGCCCTGGTCCAGCACGATAACCTGGTGGTAGAGGTCGGCGAGGTCCTCGGTCTGGTGGGTGGAGACTAGAACCTGCACCTTCGGGCAGAGCTCTCCCACCAGCTGGCGGAACATCTGGCGCTGCTGCGGGTCGAGTCCCGCGGTCGGCTCGTCCATCAGAATCAGCTCGCTGCTGTGGGTCAGCGCGCCGGCAATGCCGATGCGCCGCAGCTGGCCACCGCTGACCTGATGGCTCTTGCGGTCTGCCAGCTTGCCCAGCCCGACCTGCTCGATAGTCCTCGCCGACGCCTCCCACGCCGCACCGCGGCCCATACCCTTGAGCCACCCCGCGTACGCGACCTGCTCGCGCACAGTGAGACCGGGCACCGGCGTGATGTGCTGGGGTATCCACGCGACACGCTTGCGGTAGGCGGCCTGTTTGCGGCGATCGGGGCGCACCCTGTTGAAGCTCACGGTCCCGGCGGCTGGTTTCAGTTGGGATGCCGCTATGGCCATGAGTGTCGACTTGCCGGCGCCGTTCGGGCCCAGGAGCACCGTCGCGGGAGCGTCGACCGTCAGGACTAACCCGGTGAACACCGGCGCCTGCCTCCCGTACCGGAAAGCAATGTCATCGAATACCAAAGCCATGTTCGCAGCGCGCAATCCGCCGCCCCGGAGGCGGCAAGGTAGTGGGACTATCGTCAGCGGGGGTGTCCCGGCGCTGAGACCGCCGGGACACCCACCTTGCCAGGAGCCTGCTGCTACCAGCCGATCTTCACGTAGTCGACCCACAGGTAGCCACCGTTGAGGAGGCTGTCCAGCCGGAAGTAGTAGACGCCGGCGTCGTCGGGGTCGTTCCAGTCGACCCAGCCGCAATAGTTGACCCGGTAGCCCTTGTTGATGTCAGGACGGAAGTCCTGGTGCTTCCAGAGCTGAAGGCCCGTTCTGTTGTAGCCCATGCTCGAATCGGTGCTGCATCCCTGGAAGTACACGCCCGTCCAGGCACCATCGTGGTTGTTGTCCGTCCAGCGGCTGGACTCCTTGCCCGGAGCCCACTGGGTGATGTACGTCTCGCGTGAGCCTTCGGCCTGCGCGGAGCTAGCACCGACCAGGCCCACCAAGGCGACACCGGCCATCAGGCCGGCGAGCTTCTGACGATTGATCTCCATGCTTGTCCCTTCGAATCGAGCACCCTCGGATCGGTCAGAGTGCGGAGGTGAACCGGGCATACGGCGGCCTACCCTCGCTGATGGCGTTTCGGGGGCAGGATCGATGTGCCGAACCCGTTGAAGATGGAAGCGGAGGCCGTGAGCCTCCTGGCGGAGGGCGCTACCAGCCGATCCTTACCTGGTTCACCCCCAACGCCTCTCCGTTGGCGAGGCTCTTGAGTGCGAAGTAGTACTGCCCGGCGTCGTCGGGGTCCTGCCAGTCGACCCAGCCGCAGTAGTTGGTACGCGACCCCTTGAAGACGTCAGGGTTCCAGGAGACGTCCTTATAGAGATGCAAGCCCGCGTACGAGAAGTCGGCGTCCGTAGAACAGCCCTCGAAGTAGACGCCTGTCCAGGCGCTGTCCGAGTTGCGGTCGTTCCAACGGTTCGACTCCTTGTTCAGGATCCAGCCGTTGATGTAGGAGGTGCGCTCTGATTCGGCGTGCGCCGGCAGGGCGCCCGCAACACTGATCAGGAGCGTGCCGGCCAAGAGGCCGGCTAATCGATGGCGTAACACTGCGTCGCTCTCCGTCCGTGACGAAAGAGCCGCGCGTCCCGGACAGCCAGAGCCCGCGTCAGAGGACGCCTGTAGCGGGTCGCGCAGCTGAGAAGAGTCGCGCCCAGGCCAGAAGCCGACTGTCACCTTGTTGACCCACAGGCGACTTCCGCTGCTGAGGCTCTCCAGCACGAAGTAGTACTCGCCAGCGTCATCGGGGTCGTTCCAGTCGACCCAGCCGCAGTAGTTGGTGCGCGACCCCTTACTGGGGTCTGGCTGCCAGTCCACGGCCTTGCGCAGCATGAGACCTGCATGGTTGAAGGCGCCGTTGGTCGAGCAGCCTTCGAAGTAGACACCGGTCCAGGCACCGTCGGAGTTCCTGTCCGTCCAGTGACGCGACTCGTTGCTCACATACCAGTGGAGATGTAGGTGTCATACGATCCCTCGGCGTGGGCCGGTGTCACGGCGGCAGTGCACAGCAGCGTCACGCCGGCCATGATGCTGGCAGCGCGTCGACGATTGATTTTCACTCATCCCCTCCCCTGTCAGATGCCCCTGGGCAGGGGGCCAGCAAAGCTCTCCGCCCCCGGGACCATGAACAAAATCGAACGTAATGCCGGAAGATCTAGTTCCACCGTGCACAAGCGGCAGATGGCCGGAAACGCCCGACAGGGCAGCTAACTGCAAACGTGTGAAGAGCAAAGGCCGCGTGGGGTG
The DNA here is from genome assembly GCF_055559995.1 of Streptomyces sp. NPDC023541. Classification (NCBI taxonomy): domain Bacteria; kingdom Bacillati; phylum Actinomycetota; class Actinomycetes; order Kitasatosporales; family Streptomycetaceae; genus Streptomyces; species Streptomyces sp. NPDC023541. Next base: position 33,928 of record NZ_JBVHJO010000018.1, read on the forward strand.
TGAGGATCCTCCGCCGCTTCATGACAATGGCTAGGACCGAGCCACCCGTAACAAGTCGCCTCACTGATCCCAATTGCCTAGTTGCGCCTTTTGTCGGGTTTTTGGAACCGCGCTCCGGACGGCGGTCACCTCACCGTCGAACGCCCAATGAAAGGAGGCTGCAGCGGGAGGTGCAGGTTCCTTCCTGAGGCTGATCCTTTGGAGTGGACACCCTGACAATGGATCTTGATGGTCCAGGGAAGGATGTCCAGGTGGGACGCAAGTCTCCGTACCCGAAGGAGTTCCGGAGGGATGCTGTCGCGCTCTACCGCGCCGCGGCTGGCAAGCGGACGTACGCGGCGGTGGCCGCAGATCTCGGCATCACCGCGGAGTCGCTGCGGACGTGGGTTCGCAAGGACGAGACCCAGGCCGCGCCCAAGGGTCGCGACGGTGGCGTGAGCGTGCCGGAGGAGCTGGACCGGCTGCGGGCTGAGAACGCCCGGCTGCTTCAGGCCGAGCAGGAGTGGCGGCTGGAGCGCGAGATCCTTGCGCCGGGCAGCCGCCTATTTTGCCCGGGAGGTGAAGTGAGCCGCCGCCGCTGGGACTTCATCTCCGACAACCGCGCCGACTTCGGCGTGAAGCGGATCTGCCGCGTGCTCGGGGCGTCCCGTGCCGGCTACTACCGGCACCTGGTCACCGAGGAGACCCGCGCCGAACGGCGGGCCGAGGAGAAGCGGACCGTGGCCGAGATCCGGGGGATCCACGCCGAACACGGTGGTGCCTATGGTGCTCCGCGCGTCCACGCCGAGCTCCGTGCCCGTGGACGCGGGATCAACCGCAAGCGCGTAACGCGGCTGATGCGGATCAATCACATCGTAGGCAGGCACCTGCGGAAGAGGAAGCGGACGACGATCGCGGACAGGACCGCGCCGCCCACGCCGGACCTGGTGATGCGCAACTTCACCGCAGACGCGCTGAACACCAGATGGTGTGGCGACATCACCTACATAGCAGTCGGCACGACGCGGCTCTATCTCGCCACGGTGATCGATATCTGTTCGCGGCGGGTGGGGGGCTGGTCGATCGCCGACCACATGCGCACCTCGCTGGTCACCGACGCGATCGACGTCCGCATTCACGGGAACGCCGCCGTCATCCGCTACCAGGCCATGCTCGAGGTGATCTTCAAGCGCCGCCGGGTACCCCGCGCGAGCTACTGGCACACCGACACCTATGAGAACGCAGACGGCCAGTGGCAAGCAGTCTGGTCCCAGGCGACCGCGATCGAGCAGATCATGCAGCGTCCCCTCCCGTAGCGGACCGCCGGACCTGAGAGCGCCGTAGCTCCCCAGGACGCGTCCGCGAACGCTTGCCGCGCGCTCTGCTCACCTCGGCGATATTCCGGCCCATGCGGGCCGCCGGCCGGTCCCGCGACGGCTCATCGCGTCTGCGTACTCAATCGCTCGGCGGTGTCCGCCTCTGTGCGGGGGCGGGGCACGGCAGCCGCCAGCCCCAGGTCGAGGCGCTTGCTCATGTCCAGGCGGAAGGTGCCGTACGGGTTGACGTTGGACCAGAACAGCGCGGTCAGGCCGCGCCGGTCCTCGTTGCTCAGCTTCGGAGCGAAGTAGCGCGCGTCACCCAGACTCACCGGTGAGGCAGGCATGACATAGGCATCGGTCCGGGTGAGGAGCGTACGGCGCCGTCTCGGCTCGGTCCCGGAATGCGTACTGCTCCAGCGTCGCGGAGATGTCCGCTGCGTAATCCGCTGAGATGAACCCACGTGCACGTCGGGCCTCTTGCAGTCGCTGCAAGACCCGCGGCGTGTGAACGAGCTTCGGCCGGAAGCTATGGAGGTGGCGCGTCGCCATGTCGATGACGATCCACCGCCCGGTGTGCCGCTCGCGTCCCACGGACGTGATCCGATCACCCCCCGGACCCCAGTACGCGTCGGCGACGTACACCTTCGCCCCGCCCTTGAAACACTTTGTCCCGGGGCGCAGCTCCTGGCCTCCCACTCCGCATCGACGCCATGCCACGACGTTCGCAGCCACCAACCAGACTGGCTCCAGTTGCGGGCCGTTCGACTGGTCCACGCGTCCCCCCTCCAGATCCGCAGCAGCCATCGTAATTCGCCTGGCACGAATGCCACGCTTCGTTTTGCTCTCGTCCTTGTCCGGGCCGCTGATCAAAGAGACACCCCCTAGTACTCCAATGAGACTTCGTGTCCTGAGCTGCTTCTTCTCTTGTAGTGGCAGCGTCGTGCAGTTGCCTGGTGTTGTCGTCGCCAGGCGGACCAGTTCAGTGCGTGCGCTCTGAGGGGAGTGCGGGTTCGGGGGCGGGGCCAGGGAGTGTCCAGGAGTCGGCGGATCTCTGCCACGGTGAGAGTGACGAAGTCGCTGGTGGGGTCGTTTCTGCGGCCCCCTTTACTGTTTCGTCCGCGGCCAGGGCGGCGAGGAAGGCGTGGGCGAGCATGGCCAGGGTGATGTGCCGGTACCAGCCCACGTATCGGCGGACTTCGTATTCGTCCAGGCCGCATTCGTTCTTGGCGGCCTGGAAACACTCCTCGATCGCCCAGCGCATGCGGGCCACGCGGGCCAGATCCGCAATCGTGCAGGTCACGGGTGCGTAGGCGAAGTAGTAGGAGATCTCGTCAGGGCGGGTGAGGCTGCGGCGGGCCAGGATCCAGCGGTGATGGGTGGGCTCGTCACCGTCGAAGAAACCGATCGACGGCAGCCCGGCGCCGGCCCAGTCGTAGACTCGTGGCCCCTTGGCTCCGTTGCCACAGGAGATCTTCTGCCAGGCGTCCTCCGGCGCCTGGGCTATGAGTTCGTCGATCCGCCAGAACCCTGCCAGGCTCTTGACCTGCTGCGACTTCGGTACTGCCACCACGTAGCCGACGCCGAGTTCCTCCAGGAGACGGCGGAACTTCCATTCCTGGCCGTAGGCCTCGTCCGCCGTCACCCACGAGGCGGGCAGGCCCGCGGCCAGGCAGCGGGTCACCATCGCCTTCGCCAGTTCACCCTTGGTCGCGAACTCCCGCTCATCGGGAATCCTCGCCGCCCGGCAGCGCTCCCGATCCGAGGTCCAGGCTTTGGGCAGATACAACTCCCGGTCCACCAGGGCCCGTCCGCGGCTGGTGGCGTAGGCGGCGAACACCCGATCTGACAGTTGTCGATCTTCCCGGAAGTTCCCGTGTACTGCCGGCCCACCCCGGCAGAGGTGGTGCCCTTCTTGATGAACCCGGTGTCATCGATGATCAGCACCCCGCCGGGGCCGAGACGTTCACCGACATAGTCACGGATGCCGTCCCGGACCTCATCGGCATCCCAGCGGGCACCAGCCAGAAGATGCTGCATCCCCGTGGGATCCCGGTGGCCTGCCCACTCAGCCAGCTGCCAGCTGTTCTTCCGCGCAACCGGTGCCAGCAGCCCTCGCAGATACCCCCGCATCCGCCACCGCAGATCAACCCGCGAAAACCGGCCCGCCACCCGAGCAAAAACCGACTCCCACTCGGCCGCCCAAACCTCAGCGTCCATCCCCACCATGCCCTGACAACGACACAAACCAGCTCAGGACACGAAGTCTCACTGGAGTACTAAGCAGACCACTCAGGAATGGCGGGCGAAGTACGCCACCCGCGCCGGCGTCGAGGGAACCATCCACCAGGCTGTCGCGGTCACCGGCATGAGACGTGCCCGCTACCGCGGCTTGAAGAAGACCCACCTGGAACACGCGTTCTCAGCGGTCGCGCTCAACCTCATCCGTCTCAACGCCTGGTGGAGCGGCCATCCCCTCGACCGAACCCGCACCAGCCACCTCGCCCGACTGGACCTCTCCCTCACCGCATGATCCCGAGTAGACCAACAGGATCGGTGACACCGTTCTGAATCCACACCCCGATTAGCCAGGCGATCCAGGCTCGCAAACAGTTGAGTGGTGTCCGAGCCGTATCGACTTCAGGCGCCTTCTCGTATCGCTCGTTCAGCTGACCTCGTCCTCAGGCTGTGCGGGTGTAGGTCCGTGTGGTGAGATGCGGACATGGAGGCTGTGCTAGCCAGCTTGATCGCTGTCTTGGGAACCCTGTTGGGTTCAATCATCACCTTTACCGTCCAGCGCCGTACGAGTGCGCAAGCGGAGGTCTTCGCCCGTTCCCAGCAGCTACGACAGGAACGTCTGACGACTTACAGTGCCTACGCAGGAGCTGTTACGGCACTCAAACAAGCCACCGTCGCCCTCTGGTTCCGTCTGCAGGAAGCCCCCGACAGCCCCGAGACGCGACACGCCTTCACAGAGTGCGACCGACTTGGCGCCGCCACAGAGAACGCCCAGTTCCAAGTCCGCCTCCTCGCCGAAGACTCCACGCTCGTGTCTCTTGCCGTCTCGGCCTTCGATGCCATCACTCCAATACGCACGGCATCCACCAGAACCGAACTGGCCAACCGCGAGCAAGACCTACAGGACGCCCTCAACGCCTTCATGACCGCAGCCACTACCCAAATCCATTGATCCAGAAGACCTGGGGCATCCACGGAGCCACTGATCACTCCGCCGAAGGCGTTGGCTGGTGCGGCTCGGCTTACTGCCGCCCGCCCGGTTTCTGCGGCCACAGCCAACGAGCGTCACAACCGACCAGCAACGGAATTGGCCAGCAGGATCGGTGACAGGGTTCTTACCGGCACCCCATGACACTGCATCTTCACGTAATTGCCCACCTGGTCGGCTCGCGCCAGTGCACGACGCCCGGCCGGCTGGTCAGATGCCTACACGGGTGGGCACAGCGTCCGCCCGTCCGTAGCCGAGCACCTGGGCGAGGACTTCGCGGAACAGGACGATATCTTCGTCCGGCGCTTCGATGACGGCCTCGATCTCACTGTCGGTCAACCGCAGGTCTTCCAGTGCATCAGGGTCGAGTGAGACGCGGAGGACGTTGCCCGTCAGGACCGCTTCCCGCACACAGCCGTACGCGGTCCCTTGCCCGGCTGTGACCAGGCAGTGTGTGTCCATCCCCAGGGCGACCTCTTGATCATCGGGCTCCTCCTCTCCCGCCATGAACATCAAGATGAAGCCGCTTCCGTCCTCATCCTCGGCAAGGGCGGCTTCGGTGAAGTAGCCGTCAGGGTCGATCTCGGTTCTGGCGGCGCGGGCGGTGAATCGGTACGTCATGACGGGGTTCTATCAGCGAGTACAGCTGAGGCATGAGGCAGGGGTGGGCACGATGTCCACCGTCACACTGAGGCGGTGACCGTCACACCTACACCGGGATTCCCCTGGGATGATCGTGAACTTCTGGCTGGGAATAACGTGGGCGTCCACACGGAGGGACGCCACGCCCCGCGCTTCGCCTGTCAGCGGTGATCGTCATCATGGGGCTATGGCCAACCCGAACCTGACCACCGGCAGCATCTGGAGGCTCCACCACGGCGACCAGGAGATTGCCCGGATGACTGTGACCGGCGCCGACATGCCATGGATCCACGCAGAAGTGGAGACACTTCCTGGCTTCGAGGAGTTCCGTCCTGCCTTCGCCGAGCAAGAGCGGGCCATTGATGAGGAGGACTGGGAGCGGGCCGACGCCTGCTACACCCAGATCCGAAGTGCACTCACTCTGACGTTCCCCGACGGCAGCCCGGTCGCGGAGTTCATGTTGCACATCCACGACGACGGCACCGCCGGCTGGCGCTGGCACGACGAGCCCTTCGACGTGGTGGACCAGTGATGCGCTGGGTGCGCTGCTTTGGGGACGAGGAAGCCATCTCGTTCTACTTCGAGCTCGACGCTGACGGTTATGTGATCCTGGCTGGCCGCGAAGTTCGGCTGCTGACGTGCGATACGAGCCAGCACACCCGGGGCCGAGCCGCCGGGCTGGAGGTCTCCAAGGTCTCGACGAAGGACCCCCGGGACGAGCCGGACTGGTCTGCCCCGGACCGGGCCGGCGCTGGGGTCCGAGCGCAGCGGCGCGCCCGACAGGCCGAAGCCGAGGCTCCCACAATGAGACACCTCACGTTGCTATGCCGTCAAGTTCAGGGGATCAGGCCTCCGAACACGGCGCGGTTGTAGAGGCGCTGATGCCACTCGTTTGCGCCAGCCGCGGGCTTGCTGGTCAGCACGGGATTCGGGCCGCTCTCGATGAGATGAAGCAAGGTCCAGGCCACGCCGTAGCAGTCGTCCGGACCAAAGCAGGAGACGAGAGCCTGCGCCTCTTCCCCGGTCACCGGCCTGGCGATCGCGCGGAGCTGCTGGTCACGCCGGTCGATCTCTTCTTCACTCGCGTCCCAGTCGGGGAGCGGGCCGTCAGCAGCGAACGTCTGCACTTCGGGTCTCATGTTCGAATGATTCGGACGCCGCCGCCACCGTAAGCAAGGTTCCCTCCCAGGTCACGCGGCTTGTGCTTCCGCCGACGGTGCCGGGAAAGCGGAGAGCTCGTCGAACAACTTGTGGTGCTGAAGACAGTGATAGAGCTGCCCGATCATGCGGTTGAACAGGTTGCGCTGGGCAGCCGCGTGCCAGTCGCCTTGTTCGCGTCGGCGCCGGTAGTGCGCGTTGGCCCCGGCCGATGCCCGCAGGGAGGCGAAGGCCCAGAGGTAGCCGGCGTGGTTGAGTCGGTCGTTCTTCACCCACCGTCTGGTGATGGCGGACTTCTTGCCCGAAGCTCGGGTGATGGGCGAGGAGCCGGCGTAGGCCTTGAGGCCGCGGGCATGGACGAAGCGACCGCGGTCGTCACCGATCTCTGCAAGGACTCGTGCGGCGAGCTGGATCCCGAGGCCGGGGAAGCTCAGGAGGACCTCGGAGTCCGGGTGCTGGGGGAAGACCTCTTCCACCGCCTTGGCCAGCTGGTCTGCGGCGGTGCAGGCCGCATCCAGCTGGATGAGGAGGGCGAGCATCTGCTTGCCGAGCGCGTCCTCAACCAACGGCGGCTGGTATTCGTCCCGGAGGACCTCGCGGAGGCGCTCGGCTTCGGCTTCGATGCCGCGCTGACGGCCGGCGCGCTTGAGGGCGGCCTGGATCTGGGTGCGGGTCAGACGTGCGGCCCTGGTCGGGGTCGGTGCGGTCTTGAGTAGTTCGCGGGCTTCGGGGCGGCATGGGCCGTTGGTCCAGGCCGCGAAGGCGGCCAGGGCTGCGGGGTAGTACTCGCGCAGCAGGGACCGAAGCTGATTGGCGAGCTGCTGCCGGTTCCACAGAGAGTCCTGCTGAGCTCTGGCCAGGACGGCGATCGCGCGGCCGAGGTGCGAGTCGTCGGGCAGGGGCCGGTGGGCGTGCATGTCGGTGCGGAGGATGTTGGCCAGGACCAAGGCGTCGCCGGGGTCTGACTTCTTGCGCGAGACGCTGTGCCGGTTGCGGTAGCGGGCGGCGGCCATGGGGTTGATCGCGAACACCTTGCGCTTGCCGGTCCGCAGGACGGCCACCAGTAAGCCCCGGGAAGTCTCGATCGCGACCGGGATCGGGTTCTCCTCGGTGTCGCCGTACTCGGCGAGCAACTCCAGCAGGATCTTGTAGCCGGCCACATCGTCGGTGATGTGCCGCTTGGCCAGCAGCTGCCCGGTGTCGTCAACCAGGGCGACGTCGTGGGTCCGTTCCGCCCAGTCGATTCCGCAGTAGATCAAGGTTCCCTCCCCAAAGCTCGGTGTTTGCGCTGGTCACGAGCGCATGCGGGCCACGCAGCGACCTAATCCCAGGCCTCGACCGCGACGGTCGGGCCGCCACCTCACTAGCCGTTCGTGGCACCAGCGCATCTCACGGGCCTCGGTCTATGCGGGAGCTCACGCGGCTCGGGCGGATCAAGAGGTCACCGTGCGATGGGCTCGCACCACCAACACAAACGAATGATCAAGTCGAGAGGTGTTGACGCGCGACGGCCCTGGACGGTGCCGCTCTCTTAATAGGCATCGATGCCGGGTGAGTAATGGGCATCCGTCCAGCGCCGACGGGCGCCAACACCGCTCGTGGTGGCGGCCACGGAGGCGCCGGACGCCGCTCGCTCTGTTGCTAGGCCTCGAAGGCCAGGCAACACCAAGGCGTCCGCCCGGCGCCCTCGTGGCCGCCACCACTCGCACCAGACCGCGCACCGATCTACGTTGAGGCCTCGACAGCCCGGCTGCACTTGGATGTCACGGTCTGGTACTCGAACATCCCGAGAGACCCCCGGTCCCGCGGAATGCCGCTAGCAACGGATTAGGTGAGTAACGAGTTTCCGGAGAGCGTCACAGGAGCGGAGCCGGGGCTCCTCGGACCCGCGGTCATCGCTAGTGGTGGGGACTCAAACAGCGCGGCGGCCGCGGGGACGATGGCGGAGGCGGCCCCGACCTTGCGAGGGCCGACCTGCAGGGCCACCTAGGCCTCGTAGCTGGTCTCGGGGACGTCAGCACCGTCCACGGTGGTGTCCAGGTCGTTGGCGTTTGCCCTCCGCCTATCGCGAGGCCGCATTGCAGGGCCTATTCATCAACCCCGACGGTCAGCTCTACACCGACCCGGAACACAGCGCCTCCGGCGCCGCCCTTCTGCTCCAGCACCACCCCGAACCCGACAAGGCCCTGGCTGAGCTGAGATTGCTCGTCGCAGACGCCAGTCTGTCCCTTGAGTTTCAGACCAGTTCTGGAGCGACCATCACCGCGATGGAGGCCACCACACCACAAGTCCCCGAGTCCGCGCAGGAAACGTGGAAGGCGATCGCCGACGACCTTCGGCAACGCTCCGCCGGCTGACTCCGTACCGCTCCTGCCCTTCGGGAAGCGATCAGCGGCGAGCTGGGAAGCGATCTTCAGACGCCTCTCGTCGCTGCAGCTTGTAGGCACTCGTGAACAGCCCGGTATGGCAACGACCCATCCTCTGACGACACGAGTCGTGTACAAGACATGCCTCATCTGGGGTGCAGACGGCTACAGGCAGCCGGTCCTCGTCGTGGAGAACAACGGCCCCTACGCCATCCGTCTGAAGGGACGCGTCGAGTCATCGTTCAGCCGCACCTCGGTTTCGTGCCAGGACACCTACCTCAGCGCCGGCCAGCACACGACCTGCATGGGCGCGACAGGCAAGACCTCCCCAGGTAACAACGCGGCCGACGGTTTGCTCTACTTGTGGTCCGAAGGCGAGTGGCACCCCGGGCGCACCGCTCCCGACACCGAACGACGGCCGTGAGGTCGGCTGGCTCCGCTCCCCTGCGTGCCACACCTACGTCAGTGCGCAGCGCCTGGCCAAGGCTGAGCGGACGCCGTGGGTGATGACTGCTGGCGCCACAATTCAGGGGCGCGGCGTCGGCCGTAACGTGGTGGCTGGCCGCCTCGTTGGGGCCGGCCACGCCCGCGATGGTGCTGGGTGATCGGCTTGGCTCCCCAGAGGCGTGCTGCCTTGGGGGGCCGCGCGGGACGGTGGTGGAGTCGGAGGGGCAGCGGGCGATGAAGGCTACGGGCCGGCGTTCCTAGCCTCACGGCTTCTCGTAGTCGGTGTGAATATCGAGGCCAACGCCTGCCTGTCGCTCGGATGGCGCGGCTGCGCCCTCGCCTCGGCGATTTCGGGAATGCTGCTCGCGACCTTCCGGAGCGGCGCGAAGAACAACGCGATCCGGCACTTCATGTGGCAGGCGAGCCTGACCTTCTACTTCGGCGCACGAGCGGCCAAGAGGCTGGGAGACGCGCATGAATGGGGCCAGACCGGACGCGACACCCAGATCGACCAGCACAACAACTCCGTCGCCCGCAGCTTTGCCGTTCGGAACTGGTGGGCCATGCTGAGCTGGTACACCTGGGGCGTGTTCTGGGCGACCCTCTACTTCTTCGCACGCGTCTACTACTACAACGGCGTGCTGTGGAGAAAATAGGAAGGGAACCTTTGATCACCACACAATCCCCGCGCCGCGGACCGTTCGTGGTCCTGGCCGTCATCGTCGGCTGCGTGACCGGGCTCGCTCTGCTGGCCGGGTCGGCGTATCTGCTCTTCTACGGGTCGGAGGGCTCGTGCCAGGAGAGCAAGGCGGTCGAGCGCATGGCCCGGGTCTCGGCCGCGGCGCCCGCCGTCCCAGCCGGCGCCACGCCCGTCACGGATCGAACCTACGTGGAGTGCATGGACGACAGCGGCGATCCGTGGGTGATGGCGAACAGCGCCTACACCCACGACGTGGACGCCAAGTCGCTGGTCGCCCACTACTGGGACACCGCGAGCAAGGAAGGACGGAAAGCGGTCGGCACCCGGGAGCAGGCCCCGGCTGGGTTCCGGAGCGGCTCCGGCATGTGCTTCCACAAGGAGGTCGACGGCGCCCCGGCGCTGCTCCGGGTGGGGGCCGACGGGCCGACGGAGTTCGCCGTGACCATGGAGTCCGCTCTGGACGGATCCACGATCACCTGCTGAACCGCTGACAGCGCACACAGGCGCCCGGCGGGCCGACGGCCCGCCGGGCGCCTCTTGTTCCGGCGGCGCGCCCGTCGGGAAACCAGCGGCGGGTCAGGCGGGTGCCGACAGGTGCGACACGCCGGCACCGGCCCCGCCTGCGCGGGCCGCAGGCCGGTACGAAGCGGTGGGGTGTCCCGCCCCAGCTGAAGGAAGAGTTCTTCGCGGCGTGGAACGACAAGGACTCCAAGCTCGGGATCAAGCCCAAGCTCAGCCCGGAGATGCGCACAGCTGTGTGTAGAGATCGCTGCGCAGGCCATCGGGAAAGAAGACAAGCATTGGCGGTAGCCGCCGTCCACCCAGGTCTTGCGGACGGTGGGATGGTCGGCGGCGACCCGTTCGATGAGGGTCTGGCCGGCGATCGAGTCCTCCGCGAACTCCTCCTGCCGCCAGGCCTGGCGGTGGAACCTCGACTACGTCGAGGACATCCATGGCAACGCCATGGTCATCGACTGGATGGGGCAGATTCCGTCTTCACCGCTCTCCGCCCGCGCTCCCCGCCGACGCAGGGGTTGTCGGCGTCCACGGGAATGTTCATCTGGTCAGCGGGTGTGCCTGGCGGGCTCTGCCGCCCTGCTTCGGGATATCGAAGTCGACGGCACACCGCCGGTTCCTGATCTGGTCGAGGGCCGGCGTCTGGGGCCGGCTGCACGAGGAGATCCTGCACCGACTCGACGACGCGGGCCTCCTCGATCTCTCCCGTGCAGTCCTCGACTCCGCCCATGTCCGGGCTAGAAAAGGGGCGAACTCACAGGTCCGAGCCCCGTGGACCGGGGCAAGCCGGGTTCCAAGATGCACGTCCTGTCGGACGCGAACGGACTGCCCCTCGTCGTCGGCATCTCGGCCGCCAACACCCACGACAGCCAAGCCTTGAAGCCGATGGTGCTCGGTCACCAAACGAGACACGACCCCCACCGCGGCCGCTACTTCAAACCCCAACGCCTGCACGCAGACAAGGCATACGACATACCTGAACTGCGAAAATGGCTGCGCGGCAAGCGGATCGGCGTCCGCATCGCCCGCAAAGGAATCGAGTCCTCCGAGCGGCTCGGGCGGCGCCGGTGGGTGATCGAGCGGACCATGTCCTGGCTGACCGGCTACCGCCGGCTCAACCACCGCTACGAGCGTCAGCCCCGCAACTACCTGGCCTTCCTCGGCTTCGCCGCCGCCATCTGCTGCTACAAACGACTTGTCCGCCTCACCACATAGGACACGGTCTAAGGGCGTAGGAGTGGAGAGTGCACCTCTCACCGCCGGTCGAGCCCATGCTGGCCCGCTCCGTTGCGACGCTGCCGCCACCCGGAACAAGGCCGATGTTGTTCGAACAAAGGCCGACGGGTTCCGCGTCCTCGTGTTCACCGGCCCCAAGCCATACCTCCCGTCCAGACGCGGCGCCGATCAGCCCCTCGCAGCTGCTCGGCAAACTGCCGGACGCCGACGGTCAACCCGTGCCCGTGGTGGAAAACCAGCACCTCAGCCAAGCCGCTCCCCTCGTGCTCCGGTGCCCGGGCGGCGCCGCAGCACGAGATGGCCCGCGCCACTGACATCTGCGGGTCGTAGCCGGACGGGATCAGATCGTCTCCACCGCGGGCAGTGGCCTGCCGGTGCAGAGCTCAGGTGCCCGGCGGTTATGGCTCTGGAGGCGGCACTGCGGGCCGGTCGAGGGCCGCGGCCCGGGCACGGGCGAGTTCGCAGGCTCGATCCTATTCGCAGGGCCGCCGGTGACTCCCGAACTTCTCATCTACGTAGCCACACGTGGAGTCATGCATCGATAGGCAGAGCGCAGCTATCTCACCCACGTCGCCCTGGGGACTGGTGCGGGCCACCGAATCCCGAGCCACAAAGGGTGAGCTCAAATTGACGGGCAGCAGGGGGAATTCATGAGCCGATCCGTGACGAGCGGGGTCTTCCAGGCACTGGAAGCAGACAACCCGCCGATGGTCGCCGGATACTGCTGCCCGCACGGTGCCGACGGTCAGGTCGACGATGTCGACGCGGGAGCCGTACCCGCGCCCGGGTCGCGGCCCAAGCTCCACCAGGCCGTGTATCGAAAGTGGATCAAGGTGAGGTGGTGGCCGTGGTTCGAGGCTAGGCTCACCTGTCTGGTGTCGATCTGAGGAGACGGACGAGTTGGCTGCTGTGGTGCTGGTTCACGGCCTGTATCACCGTCCCGAGCACTTTGCGGTGGTGGCGGAACGGTTGCGGACCGACGGAACCGAGGTTGCTACACCCGAGCTCCACCGCGGCTCTTTGGCTGCTGACACCGCCGCCGTCCAGGCCGTCATCGACGCGTTGCCCGAGCCCCCGGTCGTCCTCGGCCACTCCTACGGAGGGTCGGTGATCACAGGGGTCCGCGGAGCAGCACACCTGGTCTACCTTGCGGCCTTCGTACCCGATGCCGGCGAGAGCGCGGCCAGTCTGGGCGGTGCGTCCCAACAGCTCAAGGACGCCATCGTCGCCGAGCCGGACGGCTCGACCACCCTGCACCCCGGCCTGGCCATCGACACACTCTATGGCGACTGCCCTGAACCCCTCGCCGCGCAGGCGGTCGGCCTGCTGCGTGCACAAGCCCCGGGCTGCGGACGTGGAGTCCCCCAGCACCACAGCTGGAAGATGACTCCCTCCACCTACATCATCTGCGCACAGGACCGCGCCATCGACCCCGGCCTCCAGCGGACCATGGCTTCGCGCTGCACCGACGTGCGCGAATGGCAGACAGACCACTCACCGTTCGTCGGGCAGCCTGACCTCACCGTGGAACTCCTGCGAGAACTGCTCCCCACCCACATCGCGCCCAGCCGGAACCAGGAAGCCACAACCACTCGTTGATCACTGCAATAGGACCGTCGCCTCGTATCGGACGCGAGCTGGTCGTACCTGGTGGCGACGGCACGGTGCCTCTTGAGGCGGTTGATCCCGCGCTCCACCGCGTGGCGCTGGCGGTAGTCGACCGGGTCGAAACGCGGTGGCCGCCCACCCCGGGAGCCGAGCTTCTGACGGTTGCGTGCCTGATCGGCCTTGTCGGGGATGGTGCAGCGGATCCCGCGGCGGCGCAGGTAGGCACGGTACTTGCGGGAGGCGTACGCCTTGTCCGCGCGCACACGATCAGGGCGGACCCGCGGGCGGCCCGGCCCGATCCGGGGCACGCGGACCTTTGCCAGTACGGGTTCGAACTGCGGCGAGTCCCCACTCTGCCCTGCCGTCACGACGATCGACATGGGATTCTGGCCCTGCTCGACGGCCAGGTGCAGCTTGGTAGTGAACCCGCCGCGCGACCTTCCCAGTCCATGATCGTGGAGCTCGGTGACGATGCCTCCTGGTGGTTCCTTCTGCAGGTCGCCCTGCTTGCGGGCCCCGGCAGCATGCCGATGGGCGCGGCAGACCGTGGAGTCGACGCTCAGGTCCCACGTGATCGCACCCTTTGCATCGGCCAGGGACTGGAGCAGGGTGAGGATCCGATGCCAGGTGCCGTTGCGCTGCCATCGGCGGAACAGGTCGTAGACCCGGTTCCACGGTCCGTACTCGACGGGCACGTCCCGCCATGGAACACCGGTCCCGACCCGGAACCGTATGCCATCGATCAGCTGCCGCCGAGGCCAAGCGGGCGGTCGCCCTGCCTTGGCCCTCTTCGGCAACAACGGCTCCAACAACGCCCACTGCTCGTCCGTGAGATCTCCTCGCCCCATGACCACGATCATTCAGCGCGCAAGATCCATTTTCGACACACGGCCTAGCTCAGACACCAGCCGCAAAGTAGGTCGCGGATAGCGGGAAAGATTCACCCGCGTGAGCAGGCGTGTGTTGGTCATGCCCTGCCGACGAGAGCAGCCACCCGGGGACACCTCCCCAACACCCTCCTCGGTGCACTTGCCGCGCCGGTCCTCCAGACAGTGCCGTCACCCGTGCGGGCGCTCCCCATCCGGGCGAGACATGCAATCCGGCGAATGCGGCCGCCCACCATCACGCGACGTGCCCCCACAGCGTGACCGGTTCCGCGCCGGTTCCCTCCGCTCGGCGTCTCACCGCTCGTCCTCACGGGCGCGCCTGTCAGCGCGCGGGCCGCCCGCTTCCTGGGGCGGAACGATGAACGCGGTGCCCTTGGTCAGGTCAATGCTGGAGCGGGGCGGAGCACCGTCGATTTCGTCGTCCCGCCGCAGCTGTTCCACCCTGCGCTGCTCCAGCTCCACCGTCTTGTTTCCGTTCACGACCGCCGTGAACTCGTCGAAGGCGATGCTCGACAGCGACCGCCCCGTACGCCTGCGGAGCCAGGGGATCAAGCCCAGTCCTGTGAGCCAACGCCACGCGCTCTCCATCAGCGCGAACAGGGCCAACACAGATGCGAACGCCGGGAACGACATGAGCAGAGCCGTCATAGACGGTCCCTCGTCGTCGACACAGTCGACGGTCGGGAGACGGCGGAAGGGTCGATTGCCATGGGCTCACTGTTGTGGACCCGAAGCGCGCGGGGATCATGCGTCGGCATGATCCGCCTCCCCCACATGGGGGAGGCCCCAGTGCCGTCCAACGGCGCCATCCAGTGCCGTCTCGCCCGGCCAGGCCGTGCGCCGCACCGGCCTTGCACCCTCGCGCCCATCACCGCGGCCGCCAGGCCCGCCCGAAGCCCACAGGGCCGACGGCGCGCCCTGCGACACGCAGGTGCAACAGAGCCCGCGTTGCACCCCTGACCTACGGCAACACCCACGCAAAGGTCATGCTCGGACGGCCGGCCGAAGTCCAGGGCACGGCCCCGGCGCTCGAAACGCCACGCTGCCAGGACCGGCTCGACCAACTCCCAGCGGACATGGGACAGATCACTCGGATAGGGCGTAGCTTCGCCATACCCCGTGCACCGTTCGATCGATCGATCGACCCTCTCTGGTCATGCCCCATCTGGGACGCCGGCGACATCTTCAACCACAAGCAGTCCGTGATCGCCCCGAGCTGGTGTGGGCGGCTACGCAGGGGTCAGTGCGGGGGCACGGCCCCGGTCATCGGCCGGCGCTGGAGCAGACGGAGACCGTCGGCGACGAAGGCCCACTCCAGGTCCTGCGTCCCGCCGAAGACCTGCTCGCAGCGGGCCGTGAGTTCCCGCAGGCTCTCCAACCGCGTGTCGTCGAGGCAGAGTCGGTGGATTCGGTCGGCGGGGATCGGGACCTGGCTCGTTCCGCCGGCCGGCGCGGGCTCCACGGCCAGGTCCTTCATGCCCGCCGTGCGCTCGATCACCCGGCCGTCGCGGCGGACCCGGTAGTGATCCGGTACGACCACGCCGCTGACCACGGCTTCGCCCAGGCCCCAACTCGCCTCGATCACCAGGACGTCGGAGTCGTCGAGAGGGTCTCGGGAGAACAGGACTCCGGCGCACTCGGGTACTACCAACTCCTGTACCACCACTGCCACTCTGGGCCGGCCGGGCAGCCCGAGCCGCTCACGGTAGGCGAGCGCGGCGGCCGAGTGCGCCGAATCTCTCACCATTCGGACCGCCTCAGTCAGCCCGTCCGGACCCCGTACGTTGAGGCAGGTGAGGTGCTGTCCGGCGAAGCTCGCCGCGGCCGAGTCCTCGCCCAGCGCGGATGAACGCACGGCCAGCCTGCCGCCCTGCAAGTCGGCGGTCGACCCGTGCAGGGCGGCGAGTGCCTCGTCGTCGCCTGCTGCGACGGCGTCGACGAACCGCCATTCCAGGGCGATTCCTTCCGGTACCGGTAGACCCGCCCGGGCGGCGGCCGCGAGCTGCGAGGACTTGTCGCCGTACAGGCTCTCGTCGGTGGCCAGGCGGAGCGGCACGGGGGCGGACCACGTGCTCGGCGACAGCGGACTTGTCATCGGACCACCGCCGCCTCTCCGGCCCGGCCGTCGACCCGCACCCAGGCGCCGTCGGGTATTACCGCCGTGGCGTCCGTGCATCCGACGACGCCGGGGATGGCGAACTCCCGGGCGACGATGGCGGCGTGGGAGAGCGCCCCGCCGCGATCGGTGACGATCGCGCCGAGCAGGGGCAGGACGATGTTGAAGGCCGTGGTGGTCGCGCCGGTGACCAGGACGTCGCCGGGTTGGATGCGGTCGAACTCGGGCACACCGCTGATCACCCGTGCCGGGCCTTCGTACACGCCCGAACTCGCGCCAAGCCCGTGCACGGTCCGCCCCTCGGTCCGTGCTGCCGGGTTGCTGAACATGGCAAGGACGACGGCCCCGAGGGCGCGTTCCAGGCGTGCCGCGGCGGGCGGCAGCCACTCGGGCGGCAGCGGGTCGCCCGGCGGTGGACCCAGCATCGGCGGCGCGTCCGCGTACCGGGCGTGGTCGCGGTAGTGCGCCCGGGCGGCGAGTTCTGCGGCGTCGGGCCCGGAGCCCGTACGGACCAGGGCGCGCAGCTCGGCGTAGTTCGCCTCGGCCAGGTGGGCGGGTGCGTGGATCCGGCCCTGCTCGGTGAGCCGTCGGCCGGCCGCCAGGATGGCGCGCCGGGTGAGGCCGATGGCCGGCAGGTCCGCGCACGACCCGCGCTCGTCGCGCAGCCGGGAGACCAGCCGCGCCTCGGCGAGCAGCTCGTCGAAGTGGGAGCGGTGCGGCGCTGGTACGGCGTCGCGGAGGTCGGCCGCCGCGTCGGCGCGCTGGTCGGCGGGGGCGTCCGCCTGGGGCCTCGCCGAGGAGGAGACCGCCGAGCGAATGGCCGCGAGCACGACGGCGGGCAACTCCGCCACGCAGGGATCGCCCACGTCCTCGCCATTGACGGGGCGCCAGCCCGCCGTCTCCAGGTATTCGGCGAGGGCGGTACTCGTACGTCCCGCGACGTCCCCCAGCGCCGCCAGCAGCTCCTGGGGTCGCGCCGGGGAGGCGAGCAGCTCGCTCACCCGGGGGTCCGCTGCTACGGCGGCGGCCAGCTCGGCCAGTTCCTCCCGGTCCGCCAGCGGGTCGGGGCTCGATCCGGCCAGCGGGGCCAGGATCTCGCCGGTGGTGCGCCCGGTCCACTCCTGACAGTGTGCGAGCAGATCGCCCATCGGCAGCAGTGCCGGCATGTTGAACAGGTGGTGCAGGTAGCCGGCTCGGCGCTGGTGCTCCCGGCACCGGTCGAGGTACGCGAGCAGACTGCCGGTATCGAGGAGACCGGGCTCGACCTGCTGTAGTTCGCGCCGCTCGCGCTGTAGCCCGGGTCTGACCTCCTCGTCCCAGCGGCGCAGGTCCTCGCGCCACAGCTTGCGCTCGAAGACGGTCGCACTGGTCGCGAGCCTGGTGCGGATCTCGGGATGATCGGCGGCAAGTCGCTCCCAGACCTCTCTCGGCGGGTGGTCCGTGGCGTCCGGCGGGGCTCCCAGCGGTTGGGGATGGTAGTAGCAGAAGCCGTTGACGAAGGCCCAGTCCAACCGTTCGAGCAGCGACCCGTACCGGCGGAGGCTCTCTCCGAAGCCGCGGTGCATCTCCTCGATGAAGATCTCGGCGTGGAACCTGGTCACCGGGCGGGTGAAGTGGGTCGGGTCCAGGAACCAGGTACCCGGCCCCGGTGGAGCGAAAGTGCGTTCCGTGGCGATGCTCATGGCTCTCCTCCTCGCCGGTCATCTGCCCGGGTCGCGTAGCGGGCCGTCCGGGTCTCGCCGCAGCTCGTCTGTGAGCACCCGCACCGCCCAGGCGGCGGCCGTGCCGGCCTCCGCCCCGTCGAGCCCCGCCTGCAGCCGCATGGCCTGCCAGGCCGGGGCGCTCACCAGCAGGTACACCACGGCAACCGCGCGGCGGCGGGCTACCGGGTCGGCCTGCGCCGTGAGCTCGGCCAGCGCCGCCTCCACCGAGTGGAACCGGTGCCTGCGGCCCTGCTCCCGCAGCGGCCGGGCCGCCTTGGAGTTCAGCATGGCGAGGATCAGTGGCGCGTGCTCGTCGTACGAGCGGTAGAGCTCCGGCGCAACGCGGCGCAGCCCGTCCAAGGTGTCCGGATAGGACTGCATGAGCACGTGCAGATTCTCCTGGGCCCACCCGCTCCAGGCCGCGAAGAGCGCCTCCCTGGTCGGGAAGTGCCGATAGACGGTGCGGACGGCGACGCCTGCACGCTCCGCCACGAGCGGGATGGTCAGCTCCTGGACGCTTTCGTCGGCGATGGCCTCGGTGAGCGCGGCGAGGATCAGCTGCCGGGTCTGCTCAAGCTGCCCGGCACGCAGCGGACTCTCGTACGCGCGCTTCTCTTTCATGGCACGTTGACGATACTCCAATTCATGCCAAACTGTCAAGAAATGGTATAAATTTCCCCCAAGGAGGGATGAAGGCCGAGAGGGATGTTGGACGGACATCCGGTTCTCACCATGCTGCCCGCCGCCGATCTGGACCGGGCCAGGGCCTGCTACCACGACCGCCAGGCCTCACGCGGGCCCAGGAGATCAGCAGCGCCCTGACGTACGAGTCGGGCGGCGCCCACTTCGTCCTCGCCGCCAGCTACGGCAAGAGCGACGGGGGGCACCCGAGCAGCCTGGGTGGTCGACGACATCGATGCCGAGGTTGCGGCCCTCAAGTCGCGTGGCGTCACCTTCGAGGAGTACGACCTGCCGGGCTACCGAACGGCTGACGGCGCCTGCCGGGTCGAGGGCGTGGGCCGCGCTGGGCACTTCAAGGACAGCGAGGGGAACCTGCTCGGCCTGGTCCAGTTCGGCTGACCACCTCGGTTCTCCGGCTGTCCCTACTGAAGTGGAGGTCAAGTGCCTCCTTACCGGTCCACTACTTGACGCTCACCTGCGATGTGCAGGTTTGGTGTCAGAAGCCACATCTCAACCGATCTTGGAACGTGCAGGCCGAACAGGAAATGCCGAAGGCGTGGGAGACGCCGGCGGGAAGGCCGTCCGCGACAGCCCGCTCTCAACGCATCCCCACGGGCAAATACGGCGGCCGCGCGACCTCGAACCACTCACCACCCACACAGGTGGAGGCGTAGCACCAGGAACAGGACCAGATCTCCGAATGCGTCACCGCCAGCAGCGCCGGCCATCGCCACATCGCACTCCACTGGCGGATCCTCACACGCCTCCATGCGTGGACCCAACCCGCTGACACCACGCTACTTACCAAACACCCTTGCCAGGACAAACGCTCTTTTAGTGCAGACTGCGTAGGAGCCTGGCGTGGCAGCGCGACCGCTCCGAAGGGCATGGAGCCCTGTAGGACCGCACCTCTATGAGTCTTCGCCATCTTCGAACATGCAGGTCGGAAGCTCTGGCGTGGCGCTCGCTCGGGATACTCATGCTGATCTCGGGCGGGAGTCTGCGGTCTTGATCATCCGTCACGTTATCGGTCGAGGCTGAGCCGTTCGCGGCGGCGCGGCCCGAAGGGCACATCAGGCCCCAGCGTCATCTCCTGGTGCGGTACGTCTCGCGGCCCACGGCCGGCGACGGCGTCCGCGAGGGGCGCAGCCAGGTCTCCGCTGTATGTAGTGTGCGGAAATGACAAGAAGCGAGCGACTCGCGGACCAGTTGGACTGGTACTGGAGCAAGAACCTGCGGCCACGGCTGGAGGGTCTTACCGACGAGGAGTACTTCTGGGAGCCGGTGCGCGGCTGCTGGAGCATCCGCGCACGTGGCACGTCGCCCGCACCGATGTCGGAAGGTTCGGGGGAATGGACGATGGACTTCGCGTCCCCTGCCCCGGTGCCTGCGCCGGTGACGACGATTGCCTGGCGGCTGGCGCACATCATCGTCTCGTGCCTGGGCTATCGGGTGGGATGGTACTTCGGCGGCCAGGACGTCGACTCCCAGACATTCGCCTACGCGGGGACCGCTGACGAGGCGCTGGAACAGCTCGATGAGATGTATGGGAGATGGAACGCGGGGGTCCGCGAGCTCTCGGACGCTGACCTGGACAATCCGCCCACGGTGGGTCCCGAGCGGTTTCCCATGGAGAACAGGGTCCTGCACGTCAACAGGGAGCTGATCCATCACGGCGCCGAGATTTCCCTGCTGCGCGACCTCTACCGCTGGCAGGACGGAGCCGTATCGCGCCGAATATGACTGATCATCTGTCAGCGTGAGAGCTCGAGGTTCGAGAGGACCAGGAGAGCGCGCAGAAGGTCGGTGGCGCGAGCGGGGTCGGTGCGGAGTTTCGTGAGGATGCGCCAGGTCTTCAGGTGCGCGAAGCCGTGTTCGACGGGAGCGCGTGCGGCGGCCAAGACCCGGTTGGCCTGCTTCTCGCCGGGGGTGAGCTCGCGGGCGCGGGTGCCTTGTAGCCGGTGACGATCACCGGGTCGTCGCTGTCGTCGCTGTCGTCGGTGAGGCCGAGGAAGCCGAGGTCGGCCAGGGCGCCGAGGCCGGCCGCGCGCAGGTGGGTGAGGATGTGGTCGCGGCGGGCGGCGGTAATGTCGTGGGTGCGGCCGGGGCGGGCCGCGGAGATCCAGAGCCAGATGATGGTGCCCACGATCCCGCCGGCCTTCAGCCGATGCAGATGCGGAAATCGCGCGGTCGCCGCGTTCTTTTACCGGAACGCCCCCTCCTCCGGACAACCGGCAGAATCACACCATGCCGAAGACTTCCGCCCTTGCCGCCTCGTCCGCGCTGCGTGCTCACCTCGTGGACCAGCTCAAGAGTGTCCTGCGCCGTCCTGGAGCCTACGGGGACCTCGACACCGCCGTCTGGTTCCTCATGCACCACCTGCTCGTTGTCGAGAAGGACGGCCCCGGCGCCTGGACGGCCGAGCAGTCCCGTCTCACGGAGAGCGGCGCCTGCTACGCCGACGGGATCCAAGGCGCATTCGAGAAGCTGCTGCGCCTGGAGACCGGACGCGACGTGCACGCCGCGTCCGTGTACGCCGAGTTGGCTCACCGTCGGGGCTGGCTCACCCTCGACCGGATCCTGTCCAAGGACGAGTACGACGCAGTCCGGGGGCTCTCCACGACTGGTGTGCTGCGGATCGGGACCTGCCGGATGCCGTCACCGCCTTCGGCGAACCCTCCGTCGTGTTCGGCGGCGCAAACCCCCGCACCGGCAAGGCCCTCGATGTGGTGAGGCGGACAAGGCGTTTGTAGCAGCAGATGGCAGCCGCGAGGCCGAGAAAGGCCAGGTAGTTGCGGGGTTGGCGTTCGTACCGGTGGTTGAGTCGGCGGTATCCAGTCAGCCAGGACATGGTCCGCTCGATCACCCAGCGTCGACGTCCTAATCGTTCGCTGGACTCGACGCTTTCCGGGCAATGCGGACGCCGATCCGCTTGCCACGGAGCCACCTGCGCAGGTGAGGGACGTCGTAGGCCTTGTCGGCGTGCAGGCGTTGGGGTTTGAAGTGGCGGCCGCGGTGGGGGTCGTGTCTCGTTTGGTGACCGGCGACCATGGGCTTCAAGGCTTCGCTGTCGTGGGTGTTGGCTGCCGAGACGCCGACGAGGAGGGGCAGTCCGTTCGCGTCCGACAGGACGTGCGTCTTGGAACCCGGCCTACCTCGGTCCACGATATCCCGAAGCAGGGCGGCAGAGCCCGCCAGGCACAGCCGCTGACCAGCACGTAGATGATCGCGGCGAACAGCGTCTCATCAGGCGTGTCCTGCGTTCCACCGCCCTGCGGCCGCACCCTCGACGGCGGGATCAACGGCTCCGCGATCTCCCACAACCCGTCCGGAACAATCCAACTCCACGTACCCCACCCCATACCGACGTCTACGACACCGGCCTGAGGTCCAGTCCAACGGGAGACCTCTTCTGCGACGGCTTGCAACTTGAACTCGGTGCCCAGCGCGTCGGCGACCACGTCGGTCCTGGGCACTGTTCTTCGTCGCGGGAGACGACCACTTGATCACTCGCGACAAGGCCCGCGAAGCTGTCTGGCACCGCTGGTAGACGACACCACGCTCACCTCGCCACGCTGAGAAGCCGTTGTAGCACCGAGAGGTCCCCTTGGCGGTCGAACGAGGGTTCCCGGTTGGGTGATCTTCCCGTGGTCGGGGCGTGAAGGCAGGGGCCTTCCGAACAACTCGACGACCCGTAGGGCGGTCTTCGCGATCAGCTCCAGCCGGGGGCTGGTGGTAGGGCCGGTCGGGCGGGACCGGCAGTGGACGGTCGGACGTGAGCGGGGGGTCGAGCGCGCGGCCGCTGAGCCAGCCGAGGAGGGCGTGGCCGGAGCCGGTGATGTTGGGGCCGGTCGGGGACAGGGCCCAGGATCGGCCGATGTCGAGGGCTTTGACCCGGGCGACGGGGAAGTCGAGTGCGGCGAGCGCCGTGATGGTGTCGTCGAGTGCCCAGGTCACGTACGTGCTGGGCCAGTCGGTGGCGCGGTAGCCGGCGCGGTAGCCGGCGTTCAGGTCGACGTGGTGCGTTTCGAGTTCGCGCCAGCAGCGGTGGAGGGTGTACCAGGCCGGGTGCCGCCAGCCCGCCAGTGCCGTGACCAGGGTGTCCCAACGTTCCACGGGCATCGATGTGGCGTCTTCGGCCAGGTGTGCAAGGCGGCTGCGCAGGTCGGTGGCGAGTTCGGCCGCGGGGCGGTCGGCGCCTTCACGGACAGTACGGGCGAGCGACTTGGCGTCCGTGCTCGGGGCGGGTTCGATGCCGGTTCGGGCCACGGCGAGCATCCACCCATAGGCGTCGATGCTGTGGGCCAGGTGGGTGATGACGTGGCCGCGGGTCCAGCCGGCCAGCGTCCAGGGCGCACGCGTCTCCAGGTCGGTCAGCGCGTCGAGGGTGGCGGTGATCCCGGCACCCGAGCGGGTGACTTCCTCGATTACGTCGAGCATGTTCGTACCGTAGTGGCGGGGTAGTCGTCGCCGAGCGTCGGACGGACCTGCGACGCGGGATATCGGCCCCTCAGCAGGCCTCCGACCGCCGTGATGCCTGCCGTGATGGCGCGTTCACCGACGTTGCCGAACCCCAGGATCAGCTGCACTGGCTCTGTCGCATGCGAAGAACGGCAGGTGCTCATTCCGTAGAGGCCCACGGATCGGGCGTGGGCGGCGGCGATGAGGTCTTGCTCGTCGGCCGGTCCGTGGAGGTGCGCTACCGCGTGGAAGCCCGCCGCGAGGCCGGTCACCCTGACCTCGGGGGCATGTTCGGCGAGCGCCGCCACCAGGGTCTTGCGCCGTGCCGCGTAGGTTGTCCGCATCCGACGCAGGTGCCGGTCGAAGCGGCCGGACTCGATCATTCTCGCGAGGGCGAGCTGATCGAGTGTGGGCGACCCGCGGTCGTTCAGCTGCTTGTGCTCGATGATCAGCTCGGTGAGCGCGGGCGGGCAGAGCATCCACCCGATGCGCAGCGCGGGCGCGAGGGACTTGCTGACGGTACCTATGGAGATCACGCGGTCGGCGGCGAGTCCTTGCAGGGCGCCCACCGGCTCCCGGTCGTAGCGGAATTCGGCGTCGTAGTCGTCCTCGATGACGACGGCGTCCCGGCTCCTGGCCCACTCGATCAGGGCGAGCCGCCGCTCGGGTGCCAGAGCGACACCGGTGGGCCACTGGTGCGCAGGGGTCATGACGACGGCGCGGGCGTCGGTCGCGGCGAGTGCCTGCACGTCGATGCCGCGCTCGTCGACCGGTACCGGGATCGCCGACAGGCCCGCCCAGGACGCGGCAGAGGAGATCGTGGCCGGTGAGCCGGGGTCCTCGTACGCCACCGTACGGACACCTGTCCGGGCCAGGGCGTGCAAGGCCAGACCGAGGCCCTGCGCGTAGCCGGAGCAGATCACGATCCGTTCCGGATCCGCTGCGGCGGCGCGCACCCGCCGCAGATATCCGGCCATGACCTCGCGCAGAGCCACATTGCCGCGCGGGTCTCCGTAATCAAGCGCCGCCGTCGGCATGGCGCGTGCCGCCTCGCGCATGGCCCACAGCCAGTCGGCGAGCGGGAAGCTGCTCAAGTCCGGAACGCCCCACTTGAAGTCGGCCACCAGTCGTGGAGGTGCCGAGGGCGGTGACGTGGGCGCTGGCGGTGCGCCCGCGCCGGCGGCGACCCGGGTGGCTGAGCCGACGCGTGTCACGAGGTATCCCTCGGCTTGGAGCTGGGCGTAGCAGTCCTGCACCAGCCCGCGCGACAGCCCGAGCATCCGAGCGAGTTCACGGGAGGACGGCAGCCGTTCGCCGATCTGCACCCGCCCGGTCCGGATCGCGTCCCGCAGCCGGAGTTCCAGCTGGGATCGCAGCGGCTCGCCGCTGTCCCGGTCGATGACCAGCAGCAGATCGGGTGACAGACCGGACCACTCCAGAGGCATGGAATTGGATCTTACTGGCGATCCGCTTGGCCTTTAGCTTCGTCGTGTGACCAGGATGATCAACTCTCGAGCTGAGGGCGCCGGCTCGCGGCCGCTGCTGGTGACGCGGCCCCTGCTGCTGCGTTTCGTCTCGGTCATCGGTGCCTCGACGAGCTTCTACCTGCTGTTGTCGGTCGTCCCCCTCTATGCCGAGGTGTGCGGAGGCGGTTATGCCGCGGGACTGGCCACGGGTGCGCTGATGCTGGCGACGGTCGGAGGCGGGCTGGCCACTCCCCGGTTCGTTGCCCGCTTCGGTTACCGCCTGGCGCTGGTGGCAGGGCTGGTCCTCCTCGGCACGCCCACGCTGGTGCTGACCGCTTCCGGGAGCACGGTTTGGATCACGGCGGTCTGTGTCGTGCGGGGTCTGGGCTTCGCGTTCACGGTCGTCGCGGGTGGCGCTTTGACGGCGTCGCTGATCCCGCCCGAGCGCCGTGGTGAGGGGCTGGCACTGGTTGGCATCGTGTCTGGGGTTCCGTCGCTGGTGGCCCTGCCGCTCGGGGTGTGGCTGGTAGGGCACGTGGGGTACGTACCGGTCTGCATTGCTGGCGCAGTGGCCGCGCTGGCTGCCATCGTCTCGGTGCCGGGCCTGCCGGACCGCGAGCCGACCTCGGGACGGTCGATCGGGGTGCTGGCCGGGTTCCGGACGGCCGCTCTTCTGCGGCCCGCCGTCGTCTTCTCGGCTACTGCGCTCGCTGCCGGAATCACCGTCACCTTCCTCCCCCTTGCCGTCCCGTCGGCTTCTACCGGAGTCGTCGCCATGGCCCTGTTCGTCCAGTCCGCGGCATCAACCGCGGCCCGCTGGGTCGCGGGCCGACACGGCGACCGGCACGGACCGGCCTCACTCGTCCTGCCCGGCCTTGTTGTCTCCGCCGCAGGGACGCTGCTCACCTCTCTGACCCACAGCCCGGTCGCCGTTGTCGTCGGCGTGGCCCTGTTCGGGGTCGGCTTCGGAGTCACCCAGAACGCCACGCTGACGCTGATGTACGCGCGTGTCCCCGCGTCCGGCTACGGCACCGTCAGCGCCCTGTGGAACTTCGCCTACGACGCGGGCATGGGCGTCGGCGCCGTCGGGTTCGGGGTGCTCGCAGGCCAGACCGGCTACCCATTGGCTTTCACCCTCACCGCCGCGCTGATGCTCACCGCCCTTGCCCCGGCCTGGCGCGACCGCCTGGCCAACGGCTCCCGTCGATGACCGGCGCAACCACACACGGCCGGGGCCAAGGCTCCACCACCAGCACTTGCCGACGCGATCCCGTCGACGAACTGACCGCATTCAGCAACGAGACCGCCCAACGGGCACTGGTCTCCCAAGAACAGGAGCGCACATGACCATGAACACCGTGACGGTGGCCATCCTCGGGCCGGGCGGTGTCGGTGGCCTGATCGGCGCGCTGCTCGCCCGCGACGGACACCGCGTCGTCTGTTTGGCCGGCGAGGAGACCACCGCCGTGCTGCGCCGAGAGGGCCTGCGAGTGCAGAGCACGCAATACGGCGACTTCACCACTCCGGTCGAAGCTGACACCTTGCTGCGCGAACCGGTCGACGTCACCTTCGTGACCGTCAAGCAGACCGCCCTGCCCGCCGCCCTCGACCGTGTTCCGCCGCAGGTCCTCGGCGACGGTATCGTCGTACCGCTGCTCAACGGACTCGACCACCTCGCAGCACTGCGCCGACACTATCCGGCCGGCCAGGTCGTGGCCGGAACCATCAGGGTCGAGGCCACCCGCACCTCGCCCGGACGCATCGCGCACACCAGCCCCTTCACCGCCCTCGAACTGGCCGCCCCGCTCGCCGACCTCGCATCCCACCTTCGGCACGCCGGCCTCGACGTGACCCTGCGCACCGACGAGAGCACGATGCTCTGGGACAAACTCTCCTTCCTCGCCCCGTTCGCCCTGCTGACCACGCGCTACCAGTCCGCTGTGGGCGCCATCCGCGACGAGCGGCGGTCCGAACTGCTTGCCGTACTCGACGAAATCACTGCCGTGGCCCGCGCCGCGGGCACACCGGTGACCGCCGAGGCCGTGCTCTCCTTCTTCGACCGGGCCCCCGAGATGATGAAGTCCTCGATGCAGCGCGACGCGGAGAACGGCCACCCGATCGAGCTCGACGCCATCGGCGGGGCTGTCCTACGGGCCGCGGCCACTCACAGGATCGAGACCCCGATTACCGCACGTCTCGTCGCGGAGCTGGTTCCCACAGCAAGTCAGTAGCAACACCGGCCCGTACCGACGGCGGCGGCGGGCACCTCGTCAAGTGCCGACAGTCCAAAGCCATACACAACACCCCGGCGTGCTCACCGCCGCTTTCAGGAGCCATGATGCAGCACTTCGTCCGACCCGACGGCACCCCTCCGGTCAACGGCTACAGCCATGCCGTGGCGTTCACGGGGCCGATGGTCGCCGTCTCCGGACAGGTCCCGGTGGACGCCCACGGGCGGGTGGTGGGCGCGGAGGATACCGCGGCCCAGGTACGTCAGGTCTTCGCGAACCTGGTCACCGCGTTGGAGGCGGCGGGTGCCGCCATGGATTACGTGGTCAAACTGACGGTATTTCTGACCAACCTGGCCGATCTGGACACCTTCCGCCAGGTGCGCGACGAGTACCTGGACACGGCCCGCCCGCCAGCCTGCTCACTCGTCACGGTCGCCGGGCTGGTCCATCCCGCCTTCCGGGTCGAG
This sequence comes from Streptomyces sp. NPDC023541, assembly GCF_055559995.1. Classification (NCBI taxonomy): domain Bacteria; kingdom Bacillati; phylum Actinomycetota; class Actinomycetes; order Kitasatosporales; family Streptomycetaceae; genus Streptomyces; species Streptomyces sp. NPDC023541. The sequence continues at coordinate 61,134 of NZ_JBVHJO010000018.1, forward strand.
ATCGACGCACTCGCAGTGCTACCCGCTGGGGCGTGAACTCAGGGAAGACACGAGTCGATCACCGGACGCCGTTGTCCGGCATCTCCTGCCCGAGCCCGGCTCGGAGCCCCTCCCCCATTGCGTGTTTGTGGCCGCGCAACGGGGCGCCCGGCCTCCGGAGCTGGCATGAGAAGCCGCATCTCAGCCGATCTTGGAAGCTGCGGGTCAAGAGTTCCTGGTCGGGTGATCTTCCGGTTGTACGCGCACGAAGACAGGGCCTCTCGGTAGCTCGGGGATGTAAATCGAACCAAGCGATGGTCGGGAGGCCCCTTTGTTGTTGTACGCGCCCGCGCACGTTGACTTCAACTCGACCGGTGTGTCATGTGATTGGCTTGCGCACGCGTACGGGAACGCGGCCGATCATCCGGACCGGGTACTCCTGTATCCGTCGGACATGACGGACGCGGAGTGGGCGCAGGTGAAGCCCCTCTTGCCGGTGCCGGCCTGGCTGGAGGGCCGGGGCGGGCAGCCCGAGGGCTACTGCCACCGTCAGATGCTGGACGCGATCCGCTACCTGGTCGCGGGAGGTATCTCCTGGCGGGCGATGCCCGCGGACTTCCCCGTTTGGGACCGGGTCTACGCCTTCTTCCGCCGCTGGCGGCAGGCAGGACTGATCGCGGAGTTCCACGACCGTCTGCGCGGGATGGTCCGCGAACGCGAAGGACGCGAGACGGAACCGACGGCGGGGATCATGGACGCTCAGTCGGTACGGGCTGCCGCGTCGGTGCCGGCCGCCTCACGCGGACACGACGGCGGCAAGAAAGTACCGGGCCGCAAGCGACACATCGTCACCGACTGCCTAGGCCTGCTCCTGCCGCGGCTTCTCCAGACCTCCAGCATCTTCGCGGTCACTGTGAACCCGTGGCGGTGGGCGTGGTCGAGCACCAGCTGATCGGCCGCGCTCGGGGTGTCAGCGGACATGCCAGGGAAGGTACCGACGCCTGGTCAGGACGAGGTCGGCGTCGCCGTAGGCGGGGAAGGCGCCGGTGTCCGGCTGGGGCGGGACGATGAACTTCCAGCTCTGCAGCGGTTCGGGAGCAGGTCGCGGATGCCGTCGTGCCGGGCGAGGAACACCCCCGGTCGCAGGGCGAGGAGCATGGAGTCGATGTGGTTGTCGGCCATGCGGTACACGCGGTGAATGCGGTAGCGGCCGGCCAGGTGGCGCTCCAGCCATTCGACGCCGCGGGTGTGGTTGGCCTGGACGATGTTGACGACCAGGTCGGGGCCGAGGCGCAGGACCTGGGCGCCGTCGAGCATCATCTCGTAGCCGACGTCGTAGGGGCTGGGCTGCGGGTCGTCGATCGGCTCGGTGGGCCCGCCGAGGTGGTGGTGGCGTCGCGGGCGTAGGAGAGGTCGAAGCCGGCGTCGGTGAGGTGGGGCGCGGCATGGTGGTCCAGCGTGCGCCGGCCTGCCAGTAGCCGGTGAAGACCTGGGCGAGTAGGCGGGTTTCCAGGTAGCGGGCCCGGACCGCGGGTGGGTTCTCGGTGATTTCGTCGCGACTCAACCGGCTGCGGTCGTTGGTGTTCATCGGACGGCGCTCCATCTCACGGCTCATGCGTCCCCGGCCGCACCCGCCCGGCCTCGACTCCGGGACCCCGGTACAGCCCCCACTCACAGTCTCAGCAATCGTCCGCTTCTGAGCGCTGGTACTTAAGTCACGGCTCCTAGGAACCCCAGGAGCCTCGCCACACGTCGTACCGGGCATGATCGTCATACCTGATGCCCGCACGGCCGAGCTGTACGCGCAGTGGTCCCGGACCGACGCACGCACCGATCCGGCGGAGGCCGAGCCACTCGCGCTCGACTGCGTGCTCCGACTTGCCGCCGATCCCGGCGGTGAGTCGGCGCATGTGTGGGTGGCCGGACTTGCGAAGATGCTCCGCTATCTCGCCTGGCGGCCGCGGCCCGAGACGGCGCGGGCCGCAGTCGCCGCGCTCGTGGCCGCCGCGTCCGCGCTGGATGCGACGGGCTGCGGGCACGAGACGCATCCGTACGAGGAGGAGCTGGAGCACCTCTCCGAGGACTCCTGGGGATCGGTGGGGGCCGCCGCCGACTACCTGATTGGGGAGCACCCCGAAAACCCTCGGGTCGACGGCGAGTCGTGCCCGGGCAATGTAGCGGGCATCGCACGCGTGACGGCCGATGTGATCGCGCCGTTCTCGGCATCCGGGATTCCCGAGGTGGTGCCGGAGGACCACGCGCAATCGGTGCGGGATCTGAAGGAGATCCTCAACGACCACCCCGTCATCGATCCCGCTCCCGAGATCGAGTCCAACGCGGACTACCTGCCCGACCGTCCCACCCGCGGCGCCCTCGCGGGGTACGTCCTCACGCAGCATGTGACGGTTCCGTACGCCGTCCACCGGATCACCCTGCGTCCGGTCTTCGACGCGATGATCCAGGGTCTGGAGCGGGCGCTCGGGCTGCTCGGCGATGCGGGCGGCTGTGAGCACGCGGACGGTGAGCACCCCGGCGAGGACGACCTGTACTACGAGTCGCTGGCCGAGATCGCCTTCCATGTGCGCAGCCCCGGCGGGCGGGCGGAGCTCGCCGGATGGCTGGACGAGCCGGCCGACGTCTGGGTGTGCCCTGACTATCTGCGGGGCCTCGCCGAGGAGTCGCTCGGTGAACTGCGCTCCGCGCACGAGGAATTGTTCGGCGTACGCGACACCCGCGGCCTGGACGCCGCGTTCGTACGACCCCACGGGCGCCTCGTCATCGGCGCGCTGACGCAGACGATCGTCGACGCCGACGACCTCGACGACTCCGGTGTCGCGGGCCAGAACGCCGGCCTGTGGGCGGCACGCCGGCACGCAGAGGCCACCGACCCGCACGAGCGGCTCGTTCTGCTTCACCTCGCCCTGTGGGCCGCCTCGGTCTTCGACCTGCCGTACGGCGTGGGGCGCGAGGTGCGGGCCCTGCTGCGGAGTGTCGACCCCGAGCCGCTCGACCATGACTGCCCCCACGGCGACGGCCATCCGGACGCGCATCTGCGGGAGTCCGGGCACCGGCGCAAGGAGTTCAAGGCGCACCTCGATCACCTCTACGCCCCGGCGGAGTTCGGAGCGCCGGACGGCGCGTACCCCGTCGACGTATGGGCCTGTGCGAGCCTGCTCGCCGACTGGGCGCGGGACCCGATCGTCGCGATGGACAAGCGGTACGAGGAGATGGACAAGGAGGATGACGATGACGGATCGATCCTCCGCTGAGCGAGCGGACGAACTGGTCGACGCCTGGGACGAGATGAGGGAGTACGTCGACCACGAACCGCAGACGTACGAGCGGCTCGTCGTCGAGTGCGCCCGTGAACTGGCCGCCGATCCGCGCGGGCCGCTCGCCTACAGCTGGACGCTGGGTCTGGTGCTCGCGCTTCCGTACCTGGCTACAAAGAAACCGGAGGACGGTGACGTCGAGGCGGTGTTCGGCGCGGCTCAGGCCGTCGACCGGGCGCTGCGGGACGCGCCCTGCGCGCACCAGGACCACCCCTTTCAGGGCAACTTGGAGGCGGAGCTCGGGAACATGGCGGACGTCCTGCGGGAGCTCGCCGACGACGAGCGGCCCTGGACGGACCTCAGGCCGCGCGACGCATGGCTGTGCCCGCGCAACGTCGCCGGGCACGCGCGCGTGGTGATGGAGTCGCTGCGGCCCGGCTCGGCCGGCGACGTACCGCCGTTCCTGCCGTTCGAGGACCGGTACGAACTGGAGGGGCTCACCGCGATCATGGAGGGCTACCCGCTCGCCAGGACTTTCGACGTGGCCTGGGACCTCTCATTCGCGGCCTCCACGCTGCAGGAGGCGGCGGACGGCGAGCTGGCCGGCCGGGTCTTCGTGGCCACCGCCGTCGCGTGGTACGTCGAGGCCGAGGCGGACGACGCCGACGCGCAGGAGCTCGTCGACGAGCTGGCGGACGCCTTCGAGCGCGCGATCGACCTCCTCGACGACGGGCCTTGCCCCCATGGCGCGCACCCGGACCTGCCGAGCGACACCACCGAGACCCTGTGGGTGGGCATGCACCTGGCGAGCGCCCGCGGCCGCGCGGCGTACGAGAAGTGGCCCGAGCCCTGGGCCCCACCCCTCGACACCGCCCTGTGTCCGGCGTTCGTCGCGGCCACGGCCCGAGACTCCCTGACACGGCTGAGGAACGACTGATGACGTACGAACAACTGGTCCGCTCCTGGAGCGAGACCGGAGAGGACCGTTACGGTCCCTACGATGTCCAGGACCACGTCGTCCTGGAGTGCGCACGGGCGCTGGCGGACGATCCCGGCGGGGAGCTCGCGTATCAGCGGGTGTTCGGGCTTGTCCTGATGCTGCCGTACACCGAACTGGCCGGCGGGGACGTGCCGCTCGTGGTGGCCGATGCGGCGCGGGCCGTGCGCCGCGAACGCGCGGGGCAGGGCTGCGGTCATGAGGGGCACCCGTTCGACAAGCAGTGGGAAGACCTCGTCGACACGCTCCCGGACGTGCTGCTGATGCTGGCCGACGACAGTACGGAGTGGTGGGAGAACCACTCGCGGGAGCAGTGGCTCTGCCCGCGTACCGTCGACGGGTTCGCGGCCATGGTCCTGGAGGCGCTCGAACCCGGATCGGCCCCCGACGCCCCGCCCCTGCTGCCGTTCGCCGCGCAGCGTGCCCTCGACTCGCTCACGGCCGTCCTGGAGGGCTACCCGCAGCCCGGTACGGACGTGGGCGAGGAGGTTGCCGGTGTAGGGAGGGCCTTGGGCCACGCCAAGGGGGAGGACCGGGCGGGCCATGTGATCACGGCCGCGGCGCTGACCTGGTGGGCCGGGACCGCCCACAGCTCCGACGAGGCGTACGACGCCTTGGTGCGGGGATTCGAGGCGGTGCTCGCCGGGCCCACGGACCCCGTGTGCACCCACGACGAACACCCTGCCCTGCCCCGTTGGGCGACCCACGCCGTCTGCTTGGGGATTCACCTGAGCAGCGCCGGCGGACGCGGGGTCTACGAGCGGATCGGGCCGTGCCTGAAGAACCCACCGGCGCTGGAGCCGCTGCTGTGCCCGGCGTTCACGGCTTCGGTGGCCCGGGACTCCTTGGCCCGACTGCGCGCGATGCGAGCCGGGCCGAAGCGAGAAGGGCCGGAGGAAGGGCCCTAGGCAGTGTCTGACAAATGATCACGGGCTGGTTCGCGGAGCCAGAGGATCAGCGAGGCCAGGACGACGCCGACACGGTAGCGGTCGGCAAGCTTGTCGAATCTCGTCGCGATCGCGCGGAACTGCTTGAGGCGTGCGAAGCATCGTTCGACCACGTTGCGGTCGCGGTAGAGCTCCTTGTCGAAGGCGGGCGGCCGGCCGCCGAGGCGCCCTCGGCGTCGGCGGTTGGCTGTTTGGTCACGGCGCTCGGGGATCGTGACGGCGATGCCCCGACGCCGCAGCAGATGCCGGATCGCTCGGCTGGAGTAGGCCTTGTCGCCCGGGACTCGGGTCGGTTTCGTGCGTGGGCGGCCGGTGTCGGCTCGCGGAACGCGGATCCCGTCGAGGACCTGACCGAAGGCGGTGGAGTCGTTGACGTTGCCGGGCGCGAGCACGATGGACAGCGGCAGTCCCCGGCCGTCGACGGCGAGGTGGACCTTGGTGGTCAGCCCGCCTCGAGACCGGCCGAGGGCCTGGCGCGTCTGCGAGCCGACCGGATCTTCCAGTTCGTCCCCGTCCGCAGCCCCCTTTTACGTGCGCGGGCGGCGTGCTGGTGAGCACGGTTGATCGTGGAGTCGACGGCGACGGGTCCACTCCACCCGGCCCTCCGTGTCGTCGCGGACCTGCACATGCTCCAACAGCCTTGCCCACGTGCCGTCCGCCTCTCAACGGGCAAACCGCTCATAAACGGTCTGCCACGGCCCATACCGCTCGGGCAGGTCACGCCACGGAGCCCCGGTCCGCCACCGCCACAGCACACCATTGACCAGCTGCCGGTGATCACGCCAGGGCCGACCACGCCCATCCACCTGCGGCAACAAGGGCTCTATCCACTCCCGCGCCGCCTCCGTCAACTCACCTCGTCGCGCCACAGATCAATTATCAGACAGGCCTTAGGCTCGAGCAGGCCGCCGTCGACTGCATCAACCTCCGGCACCAGCGCTGGCCCCATACCCGCAACCCTCACGTGTTCATCAGCTCGCAGACCGCGCACACCCGGGCCCCGGTCACAACCGGCTGGATGCAGCCTCTGTTGCGCGGTCTCCCGGTCACCGCCCAGCAACTTCGCGAGGACCGAATCCTCGAAGAGGCCGCCGTCACCGGCGCTGACCTGCAGCACCTATGCGTGGTGTTCAACATCACTCCGGAGACCGGACTCCGCTACACCCGCTTCTTCCGGCGGACAGCGACGACGTATCCGGCTGCAACATGGAGACACCGTGACCGACCACCACGCTCACCTGCTCGCCGCCATCGTCGAGCTCGGCGGTGAGCTGGAGCTACCCGTAACGGGCGCTTCGGGGGCGCGGTCATCCCAGAAGGCTGCGCGGTCAGCGACGTCGGCCGCCGCCGAGGCGGCGGTCGTCGGCCAGTGCGGTAAGCGGGCCGAACTCGCGGGCAAGCTGGTTCCACGTCAGAACCTCGCCACAGCGGGCCGGGAACTCCTTCGGGTTGAACTCGGGCATGGTCCAGGTGCCAGTGCCCCGGTCCCGCAGCCACAGGTCCCCGTCACCGTCGACCACAGTCGGCGGGACCGGTACGGGCTCGGCCTGATCGGTGGGCTCCCAGGTGACCCGGCCCGGGTGGGAAACGCGGCGCAGCTCGGTGGTGGCCAGCCGCGCGGCCAAGTCACGGGTGGACTCTTCGGCGTCCTTGACCGACGCGAGTCGGAATGCGTCGTCAAGTACGGGCAGGGCTGGATTCTTGCTGCGCTTTGAACTCATACGCTGACTACCTCCGGTGGGGGCGGCACATCCGTTATGGCACCCCGTAGAGGAACACGGTATCCGAGGCGGGAGCCGGGCCGGCTACGACCACTGTCCAGGTGCAGGCGTGGCACACCGGGCGGTGGGGCTAGGTGGTGAGCTGCTCCTGGACGTGGCGCAACCCGTGGTGGTAGCGCTCAGATATGGCGGTCCGGGTCTGAGAAGGTGAGGCCGCCGGGGGCGAGCGGACGTCGGGCCGGGGCGGGTTCCGGCTCGGGCTCGGTCTCGCCGGGCGGCTGGCGGAGGCCGGCGCCCTGCTCGACCGGCATCAGCCGGCGCCTACCCGCCTGGCGGGTACGGTCGCGTCGGAAGCGGGCTCGGAGAAGGCGGGCAGCGAGAGCGGTCGACGGTCGGTCATGATCCCTAGTCTCCCAGGTCCGGCCCTGCGGGTAGGGCCAGGCCGCTATCAGCGGTGCTAGGGCCTGTTGGGAAAGTGTTGGCCCCAGCCAGAAACGTCTGGCTCCACCGTGCTGGCTGTCAGTGTTTCCTCGTAGGCTCTCGGCAGGGCGGCGTCATTCTCGCGGAGTGCCCGGTTTGATCACGTGATGCCCAGGGCGGTGGTGTCGCGGGCGCGGTGGCGGAGGCTAAGGGCTGTCCCGTAATCCCCGGCGGGCGCACGACGACAGCCACGGCACCTCGCCGCGTTGTCGGAACGCCCGGATACGCCCAGTATCAGGACGCTCCTCCGCCTTGCGATGCACCGCGTCTGACGCCGTGCGCTGATCCACCGGGGATTACGGGACAGCCCTTAGTGGCAATTTTGGTGCGGCCGGAGTGGCGGCGGGTCGGCCGGTCACGCCAGCAGTGGTGTGAGGGTACTGCGCAGCTGGTCGACGTGCTGGTAGTGGAGCCCAGTCAGGCCGGTCTCTCGGGCCGCTGTCACGTGACCGGGTGTGTCGTCGATGAACAGGCATCTGTGCAGGTCGGCCGCCACGCTGCGGGCAGCGGCCTCGAAGACACGGCGGTCGGGTTTGGCCACCCCGATACGGGCGGTGTTGATTACCGCGTCGAAGGCGTCTGCCAGGCCCAGAGCGGCGAGATCGTCTTCCAGCCGTGTGGTGGCGTTGGAGACCAGGACCACCGGCACGCGGCGGCGGACATCGGCCAGGAGCTCCAGGACGTCCATGTCGACCCGGCCCGTCAGCGCGGACCATGCGTGGACGAGGCCCTGAGCCCGAACCTGCCCGCAGGTCGCAGCGAGGTCTTCCGTGACCCGCTCCCGCCACTGGTCGTCGCTGATCTGTCCGGTGACAGCCTCATTCAGAAGGCCCGGACGGAACGCCGCGGACGCCAGTGTCCCCCCGGGCACCCCCAGCTCACGATCGAGCGCGGTCATCCCGTCCGGATCCCACAGACGCAGGACGCCGTCGAAGTCGCACAGGACAGCGTCGAAAGGTGAGTCGCTCATGGCCCCGATCCTGCCAGTTCGTGCGATGCGCTCCGCGACGCGGGCTCCTCTGGGTAAAGGCAGGCAGGGCCGCGGGTGATCAAGAAGTGTCGAATCCCTGATCCCCACGATGGAAGACCGTGCCTGCCAGCTCTTCCTCGCTCATCTCCGTCGGCTTGGGCCAACTCGCCTGTGTCGCCCCGGCGTCGCCCGCCGACCACCCAGGGCTCCTGGTCCGTCTGGCGACCGTTCCCGATCCACGCCGTGCCCGGGGCCGGCGCCGCCCGCTCGTCTTCGTCCTGGCCCTGGCTGCCTGCGCGGTCCTGGCCGGGGCCACGTCCCTGGTGGCCATCGCGGAGTGGGCCGCAGACGCCCCGCCCGAACTGCTGACCCGCCTCGGCGGCACCTGCCGGGAACCGGACACCGGACCCGCCGCCCCGGCCGAGGTCACCGTGCGGCGCATCCTGCAGCGCATCGACGGCGACGCACTGGACACGGCGATCAGCGCCTGGCTCGCGGCCTAGTTCGGCGTCCTGGAGAAATCTCCGGCGGTGGTCTCCACCGCGATGACGACGCCCTTCCCGTGCTGCTGCCAGTCCACCCCGTGAGCCGTTGCTCCGGAAGCGATACGCGCGCTTGGCAAGGTTGCCTCCTCGATTCGTTCGCGTCTGCTTTCGAGACGTCACAGAAGAGGCTGCTCAGGAAGGTTGAGCATTACTTCCCCAGTCGCTCAACTTGGGGATCGCGACCAACGCTGTCAGCGGCCCGTTCGGAATCCCCACGTACGGCCAGTTGTGTTGTCACTCTTGGTTACGGCCCGGGCTCGACGTCTGACCCGATCGGTCACATGCGGATGAACGCGACCGGTTGTCGGGCCACGTCAGTGCCAGGCACAGGCGATCAGCTGTCCGCGGAGTGGGCGTCGGCAAGGGCCTCGCCGAAGAGCCGTCCGGCGAGTTCCACGCAGCGCATCCGGGCAGGAGAGAAGCCGTAAGGCATCTTGGTGATCGCTGTGGCGGCACTCATCCCTGTGCCCTCCTCGCCTTTCAGGTCGGCGTCGTAGATTTCGAAGATCTTCTCCTCGGCCGCGTCGAGACCAGCTGCATCGATGGCCTGATTCAGGGCCATTTGGTGAGCGCATCGCTGTACGGCGAGCTCTTCGACGCGCGGGTCGTCGGGTTCGACGCCGTCGTCGAGGGCGGCCTCGGCCGCCTCAAGACGGTCCTCCTCGGCCCGCAGGTCGGGGTGGGTGGCCAGCACGATGAACGTGCCGGCCTGGATGGCGGCGCCGAGCGGCCCGAAGATCCGTTCTGCTACTAGCAGGGCGTCCAGATCGGAGGGGCGCAACGCGCCCGGGGGCAGGTGGCTGAGCCGGTCCGTGACCAGTTCGGAGAGCAGCCCCAGCGGGCTGCCCACCGCCTGCAGGCGCTGGACAGCCGCGCGCCGACGTTTGATGGCGGCCTCCTGCGCCGCCAAGGTTTCCTCCAGCCTGCTCAGGACCGACTCGATATCCTGGGCTTGGGCCAGGGCTTCGTCTCCAGCTTCGTCCCGGGCTTCGCCGAAGGCGGCCCGCATGTCGTCCAGGCTGATACCGGCATCAGCCATCTTGCGAATCCACAGCAGGCGGGTCATGTCGTCATAGCCGTAGCGGCGGCGGCCGTCCCCGCCGCGCTCGGGCTCCGGCAGCAGACCGATCTCGTGGTAGTGGCGGATGGCGCGTGGGGTGATCCCGGCGAACGCAGCGGCATCACCGATCTTGACCTGCCGGGGAGGCGTGAGGGAGGGGTACATCGCAGACAGAGCCTTTCGTGCTGTGGTGCCCCGACCCCACCACATGCCGCTACGGCATGTGCAACAACCACCCCATCCAGGTGCCACCGGAGCCGGGCCCTAGCTGTATTGATCACGAGCGTTGTTGACACTCGGTAGGTCTTGAACATGGCGGAGACCTCCGGTGTGGTGGGAGCTGTCTAGGAACTCACCGCACGGAGGTCTTCGTGTCCCACCGTAATGCCCGGCTGACCGTCTTCGGTAGGCACCTGCTGGTCGAACGGGTCTGCTCGGGCCGTCCGGTCGCCCACGTGGCCGCCGAGATGGGCGTATCGAGGGCCACCGCTCATAAGTGGATCCGCCGGTGGCGGGCCGAAGGCGAAGCCGGGCTGCGCGACCGGTTCAGCCGGCCTAGCAGGACGCCGCACCGGACTCCGGCCGATATCGAGGCCAGGGTGGTGACCTGCGTCGGGCGCGGAAGCTGGGCCCCGCCCGGATCGGCCCGGTCCTGGGGCTGCCCGCCTCGACCGTCCACCGGATCCTGACCCGGCACGGTCTCAGCCGGCTGTCCTGGCTCGACCGTCTAACCGGCACCGTGATCCGACGCTACGCACGCGAGCGTGCGGGCGAGCTCGTTCACGTGGACGTGAAGAAACTCGGCCGGAGCCCCGACGGCGGCGGCCACCGCGTCCTGAACCGCGAAGCAGGCCGGCCCGTCCGCGGCATGGGCTTCGACTATGTCCACTCCGCGGTCGACGACCACTCCCGCCTCGCCTACAGCGAGATCCACCCCGACGAGAAGGTCGCGACCTGCGCGGGCTTCCTCACCCGCGCCGCCGCCTTCTTCCACAGCCAGGGCATCACCTGCATCGAGCGGGTCCTGACGGACAACGCCTGGGCCTACCGCAAGGGCCTGGCCTGGAAGAACGTCTTGCACGAGCTCGGCGCCACCGGGAAACTCACCCGCGCCTATCGGCCCCAGACCAACGGCAAGGTTGAACGCTTCAACCACACCATCCTGGAGGAGTGGGCCTACCTGAAGCCCTACACCTCCAACCAGGAGCGGACCGAAGCCCTGGCAGACTTCCTCCACAGCTACAACCACCACCGCTGCCACACCGCACTCGGCGGGCACCCACCCATCAGCCGCGTCAACAACCCTGCGGGTCACTACAGCTAGCCACCAGGCCAGAACGGCCCCGACACCGCCACGGTGTCGGGGCTCATGTGTGGTCAATCTGGCCAGATAACCCGCGGGCATTTCGTCTCGCGCGGCAGGGGTGGTTGCTGCCGTCGGCGAGGCTTTCTCACTTCACCGGCCTGCGCCGCCTCTACGTGTGCCTCACCCGTGCCGTCTCGGGTCTGCACGTCCTGCACGCCGCCGCGTTGCCGGCGGCCCTCGGACCTGCCCTTCCGTAGCTCCGGTGGACACGGCCGGTCGGCGGCAGGACGATGGACGTGTTCACACCTCCCCGGGCCCGGTTCTTCCATGTTCCATCCGAGGGAAGGACGAACGATGAACCCCCGTATTCGACTGGCCGTGCTGGCGCCTGTGGTCGTGTCCTCGCTGGCACTCGGGTCGGCACCGCTCCTGGCGGCTTCCGCGCAGGCGGCAGCGGTGCCTTCCCTGACGTGCAGCGTGAAGCAGACCCCCAACGCCGCCGGGAAGTACGACGTCACGGCCACAGGAGCGCAGCCGGGAACGACCGTGACCTTCCGCGGCGGTACCGCGACCAACCAGTTCGGCGCCCAAGTCTCCGCCAACGACGACGGGACGGCCACCACCAGCGGATTCATCCCGGTCGGCAAAGTGACGGCCTCCAACCAGGACGACAAGGCCAGCTGCGGCACCGTCAAGGAGGCCGAACAGCAGGACGCCCAGGCCCAGTACTCCAAGGGCTTCAGGAAGGGCCTCGCCGAGACGCGGGAAGACTGCAAGAAGAAGCCCCAGAACCAGAACCTCGCGCAACTGGACCCGAACTACGAGAAGGGCTACAACGCGGGCGCGGCGGCCGCGCTCAACAGCAAGGCCTGCCAGGAAGGCTGAGCACCCGTCACCGAAGCGGCCGCGAATAAGAGGTGAGAAAGCGGCCGGCTAGGGCACCGGCAGCTCCCCGTAGGGGGTCACCGTGGCCGGTGGGGCGGGGGATTACGGGTCAACCCTGTTAGGTGCAACAGGCTGGGTCCGGGGGCGGGTTGACCAGCCCGAACGCCTGCGGGCCTTCGATGAGACCTCGTGGCACGCGCGCGTACGAGTGTCACCTATTGCTCGAAAGAGCCCGCGACGGTAGCCGCCCCGGTCCGTACGGTCCGCCGTCATGAGCACACGATGCAAGGCCCGCCGTCGCGGCCGGCCGAGCATGCTGCCCCCGGACCGGCCGAGGCCGGAATCACACCACCCACAGCGTGATCATTTGCAGGTCATCTCGCGTGACCGGAGATCGCTGCATACTGCTCGACTCCTCGTTCCCCGGACGCGCCGTCAGGGGGTCAGTGCGGTAGCGACCTGGGCGAGGCGAGCGGTCGGCCAGGCGAAGCGGTTGGCGGGGTTACGGAAGGAGTAGCCACCATCGTTGACCAGGTAGCCGCCCTCGGCAGTGGTCCAGTGCGTGGGGCCCCACTCCCCCTGATACGCGAGGCGCGCCGCGGCGAGCCTCTCCGACCCCTCAACGCGGGTGCGGGCGCGCAGCGCCGCGGTCAGGCGCTCGAAGGCCTCATTCGGCACGGCGTCGTCGCCGAATGCCGGAAGCAGGAGCAGGAGTCGGGCGTGGGGGTCGGTGGTGCTGCCGCCGGGCAGGCCGTTGTCCGCTGCGGCGGTCAGCTCGGACCAGGACAAGCCGGGGCCCATGAAGTGCCCATCGTCCTGCGCCAGGGTCTCGGCCGCGTCCCAGTCAGGGTGGTGCACCAGGTAGTCGATTCCGGCCTCCCCCTCCAAGGCGCGATACACCACATATAGGCGGTGATCCCCTGCCAGCGGCACCGTGAACACGGGCCAGGTGTCGCCTCCCAGCAGCTGGGACAGCAAGGCTCCCGCTTCCAGATCGCGCGTATGGCCCAGATGCAGGTGGACCAGCCAAAACAGGTGGTCGTCCAGGAGTTCGGGCTGGTGGCGGAAGGGGCCTCCGTCATAGCCCGGGATCCGGGCCGAAGGTGTCTGTGGGCTGCTCGTCACGAGGGCCATCATGTCCCCAGCTGCCTAACGAGTGACAGCTGGGGTGCCTGAAGCAATGCGGGGCGCGCAGCAAGGATATGGATCAGGTACTGAGGGATTCCGGGGGCGTGGGAGGCAGGGGTGGAGGTAGTCGTTGAGGTAGGTGCGGGCCGCGGACTCGCTCGTACCGAGAGCGGCCGCGACCACCGTGAGCGGCAGTTGCGGCCGCCGAGCTCGTACGCGGCGTCCTGGCCGGTCCGGGCGATGACGTCCGCAGGTCCGCGAGCGCCTTCAAAGCGACCAGCGGCTCCTCGACGGCCAGGCCGTCGAGCGGCGGACGAGTTCGGCAAGGCCCTGGGGAGGATCGGACCGGCGAGTATCGACTACCCCCCCGTACCGGCATCTGGGGGCGTTGGTTGCGTGGAAACGCAAAAAGCCTACGGGCCGCACTCCGTTCGAGAGTGACCCATAAGCCTGATCGGGCGGTACGCGGGCGCCGGGTCGCAGCCGCTCAGCTCCGGAACGGCAGCGGCAACCACGGCCTGGGCGGGCAGTACTCCAGCTCAAGAGGCTGGGGTCTGGCAGGTACGTAGAGCCCAGGCACCTCGGCTCGTACTGCATGGTTCAGACCTGGACTTCACCAGCTTTTGATGCCTTCACGGAAGGCAGCCCACTCGGTGGCGCTGAATCGCAGGGGCAGAAGATGGGAGTTCTTGGAGTCGCGGAGCGCGACGGCACCGCCGGGCAGGTGGGCCACCTCGACGCAGTCGCCGTTGGCGAGGCTGTAGGACGACTTTTCCCACGTCACGTGGGAGATGTCGAGTGCGTAGAGCTCACTCTTCTGCACGGGTTCCTCCTCCGGATGGGCGTTTTCCAGGAGGAGGGATACCCATCGAGGGCGGCACATACCGGCCATGTCAGGATCGACCGGCACGGCAACGGCGTGCGCCACCAACGAAGCTTTACCCCGCGCCGGCTGGTGGGACGTCGCCTCGCTACGAAGAGCCGCTCGGCCGCCCACAAGCCCATCCCGCGCCGCCTGACCCGGGCGCGGAAGACCCGTTTGCCGTCGGGGACCTTCAACAGGTCGTGCATCGCAGGTCCTCGGGGACGGCCTCGTCCAGGGTTCGGTACAGGGCGGTGTTCTCGCCCCCCGGACCTGGCCCCGGTGTCCTTCCCTGTCGTCACGACTCGGCGTCCGGCGTGAGGATGCGTGCTGCACGGGGGCGCGGGACGTCGGCAGCCTCCTGGAGGGCGGTGAAGTCGGCGTGCGCGGCCTCGATGACTTCGGGGTACGCCTCGTGCTTGGTGTACTCGGCGAGCGCCCGACCACGGTCCGCGCGCGGTAGGAGCCCGCTCCACCCCGCGGCAGCACGATCGCACGACATCAGCTTCCGGCAGATCCACACCGCCAACGGCGGCCGGATCCGCTACCGCAAGATCTGCGAGCTCGACGGCCAGGTCCTGCGCCAGGACGAGATCGCCCGCGGCTACGAGACCTCGACTGGCACCCTGATCCCCGTCACCGACCAGGACCTCGACAATCTGCCGCTGCCCACCGCGAAGGCGATCGAGATGGAGCGCCGCGCTCCACGCCTCGCCGCGCCGCTCGTCCGCCGCGAAGGCGGACACTCAGGTATCGAGGCGCGCCGGATGCTGCGCCGGTCAATGCGGGTCGCGCACCGGCGTGGTGGACCCCGATGTGGTACTGCGTGGCCACCACCCGGACCACTTCCAGCTGGTCAACGACACCTCGAGAACGGCCGACGAGCTGGTGAGGGCGGATGCCGAGGACTGGCAGGCCGAGGCCGAGGCGTACGTCCGTGAACGGCGCACCGACCTGCTCAGTGGGCCGAGTGGGCCAGCGCCGCCCACTTCGCCTTGATTGCGCAGCAACCTTGTGAAAGACCTCCAGCAGATTTGAGCCATTGCTGCCAATGCGCTGCGCTGACAGGGTTGTAATATGTCATCCGACCGATGACAAACATGATGTCGTCGATCTGCTGACAGCCTTAGGGAGGTGCCCGTGACCGCAGCCGTCCAGCCATCCACGCCTCGCACCGACGCCCCCACCCCGGCGTCCTTTCTCGCCGCCGCGGCAGCCCTTGCCGCCACGGATGACGCGCTGCGGGGCGCCCAGCACGAGACCCCCGATGCCTCCGCGCCCGACCCTGCGCAGGCGCCGGCCTCCCTGGTGCTGCTGCGGCAGGTACGCGAGCAGCTCGCCGGCTGGGAGACCGGCCTGATCGAAACCGCCCGCAACGTGGGCGCCAGCTGGGCCGACCTCGCCGGCCCTCTCGGCGTCGCCAGCCGCCAGGCCGCCGAACGCCGCTACCTGCGCGGCCGCCCCTGGCGCCGTCGGCACCACCGGCCAGCGGCGCGTAATGGCCACCCGCCAGGCCCGGGGCGCCGAACGGGCCACCGCCACCTGGGCCCGGGCAACGCCGCCGACCTGCGCAGCATCGCCGGGCAGATCACCGCGCTCAGCCACCTCGCACCCGCAGCGCGCTCAGCCCAGGCCGCCCACCATGCCGCTCTCGGCGCCACCGACGCCGCCGAGTTCATCGCCCCGGCCGACATGCGCTCCTACCTCGATGCCCGCCACACCGACCTCATCGAACCTGGACACCGTCGAAGACCGGCGCACGACAACTGCAGGCGCTTCACATGACTGACTCCCCTCACGCAGAGTCACACCATGCGGGTACGGTCCGGCCCGCCCCGAACCACGCCGACAACGGGCAACGATCCGTCCCAGCCCGAGTACCAATCCGTTTATGACGTTCCCACAGAAAGAGACCCACATGGGCAGCAGTGTCGAGACGCTGGAATTCCAGGCCGAGACCCGCCAGTTGCTGCGGCTGGTGATTCACTCGATCTACTCGAACAAGGACATCTTCCTGCGCGAGCTGATCTCGAACGCCTCCGACGCCCTGGACAAGCTGCGGCTGGAATCGCTGACCGACTCCAGCCTCACCGAGACCGCCGACACCACCAATCTGCACATCTCGCTGGAAGTCGACAAAGACGCCCGCACGCTGACCGTCCGGGACAACGGGATCGGTATGACCCGGGACGATCTCGTCGAACTGATCGGCACGATCGCCAAGTCCGGCACCGCCACCCTGCTGAAGAAGATAAAGGAGGCCAAGGACGCCGCCACCGCGCAGAGCCTGATCGGGCAGTTCGGGGTCGGCTTCTACTCGGCGTTCATGGTCGCCGACAAGGTCACCCTGCGCACCCGCCGGGCCGGCACCGACTCCGGCACCCAGTGGGAGTCCGACGGCGAGGGCACCTACGACATCCAGGCCGTCGACGGCCTGCCCGTGGGCACCTCGGTCATCCTGCACCTCAAGCCCGCCGACAGTGAGGACGGCCTCGCCGACTACCTCTCCGAGCCGAAGATCCGCCAGATCGTCAAGCAGTACTCGGACTTCATTCGCTGGCCCATCCGGATGGCCACCGAGCGCACCGACGCCGAGGGCGAAACCACCTCCGACCTCGACACGCTCAACTCGATGAAGGCTCTGTGGGCCCGGCCGCGCACCGAAGTGACCGAGGACGAGTACAACGAGTTCTACCAGCAGATCAGCCTCGACTGGCAGCCCCCGGCCGAGACGATCCACATGCGCGCCGAAGGAACCTTCGAGTACGAGGCGCTGCTGTTCATCCCCTCGCAGGCACCCTTCGACCTGTTCTCCCGCGAGACCAAGCGCGGCGTACAGCTGTATGTCAAGCGGGTGTTCATCATGGACGACTGCGAAGCGCTCATGCCTAACTACCTGCGCTTCGTCAAGGGTGTCGTGGACGCTCACGACCTGTCGCTGAACGTCTCCCGCGAGATCCTCCAGCACGACCGCCAGATCCGCGGCGTACGCCGGCGCCTGGTCAAGAAGGTCCTTGGTGCCATCAAGGACATGCAGTCCAAGGACGCCGAACGCTACGCGAAGGTATGGGAGCAGTTCGGTCGGCCGCTGAAGGAAGGCCTGGTCGAGGACACGGACAACACCGAGGCCCTGCTTGAGCTGGTGTCAGCCGCCTCCACCCACGACCCGGAGAAGCCCACCACGCTGCGCGAGTACGTCGAGCGCATGAAGGACGGCCAGGACACCATCTACTATCTGACCGGCGAAAGCCGCGCCCTGGTGGAGAACTCGCCCCACATGGAAGCCTTCGCTGCCAAGGGCTATGAGGTCCTCATCCTCACCGACCCCATCGACGAAGTGTGGGTCGACCAGGTCCCCGCCTTCGACGGCCACCGTCTGCAGTCCATCGCGAAGGGTCAGGTCGACCTCGACGAGTCCGCCGACGGCGAGAAGGAAACGGACGCCGACAAGGCCCAGCGCGAGCAGGATTTCGCCACCCTGTTGCCCTGGCTGACCACTACCCTGGCCGACCACGTCAAGCAGGTCCGTCTGTCCTCACGCCTGACGACCTCGGCGGCGTGCATCGTCGGCGACGCCCACGACGTGACACCGACCCTGGAGAAGATGTACCGGGCGATGGGCCAGCAGATCCCCCCGGTCAAGCGGATCCTGGAACTCAACCCCACACACCCCCTGATCAACGCCCTGCGCACAGCACACGCCCAAAGCGCCGACGACCCCGCACTCGCGGAGAACGCCGAGCTGATCTACGGCAGCGCGCTGCTCGCCGAGGGGGGTGACCTGCCCGACCCGGCCCGCTTCACCCGGCTGCTCACCGACCGCCTGACCCGCACCCTGTAGCCACCGGTGCCCCCCGGCACAGACGAACCCACCTGCCCCGGGGGCGCCGGGGCAGGGCGGCTCGGCTTCACCCTCACAATGAAGTACGACCTGTCGTCCCGCTGCCGGGGTTCGACCGGGCTTGGGCTGCGCGGTGAGCCGCGCGTGGCCGAGGTGGGACAGGTGGCATCCTGGCGTCGCTTCTTCCAGCACCCCGAGGCGCGGGCCGGCTGGGAGTGGGCCCGGGGAGTGCTGCCCGGAGGCCCACCTGGCTGTCGGCGGTGAAGATGACAGAGCCTGGCCGGGGTGGCTACGGGCGCCTGGCCGGGCTCTGCGTGCGTGGAGTACCGCTTGTGTTCAGAAGTCGTCGTCGCGTCCGCCTCGAAGC
The DNA here is from genome assembly GCF_055559995.1 of Streptomyces sp. NPDC023541. NCBI lineage: Bacteria > Bacillati > Actinomycetota > Actinomycetes > Kitasatosporales > Streptomycetaceae > Streptomyces > Streptomyces sp. NPDC023541. Next base: position 79,494 of record NZ_JBVHJO010000018.1, read on the forward strand.
GGATCTTCCTCGCGGCCCTTGCCCGGCTGTCGGCGCTTGTCCTGCTTGACCGCCCACGACGGTAACTCCTTGATGCGTGGGGTGTTCTTCCTCCAATACACGCTCACACAGAACGTCACTACTCGCACTCCGTCGGTCACCGGCCGTGGCGGGCGGGTGGTGGCTCCGCCCGGTGCGGATGTGTCGGGATGCGGCGTGCCGGCGCGGTGCTCAGGATGGGCGCACACTGCCACGCCCCGAACCGTCCGCAGCCGATCCCCATCGTGGCCGGTGTCCCAAACGCCGATCTACGACGCCGTCGAGCGGCAATGGCTCGCCCCGGGCCGGGAAGTGCCCCGCCGTCAGGGTCTGCCGCGGGGCGGCCTGCCCCCGGCCGCCGCCGACGACCTCTTTCACCGCGCATAAGGCGCCGGCCACTTCAATCCTGCGCGTACAGTCACTCACGCAGGTACAGCAGGGCCGCCACGGTCGCCAGCTAGGGCCTGTATCGGGTCGTGATCAATCGGCGGGAGTCGATGCCGCCCCGAGTCCGGTCGCCTGCCAGGAAGACCCAGGGTGCGACCTGCGAAGATGGCGCCATGCTGCAGGTTTGTCTCAACGGTGCTCGAAGCCGTGCCGAATGTTCCCAATTACCGGTGACCGCCGAAGAGCTGGCGGTGGCGGCCCGTGAGGCTGTCGCGGCCGGCGCCGAGGATGTCCATCTGCACCCCAAGGACCGCGCCGGTCACGACACGCTGGAAGCCACCGCCGTCGCCGCCGCTGTGAGCGCGGTGCGGGCTGCTGTCCCAGGCATCCCGATTGGGGTCACCACCGGTGCATGGGCCACGGCCGACCCTTACGCCCGTGCCGCGCAGGTTCGGGCCTGGACCGTGCTACCTGACCACGCCTCCGTAAACTGGCACGAGGACGGTGCCACCGATGTTGCTGCGGCCTTGCTGGACCGGGGGATCGGCATCGAAGCCGGCATCTACTCTGGCACCCCTGCAGCACAACGGTTTCTGGACTGGCCCGGATCCCGCCGAGTCCTGCGCGTCTTGGCGGAGATCACCGAGGCCACCCCGCATGACGCGCTCCATGCCGCAGTCGGCCTGCTGGATGAACTTGAATCGGTTGCCGCGCCGATTCTCATGCACGGTGAGGACACCGCCGCGTGGCCCATCCTGCAACTTGCGGCCTCCCGCCGTCTGGATGCCCGTATCGGCTTGGAAGACGTGCTCCACCTCCCCGACGGGACGCCCGCCGCAGGCAACGCCGCCCTCATCCGCGCAGCACGCCAGATCGTCCAGGACACACACCGCCGGGCACGCCGTAGTAAGACATGATCACGTGCTCCGCGTGAGGTCCTTGATCCAGATCATGGAGGCGCCGAGGTGGAGTCCGGCGAGGTAGCTCTCCGGGGTTTCGTCATAGCGTGTGGCGATGCCGCACCAGCTTTCAGCTCGTTGATCAGCCGCTCGACGGTGTTCCTCTCTTTGTAGAGGTCGGCGTCGTGACTGACCGGGCGGCCGCCTCTGGAGCCTTTCCTCTTCCACATGTGAATGGGCATCCCACCGAGCTGCCGCAGCAGTGACGAGTTGCTGCCGTCGGGTGCCCGGCCAGGCGCGCGTCGGTATCAGGAGCAGCTTCGCGCTCAGCGCCGGCGAAGGGATCAGCCAGTGGCGGACAGCCTGTGCCACCAGTGACCGCACCCGTCAGCGCAGAAGCGCTCGCGCCGTCGTCCGTGGGCGATCGCGAGGACCGCGACCAGCAGTCGCAACGCCTTGCGGCGTTCGTCGAGGGGCCTGAGAGCGGCGATCCTTCCCAATTGGTGCTCAAACCGGGCGCGGGTAACCAACACCGCGGGTGCGCGCGTCGGGCGCAGCCCGGCACGGCGGACGCTCTCCGGTCCATCCTCATGGGTGGCGCGCGCCTGGACACAGTGATGGCGTAGGCACAGCAATGCCTCGGACTGGTCCCCCGGGCCAAGCGCATCGAACCATTCGAGGCCCTGTGACATCGGGCGCAGCCCCTGCGCGAGTTCGTTGAGCATGACGTCGCGTTCGGTCACGGCTGCCTCCCTTCGGACAAGCGTCGCTTCGTCGCGGAATCGAGGTCATGGGAACCAGGCAACACGTCGCACATCGTCCGCTCCGTGCACTTCGCTGAGTGTTCGCATCACGCTTGCAACTGGTCCCCAGTGGGTTTCGTCTCCTGCAACCGATTCTCGGCTCCGCGTGCCCGAGCTGTCTGTCACGTTCGGGACATCGTTCGAGGTCGGCCAGAAGGGCCACGCCGAGGCGGGGGCTGAACTCGCATTTCAGCCCACCTGCCACGGCGTTCAATTACTCGAATGTCAAGGGATCTCAGGCAACCCTAAGGGCTGTCCCGTAATCCCCGGCGGGCGCACGACGACAGCCACGGCACCTCGCCGCGTTGTCGGAACGCCCGGATTCGCCCAGTATCAGGACGCTCCTCCGCCTTGCGATGCACCGCATCTGACGCCGTGCGCTGATCCACCGGGGATTACGGGACAGCCCTTAGGCCAGCCGTTCAGACGAGCTGGTAGTCGAACCAGATGCGATGCGTGCCATCAGCGTCGACGGCCATCCCGCCGGCTCCGGAGATTCCAGCCAGTTCACCGGTGCCGCTTGAGGGGACGATGGTGAAGAACTCCGCGGTGCGGTCGCTGCCGAACGTTGTTGCCGAGTGCACGAAGTTGAAGGAACCCTCCCGGCCGTGCAGCGAACCCTCGAACGACTCCATGGCCACATAGGTGCCGACACCGGTCATCTGGTCGAACGCGGCAGTGAAGAGGGTCGCCGAGCGCCCGGCGGCCTCTCCCTCGAAGTGCTTCTCCATCGTCGCGACACCCACCGGCAGCCCAGTGGACACATCCGGCTCGGGCTTCAACTCAGTCGGGACGAACGCTTTGACGGTGAATGTTCCAGCAGCTCTCATGTACCGACCGTACCGGGGCGGTCTGACAACCGCGGCTGGAAGAGAGCCGTCCGGCCTGCAGAGGGTCGTTGGGGGGCCGCGGGCGTTGTTCGACCGGGCGGGGTGCGGCTGGTGGACAACCGCGTGCTGCTGCCGCAACTATCGCGCCTGTGCTGATCAGCCGGTCGGGCAGTGGCCAAACTTGGTCAACGTCCCGTGAGAGAGGACAATCGTCTCGTTGCTCATCTGGGTCTGATGGTCAGCCCGGTCTCGGCGAGGCAGCCGTCTATGAGGTCGCTGCGGTACTGGGTGTGCCGTGATCCGCGTCGGATGCGCTGGACGAGGCGTTCGGGGGTGCTGAAGGCGACGCTGGAGAGCCGGCCGCGTCGCAGGAGGGACCAGATGCCTTCGACGGGGTTGAGGTCGGATGCGTGGGCCGGCAGGTAGTAGATGGTCAGCCATTCCCGGGATGCTGCGAACTCACCCAGGTCAGCGGCTTTCTGGACGTGGAGGTTGTCCCAGACGAGCACGATGGGGCCGCCAAGCTGTTGGTGGGCGGCGATCAGCAGGTCACGGTAGTCGCGCCAGGAGAAGCTCTTGCGGCCGTCGTGTCTGCTTGCCTGGGTTTCGACTACCCGGGGGGCTGGGGGGAGGTGGCCTTCGGATGTGGTCAGCGCCCGCTGGGCTTCTTCCCTCGCCTCGTCGTGGCGGCCCAGGCCGTGCAGGGATACGGCAGTGGCGAGCTCGTGCGCTCCGATGTGGGCAGGAAACGAGTCGGGACAGTGCCTCAGGAACTCGGCCAAGGCCTCCTCGTGACGCCCCTATCCCCAGAGGCTGCGGCGCAACAGCAAACGCAGGCCGGGCCCGGCCACCTACTACGAGGGCGCGCTGCGGGCCCCACCGGGGGACGCCCGGATCCCGGCTGCTCACCGTCGGCGGCGCCTACCAGTCGCGCAACCCCTGCGTGGACGCGTACGTCGAGGGCCTCCTCGTCGACGGCCGGATGCCGGCCCAGGATGTCTCGCGCGAGGGCAAGCCGCTGCTCGGCCCAACCGTCGGCCGGTAGGTCGTCTCGTTCGGATCTTGCCGGTCAAGCCCGCGTCGTCCGGTGCGGTGCATCGGCGCGTCGGCGGCGCGTCCACGTACTGACGTACTCGGTGCCTCGTCAATGCGGCGAGGTGTGGTGCCGGACGACGCGGGTCAGGCAAGATCCCGAAGTGCCTTGCCTAGCCGAGTAGGTGGCTGATGCCGCCTTGGCCGTCTTCGCCGTTCCCAGCACGGCCGCTAGCCAGATCGGCATGGCTTCGCCCCTTGCTATTAATGATCCGGGGATCCGGGGGTGTCACCGAGTCCGAAGGCATCAACGGACAGCCGATGAGGGGCTTGAGCACCGGCTCGGGCTGGGCGGGCGGCCCAAGGGCGCCTGCTCGCCGAACTTCGTCGAATCGGGCATCGTCGCCGGGACCAGAGGGGTCCACACAGGACGGGTGTGAAGGCGTTGGCGATGCCCCGGCCGGCGAGCATCTGCGCCGGCCCCGGGTGAGATGATCCCACCTAACCTGTGGCTGCGCCGGAACATACCGCTCCGGCATGTCGCACCAGTACCGGGGGACACATGGGCAGGACTGCGGGCGACGGCCGCAGAGCAAAGTGGGCCGGGGGCGCGGCATTCGTGGCCGTTGCCGTCGTCGGCGGGATCGCGCTGATGACGGCCCCGGTGGAGGAGTACCCCGCCGTCGAAGGCTGGGTCCGGGAGCCGACGGCGTCGAAGGCTGCACCCCGTGCCGCGGGCGACCCCTCGCGGGCCGTGGTCTCGGAGGAACTCGCCGCCGCAGCAGCGACGGCCGGGCTAGCCGCGGGCCAGGTCCACCCCGCACAGGAGGGCGGGACGGCGGACTGCGTCGCGGACTGGACCGGCGACGGCCCCGCCGACGCGGCACGGCTGGCCGCCCTGGAGACCGCCTTGGAGGAACGCGGCTGGCAGGTCATGGCCCGGCGTGGGGGGCCCGTGCCGGAGGTGGCTCTGAGCAGTGGCTCCTGGCGGCTGGAGGTGCACAACGGCGGCCTCCTGGACCGCGCCACCCTGGTCGCCAGGCGCTCTACGAGGTCCTGCGACGAGGCCTTCCGCCGCGCGGAGGAGACCAGGGGGCCGCGAGGCTGACATCGGCACGTCGGGCATGGCGTGGGGGGCGTCGATGTGGGTGCTCCTCCGTCCCCCTACGACCACCGGAAGCACCCATCTCCTCAGCGGGTGAATCGCCGAACGGCGCAGTGCCTTCTGCGCCCCGTTCGAGCGGAGACTGGCGGCCACTCGCGGCTGCTATGGACAGCGCCGGACCCCCTGCTGTCCCCGCACCACCACCGGACAGTGGGTGCCGTTGACGTCTACGTCACGTACAGCCGCTTCCGGTAGCGGCCCCTCCCCCGCACGACGGGAAGGGGCCCGAACCTGCACGGCCCGCCATCGGGATGCACGCTCCGGTCTTGCCGTCGCCGCGGTAGCCACGGGGGGCATGGTGAAGGGTGCGGCCGGGGATGCAGAGCAGCCGCTGGCCACGTCCGACGAGTAGGGCGATCAGCAAGGCGCCCCCTCCGGCGTTCAGGTCGACGGTCCTGGTCACCGGGCTGTCATCAGCCGGCCCGAGAACATCGCCTATCAGCTCCAGGAGCTAGGGCTCGTGGTTGGGAACCCGGCGCGAGAGCACCTTCGTTCCGTCCGTGTCGATCACCGTGCAGTAATGCGCGGCTTGCCGGCGTCCGTCTGGCAGCACTGCACTTTGCCGTCCACGATCTGAAGCCGGTCCGGAAGCGCCGTGATGCGGGTCCTGACGCCAGGACCGCGAGCCTCGGCGGCTCGGACGGTGAACGTCAAGCCGTCACGTCAGGTCTTGGGCTTCCTTGAGCGCCGGTCTTCCGGCCCGGCGGGTGCTCTTTGGCTTGCTGGTCGGGTTGGGGGGCCCATCGACCTGGCTGGACCGTTTTGCGTCTGGCGCCGGTCCTCAGTACCGGACATCGGTTCGGCTTCTTGATCGCCCGTGGGCAGTCCCGGCTACGGCGGGTCGGTAGGAGGCGGCTGCGTGCCTCCCACCCTGCCTCGGCAAGGGGCGGGTGAGCGGGCCGGCAGCCGTGAAAATCTCGGTGAGAAGTAGGAACAGGTTGGCGCCGTTGTCTGGCAGTCTCGGTGCCGGTTTCCCGGACCGCCGGGCTCGGCCATGAGAGATGATCACCTCATGGACAGGGCTGTAGATCTTGATGAGGTGGCTGCAGTTCTGGCTGCCCAGACGGTGGGCTGGAGGTCGGCCGGCCTCGAAGTGGGCCAGGTGACCTGGAGGGATGCCGAGGCGTCGTGGCCGCAGCCTCTGGAGGCCGACAGGGCTCGGGTCCAGGACCCTGACTCGCTTGGCGTGGTCATCTCGGGTCCGGGAGAGGCCGAGCTGTCGGTTGTGCTGTTCCGGGGTGGCTGGGCCGACGTGGACTTCATCGCCAGCCTCGCCCACGCGGGTTCCCTCCCGGCCTCGGGCATCGCCTCACCAACGGACTTCGAAACCCGGATGAACCAGTGGGTCGCTCATGTCTTCGGAGTCTGCAGCGGTGGTCAGTGAGTGTTGGTCCGTCTCGGTTCAGCCGGCAGGCTGGTATTCGGCCCGGGCCCGGGTAGTGGCGAGGCGGTAGGAGTCGGTGCCGGTCTCGATGATGTCGCCCCCGAGGTGAGGCGGCCGACGATGGCTGCGCAGAGGCGGTCAGGACCTGGAAGAGGAGTTCGGCACCACGGCGGTCGAGTTCCATGTAGCCGAGTTCGGCGTCGGGGATCAATGGAACCGTGGCTATCGGTGAGATTGATCATGGTCCGGGCGGCACGAGGGTCCTGGCCCGGTTCTCGTACTCGCGGCGGGCCTTGCGCTGCGCCGGGACCGCCGGGACGCCCCTGGGCTCCGTCGAGCGGTTGGCAGTGGTCGAGGAGACGGTGGTGCATGGCGAGAACGGCACTGAGGCCCAGGGCGTAGCCCTGGCCGCGCCGTACGGTGACGCCCTGGTCGAGCGCGGCGCGCTCGTCGGGCTCCGGGTCGGCCGCGCGGAGGAAGTCGGCCACCTTGCCCGGCATGTCGAGGACGATCGGCAGCTCAGTGGCCGGTGTGTCCGGGTCGGCGGCCGTGTACTCGGGCAGGCGATCTGCGACGGCGGTACGGATGGCGCCGCGGCTGACGTCGTGGTCGCGGGCGAGGGCCCGCGATGGAGCGGCCTTCGAGGTATGCGATGCGCACGACCTCGGTCTTCCCGGCCCAGCTCTAGTTTCGGCTGCCGATCATCGACATCAGCAGCCCATGGGTTTCGGCGTCGGCGGCTACGACAAGCCCGTGGCCCGCCTGCCCGATCGGGGCGCCGTCGATCCCGGTGACCACACAGCCAGCAGCTCGGCACAGAGCGATGCCGGCGGCGAAATGCACGCTCGCGGAGAGGTCGCCGCCATCGGTGACGTACGCGGCGCGCTTGCCAGCTGCGACCCAGGCCAACGCCAGCGTCGTGGACACGACTCGTGGCCGGAACCGCTCGACGAACCCGGAGTTGGCCAGCAGGTCCACGGCCCGGAAGCCGGGCGCGCTCGGGAACGGCGGATCCAGGTTGACGTCCACCAGCCGGGTGGCGGACGTAGGCGAAAGCTGCACATCAGCCCCGTCGTACCGCACCCAGGCGGTCTCACCGTCAGTGAAGAAGACCTCGCCACCAAACGGGTCGGCCACTGCCGCCGCCCCTTCCCGCAACGCCACGTTGACGGCCACCAGCATGTTGCCGGCGGCGTAGTTCAGCGTGCCGCACAAGGGATCCACCAACCATTGGCGCATAGCCTCGGCGGCACCCTGCCGCCCGCCTTCCTCGCCGAGCACCGCATCATCGGGTCGAGCGGAACGGATGACACCGAGGATCGCCTTCTCGGCCTCGACGTCGGCAGCGGTGGCGAAGTCCCCGGCGCCCTTATCGATGCGGGCGAGCCGCTGACCGTACATGTTGTGCACCACGTCCGCGCCAGCACGTGCCGCAGCTATCGCAACCCCGGCATCATCAAGGCCAACGTATGAGTTGATCATGTCGTGCAGATTACCTGCGGAGTCACTTCCAACATTCAGATCTTGCTCCTAGCGCCCCTAAGTGGAGTCAGAACTGACCTACGGCTGGCGCCAGTTGTCACTGACGCAGCCAGGCCGGCGACCAGGACGGCCGTGTGACGGCCCCGCTACCGTGTCCGGGTGTCGGTGGTGGTCGTCATGGTGTTCCTCCGTGCGGTCGGGGGGGGTGGGTGAGGCAGTCCGGCTGCCCCACCCGACGGAAGTTGATTTACAGCGATAGCTGACAGGTCAGGGGGCGGTGGCGACTCGGGCGCCGAGCCACTGGCGACGTTGCAGCTCACGGCGTTGCCCGCCTGCTGTGTGTGCTCCGTCTTGTTGCCGCGCATGATGTAGTCGCCGGGGAAGCGCTGGGCGGCGAGCTGCTCGCGCGGCTGGAGCATCCGGAAGTGGCAGTCCTCGACGCTGAGGGCTTGCTCCGGGGCTGTGTCGGCCGGGGTGAGGACCTCCGGCTGAGTCACGGGTGGCGAGGGTGAGCATGGTCTCGCCGCCCCATCCACCAGTCGCGATCCCGGCCGGCCGGCTGGCAGAATGTGATCTTCATGGTTCAAGGGGTGGGAGAAGCGGCATGCGTGGCTTCATACGGGGAGCGGTGGTGCTCCTCGCCCTGTCTTCCGCGGCGGTCGGCTGTTCCGGTGGGGAGACGGGCGGGAGAAGGGGCGCGCCGCTCACCTCCGCGGAGCTCGCGGATGCCGTGCTGAGCGGGAAGCACTCGGGGTACGAGGCGAGCCCGCAGAGCGAGCCCCTGCTCGAAGACGTGGACGTGGTCACGGCGTCCGAGCCCGCCTGTCAGCCGGTGGCGGACCTGCGGAGCGTCACGCCCAAGCGCGCTGCCACCGGTACCGCCTGGGCGGCCCTGCAGGTCGGCGACACGTCCGCGGGGGCGAGCGTGGTACTGACCAGCTACCCGGAGGGCGAGGCGAAAGCGTCAATGAACGAGCTGAAGGCGGCCGTCGCCACGTGCAAGGGCTTCACGCTCTCCTCTCGGCGCGGCTGGTCGGAGCGGAACACCCTCGAGGCGCTGCCGCCGGTCGGAATCGGTGACGAATCCATCTCCTTCTCCGTCGTCAGCCCCCAAGACCCCAGCAAGGGGCAGACCGTGACGATCGTGCGCACGGGCGGGTCACGCGCCGTCTACCTCACCGGCACAGAGGGGGATCCGTTCCCGGCCGCTCTCATGAAGCGGCAGCACGAGCAGCTGCAGAAGGCCGGCTAGTGCTGTGACCTGGAAGGTTCACCGGGGTCAGTACCCTGAGCCCGGCTGCGGTGGACGAGGAGGTCGGGCATGACGCGGAGACTGTCGGTGGACGAGGCCGTGGGAATGCTTGAGGGCGAACTGGGGTCAGGTCAGCGAGCGCTTGACGATCTGGTCACGGAAGACCTCTGGTTTGTCTTCCTCCGATTCGGTCGACGGCTGTTCGACGTCTCGGACACACCCGACGCTGACGGTCTTCTGTTCCAGTACGGGACCCACGCGTTCGACGGTCCTCCGGCATTCACGCTGGGCCTCACCCGGCAGTTCGAGATCTCGGACAGCAACAGTGATCACGCCCATTACGTGCAGGTCCATTGCGAGCTCAGATACGGACTCGCGCCCGCCCTGGCGGCCCTCGGAAGCTTCGAGTCGTGGTTCTTCCACGATGCTGGAGACGATCTCGAAGAGTGGGCTCAAGGACTGACCGAGCGGGCAGCTTGGGCAACGATCCACAGACTCAAGCCGACCGAGATCAGGGTGTATCAGGAGCAGGTGTAGTCGTTCAGGCCGCCATCGTGGTGGGACGACCTCCCCAGCGGACACCCTTCTCACTGCGGATGCGGGCTCGTTCACGTCGTGGGGCTGCGAGGACGTCGGGGTGGCGGGCGTTCTGGTTGCGCCAGCGCAGGTAGGCCTGGAGGGCCCGGGTTTGGACCGTGTGGTTGGGATGGTTCGAGTTGGCCAGGGTGAACTGCGTGGCGCGTCACAGACCAACGGTCACGCGGCTGCCTGCCCAACCTTCGGCGTCGAGGCCGGAAGAAGAGGAACGAGCTAAGTGGAGGTTGTCGCTCTGACCGAGAAGGTCATGAAAGAGAAGGCCCTCGTCTACGTCGTCCGTGACGGACACCTGCTGGTGCTCCGCCACACCGACTACTCCTACGAGGAGGTCGGCATCCAAGTGCCCGCAGGCAGTATCCGCCTCGGTGAGACTCCGGAAGCCGCCGCTCTGCGCGAGGCCCGCGAAGAGACCGGTCTGTCGGACTTCAAGATCGTCCGCAAGCTCGGCGAGACCGAGTACGACATCAGCCCGTACCGGTTCGAGATCCAGCACCGGCACGTCTTCCACCTTGAGCTGACCGAACCGACGCCGGAGCGGTGGATGAGCCAGGAGGACCACGACGGCGAGCAGGAGCCAACGCACTTCGAGTGCTTCTGGATCCCGCTGGAGGCCGCGCACATCCTTCAGTCCGGCCAAGGCGCCCTGCTGGGGCGTCTGTTCGACTAAGGGGGGCGCGGAGGTACAGTCGCAGCGCTCTTGAGATCCCTTGGCCAACGCCCGCCGTTCGGCCCGTGCCAACAAACTGCGCCCGTCTCAACCCGAGCAACTCACAGCAACCAGCAGCCGCAGCACACCGTAAGGGCTGTCGTGGGGGCCGCCGCACCCTTGGCGTTGGCTCCGACGGCAAGTCCACAAAGACAGACAACTACTTCGCAGCCTCGGTCCGAAAGGTGCCGGCGCCGATGGTGCCCCGGAGGACGTGGGCGATCTCCTCGGGCTTGAGGTCGATGTCGTCGAGCCCCGCCACGGTCAGCGGGATCTCCTTCAGCACGTATTGGAGCGCAACGCCCAGCGCCCGGCGGACCGGCGAGTCCCGGACGAGGTGCTGCGCCGGCAGCACTCCCTGGCGCAGGACGCCACGATGGACGTGCTCCTGGCGAGGGCTTCACCAGCGCCCTCGTGCCCACCTGGGATCTGCCGGACGTCCGTTTCGCCTGCGTCACCTCCCTTGACGGCGCGCACGCCCTTTTCTGGGCGGTCGCCCCGGCGGACTACGAGGGACTGCTCGCCTCCTGGGCACGCGACGCGGAGTTGAGGGTGGCTGCCTTCGAGGCCTTCACCGATCCGCGCATCGTCATCGAGTCTTGTGCCCCCGGCTCGCGAAGCTGCTGCACGAGCGGGACCGCCCCGGCACCGTCATGGTCGGCTCGGTCGAGCACGGCCGGTGGGTCAACTGGAACCTCCCGCGGTCCCCCGCCCGCCCGTTCCCGCCTACTGGTGACCCGCGCCCTCCTGCCCGAACACCTCCGAGAGGAACGACATGATCGAGCCGAACGGGACCATCCGCCTCACCACATCAGCGCAGCGCCGGTCCCGTCCTCCGGGGCGAGGCCCGCTGGCCGTGCTCCCCGCCGAGGCGGGGGTGGTTTGCCGGGGCGCTTGCTCGTGTGCCACAGCGACTCGGTCTCCTCCCGGAGGAGGAGGCCGGACCGGGCCGCAGGTCCCGGGCCAGGGGTGGACGGGACCGGGGTCCTCGTGCCCTTGGGCGATGTGCCGTACCAGGGCGGGTTCCTAGCCTCGGGGCATGCGATCACACGAAGCGGACGATGCTCAAGGAGACCCCGTGACCACTGTCAGCCCCGCCGCACGCCGCGCCTTGGCCGTGGGCCTCACCCTCGCCGCCTGCCTCACGTCCTCCCCCGCCCTGGCCACGGCCGCCGAGACCCCCGCCCAAGGCAGCTCCGGGGCCGGACTGGACCGGTACTACCGCCAGCATCTCGGCTGGGGCAGCTGCATCAAGGGCCCCGACGACACCACGGGCCGCGATCTGGACCAGGCAGGCGTGCAGTGCGCGGACGTGACCGTGCCCCTGGACTACGCCGACCCCCGGGGGCGCACGATCACCGTGGCGATCTCCCGGCTCAAGGCCACCGACACCCGCCACCGCATCGGCGCGATCCTCCTCAACAACGGCGGTCCGGGCGGTCCCGCGCTCCAGTCCCCGCCGCAGGCCCGTGCGTCGATGAAGGAGGTCGGCGCGCGCTACGACATCGTCGGCTTCGACCCGCGCTTCATCGGGCGCAGCACCCCGCTGGACTGCGGCTGGCCCGTCGGCATGACCTGGCTGTCCGCCGGCACCGGCCGGGCGGGCTTCGACCGCCAGGTCGCCCTGCAGAAGAGCCTGGCCGACAAGTGCCGGGCAACCGACGCCGCGGTGCTCCCGCACATCACCACCCGCAACACGGCCCGCGACATGGACGTCATCCGCGGCGCGCTCGGCGAGCGGAAGATCTCCTTCCTGGGCTACTCGTACGGCACCTACCTGGGCACGGTCTACACGCAGATGTTCCCCGGCCGCCACGACCGGATGGTGCTGGACGGGGCGATCAACCCGAGCGACTACCGCCCCCGGCTGCTGAAGGGCACCGAGCGCGAGAACGAGAAGGCACTGTCCGACTGGGCCGCCTGGGCCGCGGAGCACCACAACACCCACGGCCTCGGCCGCAGCCGCGCCGAGGTGCTCGCCGCCGTCGACCGCATCGTCGCGGCGGCCGCGCGCGGTCCGCTGACCATCGGCGCCGGCGCCGATGCCTTCCGGATCGACGACAGCCAGGTGCCGCTCCTGCTCTTCTCGGGCATCGCGGACGACACCGCCCCGGCGCGGGCGTCGTTCGGCGAGCTGCTTTCCGTACTGGCCGCAGCCGCGGAGGGCCGGCCAACGACGGTGCCGCCGATGCTCGTCCCGGAGCTCCGGTACGTGCTGCGCGGTGAGGGCGAGCCCACCGGCGCGCAGTCCGCCGTCATCTGCGCTGACGTGGCCGCCGAGCGCGATCCCGAGCTCTACTGGCGGGACATCGAGCGCAACCGCACCGCGCACCCGCTGTTCGGCTCTCTGACCAACAACATCAACCCGTGCGCCTTCTGGGACCGGCCGCGCGAAGAGCCCACCCGGGTGCGGCGCGATGCGCCTGCACTGATCGTCGCCGCCACCGGTGACCCGCGTACCACGTACAAGGGAAGCGTCGAGCTGCACAAACAGCTGTCGAGCTCCAGGCTGGTCACCCTCGAGGGCGCCAACCGGCACGCCCTCTACGGGCGTTACGGCAACGCCTGCGTGGACGACCAGGTCAACCGGTACCTGGCCACCGGCAAGCTGCCGGCGAGGGACCGGACCTGCGTCAAGCAGGCGGGATAGCGACCTGCGGTTCACGTTCCGGGTGTGCGCCCCTCAGGCATCCTCTGCCGGCTCTGAGGAAGATGGTGGATCGGGGGCGAGGCCCAGCAGCGGCAGCGCGCCGGGGGGCGGACGCTGAAGGCGGAGGTCGCCCACTTCCAGGACAGTCGCGGTGTGACAAGCCCGTCCGGTCTGAGGAGGGCGCGCTGAATCGGAGAGGCGGTGGGTCCGGGTCCGGCCCGCGAGGGAGCGCGCCTCGTCACCTCGGTGTCGGCCAGGGAACGTCTGTCTCGATGGGCCGGCTGTAGTCGACGCGGTCGACGTACCAGCCGTACAGGGCGCGGACCGCGCTCATGAACGAGTCGGCGCCACTGCGGGAGGCAACGGGGCCCCTCAATGGATTCGAACGGCGCATGAGTTTCCAGTCCGGAGCCATGCCAACTCTGCAGAGACCTCGCGTCGTGTCTGCCACAGGGGGCTGTCAATCCCTATTCAAAGGATCACGGCATGTCTGATGCCTTCACCGTCTTGTGGACCCGTGACACGTGCCGTGCGCTGCGCAAGGCAGGACGTATGGGCGAGCGACCGCCAGTCGCCTTCAACGGCATTCACTCCTTCCTGCCAGCGTGAACCGGTGCCCGTGCAGGGGACGAGGTATACGCGCTGCACGTCAACCAACGCGAAGTGTTCGCGGTGAGTCAGATGCGAGTGATCGACGCGGAGCGGCGCGACTGCTGCGGGCATAGCCCCTGCCGCCTGGGACGACCCTGCGTATCCCGGGTACGACGACTGGTCGATGCTAGGCGCCGGCGGCTGCGGGGCCCAGGCAGTCCACGTGGACGCGACGCCCGTACGCTTCGATGTACCCATCTCCGGTGAACTGCTTACAAGGCTTACCTGGCGCAACGGGCGAGGACAGACCCACGGTCTGAAGTGCGTAGTGGATGGTCGCTTCTCGGACCGGGTGCACGACCACTATCACCACAGGTCGAAGGATCTTCCGCTCGCTGAGCAGGGCTTCGTGATCCGGTTGGTGGTCCGGCGGTTCATCTGTGGGGCGGCGGACTGTCCGCGTCGGACGTTCGCCGAGCCGTTCTCGCGGTTGGCCGCCCTTACGCACGGTTCACGACTCGCCCAGGGCGCCCGTACCGGTCTCCTCATCGCCAGTGAGGAAGGCCGGCGCCTCTACTCCTGCCTCGGCTGGCGCCACGAAGCCGATGTGCTGATCGCCCGGGGGCCGGTGGCTCCCTCGGCAGGACTGCCGCCACCGGATGGTGGCGGCCTGCCTGCGGCGTCCGGTGCGTGAGGTGTTCGACGAGGGCCAGATTGCGGGCCGGCTGCCGTGCCGGTCGCGGCGTGGCGGTGGGCGACCGCTCGTCGGCGGTCCACTCAGGCGCTCCTGGCCGTCCAGGTGCAACAGGTCGAACGCGACGAGGTAGGCCAGGCCACCTGGCGGCGAGGCCGGCGGCGCCGCGACTGCGGGCGGCGGCCTGGCGCCGCCAACGCCTCGAACGACAAGCGCCCCGCTTCGGCGTCCCAGACGACCAGTTCGCCATCGAGGGCCAGGCCATGCGGCTGCTGTTGCTCCGCGGCTGTGATCAGGTCGGGGAACGGTCCTGGACCAGCAACCCCGCGGCGGGTCTCAGCACCCGACAACTCGGTCCGGTCGCGGTGCAAACGAGTGCCCTGTGCACGTCCCGCTTCTGTTGTGCGCGGTGGGACAGTCCGCGTCTGCGGCCCTGGCGGCTACGCACCCCTGGTGCCCCGGGCCGCCGCCGGGTCGAGGGAGTCGATGTCCTCCATGAAGCTCAGCATCCGGGCGTTGACCAGGTCGGGGTGGTCGATCTGCGGTCCGTGGCCGGTCGCGGCGACGATCTCGGCGCGGGCGCCGGAGATCAGGCGCGGTACGCGTTCCAGCTGCCGCTTCGGGTGTACGAGCAGGCTGCGCTTGCCCATGACCAGGTAGAACGGCGTCCGGATGGAGCCCAGTTCCGCGTCCGACAGCGGCAGCGGCGCGGGCCGGCGGATCCGGAAGGCGCGGACGCCCGCCTGGATCCACTTGCGCAGCTCGGGAACAGCGATGACCGGCTGCTCCAGCCACTTGGCGAGCCGCGGGCGCAGCGCCTTGGGGGCGTAGGTGGCGAAGAGGCTGGCGAAGATCCATACGAAGAAGCGCAGGCCTACCTTCTCCAGGCCGCCGGGGTCGAGGGCGGTGACCGAGGCGAGGCGGCCGGGCCTCAGGTGCGCCTGGTTGATGACGAGCCAGCCCCCGTAGGAGGAGCCGACGAGATGGACCTTGTCGAGGCCCAGCGCGTCGAGGGCCTCGTCCATCCACTGGGCGGCGCGCTCGGGCTGCCACATCGGTTCGCGGTGGATGCTCCGGCCGGGGTCGCCGGGGGTGTCGAGGGCGTAGACGGGGCGTTCGGCGCTGAGGGCAGGGGTGTTGGGGTACCACATCGCCGAGCAGCCGCCCGAGCCGTGGATCAGGACCACCGGGGTGCGGGCCTCGGCGGCGGGGTCGGTCGGGCCGTACCGGTAGACGTGGGTGGTGCCGAAGCTCGTTTCGACGTCCGTCTCGGAGCGGATCGGTGCGCCTTTCGCGAAGAGCGCGTCGCAGGTGGCGAAGTAGCGGTCGCGCAGCTCGTCGTTCACGTAGTGGCCGACGTCGCGTCGCACTCGGGTCGTGTTCTTGGGCACAGGGCACCTCCGGGAAGATCCGTTCGTCGTGATACGACCGTACCATATTGGTAATACGGCGGTACCATAAAGGGATCCGGAACGGCCGGATGACCAACTGACAGGCGGAGGCACGGCACATGCCGAAGCGCGTGGACCACGAGGAACGGCGCACCCAGATCGCCGAAGCACTCATTCAGGTCGCCGGGCGACGCGGACTGCACGCCGTCGGCATGCGCGACGTCGCAGCCGAGGCAGGAGTATCCCTGCGACTCGTGCAGTACTACTTCCAAACCAAGGAGAAACTGCTCTTCTACGGCCTCCAGCACCTGACCGCCCGCTTCACCGCGCGCGTGGGCGCCCGCCTCGCCGCAGCCGGACCGGACCCGGGTCCACGGGCGACCATCGAGGCACTGCTCCTGGCCTCCCTCCCCACCGACGAGGAGAGCCGTACCTTCCACCTCCTCTACAGCTCCTACTCGATCCTCTCCGTCACCGACGAGGCCCTCGCCGCCCAGCCCTTCATCGACAACCCCGACGCCGCCGAGAACGCGCTGACCGGACTGCTCCAACAGGCACAGAAGACCGGCCTGGCCGACACCGGTATCGACGCGCGCACAGAAGCGATCAGCCTGCTCGCCATGACGGCAACCATGGGCACCAGCATCCTCGTCGGCCAACGAACGCCGGAATCGGCCATCGCGGTGCTCCACCACCACCTCGACCGGATCTTCAACACCGGCCAGACCCCACCCGCATGATCCCGACGGCATCACACCGGCACTCCACCCAACGAACTGAACCCCGGAGAGGACAGGACTGCCCCGGGGCTCGGACTCTGACCCGGGGCGGTCCGCGCGCGGCCGGGCACGCCGGGGGCGGAGGAGGTTGCGAGGGGCAGTAGGTCTGGTCGCGGAGCTGCAGGTGGAACTCGCGGCCGCCGAAGCCGGCCAGGACACGCACGTCGAGGACGTGATGCTCACCCCGGCGACGTTGGCGGCGACGGCCTCCGGGTACGCCTGGGTCTTCGGCGTGCTCGGCCGGCGCCCGGTAGATGCTGGAGGGGCTGGGGCTCTGTCCCTTGCGGCGGCCGGTGGGGATGAGCAGGTCGGGCTGGATGTCTTGGACGGTCTCGCCGTTGCCTCGGCGGCGGAGCACGGCGTGCAGCGTGTCGTCGGTGATCACCGGGGGCCGGCCGCCGTGGTTGCCCTTGTGGGCCGCGGCGTCCAGCCCTTCGGTCCTCAACCCGTCGGCGAGCTGCCCGTGTACGGTGCCCCGACGGTGAGACACGCTCTCTCGCGGCTGCTGGTCGGCCACCCCGCAGCACTCGGTCGAGCCCTCACGCCCTCCGGTCACTGAGCTGAGGGGAACGGCGTGACGGAAGTCCCCTGGCTCGTACGGTCAGACCGGCTCATCCCAGGCATGGTGGGCGCGGGTCCCTCTGTCTTCAGGAGCCGGGCTGAGCTGAGCCGTTGCTGTTCAGCAGGGTGAGACCGAGGTGGGTCAGCGTATGGAGGACTGCCTTCCGCTCCCGGGCGAGAGCAGTCAGCCCCGCCTTGCGGAGGGTGGTGGCGTGCTCGCTGGCACTGGCCGGTGACACGCCCGCCCGCCGGGCGAGCTGTGTGGTCGTGCACGCCGGATGGTCGGCTATCACGCACAGGACCACAGCCCGGGTATGACCGAGAAGAGCGGACAGGGCCGGTGGTACCGAGGCGCCGATGTGCCTTGCCGGAGCCGAAGGAGCCCACAAGGCAGCTGCGTCGACCGGGTCGTGCAGAGCCGGATACACCATGACGACCGTGTCGTTCTCAGGTCCGGCAAACAACTGCGGGACCGGCCCGCAGAACACCGACGGGGCCAGTACGAGCGGACGACCCGACAGGCGGAAGTCCGTCTCCGGCTGGAGCACGGGTCGGTAGCCCGGGATCTCCAGCACGGGGGCGTTCCACACGGCCATGGGGTGGAGGCTGCGCAGGAGGGCCTCCACTCCGCTCTGCACCATGAGCCGGCCACGCCGCGTCGTCTCTGCCCGCAAGTGCTGCTCCATGGGACCCCAGTACGGGGAGATGGCGACCTGGTGGCAGCTCTTGAGTGCGACAGCCAGCCTCCGCACCGCCCGCGGATCGGCATCCATCACCTCGGTCGTCCACGACGCCTCTCGCGGTGCCGGACGTACGGAGAACTCCGATCGCAGCCGCTCGTCCGATGCACTGATCAACCGCTCCAGCCCCTCGTCCACCGTGACCGCCGCGCCTGTCAGGGTGAACAGATCCACCAGCCCCCCGGCGGTCGGACTGAGGAACCGGGCCGTTTCCCTCCCGTCAGCGCTGATCCGTGGACCGGTTCGCGCACGCCACCCTCCGAACAGCACCGCGCGGTCCCGCCATTGCACGGTCCGCAAGCTCATCGCCGTCTCCGCGAGCGGCCCCAACGGCGTGACGCGCAACTGCGCCAGGTCCTCGGCGGCGAAGTGCAGTCGTAGCACGACGTCCCCTTCCCCGTCTCTCAGCCGACGATCCTTCCCGCCGCGCTCGCTTCGGCCCAGGCCGAATCGAGTCGAACTCCGCATCGAACGAGGCAAAGATTCTCCTCGACCGCAAAGTCCCAAGAAAGTCGACATGACAGAGGAGACAGTCATGCGCATGCGCAATGCAGTGGGAAGCCTGGCGCTCGGCGCCGTACTCGGACTCGGAATGGCGGCGGGCACCGCTCAGGCCGCACCGACGACTACCCCGTCGAGCGAGGCGGCATCCGTCCCGGCCGCTGCGGCCGACAAGGTGTTCATCGGCTACTACCCCAGTAGCACGGCGTGCCACATCGCGGGGACCGCGATGGCCGGCGACAACCACACGTGCATCCGCTACGGCACTCGCTACGGCTTGTGGATCTTCGTGTAGTCGGTGACCGACAGCGGGGCCGGGGCGACGCGCCGGCCCCGCAGGGGCCGGCGGCGGGTTGCGCCGCGCTCCGATGGGTCAAGCTCTCGTAAACGGTCGTTTGTGAGAGGCCAGGGTCAAGATCCTTTGCAGCGGCGGCGACGGTTCGAGTGATCCCCGAGACCGGCTTCCCGTGCTGCTGCGATGGGGTCTGGCGCTCTGCGGCGCCGGGTGCCCTCGAGGGGGCGGCAGCGGCTGCCTTGCGCCGGTCGTGCAGCTGACCACGAACGTGGAGGCGCAGAAGGAACGTGGAGGCGTAGAAGGGAGGAGCCTGGCCGAGGTCTTCTGCAGGACCGACCTCGACCAGGTAAGCAGGTCAGTCGTCGATGGCCTGGTAGAGGGTGGTCCAGAAATCCTGCATGGCCCCCGCCGAGTCCGGAGTGGACATCCCGGTCTGGGTGAGCAGGATACCGACGAGCTGGTTGTCCGGGTCGGCGTAGGTCGTGGTGCCGGCTCCGCCGTCCCAGCCGAACTGGCCGATGGGCGCGTAGTCACCCCGGTGGGTGCGCACCGTCATCCCGAAGCCCCAGCCGCCGGTCTGCCCCTGACCGTGGGAAGATGGACGACGCTGCGCGCCCAGGCCTGAAAGGCGACTGTCTGCTCGGGCGTGAGACGGTTGGTGGTCATCAGCTCGACGGCCGGCCGGGACAGGATCCGCTCGGTGCCGTGCATCCCGTGGTTGAGCAGCATCCCGAAGTAGGCGTGGTAGTCGTCGACGGTCGAGTCGAGTCCGCCGCCGCCGCCGCTGGACTCGAACGCCGGGGGTTGCTGTGATGCCCTCCTTCGGCCTGGTCCTCCACAGTGAACTTTCCGGTCTGCGGATCGGGGCGTACAGGGGCGGCAGCCGGTGAATCTTGTCGGCGGACACGTGAAACCCGGTGTCCTTCATCCCCAGCGGATCGAAGATGCGCTCGCGCAGGAACGCCTCGAACGATTGGCCGGTGACCCTGGCCACCAGCACCCCGAGCACGTCGTCGCTGACGTTGTACAGCCACCGCTCTCCGGGCTGGTACATCAGCGGCAGCGTGCCCAGGCGGCATCCACTCATCCGGCTCGGCGGACGATGCGGGTGACAGGTTGCGCGTAGAGGAGAACGAGTGCGGCGGCGAGCCGGGCCCGTAGGGGCAGGGAGTCGTCGTTGAGGACCCGCCGGAGTAGGGGCCCTCCGGTGGCGAACCTGGTCTACAAGCGAGTCTCGACCGACCAGCAGTCCACCGCCCGGCAGAACCTCGTCCTGGACGACGCCGGCATCGAGGCCCCGGTCGTCTTCGAGGAAGACCCGGGCACCTCCAGCCGCCTACGTCCCCTCCAACGCCCGCAATTCCGCGGGCTGCTGACGTACGCGCGGTCGGGCGGCACCGTCCACATCTCCGAGATGTTCCGCCTCGTGCGCGGCACCGGGCGCATCCTCGACGTGCTCGACGTCCTGCACCGCGAGCAGGTGGCGCTGCGCACCCACGGCGGCGCGTTCTCCGCGATGGACCTCACCGCCCGCCACCCACGCACCGGCGAGCTGCTGTCCACCGTGGAGTTCACGGTGCAGACCCTCGCCGCCGGCGAACTCCGACGCGACCTCCAGCGCGAGCTGACCTACGACGGACTGCGCGCCGCCGAGCCAAGGGCACCAAAGGCGGGCGCCGCCCGGCCGTCCCGGCCGCGAAGACCGACACCGTCCGCACCGCCTACCTGGAGGGCCGCTCGATCGCCGCCCTCGCCCGCGAGCACGGCGTCCGCCGCGGCGCGATCCGCACGGCCGTCGCCGACCTCATGCCCGACCACACCGCCATCGAGCACGAGGGCGTCCCGGCCCCGGAGCTGCCGGTCACCCTCGTCATACCGGGCAAGGTCACGGACTTCCTTCGCGCGTCCGACCTGGAGCCCGCCGAGCAGGCCGCGCTCGACCACGGCGTCACCGTACGGCGCGGCCCGGGCCACGCCCTGCGCGTCAGCACCACCCAGGCGATCCACCGCCAGCTCCTCGCCCGCCGCCGGCCCGTCGACGGCGGCCAAGGCGCCCCGACCGTCCCGGCTCAGCACAAGGCCCGCCGCGAGTACGAGAACCGCGTCAACGCCCTTCAGGCTGCAACAGCCGGACCGTGATCAATCTCAGCGCCAACCACGGTTCGATTGATCCCCGGGGCCGATGTACACCCTGCGCCGCCGTGCGCAGCGACTACGCGTCGTCGAGGTCGCCGGTGACCAGTTCCGCGCCGAGCGCCTTGAGGTCCTTGGCCCCCGGCTTGTCCGGGTCACGAACGAGGGCGCGTACCCCCCAGCCGTTGTCGAGCAGTCTGCGGGCAACGGCGCCGCCCTGGCCGCCGGTCGCGCCCGTGACCAGAACGGTCTTGTTGTTCGGCATGATGAAATCCTTCCGTTGAAGATCAGCCGCGTGAGCGGGTGAGGGTAGGCAGCTGTCCAGCGACGATCGCGGCGAGCGCGAGCCCGAAGCCCAGGAGTTGGACCGGACCGAAGGTCTGCCCGAGCACGACGGCGCCGAGCACCGCGGCGACCAGCGGTGAGAGCAGGACGAGAACGGCGACCGAGGTGACGGGGAGCGTGGTGATGCCGCGGAACCACAGGACGTACGAGATCAGTCCGCCGACCAGGCCCATCCAGAGGTAGCCAAGGGCGGCGGTCAGGTCGATGGCGGGAGGTGCCCCCTCGGCCAGAAACGTGATGGGCAGCAGGAACAGCCCTCCTGCGGTGAGCTGCCAGCCGGCGAAAGCGGTAGGACCGGCCTCGGGAGGGCGTCCCCAGCGTTTGGTGAGGGTGGTTCCGAGCGCCATCGACGCCGCGCTGCCGAGCGCCGCCACGATCCCCACGTCGTCGAATGCCGCACTCGGCCCGATCACCACCAGGCCGACGCCGGCCATGCCGATCAGCCCCCAGACGAGGCGCCAGGCGGATAGCGCCTCGCGCAGGACTGCCACGGCCAGGAGGGCGATGATGAGCGGCTGGGCCGCCGCCAGGGTGGCAGCCACACCTCCCGGCAGGCGTTCGGCCGCGAGGAACAGCAGCGGGAAGGGGAGGCCGATGTTCAGCACGCCGAGCACCGCGGCTCTCCCCCACCACCCTCTGCGCGGCAGCGTCCGGGTGAGTGCCAGCGCGATCAGGCCGCCGGGCAGCGCACGCAGCAGTCCCGCAAACAGGGGGTGTCCTGGGGGGAGAAGCTCAGTCGTGACGATGTAGGTCGTGCCCCACGCAATGGGAGTGAGCGCTGTCAGGACGGCACGCGGCAGATGTCCACGGGGAACACCACTGACGGTCCCGGCGGGGGCTCTCTGTGTTGCTGGACTGGTCATGCCCGCAGTTTCATCCCGCGGCGATCAATGAGTCCAACACATGTTTGTCATCTCATTGATCGCGAAAGAAGATGGATCCATGGAGCTCCAGCAGATGCGCTACGTCGTCGCCGTCGCCCAAACGAACAGCTTCACCCGGGCTGCCGAGCGATGCCTGGTCGTCCAGTCCGCCCTCAGCCACCAGATCGCACGCCTGGAAAAGGAACTGGGTGCGAAACTCTTCGAGCGCACCAGCCGCCGGGTGCGGCTGACACCGGCCGGTGCGGCGTTCCTTCCCGCCGCCCGTCAGTGTCTGGACGCCGCCGACCGCGCGGCCGCCGAGGTCGCTGCGGCCGTCGGTGAGGTACGCGGACGGCTCGCCGTGGGCCTCATCCCCAGCGTCGCCGCGGTCGACATCCCGAGCGTCCTGCGCGACTTCCACCGGCAGTACCCGGACGTGCGTATCAGCCTGCGCGTGGGCGCGAGCGAGGAACTCGTCGAGCAGGTCAAGGAGGGAGCGCTCGAAGTGGCCTTCCTAGGACTGCCCACCACCGCGCGACCCGAAGGTGTCGACGCCCGCGAACTCGCCCGTGACCGACTCGTCGCCGTGGTCGCGCCGGACCACCCCCTCGCCGAGGAACCGGCCGTCGACCTTCGCAGGCTTTCTTCAGAGGTGTTCGTGGACCTGCCGGCCCATACAGCCGGACGTGTCCAGTCCGACCAGGCCTTCTCGGCCGCCGGTCTCAGCCGTGACGTCGCTTTCGAAGTGACCAACGCGGACTTCCTGGCCCGCCTGGTCGGGCAGGGGCTGGGCATCGCTATGCTCCCCTCCGCGTACGCGTCTCAGCTCACCGGCGTTACCACCATCAAGGTCACTGACGCGCCGGCCCGCGTCGAGTATGTCATCTGCGGCCGCGTCAGCCGCACGCCCGCGGCGACCGCCTTCCTCGCCCTTCTTGATATCCCCGCCATGCTCGGCTCGAAATGAAACCCTGCTGCTGCGTCATAGGTGGTCGCCGGTTGTCAGAGCCATCCGGCCACCCTTCTCCGTGCTCTCACAGCTCCGGCAGTACGTCTCCGCCACCCGGATAGCGGCCGTGCTCCAGACGGAAGATGTACGCCCGCAGATCGTCCGCCACCTCACCTGCCAGGTATGCCTCGTAGTCCCGCAAGCCCTCGGCCGCCTCGCGCTCGTTCTCCTGCTCGCTCGCCTCCCACTCCACGAGCATCGTCGCGATGTACTCCTCGACCGTTCGTCTTTCGCGCCACCACTGACGCACGGCAGCGGGCGTCCAGTGCAGGTCGCCGTCACAGGCCCACGCGGCCGGCAGGTCCTCGGCCGCGGCCAGCGCGAGAGCACGTACCTCATCGGGGGTCTTCGGCTGCCGGTACACGAACTCGCCGTATCCCTCGAACCGGTCGCCGTAGAGCACGTGCCGGGGTGCGTACTCGCGCCCGGTCCAGCCGCCGTCCGCGCCGGCCGTGTAGAACGGCCCGGGCACGTTCAGCCCCGAACGGTACTGCCACTGCCCGTGGAAACTCCGCTCCGGCTCACGTCCGGCAGCTCCGCCACCGGGTCCCACCCCTGCATCCCGGTCATTCGGTCGTTGGAGGGACGGCGCTCCGCCGACGGGGATCTGCAGTTCCTCGCGGAGCGCGCGGACGAGGACGAAGCGCGGGGTGTTGTACTTCGCGGCGGTCTTCCCGCCCCGGGTGCGGCAGGCGCTTCCGGCAGGCGCTTCACAGTTCGGACAGTCATGACGTTCTACCGCCAATGCGGCCTGATCGGGCGTGAGATCCTTGGCGGCAGCCTCTAAAAGCGCCTCGCACAACATGCCGGTTCGAGAGGACTTTTGCGAACGGTGACCTGCGGAGACGTGATCACTCCGGGCCTCTCGCAGAACTCTCACAGATGTCATGTGCGAGATTGCCGAGAAGTCGAACATGCATCCGTGCGGCGCCCGATCGGAGCACCTTGCCGGGCGCCACGCCGCGGCGAGGACCAACCTGTGTGCTCAGGCGGGTTGACGGAGGGCGCTGACCAGGGCGCGCGGGTCGTCGGCGTGGAAGCGGATGATGTGGGCCTTTTCCGTTGCGCCGAGCGGGCGGGTGAAGGGGAGTGGCCGGTTCAACTCCAGGGTCACCGAGGTCTGGCTGCCCACTATGAGGTCGAGGACCCCGTCCTCGGAAAGGGTGATCAGGCCGCCTTCGGGGTAGCGCCGGTCGACGCGGACCGAGGCGACCGCGTCCGGCGGTACGGCGAGATCGAAGAGGGCTCCGTAGCGGATCCGCAGAGAGCCGTCGGGACGCACGACGTGCGGTCGGGTGACGCAGGCGGCGTGCAGGGCCAGCACGAGGACGACGCCGTACAGGTCGAATACCAGGATCACCCGGTGGACCGCCGGCCACGGGATGAGGAAGGCCAAGGCCACCGTCTCGATGACCATCACGAAGAGCAGCCCGTACATCATCGCGGTCTGGGGCCCGGTGTACGCGGCAGCGAGGTCCCCGGGGCGCACCCCGTGCGTGCCGCGCCGCACCCACCGCCCCAGGAAGGCGAGGGCGCGCAGCTCGTGGAGGACCAGGCGGCGGACCGTCACCGGAACCGCCTCCTGTACGGCAGCTCGCCGCGCCGCCCGGCGGTCTGCGCCACGGGCGCGCGCGGCGACATAGAGCGAGCGCAGCACCCAGGCTTCCAGCAGCAGCACCGCGAGCACCAGCGCCTCGGCGCCCGCCAGCGCCCACTCGGGCGGCCGGACCCCGGCCAACGGGCAGGCCGCCAGGGCCAGTTCCCCCGGCAGTACGGCGGCGACCGCGACCCGCGCCGCCCGTACGCCCCTTGGCCGGCCGTTCATGCCCTACCCCTCTCCATGAACGCGTCCATAAGGCGGCCCACGACTTCCGCTTGCGCGGGGGCGTACTCGGCGAGCAGCGCCGCCTTGAACCCGGTCACGACCGCCCCGTCCTCGGGGATCGCGGCGAACAGCTCCTCGGGGACGGCTGCCATCAGGTCAGCTGCCAGAGGTGCGATCCGCGGATCGTCGGCGGGGGCTTCGGCGAGCGCGTCGAGGCGCTCATACAGTTCGACGACCGCGGGATCGGCGACCAGGGGTCCGAGCAGCGCGAAAATCTGTTGGCTATCGGAGCCGGTGGCGTCCATCAGCGTGAGGTACTCGCGGTCCTTGGCCGCGCTCGGCGAGTCTGTCCTGGGGGCCTGTGCCAGCAGCGCGGCGAGGGGAGGTGAGAGGGGCCCGGTCGCGCCGGGCGGCTCGGCGAGCAGGACGCTGAGCCGGCAGCGGCGCTCCCGGATGTCGGCTTCCTGGCGGGCCAGGTCGGCGTCGAGTTCCTCCAACACCTCGGCCAGTTCGCGCCCGGCATCCTCGGCGAGGGCGTCGCGCACTTCATGGAGGCTGAGGCCGAGTTCGGTGAGCCTGCGCACCCGGGCGAGCAGGACGGCATCACGGACGCTGTAGGCCCGGTAGCCATTGGGGCGCCGCTCCGGTTCCGGAAGCAGCCCGACATGGTGGTAGTGCCGGATCGCCCGGGTGGTGAGCCCCACGAGCGTGGCAATCTCTCCGATTCACATGCCGCCAGTAGAAACCCTGCCGTTGCGTCAAGGTCAAGCGCTGAAAGCATCGTCGGGCGCAAACCGATTCAAGCGCGTCTACACACCGGAGTGATACGTCTTCGTCAGCGCACGTATCTGGCCAGAGTCTCCCGCTACCCCTCGTCGTCCTCGTCGATTTCAGCTGTGTCTATCCGTGACCGCCAGCGGACCGCGGAAGAGAAGCGCACCGCCGCACTCCGACCGTCCTACCCGCCCTTGATCCGCTGCTGAGGCGCGCCACGAGGGTGGGAGATCGCGGCGATCTTCCTCTGGGCGCGAACCTGACTATGGCCGGTCACCTCTGTCACCTCTGCCAGGAGAGGGCCTCAACCGATGAGATGTCACCCGCCGCCAGCAGTTCGAAGAGCCGGGGAATCTCCTCGCGGGCGACGTCGCGCATCTCACCCGGGCCACCGAGTCTTCGTCCGGGTCCTCCCAGACCAGCAGACCACCGCCGACAGCGCTGAGGCACCACCCCCCTCTCGTGGGTGAGCGAGACATCAGGGTGCTCGTCGTCGGCCTGCGCCAGACCGTCGAGCACTCGCCTCATCGTCTCCGGATCAGGCTCGTCGACCGTCCCGCCCATGACGTCATACCTCCCCGACCTGGGGAAATGGCCTATGAGCCTCACAGACCTCACAGGCTGACGTGTGAGTCGGCCGCCCGGGTGTCCTGTGTAGTTGTCCGTGGCAGCTGTGGCAGGCACAGACGATCACGCCGACGCCCCGCGGGCAGCTGAGACCGGCTGCCTACGGGGCGTGGGAATCGGGCGGCTCAGATCGGGCGGATGTTCTCCGCCTGCGGGCCCTTCTGGCCCTGCGTGACGTCGAACTCGACCTTCTGGCCTTCCTGCAGCTCGCGGAAGCCCTGGGCGGCGATGTTCGAGTAGTGGGCGAAGACGTCGGCGCCGCCACCGTCCTGCTCGATGAAACCGAAGCCCTTCTCGGCGTTGAACCACTTCACGATGCCAGTAGCCATGCTGTTCTCCTCGACGTGCGCAGTCGCTGGCGCCCGCACTGCGCGACCGCCGCGTCCGGCCGCTGGCCTCACTCGGGCGCAGTCCCCCAACAGCGAGAAGCCCGTAACCGCGAACACGGTTGGGCAGCGGCACGGAACCACAACTGCTCCTGGCGACCACGCTATCGCCCCAAGAGTCCTGCCAGGCAGAGGACACGGGCCTTCCACCCGTTCGGAAGTACAGGGCAGCACAGCGGTCGGCCCAACACGTCCCGATCACCGGATCCGACAGCCGTCACCCGTCGTCAACGGTCAATCCAGCTTCGATGACAACCCGTCTCCTCGTGTGGGACGAGGCCGAAGGCGGAAGGACGAGTCAGCCTCCGGCATTCCAAGGCGCTGGCGGCGGGCTGGTCTCCACTGCCGACGACTACCACGCCTACTTCCAGATGCCGCTGAACCACGGCATGCAATGGGCGACCACGCGCCCATCGGTCAGTTCGGCTGGGACGGCGGTACCGGCACCACCGCCTACGCCGACCCGGACAACCGGCTCACCGGAATCCTGCTCACCCCGGTCGGGATGTCCACCCCGGACTCCGCCCGCCTTATCCACGACTTCTGGACCACGCTCTACCAGGTCATCAACAACTGACACGGAGCTCGCTGAGCTCGATGCGGCCGGTCCTCATGCGCTGGCGGACATCGGCCAAGGTAGGGGCCCCGTCCCCGGAAGGGGCCCAAGGGCCACCGGTCCGAACGGTCGCGGATGCCTTAGACCGCAGGTAACTGACGCCCTCTAGGCAAGTTCGAACCGCCACGGGATGCGCGCCCAGTCCGGCCCCCCATCCACACCGGAGATCGTCCCCCAAGAGCTTCTCAATGACTCGGATGTACGGCCTGGACGCCGGTACCGTCGTACACCTCGGGATCCAAGGTGAGCAGGTAGCGGCCGGCGGGGAGTCCCCCGAGGGGCGCACGGCCTGAATGGCACGGGCAGCGCCCAGGGGTGTCCGGCGCGCAGGAGCTCGGTGGCGGCCAGGGCAGCGGTGGTGCCGAAGAGCCGTACCGCTACTGGCTCGGCCTCATCGGATAGGCCCTCCTCAGCCACATCCGCTTCGAGTCGTGCAACGGGGTAATCCCCCCTGGTTCTCTTTGGCGAGGGTGGCGGGTCGGATGGTGCAGGGGCCGTAGCGGGCACGGGCCCGGTCGGTGACCGCTGCGATGGCCCGCCCGGGCGCGGTCGTCGCCGGGGGGGGCGAGGGTGAGTTGCTGGGTGGCTTCACTCGAGGGTCGGAGGCCGTGCGCGCAGGCTGATGGCTCGGAGGGGCTTGGGCCGGACGTGCCTCCTTCGATCCAGCTGCATGCGGCTCGCTACCAGGATGTCGGCGGGCGGCTCGCTGGCGGCGACGTAAACGTCCCCGTCTGCTTCGCGCGTCTGCAAGCGGGTGCGCGAAACTGCGCCCTCGGGTGTAGCGCCTTTGGTCAGGCTGTCGGGGTGAGGGCTTTGCCCGAACGGAGTTCGGCAAGAAGGCGGCCGATATCTGTGAGGAGGGTTCCCTGGAGGGTGTGCGCAGTCGGCGTGGCTTCGGCGTCCGCTCGCTCCTGCTGCTCGACGCGGTTGAGCTCTGCCGTGGCGTCGTCGATCAGGCCGTCCAGGTGTCCCGAATCGGTGGGGGAAGGCTGGCCGATCTCCTGCATCGTGGTGGCCGCCCTTCGCAGCAGCGAGCTGGAGGCAGTCCGGAAGGACGCGGGAAGGTTCTGAATCTCTCCGCTGTCCAGGGCATAGTCCAGGGTGCGTGTCAGGGACCGGAGGTGGTCCATGGCGCGTTCGGCGACTGTGACGGCGCCGCGGGCGCGGGACAGAGCGGTGTCAGCGCTGGTGATGCCGGGGCGGGGGTGGAGGCGGCTGTTTTCGATCTCCGTATCGATGGCGTTTTGGATGCGTTCGCATTCGGCGGCGAGCTTGCGCCAGTCGCGACGCCAGTGTCGGATGCATCCAGTGTCAGGGTCGTTCCCTTCGAAGATCTCGGCCAGGTCGTCGAGGCGTCGGCTCATCGCCGCGTACAGGTCCGCGACGGCCTGTTGCCGGTGGTGAACGTGACGGGCCGGGGCGAGGACAAGGTGGGCGCTGAGGCCGCACAGCGCACCGACGGTTACCGAGGCGGCCAGGTGGCCGATGTAGTCGATGCGCCCCTGCCCGGAGGAGAACGCGAAGAAGCCGATGATGGCGACCTGGGTGCCCTGCTGGCCGAACCGTTCAATCCTTCCCAGGCAGAGCGCGATCAGGGTGAGGAGCCCGAATGTCCACCCGTGGATCCCCGCCGCGGCGGCCAGGCAGGCTGCGAGTGCGGCTCCGGCGGCCATCGCCACCAGGTACTGGACGCAGTCGCGCACCGAGCGGTACACCGTGGCCTGCAGGGCGACCAGCGCGGTGAACGGTGCGAACGTGGAAACGGTCGGCGGCAGCAGATAGCGGGCGATTACCCACGCGGCCATCGCCGCGACCACAGACTTGGCAACCAGGGTCAGATCGTCCCGCTCACTTCCAGGGCCCCGAGCCGCACGCCGCACGTATTCGATTCTTCCCGTAACGGCCGCCCACAGCCGATCGCGTGCCTTGCCCCGTCCGGGCATAGTCGATCACCTCCCAGGCCCGTGTTCCCCGTTGGCCGGCATCAAACACCGGCGACGCGCGGCGGCCGGAAGTCAGCAGGCTGCGGTCCGCTGCACAGCTCCTTCTGATCGCGTTCGATCTCGGCGCGTTCCTGCTCGACCTCCCGGGTGAGGAGGAAGTTGAGGATGGTGCGGATGGCTGCGATGGCCGCCAGCCGGCCGATCTCAGTGAAGCTGGGCGCGACCGCCGTACGCAGGACGTCACCCGCCAGTTGGAAATTTCAGGCCCAGGACGAGGAAGCGGCCCAGGCTGAGACGGAGCTTGTTGAACTCGCCGATGAGGGAACGTCGGCGGAGGCCGGTCGTGGCGAACCGGGTGAAGGCCCAGACGGCACCCGCCTCCAGGTCCAAGGAGGCGGCCACCCCGGTCTTCGTCGGCATAGACCGCCACGAATGCCGTCCGCCAGCCGCGCCGGTGCAACAGCTCTCCCACTTCGGTCTCAGTAGCCACGGGCGTGACGCTCTCATACCGAATCCGCCCGGGCGACCGAGATATGTCCCGCCAGCGCTGGCGGCCCCGCAGCATGATCAAGCTGAGACGATCTCGCCGTGGCTGGAGTGGTCACGGCGTCGGAGCCGTCCTGGATGACCCCGTTCAGCGGGCTGGGCCCGAGGCAGTTCGGGAAACTGGTGACCGTTCTGCGGCGCCAGGGTGCAGACACCATCCGCAAGGGCCGGCCGTGGAGCCTTCCGCTGGAGGACCGGGCACTGGTCGCTGCCTACTGGCGCACGAATCTGACCATGCGGCAACTGGCCCCGCTGTTGGGGGTGACCAAGTCGGCGGCAGACCGCATCATCGACCACCTCGGGCCGATGCTCGCGCTCCAGCCCCGCCAAGCGGTTCACCAAGGGCGCCATCCTCATCGTGGACGGCACCCTGGTTCCCATCAGCGACCACACCATCGCCGCGCGGTCCAAGAACTACGGGTACTCCCCCAACCACCAGGTCGTCATCGACGCCGACCCCCGCCTGATCGTCGTGGTCGGCCAGCCGCTCGCCGGGAACCGCAACGGCTGCAAGGCATGGGAGGAATCCGGCGCCAAGGCCCCGCCGTCGGCGAGACGCTAACCATCGCCGACGGCGGCTACCCGGGCACCGGAGTCGTCATCCCCCACCGCCGCGAGCGCGGCCAGCCAAACTCCCGCCTTGGAAAGAGGAGCACAACAAGTCCCACAAGCGGGTCCGCGCCCGCGTCGAGCACGTCTTCGCCCGCTTGCAGACCTGGAAGATCCTCCGCGACTGTCGCCTCCAAGGCGACGTCCACCACGCCGTGCTTGGCATCGCCCGCATGCACAACCTCGCCCTCGCCGGGTAGGCCACTGAGCCCCACAGCGGCCAACGATGGCCCAGGCGACTCAGAGAGCACCGGTGGCGTTCCACGCATCCGCGCTGGACGGAGTAGCCCGCAATCCGGCGCTACCGACACCGCTGCTACTGCGCCTGCTCGATTACGGGGGGACGGTGACCGTCCGCCCCGTGACGCCCTCCAGCGGGCCGGACTCCCTGAGCCAGCCGTCGTGGTGATCCTGGCCCACCCGAACCCGGGCGCCCGGATCGACTTCGCCATGAGCGCCATGAGGGGGTGGATGACCGTGCTCGCGGTGGTGAAGGCATCGGCCAGGTACGGGACGGCCACGTCGGTGGGCCGGGTGAGTTCGAGCGGCTCCTCGCGCACCCGGACCACCGTGCACCGAGGATGATGCCGCTCGATGTCGGGCGTCTTTCGCGGGTCTCGGTCGAAGGTGTCGCTATGCCAGTGGGAGCCGTCGAACTCGACGAGCGCCCGCTGATGGCCGTCGACGGGAAACAACATGTCCAGGGTCCAGCGGGAGGCGGGGATGTGCAGGAGATGTTGCTGTGTGCCGCCGGTGAGCACGTTCCGGGGGCGAACGGGTCCTGCGCGCCGGCAGTCCTGGGGTGTCCCTCGTATCGGGGCTGGTTTGCCCTCCCCAGTTGCTGAGCCCGGCGATGAAGGTCGTCGGGCTCAGCACGGGGAACGGCCCGGCCTCGTTTCCGGTCAGCGGGTGGCCGCAGCTCCCCTGCGGCGCGCGTACAGCACCGCGCCGCCGATCGTCACCACGGCGGCGAGCGCCTTGGCGGCTGTCGGCTGCCAGGGCTCATCGGCGTCGGGCTGCACGGATGCGGCGGAGACCTGCTCCGGCTGGCCCTCCACGAGGCCGCCGTACCCGCCGGCCAGGCCCTTGCGGTCGTACTCCGAACCGGGCATCTTGTCGCCGTAGCGGGCGGTGACCAGCTTCTGGTAGGCGGCGAGGGTGACGCCTCGCTTGCCGCCGAGGCCGGTGGTCGCCTCCTCGTTGAGCGGCTCGACCATGCCGTCGGCGGTGAGCCGGTACCAGGCGCGGATCTGCGGCTCGGTGAAGGTACGGGCCTGAGGAGTACCGCGCTCGGCGAAGCCGACCTCGGCGTCCCCGTCGCGGATGCCGGCCAGCTGCCAGCCTTCGGCGCCGACGTTCTGCGGGCCGCTTCCCGGCGTAGCGGGGTTCCCCTTGGGCGCGAGCAGTACGGCGGCGTGCTTGCCGTCGGAGGCGGTCACCCGGGAGGCCAGGTAGGAGAGCCGGAGCGCGGTCTGCGGGGTTGCCGGGGCCTTGCCCGTCACGAACTCGGGGCTGATCTCGAACATCGGCACCGGGTCCTTCTTGAGATCGAACCCGGGCGGCGCGGCGACCGCCGCGGGTGCGTTGCCGGGAGTGCCGACGGCGCCGCCGTCCGCGGCGGGGGCAGTGCGGGGCTGTCGGGCCGAGACCAGGAAGCGGGAGACGGTGTCGCGGAGTTGGTTGCTCTGGATGGTTTGCCGGGCGGACTCGTAACCCGGGATGCCCTCGCCCTCCGCAGCCTGTGCGGGAACGATTCCGCACAGGGCGACGGCGAGTGCGGCCGTGGCGAGGACGGCGGCGCGGGGTGTCGCCTGCCTGGCGTGTCGCATGATCTGCATGATCGGTCTGCTCCTCAGCCCTGGATGCCGATGCGGGAGTGGGTCCACTGGAACGAGTTGTTGTTCGCGTAAGTGGAGTGGTTCCACCAGGTGTAGGTCTGGGTGGTCTGCCACGGGTCGCCGACCGCGATCATGTTGGTGGCGCTGTCGTAGCCGTAAATGACGTTCATGTGACCGCCGCCGGTGCGCCAGCCGAAGCGCACGGCGAACGGGCGGCCCGCGTCGATCTCGGCGACGGACTCACCGAACGAGGCGTTGCGGTACAGGCTGTGGCCACTGTTCCTCAGCCCCAGCCTGGCCAGGCCGTTGGCCATGTCCTCCAGCGTGGCGGGCTGGTTGTTGCAGTTCACCCAGGTGCCCTGGGCCGCGAGTTGGCAGAACTGCTCCTGACTGACGGAGCGGCCCCAGTGTTTGGCTATGGTCACGCCGGAGGCGTCCCAGCACCACTGGGTCCTGACCTGCTTCTGCATGTCGATCTTCAGAGTCTTCGCGGTCGCGGGGATGGGTTTCGGGTTCGGAGTCGAACCGCAGACCGGCAGCGGGGTGGTGTTCTCCTTGATGAAGGCATCGGCGATGTAGTAGGAGCCGGTGTAGATCCACCTCGGGTTGTTCTCCACCGTGTCGCCCGTCGTCCGGCAGGACATCCGGACCTTGGCGCCCACCCTCGAGGAGCCCTTCACCTGGGCCGAAAGGGACGGCTTGGCCCGGTGGTTGACGGTCTGGTAGTTGCCCTGACCGCTGATGACCGTGCCGCTGACCACATCGGCCTGGGCGAGGGCGTTGAAGCCGAACAGCAGACCGCCGGAGAGTGCGGCGGTGATCGCGGCTATCAGCGCTTTCTTACGGCGGGACGCGCGGCGTTTGTGCATCATGCTCCTTGATCTGAGAACGCGGAACTCGCCTGCCTGGGCGATGCTCCACACAGTGACGAGTGGTCAGCTCGCGTATGGGGACCGAACCTTTTGGCACCAACGGAACGGCACGGGATCATCAAGGTGGCCCGGGACGGCTTCGACGTGCGCACCGCTGCACGGCGATTGCGGCGCGAGCGCCACAGTCTCGGGGATCGGTGCACGTCAACGAAGTCGGCCACACTCGTCCGAGCAGAGGCCTGCAGTCGGACGACTCGGCCGCCACGGCCGCGACCTCGGGACTCCGATGGTTCAGGCTCGGCGCCGTGATGGCGCTGACGCAGCCGTAGTGAGGCGGGGTGGAGAAGACGTCATCGGCCATGGACCGTTGGTGGCGCCGTGGCGGCGGGCACGCTCAGCGGTCGGGGAGCCGGTCGGGACGCCACCCTCGCCGCCGACCATCCACCCGACGGCTACAGCCCGGCGTCGCCGCCTGACCGAGTGCCACATCCGGGCGGTTCGACGGCCCTGCAGTGCCGGCGAAGCTGAGTTTCAGGTGTCCCACGACCACGCACAACCACACCTCTTTCCTTGAGTGGTTTGGGTGCCGGGAATCCTGCCAGAGAGATCAAGGTTCTGAACGCCATCGCTCTACGCGCAAAGATGTCGCGAATTCAATTACCTTGAGTCGGCCATGTGATGGATCATCAATTCAGCGCCACGGCAAGCGAGTTCAAGCTGACCGCAGCCTTGGTCCAGGCCATTCCCACCCGCTCGACGGCGCACGACTTTACGCAAACTTGGCACACCACACCCCTTTATTGGACACGATGTCAAGAAATTGAATAGCCCAGCGTGCACGCCGCGTAACTCTGCATCATTTCAGAAAGGGGAATCGCCCCCGGCTTTCCCATCGAAATGCACCCGCGCCGAGGAAGGTGTGACCCTCCGCCCGGCGGCCACCGCCCTGGCGTCCGCTTGGTGGCCCCCTGGGGCCCCTCCCAAAGCCGCGGGCACGGGAGAGTGCGTCGCTGATGCGCCGTGGCGGGAACTCGCGGGTGGGAACCTCCGCCTGGAGGCGGTCTGCTGGGGGCGTTCCCCGAACCGGTCCCGACTCGGTGCGGCCGGCTGCCCCACTCTGGGCCCGGCCGACCGGCTCGGTGTGCCCGTCGTGCTGACGAACGCGGTCCGCTGCGCCGACCCCGGCCAGCGTCGGATCGCCGACGTGCTGGAGCGGCGCTGCTGCTGCGGCTGATCGAACGGCGGCGGCCGGCCTGCGGGCAGCGTTGTCTGACCGGCCCGGAGCACAGGGCGGCCGCCGCAGAGCGCATCTAGCAGGCCGCCGGCGCCGACCGCGGGCGGGCCGCCGCGCTGCTCGCCGAGACCCTCGGCACCGGGGAGGCGTGCGTCGTCGACCCGGTCGCGGACCTGGGCTGGGGCGGCCGCACTTCCCGCAGCCGGAGGTCGTCGGCGCCGAGCCGGGGCCGGGCGAGGCGATGCGGCTGCTGCGCCAGCGCTGTGAGGCGGGCATGTTCGCGTGCGGCCTGGACGGGGACCGGCGGGCGGTGGAGCAAGGCCGGACCGAGTGGCGGTCACGGGACTGAAGGTCGGGCCGCTGTGGGCGCTGGCCCAAGTCCTCGACAAGCTGCCCCGCGGGATCGCCATGCACCCCTACGGC
This sequence comes from Streptomyces sp. NPDC023541, assembly GCF_055559995.1. Taxonomy (NCBI): domain Bacteria; kingdom Bacillati; phylum Actinomycetota; class Actinomycetes; order Kitasatosporales; family Streptomycetaceae; genus Streptomyces; species Streptomyces sp. NPDC023541. The sequence goes on from NZ_JBVHJO010000018.1 coordinate 114,294, forward strand.
GTCGTCCTGTCCAACAGCACATTGCTGGACCGGCTGCCGGTACAGCCGACCCCGGGCGGGCAGTACCCGATGGTCCAGGACGGGAGAGTAGGCCGTGGGGGACATCGATGACGCTTGGAGCGCGCGGACCGGGAAGCCTTCACACGGAAGCCGCCCAAAGGGCTGAAGGCGCGCATGAACTTCCTGATGGGCAAGTTGAAGACCATCGTCGCCACGGAGCTGGGCGGCAGCCAGCGGTCGGTGGAGCGCTACCGCACGGGCGAACGCAACACGCCGCCCAAGGCGATCACCGGCCGCATGGACGCTGCCGTGCGGGCCCGCTGGCAGCCCAAGGTCCGCGACCGCTGGCGCAGGGCAGCCGCCACCGCACCGGCACCACGGTGAAGACGAGGTCACGGTTCGGGTACACGGACCGGAACTGCGCGCGATCGTCACCGAAGGCCTTGAGGACATCTACTTCAAAGACGGCGGAACCCGCGCCGACCAAGTCCAAGCCGACCAAGTCCAAGTCGAATTCACCGACACCGAATACATCGACGTGGACCGGCAACGCAGCGCTGTTGGAGGGCGAGCCGCGGTTGCCGTCTCCGTCGGAACAGGCGCGCCCTGCATGAAGGGCGGGGCAGCGTCACCCACACCCCCGCTCACGGCCACGTGGGGTGGTGGTGCCGGCGCGGACGTAGTCGTGCGTGGTCCTTTGCGGGACGCCAGGCATCATCGGCAGGACGGGCTGCGAGCGGTCCAGGGCCTGGATCTGCGACTTCTCGTCCATCCAGAAGACCAGTGCCCGCTCCGGCGGGTCGTGGTACTGCCCGACGACGTGGACCTTGTCGTCGAAGTACGGGTCGGTGCACAGCTTGAAGGTCTCCGAGCGGTGAGGCTGCAGGCCGAAGGCAGCCAACCCGAGAGCTGACTCGTGCTCTCGACTCATCAGCATCCGGATAGCCGGACTTCTCCTGCGGGGGGGGGCGACCACCCCCGCAGCGAGAACTCACCGGAATGGTCCTTGGCCGCATCCCACCCCAACCGGTCGGGCGTCATCATGCGTCGACCAGCCTCAGAGCCTTCTTCGTCTTCTTCGCTGACGCCGTCTTCTTCGCTGCTGCGGTCGTCCCAGTCGTCGCTGGTGCCTCCGCGGTTCAAGCGGCGCCTGTCTTGTCGTTGATCTGGAAGGTGATTACGTCGACTTCATCGGTTCCCGCCAGATCCGGGTAATGGCCCTTGAGGCCTTCCCGCAGTTCAGTTGCGGTCGTCAGCCCCTCGGCTTGGGCGTCCTGGTTGGTGAGGTCGCTGACCAGGCAGTGCCTGATACCGGTCACCTCTGCCGGCAGGACGACTTCGGGGTCGCTTGCAAACACCAGCCGTGCCGGCCCGAGCTGGGCCGGGTCCCGGAAGCGGGTGGTCTTGGTCTTGGCGCCGGAGCGGACGTCGGCAAGGTAGCGGGGATCGAACCGGATGATCGGGGGACCGGCCGTCTCGGGGTCTTGGTAGAGCGATGGATCGAGACCGTTCATGCCTTCCGGGGTCCATCGCTGAGTCAGCGGCATGAGGTCGGCGGCGAGAACGGACCTGGGCCCCGCGGGCGTGGGCACGATGACACGCATGGTGGGGTAGTAGTCCACGAAGACCTGCCGATCGCGCCCGCACGGGCCGATGACCCCCCGCCCGTGGTTTCCCACGGCAACGATGCAGCGCATCTGGCGGGCGCCCTGGGCTCGTGCGGCTCCCAGAGCCACGAGTTCGGCGCAAGGTCCGCCGGTGAAGTGGTAGACGTTCACGCCGGCGAACATCCGGTAGTCGGCGGCCATGACCGCAGCCCCCATCGTGTGGATCCCGTCTTCGTCGGGCCCGGCGTCCGTATGCGCGTCTATGGTGCGGCGTGCCAGCTCCACGAGCTCACGCTCGTCATCATCGAGAGCTCGTGCAGATGACGGTACGTACACGTTTTCAGCCTTCCCTTTCGTCAGCAGTCGCCAAGATCATTCCACGCCATGCAGGTGGGCTCCACGGGATTTCGGCTTGCCTTGGCCCCTATGGTGGTCCCGTGGGCAGGGATGGAGCGCCCTGGCTGAGGCTGGTCGTGGTCACGACGACGATCCCGGGCGCGGCTCCTCATCACTCACCGCCTTCAGCCGCTACGTCCCGACTGCCTGACCGACACTGCCCACCTTCCGGCCTGGCAGGGTAACTGGCGCCTCCCCCACACCTGCCTGTGCGACCAGCACAACCGGCTCCTGGCCTGGCGGTGTCCCGCGTGTCAGGCGCCGGCGTTCTCCAACGGCTACCGGCACGACGGACGGGCGGCCCACACAGCTCCTCCCCGCTCCCAGCCAGCGCCCGCTGCCGCCACCGTGTCGGCGGCGGCCGGGCCGCCGCTTGCGGCCAGCTTCTCGATCAGCCGCCGGACCACTCCCACAGCCGACCCCGGCCATGACGCACGTGGACCGCCGGCTCGCCGAAGCCGCCGCAGCCAGGACCGGCCACCAAGTGCCAAGTCCACGAGACGTCGCCCCAGTGGTTCTTCCCCGCGTGGGCTGAGCTGGGGTCGCCGTTCGTCCCTCGGCGGAGGAGCTGACCGCCGGCCGGGACTGGTGACCGAGAACGGGAAAGCCACCTCGGTCGAAGCCATTCGTCAAGGGTTGCGACCCTGGCGGTCGCCTCGTAGCGCGAGCCAGGGCGGCGTACGGATGCCGGACCGCGCAAACCGGGGCGTCGCTTTCGGCAGGGCGTGTCACGTCAAGAAGTCCTTGATCCGGCCTGCTCGGCAAGGGCATGAGATCCCGGGCCTGCGGTAGTGGACTTTCGGCAGTGCCGCGGGGCGGTGGAGTTCCGTAGGGTCGCGTGCGTGAGAACAGTGATCATCAAGGCCCGGGTGCCGGCACCGGTACTGTCCGCAGGTCTCTTCATCGGGGCGGTGGCGGCTGTTGGCACCGGTGTCGCCACCCTGTGGTGGGGCATACCGGCGGCGGTCTGCGCCTTCCTCGCGGGCTGGCAGCCGGGGCGGAACCGCAGCACGGGGGCGGCCTTGGCCGGAGTGCTCGCGGCCGCCGTGGTGGCTGTTCTCATGGTGCCGGCATGGTTGGGCTGGGCGAGCCAGTTCGTGGGGTTGTTGCTCGTGGCGGCGATGCTGCCGTGGTTCGCGGGCCGGTTCCTGCGCCAGTACCGGGCACTGGTTCGGGCTGGGTGGGAGCGGGCCGCGAGGCTGGAGAGGGAGCAGCATCTGGTCGCCGAACAGGCCCGGTTGCGCGAGCGGACCCGGATCGCGCAGGACATGCATGACCTCCTGGGCCACGACCTCAGCCTCATCGCTCTGTCCGCGGGGGCCTTGAAGCTGGCCCCTGGTCTGTCTGAGGGCCACCGGGCCACCGCCCGGGAGATCCGCACCAGGGCGGGAGCGGCCGTGGACCGGCTCGGCGAGGTGATCGGTGTACTGCGCGAGCCATCGGATCTGGCTCCGGGGTCCGAGCCCGGCGCTGGGCTCACCGAAGTCGAGGGCCTGGTGGACCGGGCGGCCGCGGCGGGGCTTGACGTCCGGCTGCGGGTAGAAGGCGAAGCGGCGGCCGGTGACGCGCCGCTGGTCGTCGAGCGGGCCGTGCTGCGCGTCGTCCAGGAGGCGCTGACAAACGTTGCCAAGCACGCCCCGGAGCACCGGGCGACCGTCGTCGTCCGACGCATGGAAGGACGGACCGAGGTCAGTGTGACGAACGTGCCGGTGCCCTCCGTGTCTGCGGCCCACCATGGCCACGCCCCCCGTCCCGCACCTGGGCCCCGGGCCTCCGTACCCGGCGAGGGCCACCGCTTCGGTCTCATCGGCCTGGATGAACGCGTCCGACTGGCCGGTGGAACCTTCGTATCGGGTCCCGAGGGCGGCGGGTTCGCCGTCAGGGCCAGGCTCCCGCACCGCCCCGGATCCGTGCTCCCGCCAGGACACGCCGAGCCCGATGGTCCAGGTGACGTACTGCCTCCTGAGCACCGCAGTGCCCGTCGCAGGCTGGGCCGTACTGCCGCCGCGGCCGTCCTGGTGCCGCTGTGCACCATCGCGTTGCTCATCGGCGGGGTACGGGCGTGGGACACCGTGACGGCACGGCAGTCGGTCCTCGCCCCTCAGCACTACGCCCTTCTGCGCGTTGGTCAGCCACGCGCGGACGTGGCGCCGTACCTGCCCGAGCGCCAGACGACCCGTCGCCCAGCTTCACCCGCGCCCGCACCACAAGATGCGGCCTGCGAGTTCTACGTACAGACCGGCGACCCGTTCGACGACCGCTCGGGGGACATCTACCGTCTCTGCTTCCGGGCCGGACTCCTGGTCTCCACCGACAACTACACCGGGAAGGCAGTTCGATGATCCGGATCCTGATCGCCGACGACGAGCCCATGATCCGCGCAGGCGTCCGCGCAGTCCTTGCCACCGACCCCGGTATCACCGTCGTCGCCGAGGCAGCCGATGGCCACCAGGCGGTGGAGCTCGTCCAGCGCCACCGCCCGCAGGTGGCCGTCCTCGACATACGGATGCCGGGGACCGGCGGTATGGAAGCCGCCGCCGAGATCCGAAGGACCGTCCCGGAAACGGGTGTGGTGATGCTGACGACCTTTGGGGAGGACGAGTACATCCTGCGCGCCCTGAGCGAAGGTGCCGCCGGCTTCCTGATCAAGTCCGGCGAGCCGGAGGAACTGATCGCCGGTATCCGGGCGGTTGCCGACGGCGCCGCCTACCTGTCACCGAAGGTCGCGGCCCGGGTCGTCGCGCATCTCGCCGCCGACGGTGCGGGCGCCCAAGCCAACCGCCGCTCCGCGGCCCGGGCCCGCGTCGAGGCTCTGACCGCGCGGGAGCGGGAGGTGCTCGGGTTCCTCGGCAGCGGGTTCTCCAACGGGCAGATCGCGCGCCGCCTGCGCCTGGCGGAGGGAACGGTGAAAGCCCACGTCAGCTCGATCCTCGCGCGCCTCGGCGTCGACAACCGGGCCGCGGCGGCCGTGGTCGCGCACGAGGCCGGCGTGGTCCCGGTGCCGTCCGACCGGCTGCTTTACAAGAAGACCTGACACCGCCCGTACGGCAATCGGCAGTACGAGGAGGCGTACGGTCACTGCGGCCGTCGCGCCGAGCGCCGCGCCCGCCAGGACGTCGTGCGGGTAGTGCACCCCGACCAGCACCCGCAACAAGGCGGCCAGCCCCGCCACCGGCAGCACCAGGGCCGCGAGCCGAGGACGCACCAAGATCACCCCAACTGCCAGCCCGACCGCCAGGGTGGCATGGTTGCTGGGGAACGACCAGTCGCCCGGCTCGGGACACGAGGCGAGGGCCGAGATCCCTGGCAGGGCACGACACGGACGTTCCTCGTCGACAAGGAGTTTGATCGCCTCACTCAGTGCGTAGGCGACAACGGTCCCGGCGGCCGCCACTGCCACCCCGGCCAGGGCCGGCACGTCACGGCGGCGCAGGGCGCTCCAGCCGACCCAGGCCAGCAGCATGCCCAGGAACAGCAAAGTACCCTCACTCGCCGCTTCCAGGGCGGTCTCGGCCCACGTCGGCCCCTCCGCCACGCTTCCAGTCAGGGCACGGTAGGCCCCCGCAGAGAGGCCCGCCGTAACGTGCACCGGTTCATTCGTGCCCAGTGTGCCGCCGGGCGCCAGCCAAACCACAGCCGCTGCCCCCGTCCCGGCCGACGCGACCGCCACCGGCAGCCGTCGGCCCCACCCGTACCGCTTGATCGATTCCATGCCGCCGACGGTAGGAACACCGCAGGCCCGGGGCCCTGGCCGAACGGCAGCCCAGTCCCCCGACGATCGTCAGGGTTGACCGGACAGCCTCGGAGATCCAGAGGCCGTCACGAAGCCGTGAGCGTCATGCGGCAGCGGCTAAGCGGTCACGAATCTCCTTCTGAACTGCGCCGGCGGCGGGGCGCGCAGCCGCCGGCGGCACACCCAGGCACAAGCACTCGGTGGCGTCGGCCCGCGCGACCATCGCCCCCGCCACCCTGCCTTCCTGCTTGCGTGGCACGGAGCCGTATTTGCGTGAGACGTGCAGCAGCAGCATCACGCCTTCGTTTCCGGCCGTGCCGCACTGTCCGCCCAGGCTCGGGTGAACCGCTCGTGCGCGGGTGCCGGGACCGCTGCGGGGGCTTCTGCCGGGGCGGCGGGTCTGGGGCGCGGGGCCTTTGCGGCGGTCAGCTCCTTGCGGACGGCGCGGTGGTGATCGATGGACCAGGAGTTCCAGCGGCGGACGATGCGGTCGGCCGGGCGGTCGAAAGCGTGCAACTGGAGCTGGAGGGCGGCCGCGTCACGGCTGACACCGAGAGCCGCCGCCACCTCGTCCACCAGGTCCGGGACGCTGAACAGCGGGTTGGTCTCGTACTGGCCCGGCGGAACGGGGGTGGTGGCGGACCGGTCCGCCAGCCTGCGCAGAGCGGTGAGCAGATCGGCGGGCAGGTCCGTGAGCCCGCCGAGCAGGACGCGTGCACCCTGCGCCGCAGGGTCTTCTACCGGGCGCTCGGCGAGAGCCCAGGCGACAGCGGTGGCGGCAGCCTGCATGCCGTCGGCCTCCAGAGGTTTCTCGAGGCGGCCGGTGAGCAGGGCCGTGGCCCAGCTCTCCGGGAGTCCGTGGTCCACGGCGAGGGCAGCGGCATGGCTGCCGTCATCGGTGTACGGGGCACTGCCGAGCAGCTGGGCCCAGGCCGCGGCCATGCGATCCGCGGCCGCGGTCATCCCGCCAGGGGCCCAGAGCTCCGCCGGGTCGCCGGGCAGAGCGGCGGCGAGCACGGTGCGTCGGCCGTCCGGACCGAGCCGCCGACGGAACTCGTCGTACGCGTAGAGGGTGGCCTGGTCCGCCTTGTACGGCTTGGAGCGGACCAGCTTGCGGTGCGCACCGTAGTCGTCGCTGCCCGCGAATCCGTCGAGGACCAGGGCGGCGATCGGGCGCGCTACCCCGGTGCGCCAGCGGAACAGGTCCACGGCCTCCTCGGGCACCGGCAGCGGGCCCTGTCCGGCGAGCAGCGCCAGCAGGCGGGGAAGCCGGGTGGTGTCATCGGCGGCGACGGTGTGCGTGGCGCACTCCTCGGCATCGTCGGGCACCGGATCGGCTGCTCGCTGGAGGAAGGGGGCGAGGCCGCTGCGCTCCGGGCCGCAGGCCACGGCGAAACCGTCCGCGCGCAGTTCGGCGATCCTCTGCTCCGGCGCCCGGCCGATTCGCCAGGAGCTGCCGGCCTCCGCGAACGGCTGCCGGCTCCATACGCCGAGCAGTGCCGCGAGCGCCTGGCGCTGCTCGTCGGGGGTGGCCGCGACGACGGTCCGCCAGGCCACGGCATCGATCCGGCCGGTCAGCACCGCCCACTCGGAGGGCGGCGCGGGCAGGGCGAGCACCCGTATCTCGTCGTCGATCTCGCCGCGCAGGTACCGGCCGTCGGCGGCGACCGAGGTGAGCAGGGCGGGCTGCGGCTGCGGCTGCCGTTCCTCGTAGCCGCGGAACTGGGGCAGCAGGCCGTGGAGGGCCGGGACGAGCCGGTTGTCCGGCGCAGGGTCGGGCAGGTCGACGACCGGCCCGGCCCGCATGACGGCGACCCGGTGGGACAGCTCCCGGCGGCGGCGCAGCACGTCGGCGGCGAGCCGGACGGCGCGCTCGACGCCCTCCCGGACCCGCGGGTCGCTCACTCCGGGCACGGCGCTCCCGGTGCCCTGGTGCAGCAGCTCGCGCACCGCGGTGTCGGTGACCGTTCGCAGGGCACGGGACGAGGGCTCGTCGCGCGGGGTGAGGAAGTGCCAGAAGGCGGGTGGCGGCACCGGCCCGGCCAGTTCGCCCAGGGTGGCACGGCTCCGGGACCTGTCGCGGCTACCGGGGAAGCCCCGGACCTGCCAGAGCAGCGAGTTGTCGGCGGCGGAGTGGCTGCGGATGATGGTCCCGCCGGCCAGGACGGCGTCCTCACCGTCGACGGGCAGGGCGAGGATTCCCCACGGGCGGCGGCCCCAGGTGTTGCTGCGGTAGGAGGCGGTACGGCCGTCGACGGACCGCAGCACGAACTCGCGGGGCGAGGGACCCGCGTACGGGGTGCGGTAGTCGACCCGGCAGCCGGTGAGTGCGCCGTCCTGGCCGAGCGGGGAGGGCGGGGCGCCGGGAGGCAGCGCGGCGAGGATCCGGTGGTCGGGGAAAGGCTTCGTGCCGGGCGGGGACCGGTCGGGGTCGTGGAAGGCGGGCAGAGTGCGGTCGGCGGTGGGAACACCGGTGGCCGGGTCGATGCGGGCCCAGCCGCCGCGCCCCTCGCTGAACACCGTGGCGCTCCAGAAGGCGTGGCCGTCGGTCATCTGGTAGTCACGGGCGCCGATGCCCTCACGGCCCCCGGCCCGCAGCACGCGCTCGCCGTCGAACCGGCCGCCCCCGTCCGGGGTTTCGAACTGGTAGCCGAGGCCGCCCTGGATGCTGCCGCCGTAGGGGCGCAGCCCGTACGTCTGCTCCGGTTCGAACTTCTCGCTGGGGTCGTCGGACCAGTAGGCGGTGTTGGAAGAGTTCTCCTGGTGCTGCTCGTTCCAGGCGACGAGGAACTGGCCGCCGACCCAGTGCACGGTGTGGCCGAGTGCGCCGTCGGGCAGCTGCAGGGTGTGCTCTGCGCGCAGCCCGGCGTGGTCGACGGCGAGGGCGCGGGTCTCGCCGTACACGGTGAGCACCGGCCAGGTGCAGGTGACGTGCACGGTTTCGTCGGGCCGAAACGCGGCGAGGGCCTGGTCCAGGGCGGGCCAGCCCAGCTCCTCGGGGAGCCCGGCCCGCAGGGCGCGGGCCAGCGGGCCGGTGAGGTCGAGTGCGTCGAGGGCCTCCTCGATGCCGTCCAGGGCGATGGCGGTGGGCCGGTCGAGGAGGCCGTGCAGCTCGTCGACGGCCTCGTCGGCGGCGGCGAGTCCCCCGCCGCGCAGGGCGTCCAGCAGCTTCTCGACGCGGGCGTGCACCTCGGCCGTGATGCCCGGATTGTGCGGGAGCCGGCTGATGGCAGTGCCGCTGATCGCAGTGCCGCCGCGGGTGCGGAGCCCGGCGTGCACGGTGCCTTCCAGCCGGGGGCCGAACACCGGATCGGTGGCGAGTGCCTTGAGGTCGCGCTGGGAGTGCTCACCCCAGAACTCCAGGCTGATCGCAGCACCGGGGTCGTGGACGGGTACGCGCTCGGCGAGGCAGAGGTCGAGGAGGTCGGCGTCCAGGTGCGGCCACCGGTAGCGGTCCTCGTGCAGCCGGACCGGGGTGCCGTGCGCGCGCAGCAGCGGAGCGAACCGGCCCACCAGGTCGAAGAGTTCTGCGGGCATGGGCTGGCGGGTCACCCCACCGCCGGCGACCGTGCGGTGGGAGTATCCGGCGGCGTACCGGCGCAGCCAGTCGCCGAGGCCGCCCTCCGGGGTGATCCGCCCGGCCGCGGCCGCGTCGGCAACGCCGCACGCGATGAGCAGACGCAGCCAGGCAGCCGCGTCGTTCTTCGACTCGGGAAACAGGTCGAGGAGGGCGGTGGCCTGCTCGTCGGCGGGCGGATGGTCGTGGAGCGGGCCGGCTGCCGCGTCGAGCAGCCGGTCGGGTATGGCCTTGCCTCGGGCCGCGGCCAAGACCCCGCCCAGCACCCGGGCTTCCTCCTCGCTGCCGAGCCCGGCAGCACGGGCCGAGTCCCGGACCCGGCGGGCCAGATCGGCGGGGAGCTCGCCGGGGGACGCCGCCCAGGCGCTCAGCAGGCGGACGAACTCGTGGTGCGCGTCGACCGGTTCGAGGACACCGGCCAACCAGGCTGCCGCTCCGCTGAGTTCACTGGCGGGCAGGGCGCCGAAGCGGGCGAACAGCAGCTGATTCGCCCGCCGCCAGTCGGGATCGACCGGCAGAGCGTGGGTGCGCTCGGCGGCGCGCGCCTGCGCGTAGGCGCGGGCGGCGGAGCGGCGGTGCGTCTCCAGCATCCAATGACCGATGGTGTCCCAGAACCAGGGCAGGTGGGCGGCCGGCAGGCCCCGGGCCAGGCGCTCCGCGCCGTCCACGAACCGACCGGGCTTCTCCCAGGCCCGGTGCCGGCTGCTGCCCGCCCGTTCCAGTGTGTCGCGGGCGTCTGTTTCGATGCCCGGCCCCTGAGTACGTGCCCAGTCGGCGTACGTCTCGGAGATACGGTGATTGGCTGGGAGCGGGACGGGAGTTCCGGTGTTGCTGGTCATACGTGTGATCTTGCCAGGCGGTTCTGACAGGGGGTTCACGAGTGCCTCTGATCAGGCATGCGTGAAGCCCTTGAAGGTCGCTCCCCGCCAGACGGGTAATCGTTTTCCAGGTATGGGACGGATCAGTCCCACCAGAAGTCCCAGCGGTGGGCACCGGTGATCTGCTCGGCGTACGCGGCCAGTGTGTCGGTCTGCTGCCCTGCCAGATGTTGTCCGGGCAGAACGCAAAGTGCTCGGCCGCGACCAGGAGAGCATCCCGCTCGCTCACCGGCGGCGCGGCGACGCTGAGGCGCAGCGCGTCGAACCCCACTGCGACGACACGGGCGCCGAACCGGTGCTCCCGATCGTGGAGGACGGCGGAGATCGTCGCGGTGTCGTTGTCGTAGTTGCAGGGGCCGAACCTGCCCGCAACGGTCAACGCTTCGGCACCCGAAGGTGCGGCGATCAGCCCAGACGTGTTCGCGGGCGCTCGACGAGACACCTTGACGAACTCGGAGGCCATTTCATCGGGGCCGGCTTGCGCTCCGGCGGCGGGGTGCGGGGCCGGGCCATGTCTGCCCGAAGGGTGCGGTGACGGCGCGGCGCCTCTTGACGTCGAGCATGTCGTCGAAGGAGCTCGTTCTCCTCGGCGGCAAGGAGGCCCTGGTGCGCGGCCCAGAGCGCTCCGGCGAAGTCGGCGGCCTCCCGGCGGCGGGTGGACAGCTCGTACGCGACGTCGGCGATCGCCGACACCATCTCCTGGACGGCCGGCTCGGCCCAGGCGTAGCGCTGGGGGTCGATCGCGGCGAAGGGTCGGCCACTGACGAGCTCGAGGGCCCGGCGCAGGGCGAGCTCGCCGTCCTCATGGAGGTCGAAGCCGGTGGGGTGCTGGGTGGCGCGCAGGCCCTGTTCAAGTGGCGGCGGCGCTGCCGGGGGTGGGGCGGCAGCCTCGCCGTCGGCGGACGCAGTCACGGTGATCGCGGCGGCCCACCGGGCGGCCGGGGTGAAGTGGCCGGCCGTGAACAACGTGTCGACCAGGGCAACGGTGAAGCATGGGCGTTGCCGCCGGTCTGCCAGTGGGCTCGGCGAAGGGCTCTACTGGGTTGCGAGTGCGCGGGCGGCGATGCCGAGGAGCTGCCGCTCGCGGTGCGGCGGGGCTACGAGTTGGAGGCCGACGGGCTGCCCCTGAGGTGTGGTTCCGGCGGGGAGGCTGATGGCCGGGTGCCCGCTGACGTTGAACGCCCAGGTCAGTGCGACGCTCATCCGTGGTCCGGGACCCTCGTGGCCGTGCGGCGGATGCGGGGTGGTGGGGGTGAGCACGAGGTCGGCACGCGCGAAGCAGTCGGCCAGGCGTGCGTCATTGACGGCGATCGTTTCAATGTCGTCGGGGGAGGGCGAACCGCTGCGGAGGGCCGTCCAGGCTGGTGCCGGGTCCAGGAGCGTGAGTTCGGCGTCGTCGTGCAAAGTGATCAGTCCGGCAGCGACGAGACCGCCCGCGGTGCGCCGGGCGACGGCGGCGACAGAGGGGTCGGTGTCCGCGTAGCCCAGAGTGTCTGACCAGACGGCTGTGAGCGGAGGCGTGGGGCCGGAGACGGCCGCCTCGGACGACTTGGTGTCGACCGCGTCCAGGTAGGCGAGGGCGTCAGGGACCGTGCGGGACAGGACGCCGGGCGTGTTCAGCCCTGCTCGGTCCCGGGCTGGCAGGAGGCCGTTGGTGGGCTTGAATCCGATGATGCCGCACCACGCGGCGGGGATGCGGATCGATCCGGCGCCGTCGGACCCGGTTGCCAGAGGGACCAGGCCGGCGGCGACTGCGGCCGCGGAGCCTGCGGAGGAACCCCCGGGAGACCATGCCGGATTGAGCGGGTTCACGGTGGGGCCCCGGTCAGTGTGCCCGTACGTCTGCCAGCCCTGACCGGTGCGTGGCCTCGACGTGGCACCGACCGGCACGCATCCGGCCGCCACCAGGAGGGAGTTCTGGTGCGAGCCGGGTCCTTCGCCGGCCTTGACTCCGATCGGCGCACCCGCAAGCGGCAGCCGGGCACCGCGGGCGATCTGCGCGTCCACGTGGGCCGCCCGCGCCAGAGCCTGCTCGGCCCACACCTCCGTGAACGCCCGCAGTTCCGTGTCGCGCTCGCGGATGCAGGCGAGGGCTGCGGCGGCGACGTCCACGGCAGTCGCCGCGCCGCACCGCACCAGCTGGGCGATGTCCACGGCGGAGAGGGCCGCGTACTTATGCGTGGTGATCACAAGGGTGCTCCTGGCTCCGTGTGTGCGGGCACGCCGACGGCCGCCGTGAAGGGATACGCCCGCGCCCGGACCCTCGTCGGCAACATCGGTGGAGCCGTCGTTCGATACGGCCCGGCTGCGCGACGACCTGGGGTGTTCAGGACTGGTCCATGGCGTCGATGACCAGCAGCTGGTCCTCGGAACATGCCGCGACAGCGCCGGGACGGATGCTGGCGTGATGGAGGTGTCCGTTCATGCCGAGCCGCGTTTCATCGGCCAGAAGTGGCAACACGTCACGGGCGTGCGCGATGTGGCGCAGTGGATAGCCCGAGGCCAGTACTTCCTTGGCCTTCCCCTGCTCCTTGAGCTCTCGCAGCCAGCCCAGGGTGCCGGTCGTCGACCAGTAGGCGAGGGTCCGCTCCGCGTCGTGGTGTCCGTCGGTCTCGGGATTCCGGTTCTGCTCCTCAGTAGGTATGTAGATCGATATGTTCCAGCGCATGCGGTTCCCTCCTTCGGATGGTGGTCGGCTCATCGTAAGAGCCTCCACCGACCGCGGCGTTGCCGCCCGGCCGGGACACGACGTGATCAGCGCAGATCGGGCTTCCCCCTGTGCCGCGATCGCGTCCGCGACCTGATCGCCGTGCTCACCGCCCGGAAGGTGACGCCGCGCGGACGTGTGATGATCACAACTATGGGAAGCGGGAGGGAACGGGAATCATGAACGGCACGAGCTGCCCGCAGTGCGGAACGATCGACCAAGTGCGCAGCGTGCGCGCCGTCTACGAGGAGCAGACCGGGACCTATGCGGGGGTGTCGGCCGGCTACTCCTCAGGTACCGGCTTCGTGCCAGGCGGAGGGTCGGTTGCGGTCTTCGGCCGTTCGACCGTGCACACGTCGGGGGTGTCGAGCACCCTGCTGGCCCAGCAACTGGCGCCGCCGCCCCGGCCGGTCCTGGAACAGCAGCAGGGCGGCTGCGCGCTGGCCGTGCTCTGGGCCGTGCCGGTGGTCGTGGCCCTGATGACGCTGCCGCTGCTGGCCGGCGGCGAGCCCGGCGCGGGGCGCAACGCTTTGATCTTCTGGGGTGTGGCGGGCCTGCCCGCCCTGGTCGGCGCCGTGGTCGTACTGCTCCGCCGCGTGCTGGCGCGGCGGGCGGCCGGGAAGCGGTTCCGGGCGCAGACGGCGGCCTTCCCCGGGCTGTTCGCGGTGTGGGAGGCGGCATTCACCTGCGGGCGCTGTTACCTCGCGTTCCTGCGGGCCGGGCCGTTCGCGCCGGCGGGCCCGCGCTGCGTCCCGGTGCCCGCCTTCCAGCAGCTGGTGTGGACCGTGGCGCAGGAGACCACGGGCACCGGCACACCGTTCTGACACCTGGCCGCGGCAGGCGTTCACAGTCAGCCTTCACTTCCACATCACTTCACCGCAACGCAGATGCTCCCCGCCGACACGGGGCGCCTCCGCCACGCGTGACCGGCCTGGGTCGTCGCGTAGCGGTCCTCGCCGCCGAGTGCTCCCCGCCGACGCCATGTGTGCCGTACGCCTTGCGACTCTCGGCCAATCAGCGTCCGCCCGTGTGCCCCACGCCGGGGAGCGGAAGGGGTCCGGTTCCTCTGTCCCCTGCGGTTGGCGTCGAGTGTTCACCGCGTCTGCGAGGCAGCCGAAACGAGACGGTCCCTGTCGCGGTGGAACGCGGGCGCCATGTGAACAGATACGGTCGGGCACGCCAACGCCGACAGCACGCACCACGGAGGCTGTCCAACGGCATTCGCCGCAGCGAGGGTGTTGCCACCCCGTCACGCATGCCGCCCCTGCTGCATCCTCCACGAACCACGGACCGACGAACAAGGAATGAGCGCGCAGATGAGGACGACGATCCAGTCAGCATTAGGCACCGCACTTCTGCTCCTGGCCGCCATCACAGCCACCAGTGGCTCCGCTGCCGCCCAGGTGGCGGGGGCTGACACCCCGGTAGCAGACCAAGCCCGGCTGACAGGGCAGTGGACTGAGGCCGTCGACAGGAACCGCCCGGGAATCACCTTCTACATCCAGAAGCTGACCTTCACCGCGGACGGGCGTTTCGAGCAGATCAACAACGTGATCTGCAACCTGGACAATTGCCCCGCGTTCAAGATCGGCGTTAACACGGGCACCTACCGTACGGAGGGAAGGACCATCCACCTCGACGGAAACCTCTCGGACCTCCACGGCGCCGTCCTGAGCAGCAACATCATCGTCCTCGACAAGCACCTTCTTCACCGCACGGCCGCCGACGCCACGGAATAGCTCGCTAGTCCGCACGCTTCGTGGCCAGCTTGGCCGTCCGCGTCCCCTCCAGAACGAACGCCCTCCACTCGTCCTCCTCCATACGCGCAGCGCTCGTGGACCGCCCCTCTTCCTCGAAGCCAACCAGTCCGGCGAGGTACAAACGATCTCTGTCGGTCGGCGGTAACGACCCAACTCCACCCGGCTCCGCGCGCGGGGCGCCCAGCCAGCCACCATCTCCGACTCTCACCACGAACCGCTTCCCCTGGGCGTCGCGCGTACGACCATCTGGGCAAGCCTGTGTCGAAAGGGCTTGCCCAGGCTCAGCTTGCCCAGAGCCGGGCGCGCCCACAGCGGCCGACCCTGGCCACTCCCACCGCAGTGGGCGCAGTGTCCCGGGCGGGCGATGCCGGGCGCGCCGATGGTTTCGTCGGCGTCGAGCAGGAGTCTGGTCAGCGCCCTCAGGTGGTCATCGTCAGGGGTGGCTTTGTAGGCGGAAAGGGGTTCTGGCTCAACTTCTGTGGTGACGGCTCGACGCTCCGTACTCCGGGACGCGGAACAACGAGGACCAGCAGGTCAGTGCTTTGGCTCGACGCGGGCCCGAGCGCGCACGGCGCAGCTCCGCAGAAGTTGAGCCAGAACCCATTTTCGTGAACAGAGTCACCCAGCCCTCCATCCGTCCGGGTGTTGTACTGCGCGACCTACTCGGCGGCGTCGGAACAGTCCGCGGGCGGGCTGTGGTGGGCCGGGCGGTGGCATGAACAGAGCCCGGCCGGGGTGACTACGGGCGCCTGGCCGGGCTCTGCGTGCGTGGGTGCTGCTTGAGTCAGAAATCCTCGCGCAGGTCGTGCTCGTCGCGGCGCAGGTCCTCCTCGCGGCGCCGCTCCATCTCCTCAGGGCGCTGTCCGCCACGGGAAGGGGTGGCGGGCTCGGGGTGGACCGGGTCCTTACCGGGGCGCTGCGGGTGCTGGGGGCGCTGCTGTTCCTCGCGGCCCTTGCCCGGTTCCTGGCGCTTGTCCTGCATACCGCCCATGACGGCGACTCCTTGATGCGTGGGGTGGTACTTCCTCCGCCACGCTGACACGCCGAGTCACATCTCGCACCATTTCGGCTACGGATTGTGGCGGAAGGGTGAGTGGTGGCCGGTGCGGATGCGTCACGAGGTCGGGGTTGGTGCCGAGGATGAGCGCACTCCCCGTCCCCGCAGCGTCAGGAGCAGGATTAACGTGCTGGAGCGCACCTGCGCAAAGAACCGCACCGCGGTCACCTTCGCCCTACCCGCTGGCACCCCGGCCGGGGACGGGAAATCGGCCGTCGGCGCCGAGCCGCCCCCGGGAACAGCCGCTACTCCCGCTACCTGGCGGCCGGGGGCTCCAACAGCCGCCTGTACACCTGATACAAAGGCTCGGCCTGGCAGCATCCGCGGCAGGGAAGCCCGCCCCACCCATGAGCATCACGTGCCCGGTGTCCGGCTGGTCAGATGCCGCCGATCCACACCTCGGGGCCGCCGCCCGCCCACCGGATCGGCCCGTCCTCGGACAGGTCCGCATCCTCCAGCCCGGCCCGGCGCAGGAACTCCGACACCTCCCCGGCCGTGGACGCCCGGCCGAGGTCCGTGTGCACGCCCAAGGCGTGCACGGTGACCTTGCGCCTGCTTCACGGCGACACGGGGTGGATCACGATCTCCGTCTGGTCAGCCATACATCCCAGCGTGCGGCGACCCGGACCGCACGGCATCCGGAGCGGAGCTCGCTTCCGCAGCTGACCGGCAATGAAGCGGCCCCATACGCGGCCCTCGAAAGCAACAACGTAACGTCCCCTCAGAGCTGCTGGCAGAAAGGGCGACCCCGCCGGCCGGCTCCGCGGGGCTCCCGAGGCGTCAGACCATGAGCAGAAGCCGCGTCTGCAGCGCGAGCTTCCGGTTCACGCTGGTGCTCTGTACGAAGATGGTGAACTCGTCGTTGTGGTCCGGCCTGACGCGGACTTCCGTGTCCGGCAGCCCGAGCAGGGCTCGGGCCTCCGGGCCCGTGTAGACCTGATCGGTCTTCTTCTCCAGTACCGCGATCTGCTTCCGCGCCTGAATCTTTTCAGACTTGCTCAGCTGGTAATAGGCGCAACCGGTGCGGTAGGTGTGTCCGCTTTCCACGACCCAGTCCCGGATGGCTGCTTCCCGGGCCACGGGAATCAGATGGTAAAGCGACGGATCGACCGGGGTGAGACCGGCCGCCGCAATGGACTTCTTGTTGACCGCCTCCGCCCCTATGGAGAACACCGCCCGCGATCCACGAATTCCCTTGCTGCGGCCCACCATGAAGTTCTCGGTGGCCTTCAGGATGGCTTGTCCGGCTTCCTCCAGACCCTGTGTGCTCGTGGCATCCCAAACGGCGATGTTGTCCTTCGGGAAACCGCACTGCATGGCCTCGCGCTTGCCCATCTGGTCCGGCACGAGGACGGCCAGCGTCCAGTTGTCCTCCTGCGTCTCGATCATCGTAGCCACGGCCTGCACCAGTTCACGAGGGTCCCGGGCAGGGGCGTCCGGGCAGCGGTGACTTGCGTTCTCCTGCCCGTCGGTCAGCACGAAAGTGAGGAAGCTGTGGTCGCCGTAGAGCTGTGCCGTCTGCGCCAGTTCCCGCTGTGATTTCAAAGTGGCGGCCAGCAGGGCGGTCATTCCACCGGCCCGGTACATCTGCTTGAGGGACGGCATGCGCAGCACGTCCTTGTCGTAGATGACGCACTCGACCTTGTTCGAGAAGACGTACACCGTGACACGGGTTTCCTGATCCAGTTCCTGCGACCGGCGCGCCAGGTAGGCGATCTGCTGATCGGCGACCTCGACGACCTTTCCGCTCAGGTGTGACATGGACGAACTGGCATCCAGCACAAGAGCAACGTGATTGATGTAGTTCTGGTTTCCGGACATTGCCGCCCCCCGGTTGTTCCGACCGACTCGATGCTCCGATCCTCTCAGCCGCCACTGACAATGGGGGGGGTGACGGATCGTGGGGTGGGCATTTCGCTGGGCGGCGGACAACTGCATGGGCCTTCGCCAGCCCTCAGACCCCCGCTTCGGTCGGTATCGACCGGCGCGAGGAGGTCTCGTCGTGGCTCGCCACCGTCCGCGCCGGACGACGTGCTCCTCGACGGGACCACCGAGCCGCAGACTGAAGCTGATCAGCGAAGGCGAGGCCCGGACCCTGACCGTTCTCATCGGGGTGCTCGAGGACGATGCGCGGCCCGAGAAGATCCGCCATGCGCCCGGGGGTACGCTTCCGTGTCGGCTCCCGGCTGGCCATGGCCCCGTAGGGGCGTTCTAGTACTGCAACGGCGTTTGGTGTGACTGGTGGCCAGGCTTCTCGTTGGGCTGGTTATGGGTGGGGATCGTGGTGATGTCAGGTCGTGGGCGGC